>CANJYB010000010.1 GCA_947479085.1 Bacteroidota bacterium | reverse complement strand
CAGGCTGGTACCTGTGGTGGAATCTTTACAACTAAAAGCAGAATCGGGTTTTACTCCTGACCCCGATGAAATAAAGCAAATATCACCAAAACTCCAGAAGTATATCGCATTAGATGCAAATCCTGAAGAATTATTTGTAATTGTTAAAAAGTCGCCAATAGCAACACTGTCTGAACTTAAAGCAAATTCTAATGTGCCCGCACTTTGTGCTTTCATCTGCCCGGGAAGCATTGCTGCCATAGCTATTACCACGGCAGATAGTATATATTTAATTTTTTTCATATTTCTATAGTTTTAATATTATTTTTAATGTAATTGTTTAATCACTGTCATAGCAACAAACACCGCATTCGGGAGGGAAAACGTATATGTAATTATATCTACTCATGTATGTATAATTAAAGTGAAAGAGTTGTTATTTCTTCAACAAATTAACACAATATATCCGTTCCTTTAATATCCAGTGTTTTTTTGGTAAAACATGATTTCAATGTTTTCAGGCCTTTACGAAGATTTACCCCTAAAAACCGTACTGAATTTCAGTAGCACTTTACTGAATTTCAGTACAACAAAAAATCGTTGATTTTTGTTAAAAACCACAAAAAAGTGACAATAACCATCCTTCCAAAAGGGATAATCATTATTCGGATAGGATGAATGATTGTCTGAATAGGAATAATGATTGATCGGATAGGATAAGTGATTATCCCAATAGGAATAACGATTACTCGGATAGGATGAACGATTATTCCAATATGAATAATGATTACTCGGATAGGATGAACGATTATTCCAATAGGAATAATGATTTATCTTGTAAGATGAACGATTATCCCAATAGCAATAATTATTGGTCGGGTAGGATGAACGATTATCCCAATAGGATGAATCAATATTGTTGCAAATCGGCAGAAAATTAAAAAACAGCTAAACAAAACAAATTGACAGTTTTCAAATTCTGTCAACATATATAATTTATCTCTAATAGAGAGCAAATTATGGTAAAATTATCCTTCCCAAACAATTAAAATGCTAATTACCATACCATTATCCACTTTCCCCCTTTTCTTTAGACGGTTACCCCCCTTACAATAAACGATTACCCCCCATACAATAAACCACTACCCACCATACAATAAACCACTACCCACCATACTATAAACGATTGCCCTCTTCCCATAAATCATTACCCACCATACCATAAACGGTTATCCACCAAACCATAAACCATTACCCACCTTACCATAACCGGTTGTCCTCATACCATAAACCGTTTACCACCTCACCATAATCCGAATACCACCTTACCATAAACCGTCAGCATTCCTCACATGTTTCATTATCACCTTTTTGTTCTTCATCCCCCTCTGGCCCATGCTTATTTTGTCTATGCTGCTTATTAGTTGAAGCCTACCTAACATCACCTCCTTGCTTTTAAATTCTCAAAAAAACACCCCTCAAATATGTCGAAACTTTATCAACCGATTTGATAGAACCCCCGAAAACACTAATTTGTTTTGTTGAAAAACCTGTTGTAAACTTAAATTTACCTCGGTTTAATTTTTATGTAAATAGACTACATTTGTTCAAAATTTTTAAGCAAAAAATCAATTACTAACTAATTTTAAGATATGAAATTTATAGTTTCCAGCACCTCATTATTAAGACAATTACAGGCCGTTAGCGGTGTGCTCAGCTCCAATAACTCATTACCCATTTTGGATAATTTTTTATTCGATATTGATAACAATCAATTGAAAATTTCGGCTTCCGACCTCGAAACTACCATGACCACCATAGTGGCCATCGAATCTAAAGATACCGGTAGCATAGCCGTTCCGGCAAAACTTTTGCTCGAAACGCTTAAAACATTTGCTGACCAGCCATTAACATTCAGTATTGACGAAAACAAATTCGGAATTGAGATTATTTCCGATTATGGTAAATACAAACTGACAGGCCATGACGGGAACGAATTTCCTAAATTGCCCAATATCGAATCGACTTCCACGCTGGAGTTGGATGCAGCTGTTCTGGCATCTGCCATTAACAAAACTATATTTGCTACCGGAAACGATGAATTACGCCCGGTAATGTCAGGGGTATTCTGCCAGTTATCTCCCGAAAACATTATTTTTGTGGCTACAGATGCTCACAAACTGGTGCGCTACCGCAGAAACGATGCACATGCTGAATCAGCTTCCTCTTTCATCATTCCTAAAAAACCATTAAACCTTTTGAAAAACACCCTGCCGGGAGTAACAGGAAATGTAAAAATAGAATACAACAATACAAATGCATTCTTTTCGTTCGAAAATACCAAACTGGTATGCCGACTGATAGATGGCAAATACCCGAACTATGAGGCCGTTATTCCTAAAGAAAACCCTAACAAGTTAACTGTAGACCGTGTTTCCTTTTTAAGTTCCATCCGCAGGGTATCCATTTTCTCCAACAAAACCACCCACCAGGTGCGTTTAAAAATTGCAGGAAGCGAACTAAGTATTTCTGCAGAAGATTTGGATTTTGCTAACGAAGCCAGCGAACGCCTTACTTGCCAGTATGCAGGAGAAGACATGGAAATAGGATTTAATTCCAAGTTCCTTGCCGAAATGCTAAGCAACCTAAGTTGCGAAAACATTAACCTGGAAATGAGTGCCCCTAACCGTGCAGGTATATTATTACCTACCGAAAAAGACAACGAAGCAGAAGAAATTCTGATGCTGGTAATGCCGGTAATGCTTAATAGCTAAGCCTGATTACTTATACCCTCAAAAGCTGTTCTTTGGTTTAACCAAATCAAAGAACAGCTTTTTTTATGCCCTTTTTCTTCCTTTTTGCTTTAGATGCTGGTTTTGTTTGAACTAATTATTAAATAGTAAAAAGTAAATAGTATAGCTTGATTTAATGGTAACTGACTGGTTATGAGGGTTCGTAAAATAGTATGAGGATATACTATTGTTAGAAATGACCTTACTATAGTTAGAAATGACCTTGGTATGGTTGGAAACGTGAATACTATGATTAGTTATTGGGTTACTATGGTTAGAAATGACCTTGGCTGGCTTGGAAAAGCTATTGCTTTGTTAGGAAATGGGATTACTTAGTTTGTTGTTGGTTTTACTTTTTAAAGAAATGGTCTTAAAATAACTTGCTGGCGCACACATTATTTTCGATGTGGGAAATTGTATTTTTCGCATTGGCGATGTTATACTTAATTATTGCTTTTTTTATTAAAAATAAAATATGCTGCGCATTGTCTTTCTTTACAATAGTTCCTAAATTATTTTTTCACTCCTTTTAATCTAAAAAAATTATACCTTAGAGGCAAATTTAAAGATAGAGTGGAGAGGAAGTAAAAATATTTTAAACTACTAAAACCATGCAGGAAACACCACGATTACAAAAACTGGTTATCACCGAACCAACACCAGCCACACTCATTGCTTTCGATAACGAAACAGGAGTATTAACCATGAAAGGGCATACGCTGCCACCTAATTCTAAAACATTTTTTAATCCTGTGTTTGAATGGCTGGAAAGTTATTTGAAAACGAAACCTGTAAAAACCGAATTGAATATATCTTTCGACTTTCTGCATACTTCTGCAAGCAAACAGGTATTCGAAATCATAAAACTTCTTAAAAGTTCTGAAACCAGCGGAAATTCAATTACTGTTAACTGGTCTTACGAATCAGAGGATGAAGACATGCATCAGTTAGGTGTTGACTTTGCATCGGTACTCAAAATGAAATTTAATTACTCTACCTTCGAAAATTAGCAAGAATAATATTGTCATTCAATAGGCATTATTGTGCTAATCTTCGGGTAATACTCGGGTAATCAGTTTTACCAAATCCTGTTTTCTCTCCTTTTCAAAGCCCTTCGCCTTCATTCGATTTTATATTAGAGTAAGTTCTTTCCTTTACAAAACACCGCACATATCCCTAAGATTATTTTTTGTATATAGATAATTATTTTATTCGTATGTACTTTAATATTTATATTTGTAATAAAAATAATACGACTAATGGAAAATAACCAAAATGAAAATAAGGATGATGCAGGGAAAATAAATTCTGAAAACAAAGAAAATATTACTCCCCCAACAAATGAAGAAATAAACAATTCAAAAAATGCTGAGTTAAATATGCTTAGGTTAGCTTTAGAGCAATTGACAGGTTTAATTAAAACATGGATACAAGCTAAATACAGCCATGATAATACAGGATTAAAGATATTTAGCATGTTGGTTACATTCATTTTAATAACAATCATTATACTTGGTCTTAATGGCATTCTAAAAGAAAATTCAATTGGAACTATTATGGGTTCTCTTGTCGGATATGCGCTTGGAAGATTTGCAAATGGTTCGGGTAATGATAAAAAATAGTAAATTACTTATACCGTTTGTTTCTTGAAACAAAATTTTATTTCGTTTTCTTTGCTCAATAATTATAGATATTGATAAAATAATTATGCAAATACCCATAAAAGAAATACCTATAATAGCTAATAAAAATACATTATTTACCATACGCCACCTCCTTCACTTCTTTACTTGATTTAGCTTTCCAATGGTATAGTTCTTTTGGTTGGCTCAAAGCATTTTTAAGAAATGCTTCAAACTGGTTGCCCTTAAAATTACGGTGGTTATATTTCCACTCAAACTCAACTAAATAAAATGGCAAATACTTTTTACTAATGGCTTTGTAACTGCCTTTAATACTATTCTTTACGTAACCCCAAAAATTTTCAATAGTATTAATGTGGGTTATTCCCCTGCTAAATTCCTTTGAATGGTTTATAACAAGGTGGTCTATGTAGTTATCCAAATCTTTGTAAGACTTAAAACCATCAGTAACAAGGATAGAATTATCCTTACTTGCATAATGCTTAAGCATAGCCAACAAATTACGTCTTGTTAGCTTTTCTATAACCTGTGTCTTTACATTTCCTTTCCGTTGAACCATCCCAGCCACCGACACCATATTCATTTGACGTTTACGGTTATTTGTTTGGCTACTACCCGAAAGACTTGGTTCATTATCAGGCATTTTCTTGTTCTTTTTTCTTGCACGACCTCCAAAATAACTCTCGTCCATTTCGATAATTCCATGCAATTTAGTAGCATTTACAAGGCATCCGACACGTAAACGCATTGCCAAATAATAGCAACTCTTATACGTCATTTCAAAATTACGCTGTATCTCCTTAGCAGCCATACCGCTTTTAGCGTTTAAGAACAATGCTATTACCCCGAAAACTTTTGGTAAAGGAATGAGTAGCCCCTCAAAAATAGTGTCGGTAAACACCGAAAACTGCGTTTTACAGTTTTGGCAGAAGTACCGCCCCTGTTGACCTACAATATCTCTTACCTTATTACTATCACAAGAAGGACACTTTACAGTTTTTCCCCATCTTAGTTTTATCAAATACGATAGGCATTTCGCCTGTGTATCGTACTGTTTTGCTACATTTAGTATATTTGTTGACATTTTATTGATTTTTAATATGTTATAAAGTTAGAAAATAATCTTAGGGATATGTGCGGTCCCTCTTCTATTTCCACAAGACCAATGTTACATAAATATTTTGCCTGTCCATGTGCATCGTCATATTTAATACTCATGTCAAGGGCGTTATGATAGGCCTGAAGCCCTTTTTTATTTTCTCCTAAATCTCTGTATACCTGTCCCAAATTATTCATGCAGGCAGAATAGTCGTCATAATCCCGGATTTCAAGAAATAGCTGAGCACCTTTGTTCAAACTTTCAATTGCTAAATCGTATTTTTTTTGTTTTTCATAAATAATTGCACGACCTGAATAACTTCCTCCAAGAGTGTATTTGTCACCCAGTTTTAAATTAATATCTATTACCTTGTCCCAGTATTCCAATGCCTTGTCATAGTTGTTCTGTTGATTATACAACTCACCTATATTATTATAGGTGTAAGAAATATATTTAAGATTATTTTGTTCCTGATATATATTAAGAATTTTTAATTGCATTTCCAGTGCCTCGGAATATTTTCCCATGTCATGATAGATGAGGGCTATTTTATTTAATGAGGAAGCAATAAGATTTTTGTCGTTCAACTTTTCGCGAATTGCTAATGATTGCATATAAGAGGAAAGGGCTTCGGCCATGTTTCCTTTTTGGAAATAAATAATACCAACATCGTTATGACCCTGGGCAATTGCTTTTGGGATATTAAGGGTTTGAGCAAGTTCGAGTTCCTGTTTTGCGAGGTCCAGGGCTTTGGATTTATTTTCGGTTCTTAATTCCCATGACATGTCACTGAGGAAATGAAGCTTTGTGGTATCAGGAACGCTTGGCAGTAAACGCTGCAAGCTATCCACCAGCTTAAGGTTTTGCCCAAAGGAAAAGGAGAGGCACGATATAAAAAGGAAGAGGATTGTTTTTTTCATTTATTTTAAAGTAGAAAGTAAAACTTAAGTATTGAGAAGTAAAAATACATTTTTATTTAATTGACTGTTTGCTCTGCGGAAACTTTCATTTTTTTGATGAACTATTGTTTACATAATTTAATATACCATTATAATATGCTTCTGCCACTTGCTGAACTCTCTGGTTTTTTGTTTTATCTGTTTCTTTATTTAATAAAACACATTCATTCTTATTATCCTGGTAAAGTGTTTCGCCATATACCAAAGGGCCATGAACAAATCGGGTTAACTGGAGATTACGACAATACACTCCTTTTTCATTTGCAGGCAAGCAGCTTTTTATCAAATATGTTGCATCCGATGAGTTGGTGGTTTTTATATTTAATGTTTTTTCAAAACTTTGAACTACCGCTGAACTTAATGCAATTGAATTTTCAAGATCATTACTCACTAATAATCTTAAAAATTCAAATCGTTTATCAATGGACGATAAATCACTTTTCATAAAGGCACCTCCAACAAATGTCATGTTAAAATCTTTTGTGCCTGGTTTTGTCCACCCTGTATTGGTTTCATCCACATTGTAATGAATGATAATTGTAAAATCAGGATTGTAATTATTAATAATTTCTCCACGTTTCTGCAACTCGATGTCTTTAAATATTAGCCTGAATTTATCCCGTTTGGTGCATTTGCTGCTTAAGTACCATTTCTTTTTTTCTAAAGTTATTTCCCCTATTTTAGATAAACTATCTATTGCATGTTTGTAAGAAGAGTTTAACCAACTATCAAAAGTTACCCCAAATGCGGAACCTCCATTGAAGGTACGTGTCATAAAAACTTTTGCTCCTTCAGTTTCTAGTTTTTCTTTTAATAATTTGGCAGTGGCAAAGGTGAGCATCCCTTCAGAAAACGAGATGGAATCATTTAATCCATTCAAAGAATCACGTTTGAATTTTATCTCCTTTTTTTCTATTTCTCCCATTTCCATATCACCCGCAATGTGCCCGGCATCAATAGCTATTCTATAACCGGATAATTTTTTTTCTCCCGAAATTATTCCTGGCGAACTGTTTTTGACTGATTTATTGCTTACAAATTTCCCTTGTTTGTATATCTTAAAACTGGAATCCTGTTTCAGGTTATTGAATTGCCTGAAATCATCCCAGCTGATAAAGAATTCATTTTTGTTATTTGTTTTGGCATGTGCCGAAGCAAACATTTTTATTCCACTTTTATCAATAGAATAAAATCCGGAAAGTGCTTTTTCTTTATCCAGGTATTTTTCTGATTTTTCGGTATAGTATTTTATTTTTGCCTGAACAGTTGTATCCTGTGCAAAGCAATTGAAACCAACAATGTAAAGTATAACTGAAATAATAAATATACGCATCTCTGTGAAACTCTTTTCTCCCTGTGAACTCTGTGTTGAAAATGGGAACCAAAAATACATAAATAACCATAGCAATGTATTAATGAGTAATTTTGCAGGATGAAAAATGAAATGCTGAATCTTGATTCGGAGCTAACTTTTAAAACCAGCAGAAGCGGTGGAGCGGGGGGGCAAAATGTAAATAAAGTATCTACAAAGGTGGAGTTGGATTTCAATGTATTAAAGTCTGAATTACTTACGGATGAGCAAAAGATAACCATATTAAAGAAATTAGAAAACAAAATTTCGAAGGAAGGAGTGCTGCAAATTGTGTCTCAAAAGGAAAGAAATCAATTAAGGAATAAAGAAATTGTAATTAGTAAATTTCACGAGTTGATTGCTAAATGTTTTGTAGAAAAGAAAAAACGAAAACCTACCAAACCATCCAAATCAGCCAAGGAAAAAAGACTGAAAACAAAGAAAAGAAATTCGGAGATCAAACAAATGAGAAAAAGAGGGATAGGTAACGAATAAAAAACGAATTTGCGAATCCTGATTGGTAAATTAGTAAGGACTTGTTATCCGCACCTTTTCACAAACTCATTCCACAATACCTCATTAGGTGGAGATGCAATAATCACTACCGGTTCTTTTTTTACAGGATGTACAAATTCTATTTTTCTTGCATGGAGATGAATAGAAGCATCTTTGTTGCTTCGGTCGAAACCATATTTTAAATCTCCTTTAATAGGACAACCCATTGCCGAAAGTTGGACCCTTATCTGGTGATGGCGGCCTGTAAGCGGTTTTACTTCCAGAAGGTGGTAATTATCCAGGCTGCAAATCATTTCATAATCCAGTTCCGAACGCAAAGCTCCTGGAGTTTCTTTTTCAAAACCCTTGGACATATTTTTTGCCTCGTTCTTTATTAAGTAATGAACCAGTTTGCCGCTAATGTTTTTAGGCTTGTTTTTTACCACTGCCCAATAGGTTTTCTGAATTTCCTTAGTCTGGAACATGGCATTCAATCGGGCCAGTGCTTTACTTGTTTTGGCAAATAAAACAATACCGCTTACGGGTCTATCTATACGATGCACAGTTCCAACAAATACTTCGCCCGGTTTATTGTATTTCTCTTTTAAATATTTTTTTACAAAATCACTTAGCGGGGCATCTCCTGTTTTATCACCCTGAACAATATCAGAAGGACGTTTGTTAACAGCAATGATGTGATTGTCCTCGTGCAATACTTCTATGTAGTCATTAGTCATTGGTCAATAGTCATTGGGTGTTTCGTGTTATAGAAAATAAGTAAGGTGAAAGAAATTAGTTTTGAGTTTTGCCTAATGACAATTTAATACTGTTCATTGGCGTTTGGAAAGTCTTTTGATTTTACATCAACAATGTATTTTCCGATGGCACCTTTTATGTCATCGTATAAGTTTAAATATCTTCTTAAAAAGCGTGGGTTAAATTCATTGTTTAATCCAACCATATCATGAAAAACAAGTACCTGTCCGTCCACCCCACCACCGGCACCAATACCAATAACCGGAATTTCGAGTTCGTTTGCCACCTGTTCTGCAAGTTTGGCAGGAATTTTTTCAAGCACTAGGGCAAAGCAACCTGCTTCTTCCAGTACTTTGGCATCTGCTATTAATCGTTTAGCTTCCTCTTCTTCCTTTGCTCTTACATTATAAGTACCAAATTTATAAATACTTTGGGGAGTTAAGCCAAGATGTCCCATTACAGGAATTCCAGCTGTGAGAATACGTTCAACCGATTCTTTTACTTCCTTGCCTCCTTCCAGTTTTACTGCATGGGCTCCACTTTCTTTCATTATTTTAATGGAGGAATATAAAGCTTCTTTTGAATTTCCCTGATAGGATCCAAAAGGCAAATCGACTACTATCAGTGCACGATTAACCGCCCGAACTACCGAAGAAGCATGATAAATCATCTGATCGAGGGTGATGGGTAGGGTGGTTTCGTGACCTGCCATTACATTGGAGGCAGAATCACCAACAAGGATTACATCAATTCCTGCATCATCCACAATTTTTGCCATCGTAAAATCATAGGCAGTAAGCATGGATATTCTTTCGCCAGCACGTTTCATTTCCTGTAAAACGTTGGTAGTAACTTTTTTTACTTCTTTTTTATGTACTGACATAGTAATATTGATTTAGCAGGGCAAAATTACAAATAGTTTTTTGATTCCTTGTTTAATCGAGTATTGGCCTTAAAACAATCCTTTTATTTATTGGTGGTGAAACTAAATAAATTAATACATTTGCACCCGTTAATCCCCTAAAACTAAAAATTTATTAAAGTGAAAAAAAGAATTATTTACTTTTTATTTCTTACTACTGTATTGTTTTCGGCATGCAGTACTGACCTTGATGTTATAGGAAATTATAAGGAAACGCTTGTGGTTTATGGCCTTTTGGACCAATCGCAATCGAAACAATACATTAAAATAAACAAAGCTTTTCTGGGAGCCGGCAATTCTATTGAGTACGCACAAATAAAGGATTCAACGCAATTTTTTAATTCTTTGAGTGTAAAAATTAGAAGAAGTTCCGATGGAATGGAATTCCCATTAACGCCAGACAATTCAATTATAAAGGACCCAGGAACATTTTATGCTCCAGATCAGGATAATGTTATTTATTCTTTTGTCTCACGGCCTGATAATGTTACCAACTATTTGCCTAACACCACACCAGGTGGAAGCCAGATTAACTATGATTTAATAGTAAAAAGTAATGAAACAGGAACTGAAGTAACTTCTCAGACCTCCCTTATCAGTGATGCAACCATTACGGCACCTTCTGTTGGTTCTGCCATTTCCACTTTTGGAATAGTTACTGTTAATAATACCTATTTTAATATTTCCTGGAATACAGGAAAGAATGCACGACTTTACCAAGCCATTATCAGATTCAATTATATTGATTCAACCTTAATAGGAAATGATACCAATCATTTGGATTGGGTATTCCCGACTCAAACCACTCAAGGTTTGGCAGGTAATGAGAGCATGACAGAACAATTTAAAGGACAGGCATTTTTACAGTTTGTAGGTAACCAGTTAGGTACTAAACCACTGCCAGTTGCCAGAAGAGCATTGAAAACCGAAATTATATTAGTGGCAGGGTCGGATGATTTGCATACCTTTATAGAGGTAAACGCACCTTCTACAGGTATTGTTCAGGAAAAACCCGAATTTACCAATATTAACAACGGTTTAGGTATTTTTTCATCAAGGTATAATAAAGCTCCGTTTGGTAAAAACTTATCTGCTACCACTCTTGATTCGCTTGCTTGCGGACAGTATACAAAAACATTAAAGTTTCTGGACAAAAACGGAAATCAAATCGTTTGCCCTTAACTTTCTGTCGCTTTGTCATATTTTTGACGCCACAATTTGATTGTGGCGTTTTTTTATGCCAATATTTCGGCATTCTGCCAATGGCACAATGATTGAAAATGGCAGTTCGTTATATTTAAATTGTAAATAATTAAAAACAAAAATAAAAATGAGTAAAATAATTGGTATCGATTTAGGAACTACAAACTCTTGTGTTTCTGTAATGGAAGGTAATGAGCCGGTGGTAATTCCTAACAGTGAAGGTAAAAGAACAACACCTTCGATTGTTGCGTTTGTGGAAAACGGAGAACGTAAAGTTGGAGACCCTGCGAAACGTCAGGCAATCACCAATCCTACAAAAACGGTTTATTCTATTAAACGATTTATGGGGCATACTTTTGATGAAGTAACAAAGGAGATTACCCGTGTTCCTTATAAAGTAGTAAAAGGAGACAATAATACTCCGAGAGTATTGATTGATGACAGAAAATATACCCCACAGGAAATATCTGCCATCATTCTTCAGAAAATGAAAAAAACTGCTGAAGACTATTTGGGTCATGAAGTTACTGAAGCTGTTATTACAGTTCCGGCTTACTTTAATGATGCACAACGTCAGGCTACTAAAGAAGCTGGTGAAATTGCAGGCTTAAAAGTAAAACGTATTATCAATGAGCCTACAGCAGCTGCATTGGCTTACGGATTAGATAAGAAAAATACAGATCAGAAAATTGTGGTTTTCGATTGCGGTGGTGGAACCCATGACGTATCGGTTCTTGAATTAGGAGACGGTGTGTTTGAAGTAAAATCAACGGATGGAGATACCCACCTTGGTGGTGACGACTTTGACCATAAAATCATTGATTGGTTGGTAGCTGAGTTTAAAGCAGAAAATGGCGGATTGGATTTGTCAAAAGACCCAATGGCACTTCAACGTTTAAAAGAAGCAGCTGAAAAAGCAAAGATTGAATTATCAAGTACCGCTTCTTCCGAAATCAACTTGCCTTATATCATGCCTGTGGACGGTATCCCGAAACACTTGGTACGTACTTTAACACGTGCAAAATTTGAGCAACTGGTGGATGATTTGATTAAACGTACCATTGAACCCTGCAAAACAGCTTTGAAAAATGCAGGCTTAAATGTAGGTGATATCAACGAAATTATCCTTGTAGGTGGTTCAACCCGTATCCCTGCTATTGTGGATGCAGTTCAGAAATTCTTTGGTAAAGCTCCTTCAAAAGGGGTAAATCCTGATGAGGTGGTAGCTATTGGTGCTGCTATCCAGGGTGGAGTTTTAACAGGTGAAGTAAAAGATGTATTGTTACTTGATGTTACCCCGCTTTCATTGGGTATCGAAACAATGGGTGGCGTGTTCACCAAATTAATTGAATCGAACACTACAATCCCTACTAAAAAATCAGAAACATTCTCTACCGCAAGCGATAATCAACCTTCGGTTCAGATAGTGGTATATCAGGGAGAACGTGCTATGGCAAGAGATAACCGTAAGTTGGGAGAATTCAACCTTGATGGTATTCCTCCTGCACCTCGCGGAATTCCTCAGGTAGAAGTAACATTTGATATTGATGCAAATGGTATCCTGCAGGTTTCTGCTAAAGATAAAGCAACCGGAAAATCGCATAACATCCGTATTGAAGCTAAATCAGGATTAACAGATGAAGAAATCAAACGTATGAAAGCAGATGCAGATGCAAACGCTGAAGCGGATAAAAAAGCAAAAGAGGAAATCGAAAAAATCAATACTGCTGATTCAACTATTTTCCAGACCGAAAAACAATTGAAAGAGTACGGAGATAAAATTCCTGCTGAGAAAAAATCAGTAATCGAAGGTGCTTTGGCAGAATTAAAAACTGCTCATGCTTCCAAGGATTTATCAGGAATAGATGCTGCTCTCGACAAATTGAATAACGGATGGCAGGCAGCTTCTCAGGACATGTACAATGCAACCCAGGGTGCTGATGCGAATGCAGGTGGCAATCCTCAGGGCAGTGCAGGTGCAGAAGAACCTAAAAAGGATGATGAAGTAACTGATGTTGATTTTGAAGAAGTAAAGGACGAGAAGAAATAAGTTAACCTCTTTCTTTACCTGAATATAAAGGGCAGGCGGAAATCTATTAAGTATAGATTTTTGTCTGCCCTTTTCTTTTAATAGGATTCAGGAATCAGGGAGCAATAAAATAATTGAACTATTGTTATTTTCCGGGAATATTTTTAACTTTGTAATACCATTAATTGAAATTGAAAAGAAGCGTTCTTTGATTGGTGTCACTTTAACCGGGAAAGAAAAAGAAAGTAAAATAATTGCAGGTGTTTTTTTCAACATTAAAATACCTGCTATTTTGGTTGTAATGGTTACTTCCAACCTTCCTTTCCTTGAAACAGCAACTTTGCGGTGCACTCTTGGTTTATGAGGTACAAAAACACTAAAAGTAGTGCTTACTTTCTCTGAAGAAAGTGTAATAACACTGACTCACTTCCTCAAAGTGTTTGTTGTAATCGTTATAACATCAATTGTATTGCTCATTGTTGGTGTTTGAAGTGCAATAATACTGAAAATCGTGCTTACTTTCAGTGTTATAGCCTTTAAAACAAACAGAGTAATGCTCAAAGTTACTGTTTCAGTGATTTTAAGCAGAATAAAAAGGGAAATAAACCTGAAAGCCAATAATGGAAAAGAAAATGGAAGTAAATTAAAATAAGAAGTAAAGATAAAATTAATCTAAAAAAACCTGGAAATCATGATAATCGTAAAAAATGGATTAAGAGGAAAGAGTGCATCTGAAAAAGTAAAATTAGGAGGGAACATTTCAACCAAAATGAGAGAAAACCCCAATTTTGAGGATGCGGAAGAATTACTTGACGAACTGGATTCGGCCACAGAAGCCTTGCTGAAAGCAAATGCAAGAGGGAAAGCCAAAGCCATTAAGGTAAAAGTAAAGTTGTTTAACGTAGCAGTAATGGCCATAGCGCTGTATTTACAGGCAAGGGTAATTGGTTTGCCTGATAACCTTGGCATCCAACTCATTCATGCGGCAGGCTTCGAAGCAAAAAGAAAGGGAAGTATTCATATAGCTGTATTGGCAGCAAAAAAAGGGGATTCGCCACAATCTGCTGTGTTGCGCAGAAAGGTCCCTGAAAAAAATAAAAACTATGCTTATATCTGGCAGGTGACTACAAATATATTGGATGAAAACAGTTGGAGCTATATTAAATTTTCTACCGTTGCAACTGTCGACATTCCAAACCTTGTTGCAGGCACACGCTATTGGTTCAGGGTGGCGGTGGTGCAAGGTCAGGATATGAGTGAGTATACTGATGCGGTGAGTTTTATTGCACAATAATTATTGGATTTTATTAGTAGAAATTTCAGGCTGTTTGCAAGTAAAATTTTCTCGAAAAATTTTTACTTGCAAATAGCTGTTAAGGGCTTTATCTAATCCAAAAAACACTATCCAACTCCATCAATTTATTTCTTACTTTTGCATTTCGTCAAAATAAAATTCAAAAATGAAAATTTCCTATAACTGGCTTAAAGAATATATTAAAACAGATTTGCCTGCCGAACAGGTTGGTCAATTGCTAACGGATTGCGGACTTGAAGTAGAGAGCATTGATAAATTCGAAACTATTAAAGGTGGATTGAAAGGCATAGTGGTGGGGGAAGTAATGACCAAGGAAAAACATCCTGATGCGGACCGTTTAAGTGTAACCACGGTGGATATTGGTGCCGGGACACTGCTCAATATAGTTTGCGGTGGACCCAATGTGGCAGCGGGTCAAAAGGTATTTATTGCTACTGTAGGTTCCAAATTATATCCTGTAACCGGTGAACCGATTGAAATAAAAAAATCAAAAATAAGAGGAGCTGCTTCCGAAGGAATGATATGTGCTGAAGATGAAATTGGTTTGGGGACTTCTCATGCAGGTGTGATGGTGCTGGATGAAGAAGCTAAGGTAGGGACTCCTGCAAACGAGTATTTTAAAATAGAAGAAGATTACATTTTCGAGATCGGCTTAACTCCTAATCGTGCTGATGCGGCCTCGCATATAGGTGTGGCAAGAGACCTGGCTGCTGTGCTGAGCGTAAATAACAATCAACAGGAACTTACTGCTCCTAAACTGGAAATGCCTTCTGTTTCTTCTTTTGCAGTGGAGAACACCAATGCTGCAATTGAAGTGGTGGTAGAAGATAACGTAGCTTGCCCGCGTTATTCAGGACTTTCCATCACTAATGTAAAAGTTACTGAATCTCCTGAATGGTTAAAAAACAGGCTTAAATCAATTGGTGTTCGCCCGATTAATTCCATTGTAGATGTTACCAATTATGTTCTTTTTGAAACCGGCCAGCCGATGCATGCTTTTGATGCGGATAAAATAAAAGGCAATAAAGTAATTGTAAAAAAACTTGCAGATAAAACTAAGTTTACCACCCTGGATGAGGTGGAGCGCGAATTGTCGTCAGATGATTTAATGATTTGCAATGCTGAGGATGCCATGTGTATAGCTGGTG
Source organism: Bacteroidota bacterium (assembly GCA_947479085.1). Classification (GTDB taxonomy): domain Bacteria; phylum Bacteroidota; class Bacteroidia; order 2-12-FULL-35-15; family 2-12-FULL-35-15; genus 2-12-FULL-35-15. The sequence continues at coordinate 131,049 of CANJYB010000010.1, read as the reverse complement.
TGTATGGAGGAAAAGAATCTGGGGTGTCTGACAAAACAGTAAATGTCTTTCTGGAATCAGCTTATTTTAATTCCACTTCTGTTCGCAAAACATCAAAGCTTCACGGCTTAAAAACAGATGCATCTTTTCGTTACGAAAGAGGCACCGACCCCAATATTACTGTTTATGCTTTAAAGCGGGCAGCCTTATTAATAAAGCAAATAGCAGGTGGCGAAGTGTCATCTGAAATTATTGACATTTATCCCAAAAAAGTGGAGAATGTAAAAGTTCCTTTTTCGTTTCTTAAATGCGAACAATTAATCGGAAAACATATCGACCTGGAAATTGTAAAAGGTATTATCACTTCGCTTGGAATAGAAATAGCACACGAAGGTCATGATGCATTATTGCTTTCGGTTGCTCCTTTTAAAGTGGATGTAACCCGCGAGCAGGATGTGATAGAGGAGGTGTTGAGAATTTATGGATACAATCATATTGAAATTCCAACCACTTTAAATTCCTCTTTATCGTATTCTTCAAAACCAAACAAAGAAAAAATTCAGAACATTGTTTCCGAATTGCTTTCCAATAATGGTTTTTCAGAAATGATGTGTTTGTCGTTAACCAAAGGTGAGTATGCTACCAAACTTAAATCGCTGAGTGAAGAAAGAAGCGTGGCAATGATGAACCCGCTGAGTAGTGATTTAAATGTGCTCCGTCAAACGCTTTTGTTTAGCGGACTTGAAACCATTGCATATAATCAGAACCGCAAAAGTGCAGATTTGAAATTGTATGAGTTCGGCAAAACGTACATGGCCATCAAAGGTGGAGAAGATGTTAAATATATTGAAACAAAACATTTATCTGTATTTATCACCGGTCGAAAACTGGAGGAAAACTGGAACGTAAAGAATGATTCAGTTAACTTTTATTCCCTGAAAGGGTTGGTTAAGGCCATTTTGGAACGATTAGGAATTAAAGAAATAAGATTAGCAGAAATTAATAACGATGCTTTTTCATCCGGCTTGAGTTTTAATTTCAATAAAAAAGCTTTGGTTGAATTTGGAAGTGTTTCCAGGTCAATATTGAAATTAATGGATATTAAGCAGGAGGTTTTTTATGCTGATTTTAACTGGGATTTGATAATTGATGCAGTTAAAAAGACAAATATACTATATACGGAAGTTCCTAAATTTCCGGAGGTAAGAAGAGACCTTGCTTTATTGATTGACAAGACAATTCAATTCGAACAATTGGAACATCTGGCCTACCAATCGGAAAAAGGAATTCTAAAGAATGTTAGTTTGTTTGATGTTTATCAGGGGGATAAATTACCTTCTGATAAAAAGTCGTATGCATTGAGTTTTACCTTGCAGGATGAGTCAGCGACATTGACAGACAAACAAATTGAGAAGACAATGGATAAACTGATGAAAGTGTATAAAGAAAAGGCGGGAGCGGAAATAAGATAAAAGAGTTTAAAAGGTGTTTGTTTTGAAATAACAAAATCAATTTTTAAGTGAAATAATACAATGGCAAAGAGAGTATTGAAATCTGTTACAACTGAAAAACAGCTTCCCGAAACTATTTATGTTGGTACTGATAAAATAGAAGGCTATGCAAAAATAACTGAGGTAGAAATGCAGTTGGTTACAAAACGCAGAGAAGCTATTAAGGCTGCAACCGACCAGGCCAATATGTTAGCTGTTAAAAAAGCGTATGAAATTGCCGCTAAAAGTAAGCCGGAGGCGGAAGGTAAACTTGCAGTTCTGCATATTCGTATTTTGCCTCCTGTAGAAGAAACACCCTATACAGAAGCAACACCAGCTCACCTTTTTCCACCGGAGGTTCCTGTTCAGCACCGGACACCGCGATACGGTGAAAAATTTAATATTTTCGTAATGTCAGTAGGTTGGACAGCCCGCTGGATTCTTCTTTCAGAAGGTGACATAGATGGTTTGCCCAGCTACCAGGAAACAAAAAGCAAAACAAAAACCCGCATAGGGAAAACCTCTTATGAGTTTAATTGTCCGCAACCATTGATGGACAAAGTAACCACAATTGAAAAAGTGGAACTGCATGTTTCACCGAGACAAGTACCTTTAAAATCATTTGTTGAAAAATATCCTGGCTTTGATGAAGCCTTTGCAGTGCAGGCAAAGGATGCGTTTTTTGCAGAGTTGAATGAGGCATTGGTGAATTTTCCTAAATGTCCTAAGGAATGTGAGGAAACAGAATTGGCGGTAACTATTGGTTATCCGCAACCTTATTCTGTAACGGGTGATGAGGTAATCATTGTGAGAGAACGAAGCGAGATGGTTCAACAACCTAATCCGAAAGTGGTGACCATTAAGTTTGAAGAATATACCTATGTAACCAAAGGAAAGTGGAGTTGGAGTATACAAAGGGCATGCGGAGACCAAGAGTGAAAGTAAATAGTAATATGTAATAAATAATTAGAAAAATTAAACTCGTTTTTCTTTGTCAGCGTAAGCTTTAATATTCATAATCGAAGCAGAAACTGCATTAATTAAAAAATAAAATGACAAAAACAGAACCATATAAAGCAAAAAATAAGCTTAGGATTGTAACAGCCGCATCCTTATTTGATGGGCATGACGCAGCTATTAACATCATGCGAAGAATAATCCAGGCAAGTGGTGTAGAAGTAATTCACCTTGGTCACGACCGAAGTGTGGAAGAGATTGTAAACTGCGCTATTCAGGAAGATGCCAATGCAATAGCTCTTACATCTTACCAGGGAGGACACATGGAGTTTTTTAAATACATGTATGATTTGCTGAAAGAAAAAGGTTGCGGGCATATAAAAATATTTGGAGGAGGTGGAGGAACTATTCTTCCAACCGAAATAGCAGAATTGCAGAAGTATGGTATCACTCGAATTTATGCACCAGATGATGGAAGGGCTATGGGTTTGCAAGGGATGATAAATGATATGCTGGAGAAATGTGATTTCCCAACAGGGGCAAATTTGAATGGAGAAGTCAGTCACTTAAAAAATCAGGATGTAAAATCAATTGCAAGATTGATTTCTGCTGCAGAAAATTTTCCCGAAGACTTTTTAAAATTCAGTAATGAAATTGCTACTTCTGTTAAAACTAAAGTAGTTCCTGTTCTGGGTATAACCGGTACTGGAGGCTCCGGTAAATCAAGCCTTGTGGATGAATTGGTAAGAAGGTTCTTAATTGATTTTAAGGATAAAACAATTGCTATCATTTCTGTTGACCCTTCGAAACGTAAAACTGGTGGTGCATTATTGGGCGACCGGATAAGAATGAATGCTATAAAAAACAATCGTGTTTACATGCGTTCTCTTGCTACACGTCAGAGTAATCTGGCATTATCTAAGTATGTAAAGGAAGCCGTAGAGATTGTAAAAGCCGCAAATTATGATTTGATAATTCTTGAAACTTCGGGTATCGGTCAGTCTGATACAGAAATTACTGAACATAGTAATATGAGTTTATACGTAATGACACCGGAATACGGAGCGGCCACTCAATTGGAGAAAATTGATATGCTTGACTTTGCTGATGTTATTGCCCTAAATAAATTTGATAAGCGTGGAGCATTGGATGCAATACGCGATGTAAAAAAGCAATACAAACGCAATCATCAGTTATGGGAAACCGATGATGATGCATTGCCTGTATATGGTACCATTGCATCACAGTTCAACGACCCCGGAATGAATAAGCTCTACAAAGCCATTATGGATAAAATTGTGGAGAAAACGGGAGCAGATTTAAAATCTGATTTCCATGTTACGGATGAAATGAGTGAGAAAATTTATATAATTCCTCCTCATAGAACGCGTTACCTGTCTGAGATAGCAGAGAACAACAGAAGCTATGATAAATGGGTGGATGAACAAAAGGAGGTAGCTCAGAAATTATTTTCTATTCGAAAAACAATTGATAGTTTGAATCGACCCCTGTCAGGGTTTGGAACCCTGACAGGGGTAACCTCTGAAGTGAGTTCTTTAATTAATTCGTTACAAAAACTGTATGCTGAAATTGAATTAAGTTTTGATGGAAGAAATAAAAAGTTAATAGAAGGTTGGGCAGATAAAGTACAACAATACAAAAATGAATTCTTTATTTTTAAAGTACGTGATAAGGAAATAAAAATTCAGACTCATTATGAATCTCTTTCGCATAGTCAGATTCCAAAGGTTTCTACACCTCGTTATGAAGCCTGGGGAGATATTTTAAAATGGAACCTTCAGGAAAATGTTCCGGGCGAATTTCCTTACACTGCAGGGGTATTTCCTTTCAAACGCGAAGGAGAAGACCCCACCCGTATGTTTGCCGGGGAAGGTGGACCGGAAAGAACGAACAGGAGATTTCACTATGTAAGTCTCGGAATGCCTGCGCATCGTTTAAGCACTGCTTTTGATAGTGTAACTTTATATGGTCAGGATCCTGCTATACGTCCGGATATTTATGGAAAGATTGGTAATTCAGGAGTTTCCATTTGCTGCTTGGATGATGCAAAGAAATTATATAGCGGCTTTAATTTAACAGACCCGAAAACATCGGTATCAATGACCATTAATGGTCCGGCTGCAATGCTAACTGCATTCTTTATGAACGCAGCCATTGACCAGCAATGCGAAGTCTATATAAAAGCAAATGGGCTGGAAAAAGAAGTAAGTAAAAAGATTGAAGATATTTATAAAAAGAAAAAAGTTAAACGTCCGGAATATCAGGGAGAATTACCAAAAGGAAATGAAGGTTTGGGTCTGATGTTGTTAGGAACAACAGGGGATGCTGTATTGCCTAAGGATGTTTACGAAAGAATAAAAAAGGAAACGATTGCTTCAGTGAGAGGTACTGTGCAGGCGGATATTCTTAAAGAAGACCAGGCACAGAATACCTGTATTTTTTCAACTGAATTTGCATTAAGGTTAATGGGCGATATGCAGGAATATTTTATTCAAAAGAGCATTCGTAATTTTTATTCTGTTTCCATCTCTGGTTATCATATAGCTGAAGCAGGCGCAAATCCTATTACACAGCTTGCATTAACTTTATCCAACGGATTTACGTATGTGGAATATTATGTAAGCAGGGGAATGGACATCAATAAATTTGCTCCGAATTTATCCTTCTTTTTCAGTAATGGTATTGATCCTGAATATGCAGTAATAGGTCGTGTTGCAAGAAGGATTTGGGCAAAAGCAATGAAGTTAAAATATGGTGCAGATGAGCGTTCTCAAATGTTAAAGTATCATATTCAAACTTCAGGTCGCTCGTTGCATGCTCAGGAAATAGACTTTAATGATATACGAACAACTCTTCAAGCATTATATGCCATTTACGATAATTGCAATTCATTGCATACAAACGCTTATGATGAAGCGATAACTACACCTACAGAAGAATCCGTTCGTAGAGCAATGGCTATTCAGTTGATTATTAACCGGGAATTAGGCTTGGCTAAAAATGAAAATCCTTTGCAAGGTTCATTCATTATAGAAGAATTAACCGACCTTGTGGAGGAAGCTGTATTGCTGGAATTTGAGAGAATTACAGAAAGAGGAGGAGTATTGGGTGCAATGGAAACGATGTACCAGAGAGGTAAAATACAGGAAGAAAGTTTGTATTATGAAACCTTAAAACATACCGGAGAATACCCGATTATCGGTGTAAATACTTTCCTGTCATCTAAAGGTTCACCAACAATAACTCCAACGGAAGTTATACGTGCCACAGAAGAAGAAAAGCAATACCAGATTACTATGGTTGCTGAATTGCAGAAAGGAAACGCAGACCATTCAGCAGTTGTTTTGCGTGAATTACAGACATTAGCAATCCAGAATAAAAATATTTTTGAAGGGTTGATGGAAGCTGTAAAATATTGTTCATTGGGACAGATTACGAATGCTTTGTTTGAAGTAGGAGGGCAGTACAGAAGAAATATGTAAGGTACAAATATCGAAGCAAAAACGAATATGGAAATTTTAATTTTTAAAATATGAGAACAAATCACGAGATAGATTACAAAATTTTAGGAGAAGAGTTACAGGCAGTTGAAATTGAACTCGACCCGGATGAAACCGTAATTGCCGAAGCCGGCAATTTTATGATGATGGATGAAGGGATAAGAATGGATACCATTTTTGGTGACGGTTCTAAACCACAAAACAGTATCATGGATAAACTGTTTTCGGCTGGCAAACGTTTGCTTGTCGGTGAGAGTTTATTTATGACTGCTTTCACAAATGTCGATATTGGAAAAAAGCACATCACCTTTGCTGCACCATACCCGGGAAAAATCATTCCTATGGACCTAAGTAAACTGGATGGAAAACTGATTTGCCAGAAGGATGCTTTTCTTTGCTCTGCAAAAGGTGTAAGCATAGGCATTGAGTTTCAGAAAAAGTTAGGTACAGGTCTATTTGGTGGAGAAGGATTTATAATGGAAAAACTAGAAGGAGACGGTATGGCTTTCGTTCATTCCGGAGGAATGATAATTGAAAGAGATTTAAAGCCTGGTGAAATGTTAAAAGTAGATACCGGTTGTATTGTTGCTTTTACACAAACAGTTCAATATGATATTCAATTTATTGGAGGAATCAGAAATACAATATTTGGTGGCGAAGGTTTGTTTTTTGCAACCCTTAAAGGACCAGGAAGAGTTTGGATCCAATCATTACCCGTGAGCCGACTTGCAGGTAGGATGATGGATTACTCACGTAGCGGAAAAGAAGAGGGTAGTGTGTTAGGTGGTCTGGGTAGAATGTTTAGTGGGGATAATAGTTAAAAACAAAATAAATGAGATTTTAATAAGCTCTGAATTTCAGGGCTTATTTTTTTTGGGAAAATAGAATGAAAAAAACGATAGAAACAGAACGCCTTTATTTAAGAGAGTTTACAATTGATGATGCACAGTTATTAATTGATTTGAATAGTGATATTAATGTTACCCGATATACCGGAGATGGTCCGGTGAAGGATATAGAAGAAGCAAAAAGAATACTTACAGAAATTATTTTTCCTCAATACAAAAATAAAATTGGCCGCTGGGCTGTTCATTTAAAATCAACCAATGAATTTATAGGTTGGTGCGGTTTGAAATACCTTGTGGAAACTGGAGAAACGGATTTAGGATATCGTTTCTTTAAAAAATATTGGGGTAATGGATATGCTACTGAATCGGCAAGGGCAGTTTTGGATTATGGGGTTAAGTATATGAAATTAAAAAACATCATTGCAAGAGCAGCTAAAGAAAATCCAACTTCAATTAATGTAATAAAGAAAATGGGAATGGTTTATTTGAAAGATGACTTATGCGACCATGATGAAGCAGAAGTTTATATTTTAAAATAATTCCATTTGTTTGCTTTCACCCGGCCTGCGAAATTGAGTTAAATCAAATTCAAATTTCTTTCTGCCGGATAAATGTTTTTTCACTGCCATTTTAAATAACTGATTTATGGATTTAGAAATATTTCCTTCTCCTCTCATCCTGGTGCCAAAACGACTATCATTTACTTCTCCACCATGTATCTCTGCAATTTGATGTAAGACTTTTTCTGCCCGATCTGGAAAGTTTTTTGTAATCCAATCTGTGAAGATATCTTTTATTGATCCATTTAAACGCACCATTGTATAACCTGCAACGTCAGCTCCTGCATTAGTTGCAGCTTCTATCAGTTTTGGTATTTCATCACTATTCAATCCGGGAATAATGGGGGCGGTCATAACTCCGACAGGTATTCCTGCTTTGTTTAGCTCTTCAATTGTTTTTAATCGTTGTTTTGCGGTAGCGGTTCTCGGTTCCATTTTTAAACGAAGATCTTCCCGCAAACTGGTAATAGAAATCATTACATGAACCAAATTATGTTTTGCCATTTCCTGCAAGATATCAATGTCCCGGAGAATTAAACTGTTCTTGGTAATCATACTTACTGGATGTTTGAATTTAAGCAATACTTCCAGCATTTGACGGGTAATTTTCAGTTTTCTTTCGGTTGGCTGATAACAATCGGTATTCCCCGAAAACATGATGGGAGAAACCACCCAGTTTTTATTCATCAGTTGTTTTTCTAATAATTGAGGAGCATTAGGTTTGGCAATTATTTTTCTTTCAAAATCCAAACCTGCACTATAGCCCCAGTATTCATGGGTGTTGCGGGCATAACAATAAATGCATCCATGTTCACAACCTTGATACGGATTCATAGAATACATTCCGGGAACATCAGGACTCTTCACAAGGTTAACAATCTTTTTGGGGAATTCAAAAAGAACCTGCGTCTTTTCATGGCTTAACAAAGGTTCATCCAAAACCTCATCGTGTTCGGTTGTATAAGTGTTCTTTAAGAAACGGTTGTCTGTATTGACCTGAGCCCCTCTTCCCTTAAAATAGTTAGGGTTTTCTTCCTTGTTAATCATAGTTAAAGATACTAAATATTCAATTGGATTTCGTAACATTGTATCCACAAATTAAGGATTTTATGAAAAATAGTAACAGGCTGGTTTTTTCTTTTTGTCTTTTGTTTCAACTTTTGGTATCAAAGTCTGAAGGACAGGTAATTGTTTTTAAAGAGAACTTTGATACAGTAAGTGCAATGATTGGAAGGGGTTGGCAAACAATTAACAAAAGCAATCCATTAGGCATAGGAGAATGGATGCAGGGCAATAATAATGTTGGTGCAAATGCCTTGTCCGGCAACCCTTCATCTTATGCACAGGTAGATTATACAAGTACTGACGCTATTGGAACCACAAATACAATCAGTGATTGGCTTCTAACACCTCCGGTTTTGCTTGAGAATGCAGATAGTATAACTTTTTACACTTTATCTTTCAATAGTGCTGCTTATCCAGATAGGTTGGAATTGCGCTTAAGCCCAATGGGTTCAAGTGATAGTGTAGGTGTAAATGATACCACTGTTGGACATTTTTCTACATTGGTTGTTTCAATTAACCCAAATCTGGACTTCATTTCATTTCCTTCTGTAACTACAGATAGTTCAGGATGGACAAAATACAAAGGATATGTTACCGGATTAAGCGGACCAACTTCCTGTAGATTGGGCTTTCGTTATTATGTTACTAATGGCGGGTTTGCAGGAGCTAATTCTTCTACAATTGGTATCGATTCTTTTTTAATTGTTCGTTTTCCACCAGATTTAGGTATCAATGAAAATGACTTAAATGTGGGAATAAAATTGTATCCAAATCCTGCAAGAGATAATGTAAACATAAGCATTTCTAAAAGCGGGAATTATCAGGTTGATATCTATTCCGTTTTGGGTCAAAAGGTGCAATCCTTCAAAACGGAAACTTCAAAAAATATAGAGGTGTCAAACCTTTCCAAAGGACTTTATACTATTCGTGTTATTGAAATTCAATCCGGAAAATATAAAACGGTACCTTTTGTGAAAGAATAATTAGTTCTTAAACTTTTTACAGAAACTTTTTTATTTCTTTCTTCCATTTATTATCTGCTTTTTCTATCACAATTTTATCACAACCCGTGAAGTTGGAGAAGGATTTTAATTTTTCTGCAAACAATATATTGAAATCTTCATTTGACTGAAAGCCTTTTTCAAAGTGCATGGACTTTATGTAAAATGTTTTATTAGCGCGGTCTGCTTTCGGATCGAAGCGGGCAACAAAATTATTTTTATACAATACAGGTAAAGTAAAATAACCGTATTTTCTTTTTGGTTCGGGCACATAACATTCAATCTGATAATCAAAATTGAAAATTCGTTCTAATCTTTTGCGCTGAATAACAAGGTTATCAAAGGGTGATAGTAAGTGAATGTTGTTATTTGTTTTTATTTTTTCAATTGATTTTAATTGTCTTTCAGTTGAAATGAAAGTGGCATTGTTTATTCCGTCAATTGTTAATTCCAGAAGACTTCCTTCCTTTAATAACTGTTTCAAAACTTTATTTGTGGTTCCTTTTAAACCGGTTCTTAAATAAGCAACTTCATTTTCATTTATTATTCCAAAAGATTCAATTGACTTTTTTACCAGGTGTTGAATATATTCCTTTTCAGTCGGGATGGAAGTATCAATATCTACGGGTAAAACGCGTTCTGTTAAATCATATACTTTTTGAAAACCTTGTCGCCTTGCTACCATTAATTTCCCTTCCATAAAAAGTTGTTCCAAAGCTCGTTTGGCGGGTTTCCATTCATACCAGTTGGTATCCTCTGTTCTTTTGTGTTCAAAATCTTTGGATTGAAGCGGACCCTCAGCTTTTATTTTATCCAGTACATACTTTTTCATTTTTTTATCCTGGTCGAACCAATGAGATTTGCCTCCGGCATACGCTTTTTTTCTTGGTAAAGAATAGCGATAATCAATCATTGGAAGATAGGAGGCGGCATGACTCCAGTATTCAAAAATCGTTTTGTCCTTTTCTAAAAGTTCATTCAGGTAACTTTCCTTATAATCAGGTAAGCGGCTCCAAAGTGTATGATGATGAGCTCTTGCAATAACAGATAGGGTATCAATTTGAACATAACTCAAATGTTCGATTGCAGCTAAGGTTCCCTTTTTCCCTTTCCCGAAATCAGGGCTGATAAGTCCCTGACTTTTCAGTATAAGCAGACGGGCCTCTTCAATTGATAAAGAGATGATTTGTTTTTTCATTGCATAAAATGGGTAGAAATAACAAAGGCTACTGTCTCAGTAGCCTTTGTTGTTATGCTTTTGCTTCCGCAGCAGCTATTTTCTTTTTTATACCTTCTGTGGTAATGGAGCCTGGTCGTTCCAATGGATGACCAAGAGCACGGTCCCAGATTAATGATGCCAATACACCAAGTGAACGGGATACACCAAATAATACGGTATAGAAATCATGTTCTACCATTCCATAATGGGTTAACAATACTCCGGAATGTGCATCTACATTTGGCCATGGGTTTTTAATTTTACCGGTATTTTCCAAAATAGGAGGTGCTACTTTGTAAATCATCTGAACGATTTCACATAAATCATCCTTTCCTTTTGGTAATATATATTTTGAATAGAAATCCTGTTGAGCACTGAAACGAGGATCTGTTTTGCGCAATACGGCATGTCCGTATCCCGGAACAACTTTCCCATCCTCTAAAGTTTTCTTGATATAATCTTCAATTTGTTTTTCAGTTGGTAAGCCACCACCAAGCTCTTTTCTAAGTTCAATAATCCAGCTTAATACTTCCTGGTTAGCTAATCCGTGCAACGGACCTGCAAGACCGGTCATGCCGGCAGCAAAAGCAAGATATGGGTCACTTAATGCAGAACCAACAAGGTGAGTAGCATGTGCTGAAACGTTTCCTCCTTCATGGTCTACGTGAATAGTCATGTATAAACGCATCAGGCGTTTCATGTCAAACTCTTCGTAACCCAACATGTGAGCAAGGTTAGCTGCCCAATCCAATTTTGGATCCGGTTCTATGTGAACTCCATCTTTATATTTTCTTCTATAGATATAAGCAGCAACTCTTGGAAGACGTGCAATCAGGTTCATTGAATCTTCATACACATAATCCCAATATGCTTTTTTATTTATTCCTTTTTTATAAGCAGCAGCAAAAACAGATTCCGTTTGCATGGCAAGAATAGCTATTACAAATTGAGTCATTGGATGAGTAGATGCAGGCAATTTGTCCAATGCATCAAAAACATGTTTTGGTACAATGGCTCTGCGGGCCCAGTTATTACCAATGTTCAGAACATCTTCCTGCGTAGGCAATTCACCTAAAAGCATTAAATAGAAAATCCCTTCCGGCAATGGTTCAGTACCTCCCGGTGCTTTAGGAAGTTTTTCACGTAACTCAGGAATAGTATATCCTCTGAAACGAATTCCTTCTTCAGGGTCCAGTTTGGAAGTTTCAGTTACCATACCAATCATACCTTTCATCCCTTGATATACCTGGGCTACGGTGTATTCGCCCAATTTGATTTCTCCCTTGTTCTTTATGATGTCTTTTACTTCAGCAGCTGTAACCTTAGATTTTTCCGCAAATTTTTCTTTTAATGTATCCATAATTGTTTAAAAATAAATGTTCTGTATTTTTCCGAAAGGTAATTTGTTTTTGCGAGATTTTAAATAATCTCTTATAAAATATTTATTAATTTATCTGTTCTTTACGTATTTAAAGTCTTTGCCAAGGTAACGGGCAGCTTCCCCTAACTGTTCTTCAATGCGCAACAACTGGTTATACTTGGCCATCCTGTCCGAACGGGAAGCCGAACCTGTTTTTATCTGTCCGCAATGTAAACCAACCGCAAGGTCAGCAATAGTATTGTCTTCTGTTTCTCCTGAACGGTGGCTCATCACTGAAGTGTAGGAATTAACCTGGGCCAATTGCACCGCATCCACTGTTTCACTTAATGTACCAATCTGGTTAACTTTTACGAGTATTGAATTAGCAATTCCTTTGTCAATTCCTTTCTGAAGGCGGTTAACATTGGTAACAAATAAATCATCACCCACCAATTGAATTTTACTTCCCAATTTCTCACTCAATGATTTCCAGCCTTTCCAGTCATCTTCTGCCAACCCATCCTCAATGGAAATGATAGGGTATTTACTTGCCCAATCTGCCCAGAAATCTACCATCTGTGCAGGAGTTAATTTATCTCCGCTTGATTTTTTAAAATGATAAACATTTTCTTTCGCAAGGTAAAACTCAGATGCAGCAGCGTCCATGGCAATAAAGAAGTCTTTGCCCGGTTTATATCCTGCTTTTTCAATTGCTTTCAAGACAAATTCAACCGCTTCATCATTCGACTTTAAATTAGGTGCAAAACCTCCTTCATCTCCCACATTGGTTGAATATCCTTTATCTTTCAATACTTTCTTTAAATGGTGAAACACTTCTGTTCCCATCCTGATGGCATCCGAAAAGGTGGCCGCACCAACAGGCATAATCATAAATTCCTGGAAATCGATGCTGTTATCGGCATGAGCCCCACCGTTAATAATATTCATCATAGGGATTGGCAGTAAACTTGCATTTACCCCACCAACATAACGATATAATGGCTGACGGGCTTCTTCTGCTGCGGCTTTGGCACAGGCCAAAGAAACACCAAGAATGGCATTTGCACCTAAACTGCTTTTGTTATCGGTACCATCCAAAGCAATCATTTTTTTATCTATGGCAGTTTGGTCGAAAACATATACTCCATTCAATTCTTCACGAATAACGGTATTGACATTGTTAACTGCCTTTAATACCCCTTTACCCATGTAAAAGCCTTTGTCATTATCACGTAATTCAACGGCTTCATGCACGCCTGTAGAGGCTCCTGAAGGAACAGCAGCACGACCCATAATGCCGGCATCTGTAATTACATCTACTTCTATTGTTGGATTGCCTCGTGAATCCAATATTTGCCGAGCTTGTACGCTTGCTATAAAACCCATAAAATTTAGTGTTTGCTTTTTTAAAAATTAAGTATTCAAAAGTAGAAATAAAAGTCGATTTGGATAGAAAAGTGGACAAAAATATTTATTAAAAGCAAGTCTATAATTCAAACCCCTGATTTCCCTGCAAACCTCCTGTATGAATTGCAATAATTGTTTTGCCTTTTTCAAAATAACCTTTCTTAATCAAATCATAAATTCCAAACATCATTTTACCAGTATAAACATAATCGAGGGGGATATTGTTTTCCTTTTCAAACATTTCTATGAATTCTTTTAATTCGGGTTTTATCTTTGCGTACCCTCCAAAGTGGTAGGATTCATTTACCTTAAACTGATTGGGGAAAGGAGACTGAAACTTTCCGAGCCAGTTATTTACTTCATTTATAATATAATTTTCTCCTTTCAGGACCTGGAAACCTATTGCTTCCTGCCCGTCCTTTAAGGAAAGTACGATTCCTGCCAAAGTTGCTCCGGTTCCACAAGGACAGCATACGATATCAAAATCAATAGGGATGTTTTGTGTTATTTCTTTGCAACCAAGCACTCCCAATTCATTGGAACCTCCTTCAGGGATTAAATAGTAATTTGAAGAAGTGTCAATTTGAGAATTTAAAAATGACTGAACCTTTTTGTTTTTATAGTCTTTACGGGAAACATGAATTAATTTCATTCCACAATCTATGGCAAACTTTAAAGTTGGATTTAATTCCCCGTGTTCCTCTCCCCTGATAATTCCAATGGTCTTTAATCCAAGTTCTTTTCCTGCAGCTGCAGTGGCAGCAATATGATTGGAGAAAGCTCCTCCAAAAGTAACAAGGGTATCTTTGCCTTGTTTTTGGGCTTCTTTTGTATTGTATTTAAGTTTGAACAGCTTGTTTCCGCTGACATGCGGATGATTCAAATCCAATCTCAAAACAAATAAGCGAACGGAGTGTTTCTTTGTAATCGAATCATTTATAGCTTGCAAAGGAATGGCAGCAGATTGAATTTCCATAAGGTAAAAATACTTAATTTTGCGAAGCATGGACGGATTTTCAAACCAAAAACAATTAGACCCGGAAGATTTTTATTTAAGCGAACAGGGCTATATTGTATTCACCGAAAAATATCATTTAAAAAGAGGGTATTGCTGCCAGAATGGTTGCAAACATTGCCCCTATGGATTTAATAAAGAGAAAGGAAGGATAGAGAAGAAAAAGTAAAGTGACCGATGACGGCAGACCGATGTCGGATGACTGATGAACAAACGAAATAACTAAATATGAACGATTTTAAACAACAGATTTTACAGGGAATACCTAATGAATTGCCTGCTGCCAAGGCTTATGATACGAATCTTAATCATGCCCCTAAGCGAAAGGATATTTTAAATAAGGAAGAAAAGAAATTAGCCATTCGGAATGCGCTTCGTTATTTTGATAAGAAACATCATGCGGTTCTGGCAAAGGAATTTGCCCAGGAACTTAAAGATTACGGACGTATATATATGTATCGTTTCCGGCCGGATTATAAAATTCATTCAAGGCACATTAATGATTATCCTCATCAATCCAAGCAGGCAGCTGCTATTATGCTGATGCTTCAAAATAACCTGGATTATGCAGTGGCGCAACATCCTCATGAATTAATTACTTACGGAGGCAATGGTGCAGTGTTTCAAAATTGGGCACAGTATTTATTAACCATGAAATACCTTGCCGAAATGACGGATGAACAAACATTGGCAATGTATTCAGGTCACCCGATGGGGCTATTCCCTTCACATAAAGATGCTCCCCGTGTGGTAGTTACCAATGGCATGATGATACCTAATTACAGCAAGCCGGACGATTGGGAAAAGTTTAATGCTCTTGGGGTAACTCAGTACGGACAAATGACAGCAGGTTCTTTTATGTACATAGGGCCGCAGGGAATTGTGCATGGAACCACCATAACCATATTGAATGCAATAAGACGCCTCACTCCTAACCCCTCTCCTGAGGAGAGGGGAACAGGCGGTAAAGTATTTGTTACTGCAGGTTTGGGGGGCATGAGCGGAGCGCAGGGAAAAGCTTCAGTTATTGCAGGTGCCATCGGGGTGATTGCAGAAGTTAATCCAAAGGCCATACAAACTAGGCATTCTCAAGGGTGGGTGGATGAAGTGCATGATGATTTGGATAAATTAATTGAACGAATAGAAAAGGCAAGAACAGGAAAAGAATCGGTGGCATTGGCTTACCAGGGAAACATTGTTGATTTATGGGAAAAGTTTGCAGAAAAAAATGTAAAAGTGGAATTAGGTTCCGACCAGACTTCCTTACACAATCCATGGGCGGGAGGATATTACCCGGTGGGCATTTCTTTTGAAGAGGCAAAGAAAATGATGGCCGAACAGCCTGAACAATTTAAAAAGGAAGTTCAAAAAACATTGGTTCGTCATGCCGCTGCTGTAAATAAAATGACAGCAAACGGTATGTATTTCTTTGATTATGGAAATGCTTTTTTATTAGAAGCAGGAAGAGCAGGAGCAGATGTGTTCTTAGGTTCCTCCCCTTCGGGGAGGTCAGGAGGGGTATTTAAATACCCTTCCTATGTTCAGGATATCCTGGGACCTATGTGTTTTGATTATGGCTTTGGTCCTTTCCGTTGGGTATGTTCTTCCTGTGACGAAAAAGATTTGGCAACTACCGATAAAATAGCAACCGAAGTATTGGAAGAAATAGTTAAAACTTCTCCTCCCGAAATTACACAACAACTGGATGATAACATCCGCTGGATAAAGGCCGCACAAAAGAACAAAATGGTGGTGGGTTCGCAGGCAAGAATATTATATGCAGATGCAGAAGGAAGAATAAAAATAGCAGAAGCATTTAATAAAGCCATTAAAGAAGGAAAAATTTCAGCTCCTGTTGTGTTAGGCAGAGACCATCATGATGTTTCCGGAACGGATTCTCCTTATCGCGAAACAAGTAATATATATGACGGCTCAAGTTTTACTGCTGATATGGCAGTTCAGAACTTTGTTGGAGATGGTTTCCGCGGTGCCACATGGATTTCGTTGCATAACGGAGGTGGAGTAGGATGGGGGGAAGTAATCAACGGAGGTTTTGGTATGGTATTGGATGGTACAGATGATAGCGACAGAAGATTGAAGTCAATGTTGTTCTGGGATGTGAATAACGGAATAGCCCGAAGAAGCTGGGCAAGGAATGAAGAAGCTCAGTTTGCCATTAAACGGGAAATGGAACGAAGCCCGAACCTGAAAGTAACTTTACCTAATATAGTTGATGATAATTTATTGAATGATTTATTTTAAATACTTAAATGTCACGCAAAGACGCAAAGACGCAAGGATCGCAAAGAGAAATAGAATAATATTCTTTGCGTTCTTAGCGTCTTTGCGAGACACTAAAACCAAATTACCATGAAAAAAGTAACCTTATTCCTTTCCGCATTAACATTAACCGGAACATTATTTTTAGCTTCCTGTTCTAAAACAGATGACCCTACAACTTCTCCATCCAGTTCTTCCGACCCGAGAGACCGTTTCCTGGGCAGTTGGTTCAATAACGAAAACAGTGTGGATAACAGCACTGCTTCTTATCCGGTTACGGTTGCCGATTCGTCCAATTCGTCTTACATTATGTTTGCTTATTTATACGGGTTTAATAAAAAGACTTATGCCACCTTTGGTGGAAACAGTTTCACAGTTCCTGCTCAAACCATACAGGGATTTATTGTTTCCGGTTCGGGAACGCTTACCAATTCCAATAGAATTGACATGACTTATCTTGTTAAAACAAGTTCTTCCCACTGGGATACTGTGAGGTCGGTTTTAACCAAATAAAATTTATTGTTCTATATAAGTGGGGGTATTGCAGCTTTCTCTCCTGCTTTTAAATTCGTATTTTAAACCTACTCTCAGTTCAAAATCCTTGTTAAATACATGAACTTCGGGCTGAATGTATGCGGGCATTACATCCGGGTTATAAAATCCTTCTACAAAAAATTTAATATTATAGTAATTTATAAATTCTACTCCGGCACCCACAGCAGGGCTTACATGTAAAGGCAGATAAGGACCGGGTGTGGATGGAGAAGTAATGGATTGTGCCATGGTGTATTCCAATCTCGGGCCGATTAAGATGTAAGGTATAATTCGGTCCATCTCATATCTTATTTTTGCATAGTTATTCCAGCAGAGGTATTGCAATTGGTTAGGATAGTTGCCTTTCGGCTGAGGGTCTATGGAACCTTTCTGGTTATATTGTATCTCTGTTACCCAGCGAACATAATCCCTGGTAAAAAACTCCCCGAACACCGCCACATTAAAACCTAATACATACTTCTTACGCGACAATTCCGAAGGTTCTGCAATTAAATATTTTTGATTGGCATACGTTACCCCGGCAGCTATGGCAATACTATTAAAACGTTGTGCCTTTGCCTGCAAAACAAATGAAAGAATAAACAAAAATGCGATGGTCTTTTTCATAGTACAAAGGTAAGGGTAATATTTTTAAATATAATTTCCTTTCTGGCTTAACATTTATATGAATCTTAACTTAGAAGAATCTAATGAGAAATTATTAGCATCATAGCCTCCAATTATTTTATTAAACATATTATTTATTAAATTAAACTCAATGGCTAAATATATCGAGCAGGTTAATGCGAAATAAATATAGAAACTTCTTTTTAAATAGTTCCGATACCATACAATTGCAACCAGTGGAAGAATTACAAACAATTTACTGAAATACAAAAATACCTGAATTTCAAGCAGAGGTTTTAATGGTTTATTTAAAGAGGTCTCCTGCCAAGGCATTCTTGAATCAAACATATAATAATGATGAACAATAATATTTAGTGATATAATGTAAAGAAGAGTAATAATAAATATTAATACATGAAAAATTAAAAAGTACCTTGTTATCTTGGTAAAATGATTTTCCATTATTATTTATAGTTTGTGGCTATTTGGTTGATACTTCATTTTTTTCATACGTTTGTTGGTGAAAAACACCAACAAAGGCAAAGTTTTTAAAAATGGACAGGTTAAAAGTAATTTATATAGAAGTTATTCCTTTTTGCTTTTCTCTTTATTAATAAAAGAATATTTAAGTCCGATTGTTAATTGTTCGATTTGTGCTTCTTTAATTAAATAGCTATCAACATGTAATTTGTTTTTGCCCCAAAAATAATTTGCAACTATGTAAAAACCTTTAAATACATGATAATCCAATGAAGCTTTTGCACCAAGGTCAAAACTGCCAACACCAAGTTTCTGTTTTCTCACATAATATTTTTGAGAGCCAACTTGTCCTCCACTTAGGTTTACATAGTTTTCTCCATCACAGTAATTGGTTACAACAAATGATGGCTGTATTCCTAAATTAATTGATAATTTTTTAAACTTTAACCCATAATAAATTGGAAGACTTATATAGTTTAGTTTTCTATATACATCGCTTTGAATGTTGGCAACCACTGGAATGAAAACATTCCCTTGAAAGGATCTTCTTGCTTGGTTATATTCAAAATATTCATTGCCTAAAATTCTCATAAAAATAACATCGATTCCCAAATAGGAATTTTTACCAAAACTAAAGTCGTAGAAGAATCCGATGTTGCCGGATGGTTTAACCTGAGCTCGATAGGATAAATAGTAATCATCCACTGTACTTGTGATTTTACTAATTCCAAAGTCAGTTTTTAAACCAAATTGATGCTGACCTAATAAATTAAAATTAAAAATAAGTAAACCAATTGTTGTTGTTAATATTCTCATTTATTTCTTTTAATTTTGTTTAATGAGGCTGAGCTCTTTTGGAAATACATCGGAAGATTATTCTCATTTACCTGATTAAAAACAACCGTTTACAAATCTACCTTTTTATTTCAAACAAAAAAAGCCCCGCATTTCTGTGAAGCTTTTTTAATTTTTTATATCTCTGAACCATTTCCTCTTGTTTTCGGATTGCTAACCTTAATGATTGTATCATTAAGGTTAGTAGTGTAACCGTTAAGGTTTACAATATGATTGTTAACCTTAGTAAAGCAATCATTAAGGTTAGTGGTTGTATTATTAGCCTTAGTGTTCACAACATTAAGGTTAGCGATTGAATCGTTAACCTTAATGGTTGGATGATTAACCTTAATGATTGAATCATTAACCTTAGCGGTTGAATCGTTAACCTTAATGATTGAATAGTTAACCTTAATGAAGCGAAAACGCTACTTTTTGGTATAATTGGCTGATTTTCAATAGTCGTATTTCGCTGAAATTGATAAAAAAGGGACAAAAAAGAGCAAAAAACAGGTTTTAGAAGGAAGCCACCAATAACTAATGAACCATTGAACTAACAGAGCAACGGAAAAAATAATTACCTCCAAAGGGGCTTAGAGCCCCTTCGGAGTTCAAATACTTCCCGCTTCCATTGCAGGATTTATTTTCTTCACCAAACCTTGTAAAACCTTACCCGGACCAACTTCTGTAAACGATGTAGCACCATCTGCTATCATTTGTTGCACCGTTTGTGTCCATTTTACAGGAGCAGTAAGCTGGGAAATAAGGTTCATTTTAATTTCATTATGGTCAGAAACCGCACTTGCCGTTACGTTTTGATAAACCGGGCAGATGGGGTTATGAAAAGTGGTGGCATGTATGGCAGCAGCAAGTTCTATTCTTGCAGGTTCCATTAAAGGAGAATGAAAAGCACCGCCCACCGGCAAAACCAATGCACGTTTAGCTCCGGCAGCTTTCATTTTTTCGCATGCTAATTCTATTCCCTTTATAGTTCCCGAAATAACAAGCTGTCCGGGGCAGTTATAATTAGCAGCTACCACTATCTCTCCGTGGTTACTGATGTGTACACATATATCTTCAATAATTTTTTCATCCAGGTTTAAAATAGCAGCCATAGTGCTCGGGTGTTGTTCGCAGGCATGTTGCATAGCCATTGCCCTTTTGGAAACCAATACCAATGCATCTTCAAATGTCAGCGTTTTGTTTACCACCAATGCCGAAAATTCTCCTAAACTATGCCCTGCTACCATGTCAGGATGCAGCACATCACTCTTGGTGGCGGCTAGTATTACCGAATGTAAAAAAATAGCAGGTTGGGTTACCTTGGTTTGTTTCAGTTCTTCGTCCGTTCCGCCAAACATTATGTCGGTAATACGGAAACCAAGTATTTCATTGGCTTTTTCGAATAAAAGTTTTGCGCCTTCAGAAGATTCGTAAAGGTCTTTGCCCATTCCTACAAATTGAGAACCCTGTCCCGGAAAAATGTATGCTTTCATATATTGCTTAATTGCTAAATTGTTTTATTGTTAAATTGATTTCAAAAGTATATAAATAAAAAAGTCCTGCAAAATTGCAGGACTCTTTTTTTTAAAGGTACTACCTTTTAAAAAGGTAGAGTACCTTTAATAAAATCTTTAATTCTTATTTTCTGTTACCGAACAAACGAAGCAACATTATAAATAGATTTATAAAATCCATATATAAATTAAGTGCTCCCATTATTACTAATTTGCTTGCAGTAGCAGTTCCCAGTTCTATTCCCGCTCCAATGTTTTTTAATTTCTGAACATCATAAGCGGTTAACCCGGTAAATACCAATACACCTACAAAACTAATGATGTATTCCATTCCGCTGCTGTGCAAAAACATGTTTATTACTGAAGCAATGATAATACCTATCAAACCCATGAACATGATAGAACCAAATTTGGTTAAATCTGTTTTGGTGGTATAGCCTACCAACGCCATGATACCAAACATTCCTGAAGCAGCCACAAAAGTTCCGAATATAGAACCTGCCGTATAAGCTAAAAAGATAAAACTTAAGCTCATTCCCATTACTGCCGAAAAGGCAAGGAATATAAATAACAAAACAGGGTAAGAAAGTTTGTTAAACCCAAACGACATTATTAAGATAAATGCCAAAGGTGCAAACATAACAGCATAACCCATTACAGTCATTTTTCCTAACATAGGGTCAACCAGTAAAGTAATTAAATCTAAACTGTTTCCAAAATAATAAGCCACTACCGAAGTAATTGCCAATGCAGCAAACATCCATGAAAATACAGATGACATAAAGGTTTTAGAAATTGCTGCGCTTTCTTCTCTTGATTGAACGTAATTGAAATTGTTGGTTTCCATTTATTTATTTGTTTTTAGTTGTAAATAACGGTACAAAGATAATACCGAATGCCATTGTATGCAAAAATGGCAGTGTATTTATATTTTTTTAGGGTTTACCCCTGTCAAGGTTTCAAACCCTGACAGGGGTAGGGGAGTGGTTTAATGTAACTTAGCCCCAATAAGACTAATAAACTCTTTTCGGGTAGTATCTTTCAGAAATTCACCTGTAAAAGCGGAAGTAGTGGTAACAGAGTTCTGTTTTTGTATCCCTCTCATCTGCATACATAAGTGAGAACATTCAATAACCACTGCCACACCTATAGGTTTAAGGGTTTCTTCAATGCAATCTCTTATTTCTACCGTCAGGCGTTCCTGTACCTGCAGTCTTCTGGCAAAAGCATCCACTACACGGGGTATTTTACTCAGTCCTACTATACATCCGTTCGGGATATAAGCCACATGTGCCTTGCCAAAAAAAGGAAGCAAATGGTGTTCGCACATGGAATAAACTTCTATGTCCTTAACTATTACCATTTGTTTGTAATCTTCTTTAAACATGGCATCCATCAGTATTTTTGTCGGGTTTAAGTCATATCCATGAGTAAGATATTGCAACGACTTTGCCACCCGTTCAGGAGTTTTTAATAACCCTTCGCGGTCGGTGTTTTCGCCCATTTCTTTTAAAATACCTTTGTAGCTGGAAGCAATTGTTTCAATTGATTTCAGGTTATAGCGGTCTATTTTTTTGTAACCTTCTATATCATCAAATTCATCGTGGCTCATATTAAATGGCTTTATTGTTAAATTGTTTTATTGTCAAATAGCTTAACTCTATTACTTATTAAATATTAATTATTACTGAATCATTCCCCAAAATATTCCACATAATTATTCTCTGTTTCAAAAAGCTTTACGGAGTGTAATTTGCAATCCAGCTTATTAACGTGTGGCAAAAGTTCTTTCCAGATGGCGATGGCAACATTTTCGGTGGAAGGCATTAATCCTTTCATAAAGTCCACATCCAGGTTAAGGTTTTTATGGTCCAGTTTATCGGTTATATACGTGCGGATAATGGAACTCAGTTCCTTTAAATTAACCGAGTAGCCTGTTTCAGGATTCACATTACCTTTAACAGTAACATATAAATTATAATTATGTCCGTGCCAGTTGGGGTTGGCGCATTTCCCGAACACTTCGTTGTTTTTATCTTCCGTCCAGTCGGGGTTAAACAGCTTGTGGGCTGCATTAAAATGTTCTCTTCTTGTAATGTATATCATAGTTTATTAAATTGGCTGCAAAGATAATACGTTTTAATGAGTAATGTTTAAAATTGTAACTTTGCACCATGACTAAAATACTAATAATTGCAGCAACCGGAAAAGAGATAGAACCTTTTCTGAAAAAGATGAAGGTGAATGAACCTGAGCTTTTTGATACGGAAGATTTTAAATACAAAAAATTAAAAATATCTGTTCTTATTACCGGTGTAGGAATGGTGGTTACAGCAATGGATACTGTTGCTATTCTTTCAGAAGAATCATTTGACGTAGCCATCAATGTGGGTCTATGCGGAAGTTTTAATCGTAACCTCGAAATAGGAACAGTGGTAAATGTTTATAAAGATACCTTTTCAGAACTTGGTGCGGAAGATGGGGACGAGTTTTTATCTCCTTCCAAATTAAAACTCGATGCCATTACAAGTATTGAAAACCTTGATCAGAACGAGGAGATAGTTAACTACCAGATAGATTTACTTCCGAAGGTAAATGGAATAACAGTGAATACCGTTCATGGAAACGAAAAGAGTATAGAAAAGGTGGTAAAGCGTTTTCACCCGATGGTAGAGAGCATGGAAGGAGCTTCGTTTATGTTGGCCTGCGATGATTTCGGAGTTCCTAATTTTCAGATACGTGCTGTTTCCAATTATGTGGAAAAAAGAAATAAAAAAGCATGGAACATTCCTCTGGCTGTAAAAAACCTGAATGAAAAACTCATAGAGATATTAGATGCATTTTAATATCAATTGAAAAGTATGTTGCATTCCGAATTCTCAAATCCGAAATCCCCAATCTCAATAGGCTTTAGCCCTTGCCCAAACGATTGTTTTATATTCGATGCCATGGTAAATGGCAGGATAGATACTGAAGGACTGGAGTTTGATGTCTACATGGATGATGTGGAATCACTGAACCAGAAAGCATTTGATAATAAACTGGATATTACCAAACTCTCCTATCATGCCTATGCTTACATTACCAAAGAGTACCAGTTGCTTAATGCAGGAAGCGCGTTGGGTAATGGTTGCGGACCTTTATTGGTAGGAATGAATGCAGATACTAATTATATAATCACTAACCTGGAATCTAAAATGTCCAACATTACCATTGCCATTCCCGGAACATTTACTACAGCTAATTTTCTGCTTGCCCTTGCTTTTCCATTTGCAATAAATACGGTGGAAATGAAATTTTCGGACATAGAAGATGCAGTGGTTAGAGGAGATGTGGATGCGGGATTAATCATTCATGAAAACCGTTTTACTTATGAGCAAAAAGGATTAAAGAAAATAATAGACCTTGGTGAATATTGGGAAACATTGGCCATTGCACCAATTCCATTGGGAGGAATTGTAATTAAAAGAGATTTTTCAGAAGAATTAAAACAAAAAGTAAACAGGGTAATCAGGAAAAGTGTGGAGTATGCTTTTGCGCACCCTACTGCAAGCAGGGCTTTTGTAAAGCTTCATTCTCAAACCATGCAGGATGATGTAATAAAAAAACACATTGATTTATATGTCAATGAATATTCCATTGATTTAGGAGAAAAAGGAAAACGTGCCGTAAAACTATTGTTCGACAAGGCACAGGAATTAGGCCTGATTGAAAAAATGGAAAAAAATATTTTTGTAATTTAAGGAGCATTTGTCATTGCAAGTCCCCCAAGTGCGGGATTCGCCCGAAGCAATCCCAAGAAAAAACACAAAATTAATTAGCAATTCGACAATTCAACAGTTTAACAATTCGACAATTTAGCAATTAAATATGATAATAGTAACAGGTGCAGCAGGCTTCATAGGGAGTTGTCTGTTAAGTAAATTAAATAAAGAAGGATTCAAAGATATTATCCTTGTTGATGATTTTTCTGACCTAACAAAAATGAAAAATCTCGAAGGGAAAACCTTTTCTCAAATAATTCATCGCGATGATTTTGTTCAATGGTTAAGAGATAATCAGCGGTTGGTACAAATGGTATTTCATATCGGAGCAAGAACA
Source organism: Bacteroidota bacterium (assembly GCA_947479085.1). GTDB lineage: Bacteria > Bacteroidota > Bacteroidia > 2-12-FULL-35-15 > 2-12-FULL-35-15 > 2-12-FULL-35-15. The sequence continues at coordinate 106,254 of CANJYB010000010.1, read as the reverse complement.
GATACTACCGAATTTAACAAAGAGATTTTTGATAAGTTAAACCTGAACTATACCAAAGCCATCTGGAATATCTGTGTGGAATTTGGCTTGCCAATGGTGTATGCTTCCTCAGCCGCTACTTATGGTTTGGGTGAATATGGTTACGAAGACAATCAGGAAGTAATTGAAAAACTTAAACCACTCAATCCTTACGGAGATTCAAAAAATGATTTTGATAAGTGGGCAATAAAGCAGGAACGCAAACCCTATTTCTGGGTAGGATTAAAATTCTTTAACGTTTACGGACCCAACGAATATCACAAAGGCCGCATGGCTTCTGTTATACTGCATGCTTATAACCAGATAAAGGAAAAGGGAGAAGTAAAGTTGTTCCGTTCTCATAACCCTGATTATAAAGACGGGGAGCAGCTTCGCGATTTTGTATATGTAAAAGATGTGGTGGAAGTTTGTTATTTCCTGTTGCATCATCGCAAAGATTCAGGTATTTATAATTTAGGTTCCGGCAAAGCCCGCACCTTTCTTGATTTGGTTAATAATACATTTAAAGGAGTCAATAAAACTCCGGTTATTAATTTCATTGATACGCCTGCAGATATAAGAGATAAGTACCAATACTTTACCGAAGCCAATATGACCAAATTAAAATCGATTGGTTATAATAAACCTTTTCATACGTTGGAAGAAGGGGTGAAGGATTATGTGGAGAATTACCTTGAAGGGAAGAGGTATTATTAGAAAGTGGCTATAGTTTTTCTCTCAGTTCAATCAATGATTTTTTAATCTTCATTAACTTAACTTCTATTTCAGAAAATTTAGGTTTCTCTGTTTTTATTTCGTGTTTTACTTCCGTTTTATTTTCCTTCAGGTATTTTTTAGCACCTTCTAAAGTCAATCCCTGAACCTTTAAAAGGTTAAATATGATTTTATACGATTCAATATCCTGGGGAGTAAAAAGCCGGTTACCTTTTTTATTCAGTTTAGGCTTAATAATATCAAATTCATTTTCCCAATACCTAATAAGCGAAGCATTAACATTAAACATTTCTGCCACTTCGCTAATCTGGTAATACAGCTTTACAGGTTCTGTTTCTTTATAGGGCATTTTATAAATTTAAAAGCAATTATTTTATTTGAGGTAAAGATAAATAAATCTGAATTCCAAACACACTTTAATAATTCTAAAATTCTACAACTCTAAAATTTCTTTCATCTGAGTTTAAAAGTACTTAGGTCGGGCAGGTAATTTTTCTTTCTTTTTAATTCATAATCATAAAACACATCTCCTAAAGCATCCAGGAAAGGGAAGCCAATGGTTTTGTATTCATATTTTCCATCATTTAATATTCCATCTTCATTCACATAAATAACTGCCGAAAGCATAAACTCAATCTTCCTGTCCAGGTTTATAATGTAAGCACAGTCAGCCAAATTACCGTATGATTGACCCACCACATTAAATATCCGTAGTGAATCGGTTTCTATTTTTTTATGTGTATTGGCATACATAAAATATTTTTTATAGCTGTCTTCAAAATCCTTTACATTATATCTCGGGTAATCCGATTCTCTCGGATACATGGACATGTATTTATATAAAAAAGAATAGTCTTCCTTTGTCAAGTCAAATCGTTTTTCTTTTGCAACACTAGTAGGAAAAATAAGTGTTTTCAGAATATCCGAAATATCCTGGAGGTTCATATAGTTCATATAAGTATAGTCCTTTGGTTCATGAACCATTCTTCCTTTACCATCAATATACCCAATTCCTTTTTTTACTATTCCAGTTGGGTTTTTCAATTCCTTAGTATTCATAACCATTGGCTGATTATACAAACATTGCCCGTTTTCATTACAAAACCTTATCTGGTTGGTGCATTTGTTTTGTTTGGTATCACAGTCTGCATCAAAACGATGAGTGATTCGAATATCAGGATATCCTTTTTTATTTAATTCATCATTGATATACTCCTGTCCCAGAAATTCATAAATGCGGCTGTAAGCATCATTATCACTTACCAGCATCATTCTTTTAATATAATTGGCTACAGTAGGTACCTTATTTAATGCGGTGGTGTCCTTCGTTATTTTTCGTTGGCAGGCATAAGCACTATCCGTCTGCATACAGGTGTTTTTATCAAGTGCAGGTATTTTTAACCGGTTTAGTTTTTCAAGAGCCAAAGCTGAACAAGGCAGTTTAACAAGACTGGCAGGATAAAAGTAATTTTTCGGGTCAAGATGATAGGTATATTGTTTAAAAGAAGGAACATTGTTTTTATCCCTGTTTATTTGAGTGTAAATAATTTGTACCTCATACTTTTTTGAATTAGAAAGTATGTTTTGAAATTCTTTAGGATGGCTTTTTAAAAGTCGTTCAATAAAGTCACCATCCGGATTTGTAATTTCCGTTTGTTTTGTTTGTTGACTATAACTGGAAGTGGTAAAGAAGAGGAAGCTAATTGAAACAAGTAAAATCAAAAAGAAATGAATAGCGTTTTTCACAAGATAGGAACGATTAAAATGTATTCAATACTTCACACCCTGGCTCCCCTCTCCTTTGGAGAGGGGCAGGGGGTGAGGTGTTTACTTTTTCTTAAAATACATCAGGTTAGATTCCCCAACAGCGTACTTATATCCGATACCAAATTTAAGAGGTTTTACTCCAACTTTGGCTTTATAAGCAGCATCCAGGTCGGCTTGAAACACTCCTGAAAACAATGGAATGGACCCTGTATAAGTTCCATACAATGAAGGAGTCCACACATCCTGTTTGAAATATTTGTATGGAATACCGGAGTCATCCTGCAATACAAATGAACTGTTGTCGATAATCAAATCTCTTACAGTTGAAAAATAATCTTTATGCATTAAATAAGAAGCAGACTTTACGTAAGTAGTAATGTTGCCTTTGTTATTCGCAACCATTTTAGTGAAATTGGTGTTTTTACTTAAGTGAGGATTATCAAGATTCACAGAAAAATAATATGCTTTTTTCAAAACATGATCAGCATTGATAAAATCAATTTCAGTCCCTCTGCTCATGTCTCCTGAATTGTTTTGTTCTTTAAACGATTTATAATTAAAAATCTTCCCGTCTTTATCTACACCTACAGGTTTTAAATCAACTATTGAATTTCCTGTACGTTCAATAAATAAAACAATAAGGTGAATTGTTCCATTCAAATCTTTGTAATTAAAATCCACCGACATGTTATGTGTCTTGAAAAAACTAAAATTGAATATTTCGAATAACGATTTATGTACTTTTTGTAAGTAAGAAGAAATAGAATCTTTCGGCATTCCTTTGTGAAAATGTGGAAGTGTTCCTACGGGCTCCAAACCAACCATTATATAACTTTCTGCCTTCGGGAATAAAGTATAAACATTAAAAAAATCAGCGCCCGAAAAAGGATAGAAAATAGTTTTAGTATTTGCGTCTTTTAATTCCTCTCCTCTCCAGTCTTTCATTTTCTGAATTTTTGAAGTATCAAGTTTCATCCAACTTTTATCAAAGTCTGATGCATATTCTTTCCAGTTTTTATTATTTGTTAATGATGAATCGATATAAGACGAATTGGTAATACGCATCCCTGCAATATATTTAGCTTCATCATTATAAATTGGGTGAACAGGGAGACTTGATTTTCCTTCGATAGCTGACGAATCGACAGGCTCTTTTTTTATAGTATCCTTTTTCTCGGTTGCCACCACTTCCTTTTTCTCACTCGCATTTCCGCAGGATGTATTTATCATCAAAAAGCATGTTCCGAATAGTAAAGCAATAAAAATATTAATGTGTTTCATTTTGTGTTCTGTCTGAAAAATTTTAGTTTTATATTTTATAAAATAATTTTGCAAATATAGATTTATTAATTACTCGCTTGTTTTTTTTCTTCCGATCAAATAAACCAATAACCCCAATAAAACAGTGCACACTCCAATCAATGATTCAAATGGTTTTTGGGTAAAGCCGAAATAAAGAAGCCAGAAATTAAATATCAGGAATAATATTGGCGTTAAAGGGTACAATGGAGTTTTAAATGCACCAGCGATACTCATCTTTTTTCTCCTGATGATAAATAGTCCCAATACAGTTAAAAAGGTAAAAAGCATAAGTATAAAGCCGATATAGGTGATTACTTGGCTAAAGGTAGCAGTAAAGATAAAGAACAGGGAAATAATGCATTGAAAAAAAGTAGCGTTTAATGGAGTATTGTTTTTAGTTGTTTTTCCCAGGAAGGAAAGGAATTTCATATCGCTTCCCATAGTCTGACTCACCCGCGGGCCAGCCATTACCATCGAACTTACCGAAGAAACAAGGAGAATGGAAATAATTAGGGAGATTATTTTCCCTCCCGTAGCCCCAAAAATAAAATTAGCAGAAACGAATCCTACATCTCCTTTACCTGCTAATTCATTAATTGGAGCAGTGTACAGAAAAACATAGTTAAGTAAAACATAAAGTACAGTTACAATAGCGGTACCATACAGTAATGATTTAGGTAGGTTCTTTTGAGGATTTTCTATTTCACCTGCTATGTAGGATGCCGCATTCCACCCTGAGTAGGAGTAGGAAACAAAAAATAAAGCAATAGCAAAGGCTGCAGTGGTAATATCTCCCATAGTATTGGAGTTCATTGCAAAACTTACATCTCCGGTATGTCCTGAACCAAGTCCAACCGCAATAAACAAAACAATAAGCAACACTTTAATTCCGGTAAAGACCGTCTGAATTTTACCTCCCCAGTTCAAGGTCAAGGCATGAAGAAAGGATAAAGCAACAACTACAATACTTGCTGTTATTTTTGGATCAACAGCAAACACATTGTTGAAATAAGTCCCCAGGGCTAAAGCTGCTGCTGCAACCGGGGCAGCAAATGCAACCGTGGAAGAAACAAACCCTGACATAAACCCAACAGCAGGATGATATATTTTTGAAAGATAATTATACTCTCCTCCCGAACGGGGGAAAGTTGTCCCTATTTCTGCATAACAAAGCGCACCTAATAATGATACAACCCCACCTATTATCCAAAGCAGCAAAATACTGCTCCCGTTCTTAATATCAAGTACCTGGTAACCTAAACTTGTAAACACTCCGGTTCCCACCATATTGGCAATGACAATAGAAGTAGCGGTATAAAAGCCGATTGTTTTCTTATTCATAAAAAGAAGTTAAAACCCACATTAATCGAATGATTGTGAAGGCTGTGAAGAAAGGTTGATCAGCTGCTGATAAGCTGCCGGTGAAAGGTCATTAAAGAAAAAGTTAATAGGATTTATTTTCTCTCCATTTTTTATTACTTCATAATGCACGTGCGGCCCTGTGGAACGACCTGTGCTTCCCACAAACCCTATCAGTTCACCACGTTTTACTTTTTGTCCCGGGCGAACCGCCATTTTACTCATATGTCCGTATAAAGTTTGGTAACCAAAACCATGATTAATTACCACATGGTTTCCATATCCTTGCATTACAGCATCAGCAGTAATTACAACACCATCTCCGGTAGCATATATTTCAGTTCCAACATTTGCTGTAAAATCTAGACCAGGGTGAAATTCGGGTGTTTTATAGATTGGGTCTGTTCTCCATCCATATCCGGAGGGGACGTGTTTCAAATCTTTATTTGATATGGGTTGAATAGCCGGAATGGAAGCAAGTAACTGTTCTTTATTCTTTACAAGCTTTGCTACCTCATCAAATGATTTCGATTGAATGTAAAGTTGTTTACTTATTCTGTCCAGTCGTTGGGTGCTTTCAATCATCAAATCAGAATTATTATACCCTTGCAGTTCTTTATACCTTTCCACTCCTCCAAACCCAGCTTTTCTTATACTTTCAGGAATTGCTTCCGCCTCAAAAATGGTTCTGTAAACGTTATTGTCTCTGTCCTGGATATCTGCCAATACCTGCGAAACTTCTCCCATTCTGTTATTCAAAAGCTCATATTGAAGGGTAAGCTCACTTATTTCCCTTTGTAATTGTTTTTCTTTAGGAGAATCAAGGTATTTATAAGCCAGCATAATGGTAATGGTTGCAAAAAACAAGCCCGTGGCCAGGTACGACAAAACCTGCCATACCCTTTTACCTACTGATACTGTATCCTTTTCATAGGTTAGGGACTTGGTATTAAACCTGTATTTAATCTTACTCATTACTTATTTTTTCCGAGGAAATGCGAAATTAATGAAATAAACCAAATACTTTGACACATTGGCAATTTTTGGTGATTTGAATAAGGGTAAAATTGCTAAAGTATTGAAAATGAATAAAAATAAGGTGCAAACTTCTTTACAAGAAACAACTTTACCAACTGGTAAGGTCGATTATTCTAAAGAATCTTTGACCTTACCAGTTGGTAAACCCAATTTGACTTAAACAATTAATACCTTACTATATGGTAAAGCACAATTTGACCAAAAAACAAAGACTTTATTTACAGTTTGTATCAATAATTTAATTAAAAAATCAAACAAATGTGAGCAGAAGCCAAACAACAACCAAACAGTAACCTAACCCGCAAAGCGGCTTTGGATGAAGGAAAACAAAAACAAAATGTTGTGGGAGCCTCCAGTTTTATCACACCGACAACGGCAGCCTTATTAAACTCCCTTCAACGCAGTTATTTCAAATTAAAGGCAATTGTAAATACTAAAAAAGCAGCATTTCATTTAGCTAAAGCCAATAAAGATTTAAAACTAACCCCAGCTAATAAACGATACCTTTGCCCGATAAATAAAATTATGTTTAAGAAAGTACTCGAGAATTTAAAGATTGAAAAGCTGAACGAAATGCAGTTGGCAACAATTGAGGCAGGCAAAAAAGCCAATAATATAGTATTGCTATCGCCAACAGGTTCTGGTAAAACCATTGGATTTTTACTACCAATATTATCGGTTCTTGATAAAAATAAAGCGGGAGTGCAGGCTATGATAATAGTTCCTTCCCGCGAATTAGGTCTGCAAATTGAACAGGTGTTTAAAACCATGAGTACTGGTTTTAAAGTCAATTGTTGTTATGGAGGGCATTCTACCAGGACTGAAAAAAATAACTTTGAACACCCGGCAGCATTGCTTGTTGGCACACCTGGCAGATTAGCTTATCACATTCGGAATAGTAATTTTGATACTTCTTCTGTTACTTCATTGGTTCTTGATGAGTTTGACAAAGCACTTGAATTCGGCTTTCAGGAAGAGATGTCTTTTATCGTTCATCAATTACCAAAAATAAACAAAAGAATATTAACTTCAGCTACCAATCTGAAAGAAATACCTTTATTCACAGGCGTTACCAATCCTCAAATCCTGAATTATCTTTCCAACTCACCCACTCAGCCTGTTGGGTTGAAACTGAAAATTGTAAAGGCCGCAGGTAGCGATAAGCTCGATACCTTATTTGGTTTAATATGTAAATTAGGAAATAAGGCAACTTTGGTATTTTGTAATCACAGGGATGCAGTTGATCGGATTAGCGAATTACTTAAGAATAAAGGATTAGCTCACGGGGTATTTCATGGAAAGATGGAGCAGGAGGACAGGGAGCGTGCATTGATAAAGCTACGGAATGGAAGCAATAATATTTTAATAACTACAGACCTTGCTTCCCGCGGGTTAGATATTCCCGAAATAGAAAATATAATTCACTATCAATTACCTCATACAGAGGATGTATTCATCCATCGTAATGGCCGTACAGCCCGGATGAATGCAAAAGGAACTTCCTATTTAATTTTGTCTGAAGGAGAATACGTTCCAACATTTATTAAAGAAAAACCAACGGAGGAAATACTTCCCGAAAAAAACATTCTCCCTGAAAACACACCCTGGTGTACCCTTTATATTGCTGCTGGCAAAAAGGATAAAATAAATAAAATGGACATCGTTGGAATGTTGTTGCAAAAAGGAAAACTAAATAAAGATGAATTGGGCTTAATCGAAGTACTTGATTTTTCTTCCTATGCTGCCGTTAGTAGAAAAAAGATTGATGCTGTTCTTGGTTTGATTAAAAACGAAAAGATTAAAAACCGGAAAGTAAAAATGGAGATTTCTAAATAAAAGCTATTTCTTCTTCAAAATTTTGTTCAGAAAAAATGTTCCGAAAGGAAGAAATGACAATAGAAAAGCAATAATTGTTTGTTGATTGGTAAACCCATTGGCTCTCTTAGCCTGCAAAAGAGAAATGGCATACCAGATAAACAATACCCCATGAAGCATCCCGATTACGCGAACTGGTGTGGGCATACCTTCAAGGTATTTTAATGGCATCGCTATACCAAGTAAAACAATAAAGGATATTCCTTCTCCAAAGCCCACGTTTAAAAGCATCTTCATTGTTGATGTCGATTTGTTTGTCATCAGGCTTTTGCTTTAAATTTATTAATTGCATTAACTGTAAAATCAGAAAGAACAAGTTTTCCGCTCATTTCCGCTCGCTCTATTAAAAGGGTATCCCAGTTTTCTGTCCCTTTCCAGAAAGCCTTTTTTAGTAATTGCATTGCCTCCGGATTGGACATGGAAAGCTTTTCTGCTAATGCAGCTATTGCGGCATCCAGTTCTGCTGAAGTTTTAAATAATTCAACATACAATCCTTTTTCTTTTGCCCATTCTGCTGTTTGCCATTCTGTAGCATTAATGGATAAAGAAGTAAATGCAGATGTTCCTATTTTTCTTTCTACTGCCGGACCAACAACAAAGGGACCAATACCGACAGCCAACTCACTTAATTTTACTGAAGCCGAATCAACAGCTAGTGTATAATCTGCTGCAGATGCTATTCCAACTCCGCCACCTACTGCCTTACCTTGAACTCTTGCAATAACAAATTTAGGTGCCATGCGTATTGCATTTATTACCATTGCAAATCCAGAAAAGAATTTCTTTCCGGTTTCAAAGTCTTTAATTGAAATCAACTCATCAAACGATGCTCCCGCACAAAAAGCTTTTTCTCCTTCACTTTGTAAAACTATCACTTTTGATTCATCATTTTCTCCTGCTTTTTTTATTTCTTCTGCCAGTTGACGTAGCAATGCTCCCGGCAACGAATTGCTTTGTGGGTGAAAGAAAGTGATAGTAGCTATCCCGTTTAAAATGTCTGATTTAATATGTCCTTCCATAATGAACTCCTTGATTAATTATTTTCCGCGAAGATAAATAAACTTAAACAAAAAAGCACTTTGAATTTTCAAAGTGCTTTTCATGTTACCTAAAGTATTTTAAATAATTAGTTTTCGCTGTATGCAGGCAGTTTGCCTTCTTTTATTAATGCCAGACTTTTTTGTTTATGTTCTTCGTAATTTCCAAAACACAAAGCATCTAAGATTTCTGTTTTAGTCATCAATGGGCTATTTAATTGTGCTTTAATTTCTTTTTCACAACGGTTTACGTATTTCACAAAACGCTCCGGAGCCCAGATGTATTCTTTTTTATGCCAATCAGGTTGTGTACGGTCAACTTTAAATTCTTTTGGCATTTCATCTGTTAATTTGATATTTGTCTTAATATCCAAACCTTCAAATCGTTTTGGAAGTTGACGATTATCAAATACTAAAGGACGACTGATTTTTATGACGTGCTTCTTTTTCTTTACGTCTATCAAAGATAATCCTTCAATAGTCAACCCTTTTTTCTTCAGGTGACCATACTTTGTTTCAAAACTTTTTAATATTTCAAACATGACATTTATATTTAGACAAGAGTACAAAGATATACAAATAAATCGTTAGAAATGAAATAATTACTCAAATAATTTCATAATTCGATGAATGGAGGATATTTGATAAAGGGGGTAGGTTATTAAAAGACCAATGTTAATAACTAATAGAGCTGTTTTTAGTTGGTAAGAATAATTGCTCCTTTAAACCCTAAAATTTAGCATATTTTTCTGTCAAAATCTTATCAATTCCCTTTGTTTTTGCTTTTTTGGCTTGTTTGCGAAGTATAAATTCAAAAATACTCATCCATCCTGGCAGATTGTTTTCACTGATATCGAACAACCATGCCAAAGCTAATTTATCTTTTGGAAACCCGTTTTTCTTCACTTTCCCGTCTCTTGCCAGGCCATATCCTATTTGAAGTGATTGTCCAAAAACCCCTGCTGGCAGGCCTTAATTCAACCATAAATTTGGTTGTTTTCCCAGACCGGTTTCTGAAAAAATGATTCACATTAGGATGGGCAATTGCGGATTCTTTAGGTTGAAGGGTCACAATGCTTTTATCAAGTCTTACCTGTAATTCTCCTTCCGAACAGATAAATTTTTCAGAATAAGTTTTATGGTAATGCAGCCCTACACCGCCACCATCGGCCAGTTCCACTTCCACTAAAGTGTACTCTCCTTTGGTATCATCCGATGTTTTAATAAATGTTACATAATCCTTTTGGATGGGGTTGTAAATGCGTCTGTTATTTTCCATTATAAGCAATTGATTTTGTTAACAAAAACTACTTACGAAAAATTGAAAACTTTGGTTTTTCTATTCCTGGTTTTTCTTTTTAACCATTGTTAAAATAGTTGCAATCGCAACGGTTTCGCCTGTTTCGTCAAACACATCCACCAGCCATTTTACTATTCCTTTTGCAATATCATCTTCAGTTTTCTTTTCCTGCTCCACTTTTTCTTTACAGGTAAATCTGACACCAATTGTCGCTCCCGCATAAACAGGTTTGGTAAACCGGCATTCATCAATACCATAATTTAACAATACTGGTCCTTTTGGTGCATCCACAAATAAGCCCGCAGCTCTGGATAATATATAGTATCCATGTGCCACTCTTCCTGTAAATATGGTTCCTTCCAGCGAATTTTCGTCCATGTGCGCATAAAATTTATCTCCGCTAAGCTCTGCAAAAGCCTCTATGTTTTCAAGTGTTACCAAGTGAGTATCTGTAATCAATGTTTCCCCTATTTCCAATTCTTCAAAATAACGTTTAAATGGATGTATTTCCTTTTGAATGTACTTCGCTCCATTCTGGTATTGGTTGGAAATGGCGGTAATGGTTGTTGGAGAACCCTGAATGGCGGTACGCTGTAAATAATGAAATACCCCGCGTTTTCCACCCATTTCTTCTCCTCCTCCGGCTCTGCCTGGTCCTCCATGTGTTAGCATTGGCATTGGAGAACCATGACCGGTACTTTCTTTTGCACAATCTGCATTCAGAACTAGTATACGCCCATGCATACAGGCCGCTCCCAACACAAACTCTTTTGCTATTTTATCATCTCCCGTAATAATCGAACATACTAAAGAACCTTTACCCATTTTAGCTAATTCAATCGCATCAGCTATTGTGGAGTAGGGCATAATAGTACTTACCGGACCAAAAGCCTCAAGATTATGGCAATCCAGGTTCTTAAATGGATTTTTATTCAGGAAAAGAATGGGCGACATAAATGCTCCCTTATCTTTATCTCCGCCCGTTACCGAAAAATTAGTTAAATCACCAAAAACTATTTCCTGTGTTTTGGCCAATTGCATTACTTTCTCAGCCACTTCTTTTTGTTGTGCTTTGCCTGCCAATGCTCCCATTCTCACCCCTTCCACATTCGGGTCACCAATAGTGGTGGTTGCTAATCGCTTGCCCATTGCTATTTGCACATCTTCCACCAGTTTTTCAGGAACTATAATTCTTCTCACAGCAGTACATTTTTGCCCTGCCTTGGTGGTCATTTCTCTTAACACTTCTTTTATAAAAATATCAAATTCAGCAGTCCCGGGAACTGCATCTTCGCCCAGCACACAGCAGTTTAGTGAGTCGGCTTCCATATTAAAAGATACCGCTTCTTCCAATAAACGTGGATGTGCTTTCAGCATTTTTCCGGTACTTGCAGAACCTGTAAACGTTACTATATCCTGCGATTCCACATGATCCAGTATTCCGTTCGCGCTTCCGCAAATCAATTGCAATGCTCCTTCAGGTAATATTTTCGATGCTGCAATTTCTTTAACTACCGCTTCCGTTAAAAAGGAGGTAACCGTTGCTGGTTTTACTATTGCGGGTACTCCCGCAAAAAGGTTGACTGCAATTTTTTCCAGCATTCCCCAAACTGGAAAGTTGAACGCATTGATATGAATAGCTACTCCTTCCTTAGGTACACAAATATGGTGGCCAATAAAAGTCCCGTTTTTACTCAGTTTTGCCACATCGCCTTCCAGGCAAAATGTCTCATCCGGAAACTGCCTGCGCAAACTGGCATAAGCAAATAAATTACCTATTCCTCCTTCTATATCCACCCAGCTGTCATTGCGGGTAGCTCCGGTAGCCCAGCTCACCTTATAAAAAACTTCTTTTTTAGATTGTAAATGCAAAGCCAATGCTTTCAGCATCCTTCCTCTTTCCTGGAAAGTCATTTTTCGCAATGCAGGTCCGCCAACAGTTCGTGCATAATTCATCATTTCTGCAAAGTCAAGCCCTTTGCTGGATGCCGTGGCTATAGTATCTCCGTTAATAGCGTTATATAATGTTTGTCCTTCTCCTTCTCCCGATTGCCATTTGCCCGAAGCGTAATTTTCTAATTTCATAACTATTGTTCTTATTATTTATTTAAATTTTGATTGACAAAAATACATTAAAAAGAGGTCTGTCCAATAAACTAAAACAGTTTCTTGAACGATCTCTTTCTGGAACAATTTTGGAACAAAAGAGCTTGCTTTGGAGCAACCCGGATGAGCTTTGGAGCAACCCGGACGAGCTTTGGAGCAACCCGGATGAGCTTTGGTGCAACTAAGATGGGCTTTGGTGCTTGTAAGATGAGCTTTGGTGTATATAAGATTAGCTTTGGTGTATGTAAGATGGGCTTCGGTGTGAATATGATGGGCTTCTGTTCGACTATAATTGACTTTGGTAAGCCTATAATTGGCTTCTGTTCATCCATAATCTACTTCTTAAGCCCTTTTTAATAAAGAAAAGTATAATAATTTCCTTTTGGTTCCTTATACCTAACTGTTTACATGCTCTTCCTCTTCAAGTAGTTGCATTTTGTAAAGTTCAAAGTACACTCCTTGTTTATTCATCAATAACTCATGATTCCCTTCTTCCACCACCTGTCCCCGGTCAAGCACAATAATATTGTCCGCATTCTTTACTGAAGAAACCCTGTGACTGATAATAATAGAGGTCTTGTTTTTCATCAGTTGCTTCAAATTGGTAAGTATTTCCTCCTCTGTTTCAGTATCCACAGCCGAAAGACAATCATCAAAAATAAGCAGTTGCGGCTGTTTAATAAGCGCACGCGCAATAGAAATCCGTTGTTTTTGTCCTCCCGAAAGGGTGATGCCACGTTCACCAACCATCGTTTCAAATTTTTCAGGAAATTCAATAATGTTTGAATAAATAGCCGCATCTCTTGCTGCTTTCTCTATCGTTTTAGCGTCTTTCAAATCGGAGTTAACACTAAAACTAATATTATTTCCTATTGTATCAGAAAAAAGAAAAACTTCCTGTGGAGCATATCCCACCTGGTTTCTTAAAGAGTGGAGATGATGGTCCTTAATATTTTTGTTATTTATCAATACCTCTCCGGAATCTACATCATAAAGCCGGCAAAGCAAATTGGCTATAGTTGATTTGCCCGAAGCTGTCCTGCCGATAATGGCCAGTGACGAGTTTTGTTTAATAACAAAAGAAACATTGTGTAATGCCTCCATGCCCGAATCAGGATAGGTAAAAGTCACATTTTTGAACTCAATATCTCCCTGTACTTCAGTTTCTGCGGGTGCGGTATTCTTTATCTCGGGTTCGGTATGCAGAAATTCATTCACCCTTGTTTGAGAGGCTGCTGCCCTTTGAATAAGCGAAGTAACCCATCCAAGTGAAGCAATAGGCCAAGTCAAACGATTTACAAAAACAACAAAAACCGCAATACTTCCGTAGGTTATTTTCCCCGAAATGGCCTGCATACCTCCAATGTATATCGTAAAGATGGTACTTAATCCGATAAGCAAAATCATAAAAGGCTGGAAAAGCGATTCTATCTTAACCAATCCCATCGTGCGTTTCCTGTATTCAATACTATGTTTTGTAAATTCCTCAATAGAATGGTTTTCCCTTCCATAAGCTTTTAGCACCCTTATTCCCGAAAAAGCTTCCTGTGCCTGTGTGGTAATGTTCGAGAGTTGTTCCTGTACTTCTGTACTTTTTTTATTAATTATATTGCTCACATAATAAATGGAAACAGCCAGAAACGGAAGTGGCAGCAAAACATAAAGTGTAAGTTTTACATCTATATTAACCATTACCACAATTGTAAGAATAAAGGTAATAATCGTGTTTACGATATACATAATGGCGGGGCCGATATACATTCTCACCCGGCTCACATCTTCACTTATCCTGTTCATCAGGTCGCCAGTATTATTCCGTTTATAAAAACCGATGTCAAGCTGCTGATAATGTTCAAATATCTCATTTTTCAGGTCTTTTTCAATCAATCTCGACATAACGATAATCGATTGTCGCATCAGGAAAAGAAAGAACCCGCTAATAATCGCTAATCCCACTATCATTCCTGCATATAACCACAATTGGGTGTATGGATTGGAGCCATCACCGGAAACGGGATGGATTTTTTTCAAATAATCAAATGCCGTTCCTACATATTTAGCTGAATAAACCGAGAAAATGTTGGATATACCGGTAAATAGAACGCCAAGAATAAGTCGCCATTTGTACTTCAAAAAATACTTGTTAATATGTTTAAGTGATTTCAATATTAATTTTCGTTAAATAAACTATTTTGTCAGCTATTTTGGTTTACTTTTGTCGGCTTTTAAAAAATAAATCTAATTTTGCCGCCAATTTAAAAACAAACCTTTCTTTTCAGGCCGGCAAAATTACTTATAAAATAAAGATTCAAACTAATAATTCTAAAAACTTACAACTATGATAGAAGTTCAGGATATTAAAAAATCATCATTGGCAGAAAATCCGGTGATTGCACAAATGTCATTACACAACCACGAACAGGTGGTGTTTTGCAACGATAATGAAACAGGCCTGAAAGCTATTATAGCTATTCATAATACCGTTCTTGGTCCAAGTTTGGGAGGAACCCGTATGTGGGCTTATAATAATGAGATGGAAGCATTGACTGATGTGTTGCGTCTTTCCCGCGGAATGACTTATAAGTCTTCTGTTGCCGGTTTAAATCTTGGCGGTGGAAAAGCGGTCATCATTGGTGATGCAAAAACTCAGAAGAATGAAGTCTTGATGCGCAGATTCGGAAAGTTCGTAAACAGTCTTTCCGGTAAATACATTACTGCAGAAGATGTTGGGGTAAACACAAGAGACATGGAGTACATTAAAATGGAAACGGATTTTGTTAGTGGTTTACCTGCAAATATGGGTGGTAGTGGCGACCCTTCTCCTGTTACAGCTTATGGTGTTTATTTATCCATGAAAGCTTCTGCAAAGGAAAAATGGGGAAATGATAGCCTGGAAGGCAAAAAAATTGTGGTGCAGGGCATTGGAAATGTTGGAGATAATTTGGTGAAACACCTGATGAAAGAAAATGCCCGAGTTTCTATTTATGATATTCATGAAGACCGCATGAAAGCGGTGGCTAAACATACCGGGGCCGAAATTATTTTAGATGCCAACACATTATACGATTTGGATATGGACATTTATGCTCCATGTGCATTAGGTGCTACAGTTAATACTGATACTTTAAACCGTTTAAAATGTTCTATAATCTGCGGAGCTGCAAACAATCAGTTGGCTGATGAGAACGTGCACGGAAAAATGGTAATAGAAAAAGGAATTCTATATGCTCCCGATTTTGTTGTAAACGCAGGAGGTATCATCAATGTCTTTTATGAATTGCAAGGATACAATCGCGAACGTGCAATGGCTCACGCTGAAAAGATATATCAGACTACTTTAAATATTTTCAAAACTGCAAAAGAGCAAAACATACCAACATACATGGCCGCTAACCGACTTGCAGAAAAACGCATCGAGGAAATCGGAAAAGTAAAATTGAGTTTTTAATAGTTCTTTGTTTAGTTGTAAATTCGTCAATAGTAGTAATTCGTAAAAGTAATGTTAAACAGAAGGTATTTAAGAATAATAGTGATGAGGGGCTTGTACGGATTTTTTCAATCCGATACCAAAGATTTAGCAAAAGGCGACAGAGATTTATTCAATGGAATTGATAAAATTTACGATCTCTATATTTACCAGTTGGCGCTTATTTTAGAATTAAAGCACGTTGCATCCATTCTTACAGAAGACGCAAAGACCAAACATCTGCCAACCAAAGAAAATCTGGATCCTAATTTAAAGTTCATTGAAAATAAATTCATTCAGCAATTGAGTGAAAACATTCATCTCAAAAGAGAAATCAATAACCGGAAAATAAACTGGAACAATGATTTCGAATTGGTAAAAAAAATATTCAAAAACGTAAAGGCTTCCGACCATTATTGGAAATACATGTTTGTTGCTGATGATTCTTACAAAACGCATCAGAAATTAATCCTTGATATTTTTACCGAAAATATTGCTGATTTTGAATTAATCAATCATATTTACGAAGAAAAGAACTTACACTGGGGCGATGATATTTACACAGTCAATCCCATGATTGTAAAAACCATTGAATCATTTAAGGAAGACACCACTCCGGAATTCCCTTTAATGTCTTTTTACAAGGACAGGGAAGAAGACGAGATGTTTGTAAGAGATTTATTCAGACAAACAATTCTGAGAAACGAGGAGATCGAAAAGTTAATTGGTGACAAAACAAAAAACTGGGAAGTAGAAAGAATTGCAATGATGGATGTATTGTTAATGAAAATGGCAGTAGCCGAAATTATTCATTTTCCAAGCATTCCTGTCAAAGTAACATTGAACGAGTACATTGAAATTTCAAAAATTTACAGTACACCCAAAAGCAAATTGTTTATCAATGGTATCCTAGATAAACTGGTCATCGATTTAAAAAGTGAAAATAAATTAAATAAAATAGGAAGAGGATTAATGGAATAATATTCCATTTAAGAAAAGAGTAATAATTTAAATTTATAGTAATAAAGAATGAAAGTAGTTTCGAAAATTGTGGTAGGTTCAATAGTGTTGTTTTCTTTTTCCTGCAAACAGGAAACCAAAGATAGTTCGTCCACCATTTCAACTGATGTTATCAATGTTCCATCAACAGCTTCAGGCAAACCTGCAATTCCAGGGTCTGCACCTTTAATGGTATTTAATGAAGAGAAGCATGATTTCGGAAGAATCACCCAGGGAGAAAAAGTTTCTTATTCATTTGTATTTAAAAACACCGGTGGTTCTGATTTGATCATTTCTTCAGCCCAGGGAAGTTGCGGATGTACAGTTCCCACGTTTCCAAAAGGGCCTGTAAAACCTGGACAGGAATCAAAAATTGATGTGGTGTTTAATAGTGAAAACAAATCTGGTGTTGTAGAAAAGACAGTAACCTTAGTTACAAATTGTAACCCAAGTACACGCATTCTTACCATTTCATCCATTATAAATGTTCCGGAAGAATAATTTGGTAAATTTTAAAAACATAAATCTCAAACAATAAATAATAAACAATAAATAATTAAACAAAAACAAAAATGATAAACACATTATTAATGGCAGGCGCACAAGGAGGAGGAAATCCTATTACTCAATTTATTCCTTTGATTTTAATCATCGTAGTATTTTATTTCTTTATGATTCGCCCCCAGCTTAAAAAATCTAAAGACCAAAAGAAATTCCGTGAGAACATTGCCAAAGGCGACAAAATTGTAACCATCGGTGGTATTCACGGAAAAATTGTAGAAGTGCAGGAAAAAACTTTCCTTATCGAAGTTGAAGGCGGGCACAAACTTAAAATTGAAAAAAGCGCTGTTTCTATGGATTCTTCCTCATTAATAGGAGCAGAACCTAAATAAATTAATTGCATGTATAAAGAACAGCGTTGGGTAATGAATTTGCTCAACGCTTTTTTTTGTTAAACAGATTAGTAAATTTGTCGGAAAATATTTAGCGGTACCCAATTGAAAGGAATTAAAAACAGCACAGGAAAAGAAGGAATTCGTTTGAACAGACGGGTTATTGCTTTTTTGTTTTGTATTATCGTTTCTGTTTTTTTCTGGCTGCTGATGACCTTATCAAAAAGCTACAGTATTTCAGTTAATTTTCCCGTACAATATATAAATTTCCCAATCGATAAGGTAATAGCAAACCATTTACCGGAAACAATAGACATACAAATTGAATCAACAGGATTTAATTTACTTTGGTATAAATTAAAGCATAAAAACGAAACCATTTTAATAGATATTAAAGATATAAGTCCTTTAAAAATTCGGAATCATTACTATTTATTAAGTAATTCAAGAATAGATAAGATTACGGCTCAATTCAGCAACTCCATAAAAATCCTGAAAGTATATCCAGACACAGTTTTTCTTAATTTTAATAAGAAGGTAACCAGGAGAGTTCCTGTTAGAACAAACCTGACTATAGCTTTTCAAAATCAATACCAGCAAAAGGACAGTCTTATAGTAACTCCTGCGTTTGTTGATATTTCAGGCGCATCAGATGTGGTTGATAAAATCGATCACTTGGAAACTATTCCTGTAAGTTTAAAGAACATAACAAATTCGGTTTCTGTTAAATTAAGCATTAATAAAACATCACCCTTACTCAAATTTGTTGAGCTCTCGCAGCCAACGGTGCAGGCTTCAGTAAATGTTACTAAATTCACGGAAGCCAGTATTGAGCTGCCAATTGAAATAGAAAATCTCCCTTTAGGTCTCGGATTGAAAACGTTTCCTGATAGAATAGTAATAAAGTATAATGTTGCTTTTGATAATTACGAAAAAATTAATGTTACTCAATTTAGAGCCATTGTCGACTATAAAAAGATAGAAGGTGTAAGCAACAAACTGAAAGTAGAATTGGTTAAGTTTCCTGCAGAGATCAGAGCAGTCAAGATTAGTCCCGAAAAAGTGGAATACATTATAAAAAAATAAAATGATTAAGGTTGGAATAACGGGTGGAATTGGAAGCGGTAAAACTACTGTATGTAAAGTATTCGAATTGCTTGGCATTCCTGTTTTTTATTCTGACGAAGAATCAAAGCAACTTCTCTATAATGATTTAGGTCTGAGTGGGAAGATTACAAAGGCTTTTGGAAATGCTGTCATTGGCGATTTGGGAAAAGTAGATAGAAAGAAATTGGGAATTCTGGTATTTAACGATAAAGAAAAATTACAGCAGTTAAATGCTATTTTGCATCCTGCAGTAGCCATCCGATTTGATGAATGGGTACAACAAAACAGCCACCACAAATATATCTTAAAGGAGGCTGCCATACTTTTTGAAAGTGGGGCAAACAAACAGGTAGACACCGTGATAACCGTTACAGCACCAATTGCTTTGAAAATTAAAAGAGCTATTCATCGCGATAATCTTACTTCCGAACAGGTAGAACAAAGAATGAAAAACCAACTTAGTGACGAAGAAAAAATTAAGCTTTCTGAATTTGTAATTTATAATGATGAAGAACAATTGATAATTCCTCAGGTATTAAAAATTCATTCTTTGCTTACAAATAAAAAATAATTTTTGCCCATTAAAATATTCTTACTATTTTCGAATCAAAATAAAAACATAAATCATGGAAAATCAGGGAGCACCCAATCAGCAAAACACCAATCAACAGTTTCAACAACAGTTTTCAAAGCCTTTCGGGCAACAGCAAATACCAAATGCAACTGCAGTACTGGTACTTGGAATTATTTCTATAGTAGGCTGTTTCTGCTATGGATTTATAGGATTAATACTTGGAATCATAGCATTAGTATTATCCGGAAAAGCAAACAAACTATATAAAGAGAACCCGGCTTTATATACCGAAGCATCTTTCAAGAATCTGAAAGCGGGAAAAGTGTGTGCTATCATTGGTACCTGTGTATCGGCTGCATACATAATATTCCTTATTATTTATATTGTAATCATTGGAGCAGCGCTTACCGGAGGCATGTTTAATTTTTTAGGTAGACACTAAAAATTGTAAAAATTAATTTGAAAGAGTCCTGTTAGTAGCAGGACTTTTTTTATTTATAGAAATGATTTTATTTATTCAGTGGCTTAAAAACCATCTTATGGCTTGCCCTTATAAAGCGGTTACTGGTATTGATTGCCCGGGCTGCGGTATGCAAAGATCATTCATCGAATTAGTACAGGGAAATCTAAAAGAGAGTTTTAGTTTATACCCCGCATTGATACCTGTCATATTTACATTAGCAATTACTTTCTTACATTTGTTATTTAAATTCAGAAATGGTGCAATGTTGATTAAATACTCTTTTATCATTTCGATTTCAATAATAACAATTACTTACATTATTAAACTTCTCAAATGAAAATCTTTTCTGTTAACCAAATTCGCGAAGCCGATAAATTTACAATCGAAAAGGATAAAATTTCTTCTGTCGATTTGATGGAACAGGCTGCTGAAGCTTGTTATGGCTGGATAAATGAAAAATACAATTTCAATAAAAATCTTGTTGTCTTTTGTGGAATTGGTAATAATGGAGGAGATGGACTGGCTATAGCCCAAATAGCACAAAGGGAAGGATACGAGGTGAAAGTCATTGTTGTTAATTATTCTGACAAATGGAGCGAAGATTTCAAAACTAATTACAAAAACCTGAAATCAAAAATGGACGTCAGGGAAATAAAGTCTGTTGACGAAATTGGTGCTGTTAATTTTAATAATGATAAAGAAATAGTAATTATTGATGCCATTCTGGGTTCAGGTATCAACAGACCTGTAGAGGGTTTAATCGCAGATTGTATTAAATTCATTAACCAACAACCTTTAGAAGTTATTTCAATTGATATCCCTTCCGGCTTGTATTGCGATAAATCCAATGCATTGAATGATGGAATCATTAAAGCGGATTACACACTAAGTCTCCAATTTCCAAAGCTTTCATTCATGTTTCCAGAAAACTCAAATTATGTTGGAGAATTCACCATTCGCGATATTGGAATAAGTGAGGAGTATATATTGTCTAATCAAACCAATTATTATTTCACAACAAAGGAAGATGTCAGAGTATTTCTAAAGAAAAGAAATACCAATGCTCACAAAGGTAATTTTGGGCATGCTCTTATTGTCGCAGGAAGTAAAGGTAGAATGGGTGCAGCAGTTTTAACTTCTAAAGCTTGCATGCATTCCGGGGCAGGTCTGTTAACCGCACATGTTCCGGCTTGCGGTTATCAGATTATTCAAATCGCTATTCCTGAAGCAATGGCCGAAGTGGATTCCGAAATGGATTTTATTACAGCCAATATCAGAATTGAAAAATACAATACAATTGGTGTCGGGCCTGGAATAGGAATTGAAAAGCAAACACAGAATGTTGTAAAATTGTTGATTCAAAACAGTTCTGTTCCTCTTGTATTCGATGCAGATGCAATTAATATCCTTTCCGAAAATAAAACCTGGCTTTCTTTTATTCCTGCCAATAGTATTTTTACCCCGCATATTAAAGAGTTCGAACGATTGGTAGGCAAGGTTTCAAATACAGAAGAAAGGCTGAAACAACAAATAGAGTTTTCTGTTAAACACAATGCTTTTGTGGTTTTAAAAGGTTCACACACTTCCATTTCTACTCCTGTCGGAGAAATATATTTTAACTCAACAGGTAATCCCGGAATGGCAACTGGTGGGAGTGGTGATGTGCTAACAGGAATCATTACTTCTTTATTGGCACAAGAATATTCTCCAAAAGAAGCGTGTTTGCTCGGAGTATACCTTCACGGTCTTGCTGGCGATTTTGCTGCGCTTAACAAAACACAGGAAACAATGATTGCTTCTGATATTATTAACCATCTGAGTGACGCTTTTATATTCTTAAAAGAATAATATTACCATTTTATGAAGCATTTCCTTTTTTGCATTTTGTTGTTTGTTTCATTTTCTCTTTTTGCTCAGGAGAGTTCTGATTATTCTGTTTATTTAATTGGCGATGCCGGAGAAGATACCATTCCTGGAAAAGCATTATTGATGTTAAAGGAAGAATTACTTAAAAATCCGAATAGTGCTGTTGTGTTTTTAGGAGACAACGTTTATCCTGCGGGCTTAAAACCAAATGATAAAGGTTCTGAATCACATTTGGAATCTCAGCTATCTATCCTGAAAGAATATCAGGGGCAGGTTTATTTTATTCCCGGAAATCATGATTGGGCAGCCCAAACCATGGGAGGATTAAAAAGAGTAAAATACCAGGAACACTTTGTCTCTGATTATTTAAAAAAGAAATCTATTTGCAGCAATAGGAACAAGAACACTTTTCTCCCTTCTAATGGTTTGCCGGGTCCTACTTCTGTGATGCTTAATAAAAATCTCCGTTTGATTACTATTGACACACAATGGTTTCTTCATCGGTTTAAAAAAACTAAAAACGGGTCGAAGAAAAACACGGAAAGATTATTTTACATTAAATTAGACAGTATTCTTAAAGTTGCCAAACAAAACCAAGAACAGGTTCTTATTACTGCTCATCATCCAATGTATACCAATGGACAACATTCCAGGAGCAGACAACCCTTTAGATTTTTGATTAATAAAACTCCGTTTTTTATTTTTGGCTTGGCTGGAATGTATAACCTCTATTTTCAGGACATTTCCCAACCCACATATAAAAAAATGAGAAACAGAATGCTTACTGTTTTTAATCAATATAATAATATTATTTATGCATCAGGCCATGACCATAATTTGCAATTCATAATGGGAAACGAAAACAGATATATTGTTAGCGGCTGTGGAAGTAAGTTATCCCGCTTAAATAAAAAGAAAAAATTTGATGCCGTTTTTGAAGATGATAAAAAAATAGGCTTTGCTAAACTCATTTACGAACCGGATGGCAGCCACCATACAATTATCTTTAGAGTTGATGAAGCCCAAAAAGAACTGGAAGGATTTTAGTAGTTATCGTTCCTATTTCTATTTCACTTCCGATCTACAATATTTCTCAAGGAGTTCATAAGCTTTTGCATTATTCAGTCCATCTGCAAGATGTAAGTCTTTACAGCCTCCTTTTTTATCCTTATTCATATATTTTACTAAAGCCCTGTTAATATATGCCGGAGAATAATCTGGTCTTATTTTAATCGCTAGATCAAGGTCTTCTAAACCACCATTAAAATTTTTTAGTTGTCCTTTTGCCATTCCGCGATTAGTAAGTGCAATAAAATTTTTTGAATCCATTTTTATTACTTCATCAAAGTCACGAATAGCATTCGAACAATCATTGATATTTAACCTTGCTGCCCCTCTCATTATCAAAGCGTCAATGTTGCTCGAATCCGTTTTAAGATAAGTCGTAAGTTCTTTAATTGCTGATTTATTATCAGCTCCAAGAAAATAAGCTTTTCCCTTCCAGAAATAAGCGCCATAAAAACTAGAGTCAAGATCGGTTACTTTATTAAAGTCTCCTATAGCTAATACATAATCCTGTTTATATAAGGTCAGCAGCATTCCTCTCCTGAAAAGCACCTCAGGGTAATTCGGTTTTAATTCCAAAGCACTTTCATAGTCTTCAAAACAGGGTTGTTTATCTTTCCCCTTTTCTGCCAGCATACCCCTTTGATAATAAGTTATCGGGTCATTTGCATTTACACTTATTGCTATGTTAAAGTCTTTTTTAGCTTCCGGAAACTTCTGTAATGCCACTTCCGCAATTCCTCTGTCTCGGAACGCATCATCATGGGTCGAATCTATTTTTATTGCTTTAGTGAAATTTTCAACCGCATCTCCATAATCCTTTGTTCTCATATTTACCCTTCCTATATAATAGTAAGGGGCAAACATTTCTTTATCCTTTTTTAAAAGTTTTTTGTATTCCTTTATTGCATCTGCATAAAATCGATTGGCAATTTTTGTTTCTTTTTTCTTTTCATGCACTATTGCCGAATCCACTTTAGCATTTCCGGCTCTAATAATGATTGTATTTGCATCCAGTGTATCCACCTTAGCTTTATCTTCTTCCTGCGAAAAAGCACTTCCGGTAATCAATAGCATCGCGAATGAAAATAAAAACAGAATTTGTTTTTTCATAATTTAAGGTTTTAGTTTAATTATCCAGTAATCGTAGTTTCCTTTATTCGAAGTCACATCACCATCTGCAGAGTTTGAAAATGCAGAAATAATATATCCTCCATCGTTGGTTTGTCTTATAGTTTTTGCCTGGTCATTTTTTGTTCCTCCCAGGCATTTCTGCCATATCATTGTTCCTTTTTCATCCAGTTTTATTATCCATGCATCGGTTCCCCCATAGTTGCCTTTCACATCTCCATCATTCGAATCTGTTTTCCCTGCTATAATATACCCGCCATCATTAGTTACCTGAACCGAATAGGCAACATCATCATTACTGCCGCCTATACATTTTTGCCACTCCATATTTCCCAGGCTATCTGTTTTAATTATCCATGCATCCGATTTTCCATGATTACCTTTCACATCCCCATCATTCGATTCAGTGGCTCCTGCAAAAATAAATCCTTTGTCTTTGGTCAGCTCTGCTGAATAAATAAAATCCAATCCATTTCCACCAATGCTCTTTTGCCATTCTATTACTCCACCACTGTCTGTTTTTACAATCCATCCATCCGAAGCACCATGGTTTCCCGTTACATTCATGTTGTTTGAATTCGAATAACCAACCGCTAAATACCCATCATCGCCTGCCTGAATAGCTGCGGCTGCATTATCCATTCCACTTCCCCCAAGGCTATTTTGCCATTTTATACTTCCTTGTTTATTTAATTTCATAATCCAGAAATCATTTCCTCCAAGGTTGCGTGTTATATTTGTTCCGGGAATTCCGCCCCAGCCCGCCACTATAAATCCTCCATCTCTGGTTCCTCTTATAGACTTTGCAACATCATCTGCTTTGCCACCATAAGTTCGGGTCCATTGGGGTATAAATGTAGAATTGAATTTTGTAATCCAGTAATCATCATTGCCATGAACCCCGGTATTATTGCCATCTTTCAGCATGGTACTCCCCGCTACCACATAACACCAGTCTTTGGTTTGAATAATTTCATTTCCCTGGTGTGCCGTTTCTCCTCCCAAACATTTTTTCCAATCAGCATTTCCGTTCGAAAAAAGCTTTATTACCCAGCAATTTAATTTTACTTTATTATCCAGCACATCCCCGTCCACGGATTCGGTACTTCCTGCAATCATATAGCTACCATCCATTGTTTGAATAGCTGATAGTGCTTTATCATCAGCCGAACCTCCATAAGAATGTTGCCATTCAATAGTAGGAGCCTGCGAAAAGGAAAAATGTGAAACTAAACTAAAAGGGAGAATTAAAAGAAGTAAACGGATTTTCATTTTTGTTCAACAGCAAATTAAGAACCAAAGGTAATTAATTTGCTGTCAAACTCAATGAAGTAGAATGTAATTATAAGTATTAAATTATCTTGCTATCATTATTTTATCTGTCGAAACAGAATTTCCGGAAGCAACGGTAATAAAATACATTCCCGGTTTATAACCTTTCATGTCAAAGGTGGAAGTGTATTTTCCTGCATTTTTTTCTTTTTCAGAAACCAACACAGCTATTTCTCTTCCTTGTAAATCAAACATTTTTACAGAAACATTTGATGATTGAATCAAGGTGTACTCAATAGTTAACGCATCATTTATTGGGTTTGGAAATAGATTAACAATTGGTTTGTTAGTCATTTCATTTATTCCAACTCCACCTCCAATGTTAATATCGTCTAGGTAAAGATTATTTCCATTTCTTGTACTGTTAATGAATTTGAAAAGCGCTGTAGAACAACTTGAATAAGCCGATAAACTAACTGTTTCCTGGCGCCATTGAGCAGAGGTAGGAACAAATGCAGTTGATCCTCCACTTGCGGTTATTGTAGCAAGATTACTGCCATATTTATGATATACTTGATTCCACGTTAGCCCGCAATCGGTTGAAATAAGCACGGTTAATGTATCTGCGAATGGAGTTGAATATTGTTTGTATGCTACTTCAAAATTAAGATAAGGTACTGTCATCGAAGTTAAATTAACAGGAGGAGACATTAACCCATCTCTTTGCCCTATTGCAGTATAAGTCCAGTTATCCATTTTTGCACTTGCCACTCCAGTCGAATGAGCAGCAATATTTCTTGTCCAGGTGGTGCTGTTATCCGGGTTAGATAATCCCCATCCTGCAGGAGGAAAAGCGGTTGCTTCAAATCCTTCAAAGAAAGGCAAAGGAGCCCCTGTTAGAATGGTAGAATAATTTGTTGTTTTACTATCATTGGTCAGAACTATATCCGTTCCTCCATTAGGGGCAGATGTAACAGCTGTGAAAGTATGTGCACCCGGGGTTGATGTAACTACCGGCAGTGGTACAGTTGTAAATGCCCCAGTGGTTAAATTGCCTGTCCATGAAAAAGTAGCTGGTGTATTCGCATCAATTTGGTATTGAATATCTACAGATGTAAGCGCAGTGGAACCATAATTACCCAGTTTTACAACAGGAGTTATGTTTCCCGAACAATCAATAGAAAGCGGGGAGGCAATTGAAAATATTCCGCAGTCAATTCCTGCCGGAACATCTTCCGTTACTGCAAGAGTAGAAGTATGTATCTGGTCACCTGTATCATGCGTATCATTATTGGTACAATTAAATGCTCCGTAAAAAGTAAATGCTCCCGTACCTGATGGAGGTGCTATCCAGGTAAATGTCCAGGTATGCGAACCTGTTGTTCCTGTAGTTCCTGCATTGGTATGGGTAATGTATTTTCCTCCTCCAACAAGTTGTGTTCCAGTTCCCACAACCATTGTTCCTATTAGGTTTCCTGCTGTATTTTGAGGAGATATTTCAAATCCATATCTGACCAATGCTGCCTGGGTAGCGGTGGCAGTTATAGTATAAGTAGTTCCCGGCACATATCCGGTTACTGGTATGTTGGAAGCAATCCATCCTGCCGAAGCAGTAGCTGTAGTGTTATGGCAATTTGCATTTGCACAGGTTGCTCCATCAGCAGGCGAGCCCGAATACCCGGGATCTGCACCGTTTACTTTTCCATGAGCTTCTTTTTTGAAGTCAATTAAAATTGCTGCAATAGCAAACACTGCAACAGAAATTAGTAGTTTGTATTTCATTCTTTTTGTTTTTTTTTGTAAAAAAATTAAATTTTATTTTAAATCGGATGTGAAACTAACAATAATTATTTAGTCGGGATAATAAAATCTGTTTAAACCGCCACAAATAGCGTTAACAATTTACAGGATTTCTAAATGCAGAAATTGGATACTATAGATTAAAAAAAAAGATGGGCTTTAGTAACTTAAAATTTTGTAAAAACTTAATCAATAACTATTTTTTTAATGATTCTTTCTTCATTTCCTTTTGGAGAATTTTCCGGACAAACCATCATAGTCACAAAATAAATCCCTTTCGCTATTCCATGTAAATCAATTGTAGACCGATGGTTTACAATTTCAGATTGATAAATAATATTCCCAATCACGTCTGTTATCCTAATATCTGTCAAATTCCCCGTTCCTCTTTCAATTGTAAACACACCCTCCGATGGATTTGGAAACAAAGAAAAGCCGGAGGTAGAAGTTTCTTCATTAATAGTGGTGGAGCAATTAGGGGCAGGAAACGAAACAGCAGTGCACAAAGTCATTGGTCCGGTGTAATTAAGAATGGTTGCTCCCATTTCGTAATAAAGATTAAAAAAATTGTTATTCCCATGTGCATTAAAAGTTCCGCCATTTTTCAGGTAAACAATTCCGTAAGCCATCGGCCCGGCCTCATAAGTAGCTCCTGCCGAAATATGTATCATCCGTGTACAGCAAGCCAAACTATCCAGCAAAACCCCACCGGGACAAATAGCACCCATAAGGTAACTCGTTCCTCCCGGATGAAGCACCACATTGGAATTCACAGTTAAATCATATGTAGTGGCAGAAGAAGTACATTTCGCTAAGCTGCTCTGGGATGCGCAAAATCCAATTGTAAGAAATACTAAACAAATCTTTTTCATAGTGTTAAAACTTGGTTCAAATATATAGACGCAAATAATAGTAATTTGGTTGCATGTATTATTAAAAAAAATCTGTATCAAATCCATTTAATTGCTGTCCGATAAGAATCCTTATCCACATATTACTTCACAACTCTATAGTTTATCATTTCCACTCATTTAGATAAGCAGTTCCATATGTTATCCATTCCCAACAAATAGTTATCCTTCCCCAACAAATAGTTATCCTTCCCCAACAAATAGTTATCCATCCCCAATAAATAGTTATGCATCCCCAACAAATAGTTATCCATCCCCAACCAATAGTTATCCATACCCAACAAATAGTTATCCATCCCCAACCAATAGTTATCCACTCCCGGACAATAGTCATCCATTCCCTTCAATAGATTGGACGTTTCACTCAATAGATTGACAAAAACACTAAAAGTATAATTTTTTTATGTCAAAATGTCAGTGATTTCGCTCCCATTATGGGTTTACTTTTCCAAATTTACAAAATTCTCATTCCTCCTTGGCATATAAAATTATTAGAATTAAATTAACCAATAATTTTTGTTGTTAAAAAATAGCTTTCGAAATAAAGTCAAAGATTTAAGATTGTTTTTCATTCAGATTTATTAAGTCATATCAATGTTTATTCTTTAGATTACTTAATTAATAATTGAAAGAAAAAAACATACCTTTATCCCAAATCTTAACTATGAAAAAACAAATATTCTTTCTTTCCATTATCTCCATCAGCTTGTTTGCCTCCTGCGGAGGAGGAAAAGAATCATCTTCTGAAAATAAAAACAAAGCTTCGGAAGAAGAAATAAAAACCCAAAGCGCAAAAGCCAATAAATTTTTCGACAGTATTTTTGATTCCGAAGTCGACCGCGACCCGCAACGCCAATCTTATCTCGGCATTAAAAAGGATTATGATAAATGGACCGACCTGAGTGATGAGCACGCACAGCAGGAACTGGAACATACCAAAGCAGCTTTGGAGGCATTGCATAAAACATTTACTTTGGATGCTTTGGACGAAAACACAAAAATATCGTATCGCCTTTTCGAAAAAAACTGCAACGAAAAAATTGATAATTTCAAATGGAGATACCATAATTATATAGTGAACCAAATGGATGGCCCTCATTCCGCCATTCCTGCATTTCTTATTAATATCCATACCGTAGCAAATAAAAAAGAAGCCGAAGATTACATAGCAAGATTATCAGGCATTAATCATCTTTTCGACCAGTTGCTTGCAGCTCTGAAAATAAGAGAAGAGAAAAATATCATCCCTCCTAAGTTTGTATTTCCCTACGTGATCAGCGATTGCAAAAACATTATTTCCGGTGAACCTTTTGAAAAAGGAAAACCAGCCAATGCCTTGCTGGAGGATATTACTAAGAAAGTAAATGCAATAAAGGATATAGATGATGCTACTAAAAAAGACCTCATTGCAAAAGCCAAAGATGCAATGCTTACTTCAGTAAAACCAGCCTACGAAAAGTTAATGAAATACTGGAATGAACTGGAGAAAAAAGCTACCACTGATGATGGTGCATGGAAATGGCCGGATGGAGATACCTTTTATGATGCTGCATTAAAACAAACTACTACTACCAATATGACTGCCGATGAAATTCATGAACTTGGATTAAAGGAAGTAGCCCGCATACAGGAGGAAATGAAAGAAATTATGAAGAAAGTAAATTTCAAGAACGATAACCTCAATGATTTCTTCGATTTTATGCGCACCGACAAACAGTTTTATTATCCGAACACCAAAGAAGGAAAAGAAGCATACAGAGTAAAAGCTGTCAAGATTATTGACGACATGAAACAGCAGTTGCCAAAATTATTTATCACTCTTCCAAAAGCTTCTATTGAAGTAAAGGCTGTTGAACCTTTCCGCGAAAAGTCAGCCGGTGGTGCTTTTTACGAAGAGCCTGCATTGGATGGTTCGCGTCCGGGCCGCTATTATATTAATTTGTATGACATGACTAACCAGGCTACTTACCAGATGGAAGCCTTGGCTTACCACGAAGGCATTCCCGGACATCACATGCAGATTGCCATTGCACAGGAATTAACGAATATGCCTAAGTTTCGCAAAAATGGAGGTAACACTGCTTATGTAGAAGGTTGGGCTTTGTATTCAGAACGTGTTCCAAAAGAAATTGGTTTTTACCAGGATCCTTATTCAGATTTCGGAAGGTTGGCAATGGAGCTTTTTCGTGCTGCCCGCTTAGTGGTTGATAGCGGAATTCATCGTAAAAAATGGACACGCGAAATGGCATTGAAATATTTTAAAGACAATACACCAAACCCTGAAGGCGATAACCTTAAAGAGATTGAACGTTATATAGTTTGGCCATCACAGGCAACTGGATATAAAATTGGTATGAATAAAATTCTTGACCTTCGCGAAATGGCAAAAAAGAAACTGGGTGATAAATTCGATATTCGGGAGTTTCATGATGTAGTAGTTACTTCCGGACCTTTACCAATGGATATTCTGGAAGAAATGGTGAATTCATGGGTGGCAAAAAAGTTATAAAATAATTCTCAGACTAATAACTAGAAACTAATAATTAACAACTAAATAGAATGGCAAAAAAAGAAAAAAAATCAAAATCAATTCTTACAAAAACATCAGTTGATTTTCTGGAAGCGTATTTGAATAATGCCTCGCCAACTGGTTTTGAAAGCGAAGGGCAAAAACTATGGCTGAATTACATCAAACCAAATGTGGACAAAACATTTATTGATAACTATGGAACGGCTGTGGCAGTTCTTAATCCTGAAGCCGAATTTAAGGTGGTAATAGAGGCTCATGCAGATGAGATTTCCTGGTTCGTTCATTACATCACCAAGGATGGTTTCATTTATGTATGCCGAAATGGTGGCAGCGACCACATGATTGCACCTTCCAAAAGGGTAAACATTCATACCGAAAAGGGTATTGTAAAGGCAGTGTTCGGATGGCCGGCCATTCACGTTCGCGAACCGGGTAAAGAAGAGCCTGCTTCTCTGAAAAACATATTCCTTGATTGCGGCTGCAGTAGTAAAAAAGAAGTGGAAGCTCTTGGAGTGCATGTAGGTTGTGTGATTACTTACGAAGATAAATTTATGATTTTAAATGATAAGTACTTTGTTGGTCGTGCATTGGACAATAGAATGGGAGGATTTATGATTGCTGAAGTGGCAAGACTTTTAAAAGAAAACAAAGTGAAATTGCCATTTGGGTTATACATTACTAATTCAGTGCAGGAAGAAGTTGGTTTACGCGGAGCAGAAATGATTACACAAACCATCAAACCCAATGTGGTAATTTGTACTGATGTCACCCACTGCACTCAAACACCAATGATGAACAAAGTTACTTCCGGTGATATTTCAGCGGGCGAAGGTCCTGTTGTTACTTACGGTCCTGCAGTTCAGAATAATTTATTGAAATTGATTATCAATGCAGCGAACAGTAAAAATATACCTTTCCAGCGAGCCGCGGTATCACGAGCTACCGGAACAGATACAGATGCATTTGCTTATTCCATTGGTGGAATTCCTTCTGCTTTAGTTTCATTGCCTTTAAGATACATGCACACCACTGTCGAATCAGTTAATAAAATTGATGTGGAGAATGTGATTAAACTAATTTATGAATCATTAAGAACAATAAAAAACAATCACGATTTTAAGTATTTCAAAAGTAATTAAGCTTCCGAAGTCTTTAATAGAGTTCGATTGCGAATAATTAAGGCGACACAATTCAAAATTGTGTCGCTTTTTATTTCAACCAAATTAAAAAAAGAAAACAATACAATAAGATAAATCATTATTTTAGTAAAAATTTATAAAAGCAAAGCATGGCAATTTTAGGTTCTATATTAAAACGTACGTTCGAAATACGCGAGCGAATGCCTAAAATACGTAAGATAAATGGGTATAAGCAGCAGGTAAAGGTATTACGTAAGTTATTGGCCAAAGCCGAATTTACTGCCTTTGGCGAACATTACAATTTTTCTAAACTGGTAAATGAAAAGGAGGTAGTCACTGCATTTCAGAATACCGTTCGTACCCACGATTATAATTCAATGTTTAAGAAGTGGTGGTATCGTTCTTTGCAGGGCGAGGCTTTTGTATGTTGGCCGGGAAAGGTGAAATATTTCGCATTGAGTTCTGGAACTTCAGAAGCTTCAAGTAAACACATACCGGTGACTTCCGATATGTTAAGGGCAATTAAAAAGTCCAATATTCGACAGATGATTCGTCAGGGTCATTTTGATTTGCCAAAAGAACATTTCGAAAGAGGAGTTTTGATGTTGGGAGGAAGTTCCCATCTTAACTATAATGGAACTTATTTTGAAGGCGATTTAAGTGGAATACAGGTAAAAAACATTCCGTTTTATTTCCAGCATTTTTACAAACCAGGTAGGCGAATCTCCAAAGAGCGGGATTGGGATACAAAACTGGAAGAGATTGTTAAAAGTGCTAAAGACTGGGATATTGGAATTATCGTGGGCGTACCGGCCTGGGTGCAGATTTTATTTGAAATGATAATTGCAGAATATAAAGTAAATAATATTCATGATATCTGGCCAAACCTGGAATTGTATGTTCACGGTGGTGTTTCTATAGCACCTTACAAAAAAGGGTTTGAGAAACTGGTGGGAAGACCAATTATGTTTTTTGATACTTACCTTGCTTCTGAAGGTTTCATTGCATACCAGGACCGACTTGGTACCGATTCATGTCGGATGGTGCTTAATAATGGAATTTTCTTCGAATTTGTTCCTTTTACTGAGAGTAACTTTGACGCAGAAGGAACAATAGTTGAAAATCCGGAAGCATTTCATATCGGGGAAGTAAAGGAAGGTGTTGAATATGCTCTTTTGTTATCATCTTGTTCGGGAGCGTGGAGGTATTTAATCGGAGATGTAATTAAATTTACTGACCTGAACAGGTATGAAATTCTTATTACAGGGCGCACAAAACAGTTTTTAAGTTTATGTGGAGAACATCTTTCTCAGGATAATATGAATCGTGCTATTGAATTGGTTTCAGAGGAAATGAATATTAATATCAAAGAATTTACTGTAGCCGGGGTAAATTACGAAACATTGTTTGCGCATCATTGGTACATTGGTACCGATGATAAAACAGATCCTGTTCTTTTGAGAAAAAGAATTGACGAAATATTAAAGGATTTAAATGATGATTACAGAGTAGAAAGAAGTGCGGCTCTCAAAGAAGTTATTGTTGAAGTATTACCAACACATATTTTTTATGATTACATGCACAAGATAGGTAAGTTTGGTGCTGCATTTAAATTTCCCCGCGTATTAAAAAACAAACAATTGATTGACTGGCAAACATATTTAAACGAAACAAAAAAATAGAAAACCAATATGTTTAGCCTGATATATCAAGGATTAGTAATTGTTCTTCTTCTGACTTTTTCTTTTGGTCCGGCTTTTTTTTCATTGATAAATACTGGTATTAAACATGGTTATAAACCAGGCTCTTTATTGGCGATAGGTATTGTTTCCAGCGATTTTTTTCTTTGCATGTTAATCTGTCTTCTCGTTCATTTTGGAGCAATAAACTTATTGCATTCAGAAAAAGCTCAGACGTTCTCTGCAATAATAGGAGGAATAATACTTATTGTTTTTGGTGCATTTTATTTTAAAAAGCATGTCACCAAATCCGAAACAGCTATTGATATTGAATACCAGGCACCACATCCATCATTAATGCTTTTAAAAGGATTTGTATTGAATCTCTTTAATCCAACAGTATGGTTTTTATGGTTGGGTAATGTAACTGCAGTCAGTAAATCCCTTGATTATTCTTTTCCGAAGATGTTTATTTTCTTTTCAATTGTTTTAGCTGCCGTACTTTTTGTTGAGCTAGCCAAGGTTTCTCTTGCTGATAAAATTAAAATTTATCTGACTGATAAACTAATGACCATTGTTAATTATATAACCGGGAGTATATTAGTTATCTTTGGTTTGGTACTGATTTATAACCACTATTTCTCAAAGTAAAATAGTTTGGAATAAAAAAAGGGAAAGAAACAACTGTTTCTTTCCCTTTTCATTTAAAATGAGTTATAATTACTCAGATACCTGAACCATTTTAAAAGGCACGTTAATTATTGCTTGATAATCTTCTCCTGCTTCCAACATATCTTCATCGTCTTCTTCGTAATACCAATTAATGGTAACCGCGCTTCCTCCTTTATTGATAGCTTCCAATTTTTTGAATACATCTAAAATACATTTTGACGAGCTGGTATTGAAATATTCTAATTGTATATTTACACTTGTTGTTGACTGTGGTTTCCCAGAATATTTTTCCAACCAGTCTACAAGCGGTTTGTAAAACTCAATTGAGTTTTCAGGGATTGAACGTCCTTTAATTTCTAAAAATCCCTTTGCAGTATCAAAAGTGATAGTAGGTGTTTTTGGTGTTCCTTCTATAGATATTTTTTCCATGATTATATTTGTTGTTTATTGTGATATTTTGATATTTAAACTAAAAAAAGAATAATTTTCGTCAACAGGTGAAAAATCAAAGTTAAGTTTTTGTCCGGTTTTTCTTGCTATGTCTATCATACCTAAACCTCCACCTCCTTTTAAAGACATTTCACCATTATTTAATACTAATTTATAATATTCCTTTAACTCCTCTTTTGTAAGAACATTAATGTCATCCAATCTCTTCTTTAACCCTTCTATATTTGAATTTTTAATATAGTTACCGGTAATAATATTATAAGAATTATCTATTTTGCCAATCATAAAAATCGCAGAACGAATTTTTTCATTCTGATCTTGTGATACTTCATCAAGATGATGGTAAAGATTCTGAAGACATTCCACTAAAACATTGTAAACTTTCTTTTTGATTTTAGGCTCTTCCTGAAGCGTATCCAGTTTCGATTCCATAATTTGAAGAACGGATGTAAGTAACTCAGAAGTGATATCACCTTTAAAAGAAAGCATAATGTTATTACGCTCCATTTTATCGTAAAATTCATAAATGTTTAACATCATATATGTTTTTTGAGTCCCTTTATTACTTATTGTTCTTAAATAGAATGAGCAAATATATAAATTAGTTTAACTAAATAAGCAATAAGCCCTTTTTTTTT
The DNA here is from genome assembly GCA_947479085.1 of Bacteroidota bacterium. Lineage (GTDB taxonomy): Bacteria > Bacteroidota > Bacteroidia > 2-12-FULL-35-15 > 2-12-FULL-35-15 > 2-12-FULL-35-15. The sequence continues at coordinate 71,062 of CANJYB010000010.1, read as the reverse complement.
CTAATATATTTTTTAAACTAATTCATATTAAAGGTAAAAGTATTGCCATCAATTGTTATGGAAGCCTTACTGTCACAAGCTCCATCACCATAATTTACTGTTCGGACAGGTAATCCCTCGGGAGTTAAGTCCAAAGTACCTTTTTCTATCCAGGAACAACTTGCGCGTTTAACTATAGGTGAAGTAATATTGACAGAATAAGATTTTCCGTTTCTGTCTTTACCCTTTGAGCTTCCTGCTGCCGAAAATACATCATCGTAAGGATTCGAAGTGGTTAAAATTCCTTCTGTTTGCGTGACTGTCCTATCAGAACTCCATTCTAAATTAAAATCAGAAGAAATGCATTTTCCACCAATTACATTTTGTGTAAAAGAACCTGCAGTCATGTGAGTTAGTATAATGCTATCCGCAGAATACATTACAAAATTAGCCCCGGTACTTTTTGCTACATAATAATCTACCAGTTTTACCACTGCTATGGCTCCTAAAGTATGCCATGAAGCATCAAATCTAACTATCATTTTACCCTTTCTTACTTTATGGTCAATGGAATCTTCTATTCCCAATGTTCCATAATCAATATTCATAGTGATTGGAAACCCATTTAGAGTATCAGCTGGGTCAACGGTAACTATGGGACCAGAAGTTCGGTTGTCTTTTACTCCTGGCTGATTTATGGCAATGCTGTTGATAACCTGAATACGACTATTGAATTCTCCTTCACAAACGGCATTATCAACCGAAGCTTGTGTTTCCGTATCAGGAGTTTCTTTTTTACAGGAACTTAATGTTAATGATAAAAAACCAGCGGATAATAATAATGTTGACAAAAAAATTCGATTCATATAAATGTATTTTAGTCGTTGATATTTTAAATAACAGCGACAAATTTACTAAAATTTGTAATAGTCCCAACAAGCATTTGAATTCCTGATTTCAACAACAAGTATTTAGTGCAATTGAAGATTTTCTCTTAGTCTTAAAAATTCCGAAAATAATTAATCTATTACATATACTTTAAAATCCGGAAGGGTATTGGTAACACCATTTTCAACAGTTACCAGCTTTTTGATAACAAAATAATTATTTGCCCCTTTAAGGTATTTCATTATGTCCACCATATTCCTTGTTACTTTGTTGTTGGCAGAACTTTCGGTAAATACATAAGTGGTGTATTTCACCTCCAGGTTAAACGATTGCACTTTCATGTTCACATTATCCGATTTCAGTTCCAGGTTCTTTTTTATATCGCTTCGATGTATAGTATCGTTTTTAGCTTTATCAAGGTAAACCGTTTGCGCACCTGTTTGTGCTTTTGAAAAGGCAATGAAAACAAAAACGAAAGAAAGGGAAATAAAAATTTTATTTTTCATAAAAATAATGACGATTAATAAATTGTTTTAAATAATAATGCTAAAATTTCTGCTTCAAATGTAGTTATTATACATTTTTTTAAAAAAGTATTTTGAATGTGTTATCAACTTGAAATTATTAATAACTTTTTTTGTAGCCCCAATGAAATAAAACAGAGGGTTTTGTTGCTTTTTGACTAATGTAATTTAAATTTCAGATTGCTCATTCCAGACAAAATGGAGAATCTTATAAAAAAAGTATAGTAGTTTAGAAAGAAAAAATGGGAAGACGAAGAAAAAGGAGGTGATGGTAGTTAGCATTTTAGTTTTTATTTTGTCTAAAGGACCTCTTTAAGCAATTGATTTAATTTTTCCATGTTTTAAAGCAAAAATTCATTGAAATAGGGCGTTTTACATTAGCTTTGCTTTTTTATATCCAGTTTAAAAATATACATTTGTACATCTTAAAAAATATAATCAATGAAAAAACTGATATTTTTCCTTTTGTTCACCGCTAACTTTTTATTTTCTTTCGGTCAGGATACTGCCTCTGAAAAGGTTGCCCGGCCCGACTTTAGTCAGGAAGCCATAAAGTACTATTTTAAATTATCCGAAAGTTCGCACCTGTCAAGTAAGGAACAAAGCTGGAGTTTTTCCTATATGTCGTTAGATAAAAAGAAGCTGCAACTGCTGGCAGACGAGCTGAACAAAGTGGCAATAAAGCCAGCTGCAATAGAAAAAAGAGAAGGTAACTATATTTTTACATTAAAGGAAAAAAAGAAATACAACCCCGAATCGCTATTTCTGCGCATTCAGGAATTAAATAAAATAGGAGCATCATTTGGCATTGGCAGCATTACTTCTTTTTATGTGGATACTCTTTAGAGGAAATTTGTTATTGTCCAATGGCTAATGTAAAATGATAGCCTAAACTCTAATACCAATTATCAATATATCATCCACTTGTTCCAGCGCCCCTTTCCATTGTTCAAAATGATAATTGAGAATATATTGCTGGTCTTTCATGATATTATCCTGCATACCCAGTAGTAGCTTCTGGAAATTTTTATGTTTGAATTTTTTACCGTGTTCGCCACCAAACTGGTCGGCATAGCCATCCGTAAATAAATAAATGCAATCATTTTTTTCAAGTTTCGCTATATGGTTAGTGAATGTTTTCGTCTCATAGTTTTCGTGATCACCTCCAATAGCCATTTTATCAGGCTTCAGTTCTATTAATTCGGCTCCTCTTACTATATAAACGGGATTATTAGCACCTGCAAATTGTAATTCCATTTTGGTTGGATTAATGGCACATAAGGTCATATCCATACCATCAGAAATAGAATTCAAATTATTTGCCAACTGTTTGTTCAGAAAATTTAATGCATCTGCCGGGCTATTCACTGTTTTTTCTGATACCGATTGATTTAAAATAGTGCTGCCAATGATACTCATCAATGCTCCCGGAACACCATGTCCGGTGCAATCCACAGCTGCAATTACAATTACCTCTTCGGGAGGCAGCCCGTTTTGAGGGGTAGTATGTACTTTTGAAAACCAGTAAAAATCACCACTCACAATGTCTTTGGGCCGGAACCAGATAAAATAATCTTTCAGAATTCCGTCAATCTTTTCCATTGGCGGGAAAATGGCCATTTGTATTCGCTGGGCATAATTAATACTATCCTTAATGTTTTTATTTTTTTCTTCAATAATTTCCGTTTTTACTGCCAATTGACGGGCGCTTTCGGCAAGTTCAAGACGGGCTATAATGGCTCTTCGGGTAAGATTGGTACGTGTATTAATTAATATAATGGTAAATAAAGCTACCGAGGTAGTGAGCAATCCTCCATTTGCCATTATTTCGCTTAAACGAAGGTTACTGTTAATGGAAAAGAAAATGATATTGGCAATAACCGAAATTACAACTACAAAAATGGAATAAAACGGTTTCCATAGAACGAACATACCTGCCCCTATAAACAATGCAATGTAAGCGAAGGTATGTTTCTGAATTTCTTCCACATTCATTACACTATACATGTAAGCATTTTGAATGGAAATGCCAATAAAGGGAACCAAAGCCATCAGTTCAGGAAACTGCACCATTTTTTTTCGGGAAAGAACAGCAATAAGTATGAAAACAGAAACAACTATCCTGAAAATAAAGAAGGGAACAACATGAGCGGGGCTGTTAAAATAATCGCTGATTACCCATATAGGATTAAGTATAATGGCTACCCACGAAACAATGGAATGATACTTTAACGCGAATATTTTTAGTTCGCGTTCCGCATCTTCCGAATGTTCCAATTTATTTTTATCCATAAAGGTTTCCAACAGGAATGGCAAAATTAATCATTTCGCTTTTAATAATTTCTACTTTTGCAGTATTATATCAAATGTGCATTATCCGTAAAGTGTAAACATTATATAAAAAGAAGAATATATTAATTAATTAATTAAAAGTAACAGTGTGGATAATATATACGATGTAAATTGGTTTAAAGATTGGTTCAATTCGCCTTATTATCACATTCTTTATTCAAACAGGGATTACCTGGAAGCAGAACTGTTTATTGATAACCTTGTAAATTACCTCAAACCATTACCAGAGGCTAAGTTTTTGGATTTGGCTTGTGGAAAGGGAAGGCACTCCATTTACTTGAATTCTAAAAAGTATAATGTTACAGGTATTGATTTGTCTGTGCAAAGCATTGAATATGCTAAGCAATTCGAAAACAATTCGCTTCATTTTTTTGTACACGATATGCGAATACCCTGTAAAGAAAATCATTTTGATTGTGTGTTGAACCTTTTTACCAGTTTTGGCTATTTTGAAAAAGAAGAAGATAATTATGCAACCATCGACTCGGTTTGCCGGGTGCTTAAGCCAAATGGTATTTTTGTTCTTGATTTTTTAAATGTGGAAAGAATGCAGGATTGCATAATACCTCATCAGGTAAAAGAGGTGCAGGGAATAGAGTTTACCATTGATAAAAGAATTGAAAAAGGATTTATTGTTAAGAACATTTATTTTAACAATAAAGGAAAGAAATATCATTTCCAGGAAAGTGTAAAAATGATTTCGTTGGATACTTTTAAAAAATACTTCGAGGCAAATCATCTTGAGATAATTGATTTGCTGGGAAGTTACACCATGGAGGATTTTAATCCGCTAACTTCGGACAGGTTGATATTAATTGCTCAGAAAACAAAATAGATGACAGCATTTATGTACATATTACTTTTTCTTTCCGTTGTTGTCAGTGGTTCATCTGTATTATTTATTAATATAAGCAGCAAAAATCTTAAACTTGTTTTATCTTTTTCGGGTGCCTATTTATTTGCAATCAGCGTTCTTCATCTTATCCCCGAAATTTATTTATCGCATACCCCCAATATTGGTATTTACATTTTAATCGGTTTTTTTGCACAAGTACTTTTGGAGTTTTTTTCAGAAGGTATAGAACACGGACATATTCATGTTCATAAACATGACCATAAGCATTCAGCATTTCCATATGCCATGATGGTGGGCTTATCCATACACTCCTTTCTGGAGGGCATGCCGCTTGCAAATCAAAGTACCAATACGCATAGTTTTTTACTTACCGGAATTGTGATGCATAATATTCCAATTGCAATTGCATTAATGACAATGCTTTTGCAATCGCATATCAGTCGCCCAAAAGCAATCATTTGGCTTCTTATTTTTGCTTCTATAACGCCATTGGGCACTCTGACCAGTTATGCTATCGGAGAAAATATGATTTTCAATTTCTCCACCTATTTCGATAAAATAATGGCGGTGGTGGTTGGTATCTTTTTACATATCTCCACCACTATCCTTTTTGAATCGAGTGAAAACCACCGATTCAATCTTATAAAGTTCGTAGTAATTTTACTTGGTGCAGGGTTTGCCTTGCTAAGCTTATAGAAAAAATTACTTTAATGTTTCAAGCGTGCTTTTAATCGCATCAAAATTTGGATATGCACTAGCATCTTCCAATACTTCAGCGTAACGAAGAATACCTTCTCTGTCAATTACAAACGAGGCACGTTTACTCACCCCTTTTAATCCATGAATCCATAATTCGTAAATAGCATCGTAAGCCCGCGAGGCTTCCTTATTAAAGTCGGATAGCAATACAAAATTATAATTATTCATTTCTTTGAACTTAGCCAGTGTAAATGGCATATCCACAGATATACCAAAGACAGTTGCGTTTAAGTCGTTGTAAAACGAAAGTTCATCTCTTGTCTGGCAAAGCTCCTTGGTGCAAGTACTTGTAAATGCAGCAGGGTAAAACAATAAAACTACATTCTTCCCTTTGTAATCAGCAAGATTAATAAGGTTTTTGTCTGAATCTTTTAATGAAAATAAAGGTGCCGGTTGACCTATTTGAATGGACATATTTATATGATTTAAGAGTAAATAATTAATTTGATTTCTAAACAATAAAGGTAGCAATTTGTTTAAAGTGTGGTAAAGTTAATTTTTGTAATTTCGCATCGTTAAAAATAAATCTAACCTTAAAAAAAATAAATCAATGTCATTAGTAGGAAAAAAAGCGCCATCATTTAAGGCAAAAGCAGTAGTTAACGGAGGAGAAATTGTAGATGACTTTTCTCTTGACCAGTACATAGGTAAAAAGCATGTTATTTTCTTTTTCTATCCAAAGGATTTTACATTTGTTTGTCCTACAGAATTGCACGCATTTCAGGAGAAAATTGCAGAGTTTGAATCCCGCAATGTTGCAGTAGTTGCATGTTCAACAGACACAGAACAATCTCACTGGGGATGGTTACAAATGCCAAAAGGGCAGGGAGGGATACAAGGGGTTAAATATCCGATTGTTGCCGACACCACAAAAATCATTTCAATGAATTTCGATGTTCTTTCAGGAGAATACGAAGTGGACGAAAACAATATGTTGGTTGCTACAGGACCAATGATTGCTTTCCGTGGCTTATACCTGATTGATAAAAGTGGGCTTGTTCGCCATGCATTAATAAACGACCTTCCTTTGGGCCGAAATGTGGATGAAGCATTGCGTATGGTTGATGCGTTGCAGTTCTTTGAGGAGAATGGTGAAGTTTGCCCTGCCAACTGGCATAAAGGCGATTTAGCCATGAAGGAATCTCACGCTGGTGTGGCTGATTACCTTGCAAAGCACTAATTGTTAATACTTTTTTATAAATTGAAAATGCCCTGCAAATTTGCGGGGCATTTTTAATTTACATTTGTTAAAAATAAAATTAAAACCAAACTCCAAATGAATAAAAATTTATCTGTTTTTCTTAATGTTGTTTTACTGATTTCGGTTGCTGTATTGTATTACCTGCATTTTTCTTCAATCAATAAAACTTCTGGCGCAACTTCATCAGCAAATGATTCGATTGCGGCATCAAAACCAATTGTGATGTCTCCTAAAGAAATTAAAGCTTCTAAAATTGTGTTTGTGAATCTCGATGTTCTTAGTGACAAATATGAATATTTAAAAGATGTAAGTAAATCTGTTCAGGCAGAACAGCGTACCTACGAGAATCAATATCAAACAAGCGGGCAACAATTGCAGGCAGATTATGAAGTATTCCAGGAAAAAGCAAATAAAGGATTATTGTCCGAAAACCAAATAAATGCAGAACAGGAAAAGTTTGCGAAAAGAAAGGAAGATTTAGATCAGATTCAGCGCAAATCGGAGGCGTTAGGAGAAAAAGTTCAATCCATAACCGAGGAGGCACATAAAAATCTTTCGGATTATATTAAAGAATACAATAAATCTGGAAATTATAATTACGTTTTAGCATATAGTGAAGGCCCTTTAAGTCCGGTATTGATGGCAAATGACAGTTTGGATATAACCAACGAGATATTGGATGGATTGAATGCGCAGTATAAGGCAAAGAAAAAGAAATAATCACATTAATATATAATTATTCAATGATTCAGAAAATTAAATATGTGGAAAAATTCCATGATGTTTTTAAAATTGGAAACCGCTATACCCCAACAGCTGAAGTAGGTGAAAATGAATACATGCTTCGTTACAACTTAATTAAAGAAGAGAACGAGGAATACCTGGAGGCGTGTAAGAATGGCGATATCGTGGAAATTGCAGATGCTTTAGGTGATCAGTTATACATACTTTTTGGAACTATACTGCGTCACGGGTTACAGCATAAAATTGAAGAAGTATTTGATGAAATACAACGAAGCAATATGAGTAAACTGGATGAAAACGGTCAGCCTATTTTTCGTGAGGATGGTAAGATTATGAAAAGTAACCTTTACTTCAAGCCCAACATAAAAAATATTTTGGATAAATAAATCTTCTTCTGATTTTCCCTATCTACTACTTTTTTTTCCAAATCCACTGAAAATATTTTCAAGCAAGGAAATGAAATTCTTCAATACATCAAAGTAAAGCGTGATGGCAAGAATTAGAGACATTAACCAGATTACTGCAAGGTTAAAATAAAAAGTGTCAATATAATTCCCAAATAGTTTTTTTCGTGGAGCAAAAAAATGAGCACGTCCTAAATCGGAATCTACGGGGTCCAAATAAACCGGATTCAGTTTTTGAATAAACGAACCATCTAAATCCAAAATTCTGAATTGTGTGTTTTTGTTGGTTACCAAATCATCCAAACTTTCATTGTCGTATTCATCTTTTAGTTTGCTGTAATTGGGTTTACCCATTGTGCTTTCAAAATGCATGGTTATACTGTCCCGTAAATAACTGTTGCGATTATTCTGGTTAATATAAATTCGTTTTATGGTTTCTTCAAAGAAATCACTTATCTGTTTGGCAACTTCTAAATTAAATTTATCTATCGAAAGGTTTTCAAGGCCAGGACATTTCAAATTTACCTTTACAAAAGCAGGAAGGCGCAATTCTTTTGAAATTTCACTCTTCAGCATGGTTAACTCTTCTGATACCTCTTGTTTTTTCTCTGGAACAGCAAAATTCTCCATACAATCATTCAGTTTATTTGTCATTGCTACCAACCAATAATCTTTTTTGTAAGTAGCCATACCCACAGCTTTTTCATATTTATATCTGTCCTTATTGTATTCGTTGTCGCGATATTGTTTCACTGCCATCGCCTCAAACGCCCAACGGGAAGCCATCATGTCACCTATTACAGGAACCACGCTTTGTGAGGTAATAACAGGATTTAATTTATCAAACTTTACCATTACACCGCTGAATAATAATTGAGGAATAATAAGAATGGGGATGAGAATATAAATAGTAACGGCAGAATTAAAACTGGCGGAAATATTTAATCCAAGCATATTAGCAAAGCAGAAAGTACTGAATAGCATCATCCAATACGAGCCGTTCATGTCTCGAATTTCAAGAACATAATTCCCAACCAAAACAAACAAAATTGCCTGTATGGAAGATAACGAAAACATAATCACCACCTTTGACCATAGGTAGCTACCCTTACTTAAATTTAAAAAAGACTCCCTTTTTTGTATTTTTCTGTCCCGAATAATTTCTTCAGCACTTACGGTAAGACCAATAAACAAAGAAACCACCACGGCCATAAACATATAGATAATTATGTTTTCATTTTCTCTGAAAGTATATCCTACCTTATTTGATAAATCCTTATTTACAAATTTCACAAAGTATGCAAGTATAAAAGCGAGAGCAGGAGCTTCCAGTAAATTGATCGAGAGATATTGTTTATTAGTTAATTTAGATAAGAAATCACGGGTTATAAAGACTTTAAACTGCTTGAATTTATTAGGCACCTTAAAAGTACTTTCAGGTATTTCGGTAATTTGTTTAACGTCTTCTATCTTAGTTTCAATTTTTTCCTTGTAATGGGTGTTCCATTCAGGAGGAGAAACTTTTCTGTTGAGCGTAATGTTTCCATACTCATCCAGCACTTTCGATTCAATTATATTGAATACCTGTTCAGGATTAACATTGCCGCATTCAATACATTCACTCTCATTACTGTTGGCATGATTAACAACGGTTTTAAAGTAAATAACGGAATCAACTGGGTTCCCGTAATAAATAGGATAACCACCTACATCAAGAATCATCAGTTTGTCAAACATTTTGAAAATATCTGAAGAAGGCTGATGTATAACCACAAATACCAACTTCCCTTTTAAGGCAAGTTCTTTCAGTAAGTCCATTATGTTTTCCGAATCCCTTGAAGAAAGGCCGGAGGTAGGTTCATCGACAAAAAGAACGGATGGCTCACGTATTAATTCAAGCGCGATGTTTAACCGTTTACGCTGCCCACCGGATATTGTTTTTTCCAAAGGACTACCCACTTTTAAATCCCTGGTTTCTATCAAACCAATATTGGTTAAAACATCAACAACCAATTGAGAAATTACTGCATCACTTTTGTTCCCAAAACAAAGTTTAGCATTATAAAAAAGGTTCTGAAAAACACTTAATTCTTCAATCAATAAATCATCCTGAGAAACGTGTCCGATTACCCCTTCAATTTTTTTCTTCTCTGTATGAATATTAATTCCATTAATTTTTACAGAACCACCGCTAGGAATTTCATTACCATTTAAAACATTTAATAAGGTGGATTTTCCCGCACCGGAACCACCCATTATTCCAATGAGTCTACCGGAATCTTCACTGAAATTAATATCTCTTAATCCAAGTTTTCCTCCTTTAAATTTATACTCCAGGTTCTGAACCACAAAGGATACTTTTGCCTTGGTGGTATCACTCATAAAGGCACTTAAAATATCACTATAATAGACGGGTTTTACTTTTGAACTTCTTAAGGACGAACCAGGGGTAAGTATAAATACTTTGCCTTGGTTGAGCACCTGTCCGTTAAGATACAAATCGCTTTTTCCAAAATAAAGCAAGGCGTAAATGTTGACACTTGGAACCCACAATATTCTTGCTTGCCCGGTAACACCTTCTGCATATATGTGTTTAGCTTCCTTGTACGAATGCGAAGTTTTATTGTCAATAACCAAAACTTTCGAAGAATCAGGAACAGAATCAAGACTGGCACGAACAAATTTCATACTACTAATGAATTCTTCGTTATCGATGTTAAAAGTTTCGGCAACTGTTTTGACAAACTCATTTTCCTGCTCTGAAATCTCGGTATTTGAATTAATGAACTCGATTAATCGAATGAGAACAACTACTTTTTGAACCTGGGTAAGCTCACTGTTAATTTGGGTGCAGATTCTTAATACCTTAACAGAATGAAGGGAAGTTCTTTTTGCAGTACCGTCTTTCTTTTTTGAAATCTGGTGGTGAATTTCAAGATACTCATCAAAGATGGCAAGATATTGATCCACCAGTTCCTGGTTGAGTTGCTGTTTCAAAAAAGACTGAACAATTAACCGTCCGTTATCATTAATGCCATCAACCCTTGCAATAATTGCAAACATCTGCATCAAGGCTTTTAATATACGTTCACTCATTTTTTCGAATAATTAATTTTGAAAAAAAAAGACATTAATACCGCAGTAATTAATGCCTTTAAAAATGGTTTGTTAGCTAATTTATTTTTGTTGTTTAAATCCTATTAAAATAACAGCTCTTCCTGAACTTTGCCCTCCTTCTCCATTAAGTTTGGCTTCAATTACACAGTCTAAAGTATTGTTAATTTTAAAGTCCCAGAAAGAAGAGTTTTTAAAGTCTTTATTAGTGTAAAGCAAATGTCTTTCGGAATCAAATACTGAAAAAACAAGGTTGCCATCGCTTAAACCACTGCAGGCTGCGATACGATATATTGAACCGCCATATAAGGTAGTATGGAATTCTGCAGTTTCGTCTGTATTCATTAACAAAGCACGGTATTGTTGGCCGTCAGAGATAAACTGATGTTCCAAGTGTTTAGCACAAGCATTGGCTACTGTATCATTCACTTGTGCTGATGCGGTAGTAACAATTAAAAAACCACCTGCTATTAAAACTAATTTTAAAATTCCTTTTTTCATTTTGAGATATATGTTAAACAGATTCTGAATGTTAATGATTACCCAACTATTTGGCTTCTTATTGATTTTATTTTCTGTGAAATAGATTCAATTTGCTCAGGAGTGATTTTTACGTCCGTAGTACTATTGATAGTGGTCATCTTATTCACAGGGTCAATAGAGGGTTTCTGATAGGTATATTTAAATTCAACTCCTTCATAAACTGTCTGCAAATCATTCAGGTTATCAACAAACTCTGTGTATTCAGGTTGGCTGTAAAACTGAGTTAATAATTTTATTAAACTCTGCAATGAACTTTTTTGCTCTGCAATCCTTCTTTTCACATCTTCGCTTGGTTTTGTTTTGTAAACATTGGTAGCAAAGTACAAACTTTCTATCCACCCACCGGCAAGCACCAATCCGCTAACATCATTTCGGTCATTATTTTTTAAATAGGTATCCGAAGAACGGTACGCTATACCTACCAAAGATAACATGGAATCCTGATTACCCAGATTTTTTTGGAAACGTGTCATTGTCACCGGGTCAAATGCCCCTGAAACACCTAATTCGTCAGCTAAAGTTTGAGCAGCTTTCATATAACCAAGTGCATCCTGTGTCTGGTCATAAATGGTAACATAACCTAAGTCAGCACCATAAATTCCAAGATTAACACCTTTTGAAAAATTGGTGGAATATCCAGCTGATTTATTGGATGGATTTAAAATAGATTTGTTATAGGCCGAACCACTGTTTTTTAGTAAAAATGAAGTTTGAATAGGTGAAGGGATACTAAAAATCTCCCCATTTACATTTAAAATGGTGCTCTGAGTGCTGTCCACAGGAGGCACTTCATCAGTCTCTTTTTTGCCATTATTGTTACAACCTGCCGCCAATAGTGCTGTAACCGATAACAAAATTAATTGTTCTTTAAATGATATAAATTTCAATTTCATTTCAATATTGTTTTTATAATTAGATTTCAAATGTAATAAAAATATTTATGATTGGTCAAAAATAATACTTTATCCAATATACTACCCAATTCTCCTTATATTTTATTTTAATTATTATACAAATCGCTTGTTTTTGAGGTGTTCAATTATTCCTTAGAACTTATATTGAAGTGTCAGATGGCAAATGAAGCGTTAGATTCAATATCTTTGCAAAAAAACAGATACCGTGGAAACAGAAAATGATTTTAAAATGATTGCCAAAACCATATTCGGTTTGGAAGAAATACTTTCGCAGGAGTTACACAAACTGGGGGCAAAGGATGTGGAAGTGCATAACCGTGCGGTAAGTTTTACCGGTGATAAGGGCTTTATGTACAAAGCTAATTTAAGCCTCCGAACAGCCTTGCGCGTGCTTGTTCCTTTTCACACATTTAAAGTAACAAACGAAAAATCCTTTTATGACGCCATTCAGGCTGTTAATTGGGAGGAGTATATGGATGTAACTGATACGTTGGCTATTGATACTGTTTTAAATTCTGACCTGTTTACCCATTCCCAATACCTTTCGCAAAAGGCCAAGGATGCTATTGTTGACCAGTTTCGGGCCAAGCACGGAGAACGTCCTTCGGTAGACCTTGATAAACCAACCATCCGTATCAATATACATATATATAATGATGAGTGTACTCTTGCATTTGATAGTTCTGGAGAATCGTTGCATAAAAGGGGGTACCGGGACAAAACTAACCTCGCCCCGATAAACGAGGTATTGGCTGCAGGTCTAGTTTTATTGACAGGATGGGATAGAAGAACCAATTTCATTGACCCTATGTGTGGTTCTGGGACAATCCTAATTGAAGCAGCTTTGATTGCGAATAATATCCCTCCGGGTTATTACAGGGAAGACTATGGTTTTGAACGCTGGAAAAAATTCATGGCATTTGACGAGGATTTATGGAATACCATATTTGATGCGGCAGTAAATAAAATTACAGATCATAAGCAAGTGATACTTGGAGGAGAGATTTCTCCCAATGTTGCTAAAAAGGCAAAAGAGAATATTAAACTGGCCAAGGTAGATGACGTGGTTTCTATAAAAGTAGTTGACATGAAAGATTTTGAAGTTCCTGCCGGAAGGGGTGTTGTTATTATCAACCCGCCTTACGGAGAACGAATGGATAAAGACAATATTGGAGAACTGTATAAGATGATGGGGGATACTTTTAAGAAGAATTTTGGCGGATACGATTGCTGGATTTTAAGTTCCAATATGGATGCATTTAAAAATGTGGGTTTACGCCCTTCCCGCAAAATCGCTTTATTTAATGGTCCGCTGGAATGCAGGTTTATGAAATACGAAATGTATATGGGAACAAAACGGGTGCATAAACTGGAAGAAGGGTATAAGAAACCCAATAAAGAAAAAACAGAAGGAGCCGGTAATGAATAAATAATGATTTGCAAATCCATTAATACCATGCTATTCGTAAATTTATTCTCTAAACAATAATTTGAAATGGATACAATAAAAAAAATTGCAGTGTTTACATCTGGAGGAGATTCTCCGGGAATGAATGCCTGCCTTCGTGCAGTGGTGAGAACTGCAGTTTACCACAACATCGAAGTGATAGGAATAAGGCATGGGTACGATGGAATGATTAAGGATGATATTATTCATTTGAATACTAAATCAGTTGCCAATATTATTCATCGCGGGGGAACGATCTTAAAAACTGCCAGAAGCAAAGAGTTTCTTACTTTGGAAGGAAGAGAAAAGGCATTGGCCAATTTAAAAAAATACGCTATTGATGGCATTGTTGCTATAGGTGGAGATGGTACCTTTAAAGGAGCTTTGGAGTTTGCAAAAATTTCCGATATCCCCATGGTTGGCTGCCCTGGCACCATCGACAATGATTTGGTGGGAACTGATTTTACCATTGGATATGATACTGCTATTAATACGGTAGTGGAAGCGGTTGATAAAATTCGTGATACAGCCGAAAGTCACGACAGGTTATTTTTTGTTGAAGTAATGGGTAGGGATGCCGGCCTGATAGCATTGCGTGCTGGAATAGGAGTAGGTGCAGAGAGCATTCTTATTCCCGAAACGAAAACAGATGTGGAAGAGCTTATTCATCGATTGGCAAACGGGCGAAAAACGAAATCTTCTAAAATTATTATTGTTGCTGAAGGAGATGAAGCTGGCGGAGCTTTCACTATTGCTGAACAAGTAAAGAAACGATTGCCGGATTACGATACCCGAATCACCATATTAGGACACATTCAGAGAGGCGGGAATCCTTCTGCAATGGATAGAGTCAACAGCAGCAGAATGGGTTTTTCGGCTGTGGAGGCATTGATGCAAGGGAAGAGCAATGTTATGATTGGGATTGTTGATAAAAACATTGTTTATACACCTTTCGAAAATGCAGTAAAACATATCCAGGAATTAAACCCTGACCTGATGAGAATGGTAAATATATTATCTTTATAAAATTCCGAAATGAAAATTAATAAATTGAAATACCCTTTATTGGTGCTTACATTGTTGGTTGCAATCAGCGGCTGTACTTTTTTTCGGCCTGGGCCTGCTAAGTTATTCAGGCGTGCGGTAAAAAACGAACCTTACGATGTTATTATTGTGCCCGGTTGTCCATTTGATGGAAAGGAATGGAGCCTAGCCATGAAAGGAAGGGTTATTTGGGCGGTATATTTAGTAAAAAAGGGAATTGCCAAAAACATTATTTTTTCCGGTGGTTCGGTGTATTCACCTTATGTGGAAGCTAAGATAATGGCTTTGTATGCCGAGCAATTGGGTATCCCGAAGGAAAAAATATTTATTGAAGACAAAGCAGAACACACTACTGAGAATATTTATTACTCATATCACATTGCAAAGAATCTTGGATTTTCAAAAATGGCGGTTGCTTCTGACCCCTATCAATCTAACCTGCTGATGGGTTTTACCAAACGGAGATTCAAATTGCCGATTGCTCATATTCCTTATATAATTGATACGTTAAAGACAATTGATAAAGTAAATCCTTTTATAAACCCAGAGTCGGCACATGTTGATAATTTTAAATCCATAGTGGAAACCCAAAGTAAATGGCATCGGTTAAGAGGTACACAGGGGAAGAATATTAAATTTGAGAAAGAATGAAAAGGATTTCTGATTTCGGAATGTTGATTTCGGATTGCATTTTAGAATTTTGAAATTAGGATTTAGAATTTTATCAGTATGAGCCGTACCACCCTTTTTGTTGATGTAATTGTTCCTCTTTCTGTTCCTAATTTATACACCTACCGAGTCCCTTTCGAATGGAATGAAGCGGTACAGGTTGGTAAACGGGTGGTGGTGCAATTTGGCAACAGCCGGCTGTATACTGCATTAATACGCAATATTCACGAAAACCCTCCAAAGGCTTACCAGGCCAAATACATTGATTCCATCCTTGATGAACATCCTATAGTAAATATCAAACAATTTGAACTGTGGGATTGGATGAGCAGTTATTACATGTGCAACATTGGAGAGGTTATGGTGGCTGCACTGCCCGGAGGATTACGATTTTCGAGCGATACAAAGATTATTTTAAATCCTGAATTTGATATTTCCACTGAAAAGAATACCGTTTCGGATAAGGAGTATTTAATTATTGATGCACTGGAATTAAGGAATGTTTTAACGTTAACAGAAATTTGTGAAATAGTAGAACAAAAAACGGCCTACCCGATTATCAAATCGTTGATAGAAAAACGCGTGGTGCTTATACAGGAAGAACTCAAAGAAAAGTTCAAACCTAAGATGGCTACCTTTGTAAAGATTACTGAATATGCGGATAACGAGGATAACCTGAAAATTATTTTCGATGCATTGGAAAAGAAAGCCGCCAAACAACTGGAGGTAGTAATGGCTTATATTAATCTTTCCAAGCGCTACGCTAAAGAAAGAGAAGAGGTGAAAAAGTCGGATATAGTGAAGATGGTTGTTGGAGGAGAAGGGGCTTTGAATGCATTGATTAAGAAAAATATTTTTACTTTATATGAACGTGAAGTGGGGCGGTTTGCTTCGCTGGAAAATGAAAATAAGATTTCTGAACTCAACTATATACAAAAGGAAGTTTTAAAATCTATTAATAATCAGTTCTACGAAATACCCAACCCGAAATCAGTCCTCCTTCTCCATGGTGTGACCTCTTCAGGTAAAACCGAAATCTATGTAAAACTGATAGAACAGGCACTTGCGGGAGGCAAACAGGTGCTTTACTTATTGCCCGAAATTGCTTTGACCACTCAAATCATTAACCGCTTGCGTAAATATTTTGGCGATGCAGTAGGTGTGTATCACAGTAAATTCAATGAAAATGAAAGGGTAGAGGTTTGGAATAATGTGTTGCGTCCGATGTCTGATGACCGAAGTCCGATGATTAATGAGAGCAACCAATCGTCCGTCATCCGTCATCCGTCATCCGACAAGAAAATTATCATCGGTGCCCGTTCCGCACTCTTCCTGCCTTTCAGTAACCTGGG
Organism: Bacteroidota bacterium; assembly: GCA_947479085.1. Lineage (GTDB taxonomy): Bacteria > Bacteroidota > Bacteroidia > 2-12-FULL-35-15 > 2-12-FULL-35-15 > 2-12-FULL-35-15. The sequence goes on along the minus strand of CANJYB010000010.1, from coordinate 54,272 downwards.
ATTAGTGATAGTGGATGAAGAGCATGATACTTCATATAAACAATACGACCCTGCACCCCGCTACAATGCACGCGATGGAGCTATATACCTTGCACATATTCATAAAGCAAAAACATTATTAGGCTCAGCAACTCCCAGCCTGGAGAGCTATTACAACGCTACCGAAGGCAAGTATGGTTTTGCGGAAATCACGCAACGCTTTGGTGGGGTGGAAATGCCGGAGATATTAATTGCTGATGTAAAGGAAGCCCAAAAGCGGAAAGAAATGAAATCTCATTTTTCTCCTTTGTTGCTCGATACCATTTCGCTTGCTTTGGCAAAAAAAGAACAGGTTATTTTATTTCAGAACCGAAGAGGGTTTGCACCACAGCTGGAATGCCACATGTGTGCATGGGTGCCACAGTGTACCAATTGCGATGTGAGTTTAACTTACCACAAAGCAACCAACCAGTTGCGATGCCATTACTGCGGTTATGCAGTGAAACCACCAAGTAAATGTGCTGCCTGCGGTGATACGGATTTAAGAATGAAAGGATTTGGTACCGAAAAAATAGAGGAGGAGCTACAGATATTTTACCCAAAGAGCCGTATTGCCCGTATGGACCTGGATACCACCCGGAGCAAGTTTGCACATCAAAACATCATACAGGATTTTGAAGAACGTAACGTGGATATACTGGTGGGAACCCAGATGGTAACCAAGGGCCTCGACTTTGATAATGTTTCGATGGTGGGAATACTGAATGCAGACAGTATGCTCAACTTTCCTGATTTCAGGTCGTTCGAGAGGAGTTTTCAGTTGATGTCCCAGGTGTCGGGTAGGGCAGGACGGAAGAATAAAAGAGGAACGGTGATTATTCAAACTCATAATCCGGGGCATAGCATTATACAGGAAGTGGTGGAGAATAATTATTTAAGCATGTACACCAACCAGCTACTCGACCGAAAAACGTTTAATTACCCACCTTTTTACAGGTTGATAGAAATTACGGTGGTGCATAAAGATGTAAATCTGGTGAATGATGGAGCCAAACACCTTGCTGATAATTTACGCAAACATTTTGGAAAGCGTGTGCTGGGCCCAGAGTTCCCTATCATTTCGCGGATGCGCAACCTGTATCATAAAACCATTTTACTGAAAATAGAAAGGGAAAGTTCGATAGGACAGGTAAAAAAAATAGTAGCAGAAGTAATACAGAAATTTAAAATCATTCCAAGTTATAAATCAGTGAGAGTAAGGCTGGACGTAGACCCCATGTAATTTTTTAAAAGCACTACTTATCACTTTTTAAAATTTTCCGATTTTTAGTCAATTGATCATTTCCCGGAACAGCAACAATTGTTTTTTTCTAAAAAAACCACCTGATTTGATGACTTTGTGGCGCAAATTGGTTAAATTGCTGGTTGTCATACATATGGATTCGGAAAAGATGTCTACTTGGCATATCCCCCAACTAGGGGATTAGCAAAAGAGATTCATTTTGCTTACTCCCCAACTGGGAGATTAGCAAAAAGGATTCATTTTGCCTGTTTCCCAACAAGGAGATTAGCAAAAGAGATTCATTTTGCTTACTTCCCAACTAGGAGATTGACAAAAAGGATTCATTTTACTTACTTCCTAAGTGGGAGGTTGGCGAAAGGGATTGATTTGGCTTACTTCCCAACTGGGAGATTGGCAAAAGAGATTCATTTGGCTTACCTCCTTGTTGGACATGACCCCAAATGAAAAAAAGTAGGTTTTGATACCGAAATAGGGTGACGAGGGGGAAAGTTTCGGTGATGCTTTCTTTTTTGGTAAAATAGTAAACGGTTACCAAAAGTGATACACTGTCCAACTAAACCCGATTGCAATGGAAATCCTTTTTCTTTTTTTTTATTAAAAAAAAGAAAAAGATTGGAATGGAAAGCGGGAAGACCATTTATAAGATGCAGGATATGTCTTTTCAAATGCTTATAATTCACTAATAGGTTTAGAGATGAATGAGGAATTTATTTCGTAGGATTAATAACCCAGGATAAGATGATAAACAGGAAGTTTATAAGGAAAAAAAATAATCCCTTTTAAATCTCCTTTACTTCATTGATACCTGTTACCCAAAAAAGGGTAATGCCCAGGCGGGTGATTGGTGTATAGTTTAACATCAGGTCGCGGGTTCGATGATCGTCTGGAAGTATAAGGGCTGGGTGAAGTTTTGGATTTTTTGCCATTTCGTCCAGCAGTTTAAATACGATAAAGGCAATTTCTTTTTTAAAGTTTGCTTTTGCAACATCCATTTTCTCTCCTTTTTCGATGGCTGAATTTGCGGAAGATACCCCATAAGCAAATAAGTGAACATCATTTTTCGTTGCAGTTAAATCATAATCGGCCAGGTGAACGATGCCGGTATTAATATCCTGCCAGCCATTATTACTTAACCATTCGGCACAACAAAATACTGCCTGCTGTTTTGTAAAGTTATGTTTAGGTGCATATAAGGCAGGATGTAAGTCCCCTGTATCCTTGTATCGTTTCAGAAATTCGTAAATTTTCGTATAGGTTTGTCCGCTTCTGCGGAGGATGATATTTGTTTCCGGTTTATCTCCGATTAGTTTGTTTCTGGTGGTTTCAATATCTGTTTTTATTAATAACAAAGGGTCTTCAAGGGCTTCGGGGAAACGTGCAGTAACACTTTGCGTAAGGTAGTTGAATTCCAATTCCGCTATTTCCCTCGGAAAAGGTTTTAATGAAATAAATTCATCACTATAGAGTTCCGTTAAATCTGCCCAGTCCAATGGATATTAATTTTATGTTTGATAATAGTAATTGATTACAGAGATACAAAAGTAAGAAAGTATTGCAACAAAAAAAAGAGGGGCAACATTTCTGTGCCCCTCTTTTAATAAATTAATACAGATGATTATTCAACAATAATCTTTTTAGCAACCACTGTGCCTTCTACCTGCATGCTTAAGAAATAAATACCCTGACTTAAATCTTTTACATCGATGGTAAAGGTGTCGTTTGCTTTGATGTTTTTAGCATTAATCACTTTTACAGTTTTACCTAATACATTTGTAATGGTAGCTGCCTCAATATTTCTGCTGGATGTTACAGTAACATTGATAACATCGTGAGAAGGATTAGGGAAGATGGTAAACATGTTCGCTAATTCGTTTTCGCTGATACCAACATTGCTGATGAATTGAGCAGAAGTAGAAGAACAACCATTAGCATCAGTAACTGTTACTGTATAAAAACCAGCCTGAGTAGCAGTATACACCTGAGAAGTTGCTCCGGTAATAATGCCCGCATTAAAATACCATTGGTTACCGGTTGCTGCACTTGAAGAAAGTGTGCTGCCAACAGCAGTGATTGTAGGCACAGCAGGTAAAGCATTAACTGTAATCAGATTTCCCTGAGCAGTGCTTGATCCGCAACCATTGGTAGCAGAAACCTGAAGGTTACCTGTTCCGGCAGCTCCTACAGTTACAGTAATAGAGTTAGTAGTTGATGTACCTGACCAGCCTGAAGGTAAAGTCCATGTATAAGAAGTAGCTCCTGCTACTGCAGCTGTTGTGTAAGTTTGTGTACTACCAGCACATACAGATGTAGGACCAGTGATAGCTCCAGGTTGTGCCGGTGCGCTGTCCATACCTACAGTAAGTGTTTGAGCAAGAGAAGAACAAGTTCCGTTGTTCGCAGTAACAGTAATGGTTCCGCCAGCAACACCAGCAGAAGTAGTAATAGAGTTGGTAGTAGAGTTTCCTGACCAACCTGAAGGTAATGTCCAGGTATAAGAAGTAGCTCCTGCAACAGATGCTACTGTGTAAGTTTGAGAACTTGTAGGACAAACCAAAATGCTACCTGTGATTGTTCCCGGTTGAGCAGGAACAACGTTAACGGTAACAGCAAAGGTTTGTGCTGAACTTGTTCCGCAGCTGTTAGATGCAGTAACGGTTACGTTTCCACTTGTATTACCAATAGTAGTAACAAGTGTTTCTGTGGTAGAAGTACCTGTCCATCCTGAAGGCATTGTCCATGTATAAGAAGTAGCTCCATTTACAGGAACAACAGCATACGTTTCGCTTGCACCTGAACAAACAGTTGCAGAACCTGCAATGGTTCCTGGTTGAGTTGGTGGTGTATTAACAGTTACTGCTAATGTTTGAGCAGGACTTGAACAGGTTGCGTTATTAGCAGTTACGGATATGTTTCCGCTAGTTCCCGGAGTTGAAGTAATTGCATTGGTTACAGAGAATCCAGACCATCCCGCAGGGAATGTCCAGGTGTAAGAAGTAGCACCTACAACAGTAGCTACGTTGTATGTCTGAGCAATACCTGCACACATGGTGGTAGCACCAAGAATAGCAGCAGGAGTAGCAGGGCTTTGGTTAACATTAATAGCCAATGTAGTTGCAGTACTTGTTCCGCATCCGTTAGCAGCGGCAACAGCAATGCTTCCACCTGAATTTCCAACGGTTACTGTAATGGAATTGGTAGAAGAAGTACCTGTCCAACCTCCCGGAAGTGTCCAGTTATAAGAAGTTGCTCCTGAAACTGCAGCCACAGAATAAGTAGTGGTAGCAGCAGAACAAACAGGAGTGTTCCCAGAAATAGTTCCAGGTTGAGTTGGAGCAGAACTGCTAACAGTTACATTTAGAGATTGAGAAGGGCTTGTTCCGCAGGCATTAGTAACAGTAACAAGTATGTTACCTGTACCTCCATTTGCAGTTGCAGTGATAGAGCTTGTAGTAGAGCTACCAGACCATCCACCCGGAATTGTCCAGTTATAAGAAGTAGCACCAGCAACAGGAGTTACAGAATAAATTCCTGATATACCAGAACAAACAGCATTAGTTCCATTAATAACGATCGGTTGTGCAGGTACAGAGTTAACAGTTACAGTTAAATTTTGAGCTAAACTGGTACCACAATCGTTAACAGCAGAAACAGAAACAGTTCCTGAAGTAGCGCTGGTGATAGTAGTAATAGAATTGGAGTTAGACGCTCCTGCCCAACCTGAAGGTAATGTCCAAACATAGCTTGTAGCTCCTGCAACAGCAGCAACAGAATAAGTCTGAGCACCCCCTGAACAGATAGTAGAGTTTCCAGTTATTGTTCCTGGTTGTGCAGGTGCGGTTCCAAGAGAAACGTTTAATGTTTGAGCAGAAGAAGTACCACAAGAGTTAGTTGCAGTAACAGTTACTTGTCCACCATTTACGCCAGTAGTAGCGGTAATAGAAGTTCCGTTAGAACTTCCTGACCATCCTGAAGGCATTGTCCATGTATAAGAAGTAGCACCTGCCACAGAGTTGATAGTGTAAACCTGAGTCTGACCGGGGCAGAAAGTAGTTACTCCTGTTATTGCTCCCGGCTGTGCTGGTGCAGTTCCTGCTGTAACAGTAAGTTGCTGAGCCGGACTTGTTCCGCATGCATTAGTATAAGTTACGCTAATGGTTCCGCTGTTTGTACTTGCAGTTGCATTAATAGAATTTGTAGTAGAGTTTCCTGACCATCCGGAAGGAAGAGTCCATGTATATGATGTTGCTCCTGCAATTGCAACAATCGAATAAGTATTGTTTGAACCATTACAGAATGTAGTTGGTCCTGATATTGCACCGGGCTGAGGCGGGGCAGAAGATATTGTAACATTTAACACAGTTGCAAGACTTGCACCGCAAGCATTGTTTGCTGTTACAGTAATGGTTCCACCATTAGTTCCAGAACTTAAAGTAATTGAATTTGTAATAGAAGATCCAGACCATCCTCCAGGTATTGTCCATGTGTAAGAAGTAGCACCAACTACAGCAGGCACTGTATAAACAATATTCGCTGAGCTAGGACAGACAATTGTAACACCTGTAATTGCTGCAGGTTGAGCTGGAACGGCACAACCTGCAATTGTTCCTTCTACCAAGGTGATTTCGTCTAGGTACAAAACATCCATATCGTTTGCATTATGGTTAAAAGCAATTGAAACGATTTGACCATTATAACTAGCAGGCAAATCTATTTGCCTCATTACCCATGTAGTATCAGTTGTATAAGTTGGAGATGGGTAAGCATCTGTTTTTGTATAAATTGGAGGGTCATTAAAATCAGAGAAAGTTAATACAGAAGAAGGAGTTGTAGAAACCATAACTCTGTAACCATCTCTGTAAGAAGGGTTTGTTCTGTCGTACCAAATTAAATGTGCCCCAATTGCTGGAATAGTAAGTGGCCCGAAATTTAACCAATTGTCAGCCTGACCTGCCGGGTTAAACCATGATGTTGCATGCCAGTAAAAAGAAGAATCTGTTCCGGCAGGAGCAGGTGTTTCCCATGGATGGTACCAGTTTGTAGAAGTTGGATTTCCAAGGCTATTCAAACTTGTATCAGTAGAAAAGTACATACCGAAATCCGGATCGTAACCTACGTTGGTCGTTGGCAATCCATCAATGTCTTCAATTGTAATCGTAAAACCAGCATTATCAGTTGGGTTTACATAAATACCTGGCAATGGCATATACATTAGTGTGTCACCGGCTGCACGGTCTTCCGACATCTGCAAAACCTGAGCAGGAAAATTATACTGATGAACATTTTGTTCATGGTTAGGAAATTCCCTTGAAAATTGTGCATTTGTTGTGACAATTATTGTCATAAATGCAAATAAAGTGTTAAGTTTTTTCATTTTTTTTAATTAAATTGTAATTATTGTTTAGTTTTTTAAATGTAATAATTTTCACAAAAATAGTAATTTTATTTGATATCAATTTTATTCTTTAGTTTATTGATTATTGTCGGATTCTTTCAGTATTTCGGAGGGAAAATTTCCGATAGTTTATTTTCAGTCAATATATTTGTGAATTATTTCAACCTTGCAAAAGTACTTTTATTGCAAAAAAGGTAACTTACCGTTTACAAAGATTATTTCACAAAACAGCAATAAGTATATAATCAATTCCTAAATACGAAAGGGTAAAGAATTAAAAATTAAGTCTAAGTTTTAACAAAATAAATATCTTTGCGAAAAAACAAATTACCATGCAACCAAAAATAAATTGGACACTAGACGAAGTAAAGGAAATTTATAATACTCCTTTGCTGGATTTAATATACAATGCCGCAACTGTGCACCGCAAAAACAAAGCCTATTCTGAAGTTCAGATAAGTAGTTTGATTTCTATCAAGACCGGAGGGTGTAAAGAAGACTGTTCTTATTGTCCTCAAGCTGCACGATATAATACCAATGTAGAGGTTGAACCACTTATGACAGTTGAAAAAGTAAAAGCACGTGCCGAGGTTGCCAAAGCAAATGGTGCTTCCAGATTATGCATGGGCGCAGCATGGCGAGAGGTAAGAGACAATAAAGATTTTGACCGAGTGCTCGAAATGGTATCTGAAGTTAATGAAATGGGATTGGAAGTATGTTGTACATTTGGTATGCTTACTTATGAGCAGGCGGAGAAATTAAAAGCGGCAGGTTGTTTTGCCTATAATCATAACATTGATACTTCGTCAGAAAATTATGGAAACATAATTACTACCCGTACTTTTGATGATAGAATTAATACCTTAAATAATGTAAGGAAAGCAAAGCTTAGTGTTTGTTGCGGTGGTATTATTGGATTAGGTGAAACCGATAAAGATAGAATTAATATGCTTCATACATTAAGCACGATGGAAGTCCATCCCGACTCAGTCCCAATAAATGCATTGGTTCCTATTGAAGGAACACCACTTCAAAATAATAAAAAGATAGGCATAGACGAAATGATTCGAATGATTGCAACAGCTCGAATATTGATGCCAAAAAGTGTGGTTCGTTTATCAGCAGGAAGAAACGAAATGAGTACAGCTGAACAAGCGCTATGTTTTATGGCAGGAGCAAATTCTATTTTTGCAGGAGAAAAATTGCTTACCACCCCCAATCCCGACTTTGATACTGATATGCAAATGTTTAAAATGCTTGGTTTAACTCCTCGAAAAGCTTTTAAAGACATTGACGCGACAAAAGAAACAGCAGAAAATGTTGCTTAACTCGTGAGTACCATTGAGAATTTCAATAACTATCTCCAGGAAAAACTGGATGAACGAAAATCGAATGGGTTAATTCGAACACTTACTTATAAAGGAGATAAAATTGATTTCAGTTCCAACGATTACTTTGGATTTTCTAAATCAGTTCAATATGACATTTCGGAAGAAACTTCCTTTGGAGGAACAGGTTCCCGCTCCATTACAGGTAATAACCCAGAAGCTGAGGAAGCAGAAAAGACAGTTGCCGATTTTCATAAACAAGAAGCAGCTTTAATTTTTAATTCGGGCTATATGGCAAATGTAGGGCTGTTCTCCAGCATTGCCTCTAAAGGTGATATGTTTATTTCTGATGAATATATTCATGCCAGTATTATTGATGGTATGCGTTTGAGTCATGCCAACAGGATAAAATTTAAACACAATAATCTCGATGATTTAGAAAAAAAATTACAACAGATTGAAGGAAGAAAGTTGGTTGCAATCGAATCCATTTATTCGATGGATGGTGATGAAGCACCATTAATAGCTATTGCAGCGTTATGTAAAAAGTTCGATGCATTGCTCATTGTTGATGAAGCCCACGCAACCGGTATGTATGGCAACAAAGGAGATGGACTTGTTTGTAAATACAATTTAGAGAAAGATGTTTTTGCGGTGGTTTATACGTTCGGAAAAGCAATAGGTTTGCATGGTGCAGCAGTTACTGGCAGTAGAGTGCTTCGGAATTATTTAATTAATAATGCCAGATCATTTATTTTCACCACTGCATTGCCACCTACCACTTATTTGCAAATAAAAAGGGCTTATCAGCTTTTACCAACAGCAGATAGGAAAGAATTGGAAGAGTTAATTATTTATTTCAGAACTGAAATTAAAAAACTGGATGGTATCAGTTTTTTAGAAAGTTATTCGCCCATTCAAGGAATTATTATTGCTGATAATTTTAAAGCAAAAGGATTAGCAGAATATCTTTTTACAAAAGGATTTTTTATTCGTGCCATTCTTTCCCCTACTGTGCCTGTTGGAAAAGAAAGACTAAGGGTTTGTTTGCATTCGTTCAATACCAAACAACAAATTGATATGTTGTTATTAGAAATAAAAACCTTTTTAGGATGAATATAGCTATTGCAGGAATCCACACTGGAATTGGTAAAACCGTTTGCTCTGCAATTATTTGTCAGAAACTTGGATATGATTATTTTAAACCTGTTCAAGCTGGAGAGCTTGATAATACTGACAGTATGTTTGTGAAAAGAAATGTAAGTAATCCTGCTTGCATAATTCAGGAAGAGAGTTACAAATTAAAAACTGCATCATCGCCTCATTTTGCTGCCGAACTAGAAGGTATAAAAATCGAAAAAGAAAATATTGTTCTGCCTTCAACTAAAAATAATTTAATAGTTGAAACTGCAGGAGGCTTGATGAGCCCGCTTGCTAAAGATTTTTTAAACATTGATTTGATTCAGTATTTTGAATTACCTGTTGTTTTGGTTTCTAATAATTATTTGGGAAGTATCAATCATACCTTGTTAAGTTACTCTTTATTGAGGGCACGAAAAATTAAAATCAATGGAATTGTTTTTAATGGACCAAAGAACGAAGCAAGCGAAAGCTACATTCTTCAATATACCAAACTACCTTTATTGTTTTCTGTTCCTCAATTTGAAGTAATAAATAAAGATACTATCAGGGAATTTGCGGAAAGTATTTCCATTAATTTATAAAGAATGAATTTTACTGAGCGCGATAAAAATAATATCTGGCATCCGTTTACTCAACAGAAAACTGCCGATGCTCCTATACATATTGAAAGTGCAAAAGGAAGCGTATTGTTTTCATCAGATGGGAAAAAATACATTGACGCCATTTCATCGTGGTGGGTAAATATTCATGGACATGGAAATGAATACATCGCAAATAAAATTGCTGAGCAGGCAAAGAAACTTGAACATGTTGTTTTTGCAGGGTTCACGCATACTCCAGCCATTGAACTTGCAGAAAGGTTAATTCAAATCCTTCCAACTGAATTCTCTAAAGTATTTTATTCTGACAATGGTTCCACCAGTGTTGAAGTAGCTATCAAGATGGCTTTGCAATATTGGTACAACCAAGGCATTACAAATAAAACAAAAATCTTAGCGTTTGAAAATGCATATCATGGCGATACTTTTGGAGCTATGAGTGTGGGTGGTAAAAGTGCTTTTAATAAGCCATTTCACCAGCATTTGTTTGAAGTGATTCATCTGCCTTTACCAACTGGAAATAATTTGGAAGCATTAAAAATTCGAATACAGGAGTTGTCAAATCAAGACACTATTGCAGCGTTTATTTTTGAACCATTAATACAGGGAGCTGGTGGAATGATTATGTATGAAGCCGAATACCTTGACGAATTACTTTCGGTTGCTAAACAAAATGATATTATCTGCATTGCAGATGAAGTGATGACAGGATTTGGAAGAACAGGAAATACATTTGCAATTGATTATTTACAAAACCAACCTGATATTATTTGTTTGTCGAAAGGCATTACTGGAGGCTTTATGCCATTTGGTGTTACAGTGTGTTCTCAAAATATTTATGATTCTTTCTATTCGGATGATAAGCAAAAAACATTTTTTCACGGTCATTCCTACACTGCTAATCCTTTGTCTTGTGTTGCGGCAAATGCAAGTTTGGATTTGTTACTGGCTGAAAAATGTATCAATGAAATAAAACGTATTTCCAAATCGCATTCTGATTTTGTAAACGAAATAAAAGATGATGCGTCAATTAAAAATATTCGTCACCTTGGAACAATCATTGCTTTTGAAATCGACACTTCGGAAGACACTTCTTATTTTAATTCAATAAGTAATAAGGTGTATAATTTTTTTATTGAGCGGGGTGTGTTGCTTCGTCCGCTTGGGAATGTAATTTATATCATGCCGCCTTATTGTATAACCACAGATGAATTGAATGCGGTTTATATGGTGATAAAAGAGTTTTTGATTTATATAAAAAAGTAAAACGCCTAAACCATTATACAGATTTTATTAAAATCCTGTAAAGACACCCTGTTTGTAGTAAAATTATAATACCAAATTTTCAAGCTCCGTAGAAGTGGTATGTCTATTTCAGGTCGCTCCTATGGAGCTTACATAATCTACATGTTTCCATTGCTACAAACAGTCTGCTCCTACGGAGCATAATTAAATTTTGTATGTAGTTTAAAAACACTCACTTCTTTTTCAAGTCCTCCATATATTTCTTCAAATTCGAATCGTATTTCTCCTTGTACTCTTTTTCAAACACATCATATTGCGAATCGTAACGGGTAAAAGCCATAAAAAACGCATTGCCTTCTTTGAACACCTGCATAGAATAATTAAAATAATTTTTCTTTTTAATTAATGGAAGCCTGTTTACTCCCACCACAATTTCAGTAATTAGTTTTGTTTTCTTTTGTTTTTTTATTTCTTCTTTTTCGTTAACCGACATGGTAGCATACAGACTATCCAATCTCTCCTTGCTTTTAAGCATATAGTTGTTAAAACATTTCGAATCGAGTTTATGGGCTTCGTAGTCTATATAAGCTGACGATGTTATTCCTGATTTATATTGCAGAAATTTTTCTGCTCCTATATCACCAATAAAATTTGCAAGGTTTTCGTCATAAGTCACATTGTTTTTTATGTAGATGGTTCCATGTGTCAGTTCATGAATAATAAGATTGGCAATGTTTCCATCCGATTGTTTGAGCATGTTGGTTTGTATCGGGTCTTTAAACCAACCTAATGTTGACCAACCGGAAGGGCTGTATACATCCACATCATATCCTTGCTGTTTTAAATCAGCAATTTCTTTTAGCGCTTCTTTTTTATTAAAAAAACCTTTGTAAGATACATTACCCAAAAAAGGAAACCACCATTCCTTAGCAACAAAGGAGTAGGGTTGGCAAGCAGTTACAGTAAAAAGAACAGGTTTGTCCTGCTGGTCGTAAACAGATGAATAATTATCAGAAGGGTTTATTCCGATGCTGTCAACGGCAAATTTCTTGATTTCCTGAATAAGGATTAACTTTTGTTTTAACGAATCAGGAAATGAGGTGTCGTTTAGTTTCCTGTCGATTGGCTCGGCCTTCCAAATAATTGTAATCTGGCCTAAGCCTTGAGAAATACCATATATAACAAGTGAATGCCAGATAGTACAAAAAGCAATTGTTAAAAGAAGTAGAAACTCCAACGATAATTTAATTCCCTTTTTTAACATATACAGGTTGCTTCTCTTGATTTTAATGCGGCAAATTTACATACATTAATTTTGTAAAGAGGTAAGTAAAGTTTTGCAAACAAAACTTATTACGATTTATTTTATACATTTGAGTTTTTCTAAACTGGCTATGTTTTTATATTTTATAGGAATATTTTTTTATCTGTCTAAACTTCTTGTGTTTGTTATTACCCCATTGGTTTGGATAATAACTTTACTTTTCTTTGCTTTTTATTCTAAAAATGAAATAAGAAAAAGGAAGTGTTTGAAATGGGCATTGGGACTGACCTTGTTTTTCAGCAACTCTTTTATTTTTGACGAGTTTGTGAGGGCTTGGGAAATACCAGCCACTAAATATTCGGACTTAAAGACTTATAATGCCGGAATTGTATTAGGAGGAATGAGTGTGAATGATGAAAAATTGGACAGGGTTCAGTTTTACAGGGGAGTTGATAGGCTAATACAGGCTATTGATTTATATAAACGGGGAATTATAAAGAAAATAATATTTACGGGTGGTTCGGGCAGACTGCTACATCCGGAGATGAAAGAAGGAGAGTTGGTAAAACCATATATATTAAAAATGGGAGTTGCTGCAGAGGATTTGTATATTGAAAATGAATCTCAAAACACTCGGGAAAATGCAGAGTTCACAAAGAAGTTAATAGAGAAGGAAAAGATAGAAGGTGACTTCCTAATTATTACCTCCGCTTTTCATATGCGAAGAGGTTTGGGTTGTTTTAAAAAAGTTGGAATAAAAGCAGACCCTTACAGCACCGATCGGTATGCCGGTCCCCGCAAATTTGAATTTGACAGTATATTTATTCCAAACATATCTCCTCTAAATGATTGGACCGGGTTTATCCATGAAATGATTGGTTATATTACCTATAAACTTATGGGTTATGCATAATCTATTTGAAAAGAATACCCTGTCAGTTTTTTATAAAACTGACAGGGACAAAAAGTTTACTTCTTTTTTAATTCAATAGAGACAGAGTTAATACAATATCTTAAACCAGTTGGTTTAGGCCCGTCATCAAATACGTGACCCAAGTGTCCTCCACAACGAGCGCAGGTAATTTCAGTTCTGGACATGCCCAGTGTGTTATCTTTTGTATATACCACTTTGGATGAATCCAAAACGTCATAGAAGCTTGGCCATCCGCAACCTGCATCAAACTTTGTTTCGGACTGAAATAATTCGGCACCGCATGCTGCGCATACATAAGTACCTTTTTCTGTATTCAAATAATACTTACCTGTAAAAGGCCGTTCTGTTCCTTTTTCGCGCAATACATCATATTGCTGAGGGCTTAAAATCTTTTTCCACTCTTCTTCGGTTTTCACCACTTTGTCGCTGCTGCTCATTGTACTTTTTGGTTTTTGATTGTTTTGACTGTTGCCATTGCACGCTGCAAGGCTAAAAATAACTAATAAAATTGAAATGTTTCTCATGGCTAAAGGTTTTAGATTTAGTTTTAAAAATCAGGAGATAAACTCCGTCATCTTTTATGGTGCAAAGATACTGCCAATGATAAACAGGGAATGTCGGCTATACGACATTAAAGAAAGTTTTTAATAATAATTTTATTATTAAAAATAATTCAAATCTAACCAGCCCACCCTTCCCTGTCCAAACTCCTGTATTGAATCGCTTCTGCCAGATGATTGGTTTCAATGTTTTCACTTCCATCCAAATCTGCAATGGTTCTTGCCACTTTTAGTATCCTGTCATACGCTCTTGCTGATAATCCTAAGCGTTCCATAGCTGTTTTTAGTAATTGATTTCCAGCTTCATCAATTTTACATACTTCACGCAACTGTTTCGAGCTTATCTGTGCATTGCAATGTACCCCCTCGTTTTTCACATACCTTGCTTCTTGCACTTTTCTGGCTTTTACCACACGTTCTCTGACGGAGATACTTTTTTCGGAAATTCGTTCAGCAGAAAGTTCGTTATAGGAAACAGGAGTAACTTCCACATGTATGTCTATTCTATCTAACAAAGGACCGGATATTTTGTTTAAGTATTTCTGAACAATTCCGGGGGCGCAAACACAATCTTTCTCCGGGTGATTATAATAACCACACGGACATGGGTTCATGGAAGCCACCAGCATGAAGCTGGCCGGGTATTCCACCGAGAACTTGGCACGTGAAATGGTTACAATTCTATCTTCAAGTGGTTGACGCATTACTTCCAACACAGTGCGTTTAAATTCCGGTAATTCATCTAAAAACAAAACTCCATTATGTGACAGTGAAATTTCGCCAGGTTGAGGAACTCCACCTCCTCCAACCAAAGCCACATCAGTTACATTATCACAATGGGCGGTTTGGTAATTCATTGTTTATAAGGATTGTAACATATATTGACATAGATAAAACTGGAAATAGAATAACATTTACAGAAATTTTTCTTTAAAATATATTTATATTTTACAACAAAATTAATGAGTTATTTGTAATTCTTATTCGAAAATGAATGTCTTATTTTTATTGATGTCCGAGTTTTATACTCTCCTCTTTTTGGCCATCTTTAAAGCATTTCCTCTCTCCTCTCATCCATTAAAAACCAATAGTTCTATGTATATTTTGGTTGTGGATTCCTTTTAGTTTATTCATCATTAAAGTTGATTTTTGATTTTAATGGTGGATTTTCCCGACAATAGTACAATTTTATTTTATTCTAAATTTTGTTTATTATAAAATTTAAATCCAATTCTTCAATACTAATACTTTTATAATGTAATTTCGCCCAAAGTAAAACTTTAATTTTTATTAAAACAATGCTGTTAAAAGAATTATTGAAATCTAAAGGAATAAAGCAGAACTGGCTGGCATTTAAACTTGGTGTTAGTGAGGTAACAGTTAGTAATTGGGTAAAGGAAAAAAACTTGCCGAGTAAAAAACATATTGAAAAGCTTAGCGATATATTGGGTATTTCTGCAAAAGAATTGAGAAATTAAAAATGTTAGAAATTGAAAAATATGATTTTTCTTTCACAGCATCATCTTTAAGATTGAATGAGATGAAACTGGTAGCAAAATCTATTAATGATAATAGAAGGATAGATTACATTAATGAGCTTGGTGGCGGTAAGACGACCACGGGCAAAAGAATGTTGGCAGAGTTTCAAAAAAGAATATCAAAGCTAACTTCAAGTGAAATTGAAATATTACTAAATGGTGACTTTACATCACAAAAGCATATTGCTTTTATTTCAATTTGTAGAGCTTATTTTTTCATTCGAGATTTCGCAATTGAGGTTCTTCGAGAAAAATTACTTGTGTATGATTACAAAATTACCGATGGCGATTACATAAGTTTCTATAGGCGGAAGCAAGAGTTACAGCCAGAGATGGAAACTTTAACAGATTTGACTGAGAAAAAAATCAGACAAGTCACCTTTAAAATATTGGAGCAAGCTGGCTTGATAGATAATGTAAAGTCAAAAATTATCCAGCCTCAACTTATTGATAGTAGAGTAATGAAAGCCGTTAAAGACAACAATTCAAATTGGTTAAAAGTTTTATTAATGAGCGATATGGATATTGCTTTGGTTAAATAATAATTATGGAAGATATTAATTCAAAATTCACTCATTTATTCAGTGTAATTTCCTCAAAAAGTTTCCTTAATATGGAAGCATTAGGAGGGGAAATCCCTTTCTTTATTTCGGCTTATGATGCAACTCAGGAATTAGAAGTTCGTGAATCCATAAAACTTTTAAAGAATAAGCTGAAGACGTCAGGAATAGAAGTGTTGGAGATAAACATTTATGATATTGTTTGTGAAATATTGGAAGAAAAAGGCGGGATGGATAGGATGTTTCAAGCTGAGAAGGGAAAATCAAAAGATAAGTTTATGAGAGCTTTGCAATCAACACTAAACATTCATCAAATTCTGATGCCGAAAATCAAGGAGAAAATTGAACAAGCAGGTGCAAAAGTATATTTACTCACTGGGATTGGATTGGTTTTTCCTTACATCCGTTCACATAACGTTTTAAATAATCTTCAGAACGTGGCTAAGGATTCTCCAACAGTCGCATTTTTCCCTGGAGAGTACAATGGTCAGACGCTAAATTTATTTGGTTTACTTAAGGATGATAACTATTACAGAGCATTTAATATTGAAAAAACAGAAACGAAATTATGATAATAAAAGACTTTTTTGAAAGGGATATTAATAGAAATATCGAAACGGTTATTAAAGCAGATGACCGAGAACACATATCAGATGAAGTTGCTGAATATGTAGTAACTCATGAAATAGCAACAAAAGTTAGGGACTTCTTTGGAGCTTATAGCAATTATAGTGGTGCTAATGGAGTATGGATTTCAGGTTTTTTTGGTTCAGGTAAATCCCACCTTTTAAAGATAATGTCTTACGTTCTGGAGAATAAAGAATTCAACGGAAATAAGAGTGGAGAGCTATTTGCCAAGAAAATTGAAAATGATGACATGCTTAAAGGAGATGTCTTAGCTGCAACCAGAATTCCTTCTGAATCCATTTTATTCAACATTGACCAGCAAGCACAGATTACAAGTAAGTCGGATGAGAATGCAATTTTATCTGTATTTTATAAAGTGTTTTTTGACCATTTAGGCTATTATGGGTTTCAGCCTCACGTTGCGGAATTTGAGATGTGGTTAGATAAACAGGGCATATATTCTGATTTTAAAACCAATTTCCAAAAAAAGCATAATCAATCATGGGAAGAAGCCAGGTTTGATTATTTCGACCCAATGGTAATTGAAAATGTTTCAAAGGTTTTAGCCGAATTAAATAATACAGATGCTTCTAAATATGATAATATTCTCAATGAAATTGAGGATAAACAAAAGCAGTCTATAGAAGATTTCTGTCAACGTGTACAGGATTATATTAAAATGAAACCAGTTGGATTTAGGTTAAATTTCTTTGTTGATGAGGTTGGGCAGTACATTAGCGATAACACAAAATTGATGTTAAATCTTCAAACTATTGCGGAAACTTTGGCCACCAAAACAAAAGGAGGTTCATGGATTCTGGTTACTTCTCAGGAGGACATGGAGAAAGTTGTTGGAGACATGAATAAAAGCCAGCAAAATGACTTTTCACGAATTCAAGCCAGGTTTAAAATAAAAGTTCCACTCACGTCTGCAAATGTGGATGAAGTAATAGAAAAAAGATTATTAAAAAAGAATGAAATTGCCCAGAAAGAGCTTGTAAATACATTTAAAAAGGAGAACGCTCACCTGGATACCTTATTAAGCTTCTCAGATGTTGGAGTTCAATTTAAGGGTTATAAAAGCGAAGGAGATTTTGCTAACAAATATCCATTTGCTCCATATCAATTTGATTTATTTCAACAATGCAGAAGGTCTCTTTCTGTGCATAATGCATTTCAAGGTAAACATGCCTCTGTGGGCGAAAGGTCTATGTTAGGGGTTTTCCAACAAGTTATTCAAACTATTGAAGACAGAAATGACAGAACATTAGTAAGCTTTGACTTAATGTTCGGAGGCATAAGAAATGAATTGCGTGGCGAGATTCAAAGTTCTGTGATACTTGCAGAAAGGCAATTAGACAATAAATTTGCCGTACGGGTTTTGAAGGCTTTGTTCTTAGTAAAGTACTTTGTTAATTTTAAAACTACCAAAAGAAATATTTCTGTCTTGATGATAGAAGATATTAATGTTGACCTTAAGGTTCACGAAAAAAACATAGAAGAGGCACTAAATCTACTGGAGATTCAAAATTATGTTCAACGGAATGGTGATGTATATGAATTCTTAACGGATGATGAAAAAGATGTAGAACAGGAAATAAAAAGTACGGATATTGATGAATCAGCAATTACTCAGCTTTTAAAGGAATTGTTATTTGATGAGATTATCCGTGACAATAAGATTAAGTATATTGAAAACAAGCAGGACTACGAATTCACAAATAAGATTGATGGCACTTTACTTGGAAAGGAAAAAGAACTGGAAGTTGAAATAATTACCGAAAATTATCATGACTACGGTAATGAAACTTTTATTCAATCTCAGACAATGGGTAGTTCTGGAATGAAATTCCTCCTGCCTTCTGATGCTCTTTTTATGAAGGATTTGAAGATGTATTTAAGAACAAACAAATATGTTAAGTTGAATCAATCTACAACCAATCGAGTCGAAGTAAAAAGAATACTTCAGGAGAAGGCCACCCAAAACTCTGAAAGGAAAAAGAATCTTGTGCTTATGGCCAACAAAGCACTGGCTTCGGCTTCTGTATTTATGAATGGAGCCAAACAGGAAATGAGCGCAACTAATGATGGAAAAACACGTGTAGTTCTTGCTTTTCAGGATTTGATTAAATCAGTGTATTCAAGTTTAAGAATGCTTGGAACTACACAATATAGCGAAGATACCATAAAACATACTGTGATTAGCCCAGCTGACGACCTTTTTAAAACAGATGATAAAACAATGTCAGAGGCAGAATCTGAAATATTAAACCTAATTACAAGAAGAAAAAAACAGTCGGATAGAACAAGTTTGAATGACATTAAAACGCATTTCTCAAAGAGGCCTTATGGGTGGTATCCGAATGCTACTTGGACAATTTTGGCGAAACTTTACAAGCGTGGAAAAATTGAATTCAATAAAGGTGCTAATATTTTGGAAGACGATGCCGTTCTTAGTTCCTTATTAAATTCTGCCAATTACGGTATTACCCTAATTGAACCCCAAACGATAATTGACCCGAAGCTTGTAAAAGAATTAAAACAAATATATTCGGAGGCGTTTGATGAGAACTGTTCATTCAATGATGCAAAGGATGTTGCTAATGAATTTAAGGGCAAAATCAAACAAATGAGCATTGATGTGAATCAATTATTAGCTCGAAAAAAAGAGTTCCCATTTCTAAAGAATCTGGATGAATTTAGTGACAGGCTCGAACGTCTTAGCGAAAAAGAATATTCATACTTCCTGAACAATATCAACGATTTCAAGAAAGAGTTATTAGATTCAAAAGAGAATTTGCTTGACCCAATTAAACGTTTTATGAATGGAGACCAGGCTACAATATATGAATCCATTCGAAAACTGATAGAAGGGGATATTTCCAACTTTGATTATATTGACGGAGATGAATTAAATATTCTGAAATCATTATTGGAGAACCCTAAACCCTATTCAGGAAATCTTATCAAGGAAGCCAAGAGAGCAAAAGATGAACTGGGCAAAAAGGTACAGGAAAGAATTTCCGCAGAAAAAAATTTAGCTGTTTCAACCATTGAAAATATAATCAAGGATTTTAAAACGAAGGAAGAATTCAAAGGTTTGGATAAACCCAAACAAAATCAAATCATACAGCCTTTCAATTCTGCAATTGAGAAATTGGAAAACCAGAAATACATAGCAATTATTAGGGATGTAAAGTCGAATGCTTTGGATGTATTACTGCCAAAACAACTAAATGAAATGATTAAACTATCTGCTCCTCCAGATACAGGAGGAAGCGAGCCAAGCGAACCAATTCCACATTACATAGCCAGTTCATCCATTAAAACAAAATATCAAAAGTCAGAATTGAGAACAGTTGATGATGTAAATGAATACGTAGAAGCCTTGAGAAAAGCATTAATTGAGCAAATAAATAATACAAAAAGAATTTCACTATAGATGAATACAAACGGATTAAAAAAGTTCGCTCAGGAAGCTCGAAGGAAATTGCTGGAACAAGTAAGTTCACGGCTTGAATATGTTTTGAACACAGATACTCCAGAATTAAGGGAAAAAAGAGTTCAGGTTGAAAAGCTTCGGGAGGAAATAAGATTATCTTCAAGGGAACAGGTTATTGACAAGGTTTCATATACATGGTTTAATCGTTTTATGGCATTGCGATTTATGGATGCTAATGATTACCAACCAATAGGTGTAAGGGTTCTAACCCCAAGGGATGGGTATATAATACCTGAATTATTAGATGATGCAAAACAAGGAAATATTCCCGAAGCATTATCTCAACAGAGCAAACGCATTTTTGATTTACTGGATGGGAAACTGCCAAGCGCAAACGGCCAAAACGAGGCGTATAAAGAATTACTTATTGGGGCTTGTAATCATTTGAATAAACTTTTCCCTTTCTTATTTGAACGTATAAGTGATTATACAGAGTTGCTACTTCCCGATGACCTTATATCGGAGTTGTCCATCATCAAAGATGTAATTGAAGGCATGAGTATTGACGATTGCAAAGATGTCGAGATTGTTGGATGGCTTTATCAGTTTTACATTTCAGAGAAAAAAGACGAAGTTTTTGCAAAGAAATCTGCTGTTAAAAAGGAAGATATTCCTGCTGCTACTCAGCTTTTCACTCCTCGTTGGATTGTAGAGTATCTGGTTCAAAACACTGTAGGGAAAATGTGGTTGCAAAACCACCCTAATTCAAAGTTACAAGAACAGATGCCTTATTTTATTAATTCACAATCACACTTTCAGGAAGATTTCATTAAAATCAACTCAGTAGAAGAGCTTACATTATTGGACCAAGCGTGTGGGAGTGGCCATATTTTAGTATACGGGTTTGAATTATTTTCTAAAATATATGAAGAAGAGGGATATGAACCTTCCGAAATTCCTTTGTTAATTATTAAAAATAATTTATTCGGATTTGAAATTGACGAACGGGCAGCTCAATTAGCAAATTTTGCGCTAATGATGAAAGCAAGAAGTTATGACAGGAAATTTTTCAAAAACGAAATAAAGCCCAATATTCTCTGTTATTCCGACCTTAATTTAAACGTTTATAATGTTGATGGGTTTAATGAAGTTTTCCTTGTCAAAAAAGATAGTCCAGAATTAGAATCATTATTACAATATCAATACAATATAGCTGAAAACATTGAAGAGTTAGTTGAGGAAGATTTCAAAGATGAAGATACTGGGGAGGTAGTTACAATTAAACGAACTAAGAAATATATTAGAAAAGGGGAAATAACATCCCCTAAAGATTTGCTAAATATAAACCTTTTCGGGGGAAAGGAAATTTCTTTTCATTCTGATGAAATTAAAGAATCATTTATGTTAACCTCAATCCCACTTTCTCAATGGATGTACGAAGACATTTCTGTTCTAAAGCAATCGACAAATTATGGTTCATTAATAAGTCCTAAAAGCACTCATGATGATATTGCATCAACGCTTATTCTGCTAAATGAACGAATTAAATATATTTCAGATGCTTTCTTAAAACATAAATTGGAACAAATAAAAACAGCCTTAGAACAATTATTCCAGCTAAGTAGAAAGTTCCACTGCATTGCTGACAATCCTCCATATATGGGTGGAAATATGAATCCTATGTTAGCAAATTTTGTCAAAATTAATTATCCAGATAGCAAATCTGATTTAATGACATGTTTTATGGAGTCAGGTTGGAATATGTTGTATCCTAATGGAATTCTGGGAATGATTAATCTTCCTTCTTGGCTTTTTCTTTCTTCTTTTGAAAAGCTAAGGAGAAAATTGATTAATGAAAAACATATTGCTTCTTTGCTGCACATGGGCAGAGGAATATTTGGAGTTGATTGGGGTTCTACTGCTTTTATTGTTCACAATAAATCAGAAAATTCAAATGGTCGATATTTTAAACTTCATAAACGTAATTTCCAGCATTTATATCCAGAAGACATAAAGCAAATATTTTTAAGAGCTAAAAATGATGAGGACACAAAAATAAATTTTGACAAATATCGTGAAGGGCAAGGAATATCTACATTAGATGAATTAATTGACGAATCGGGATTAAAGATTTCATACTTTGCAAATCAAAAGGATTTTGAAAAAATTCCTGGAAGCCCAATTGGATATTGGTTAACTGAAAAATTAATTCATTCATTTTCAAATGAATTGATGGGTAAAAGAACAACCCTGTTTCAAGGTATTATTACAGGAAATAATGAAATCGTATTGCGCACTTGGAATGAAGTTGAATATTCTAAATTTGACAATAAACTTAAGAGTATTGATGATTTTGATTTAGAAAGATATTGGGTTCCTTATAACAAGGGTGGACAAGCATTAAAATGGTACGGAAATCTTGACTTGGTTGTAAATTTTAAAAAAAAGGGTAAGAATTTCACGAGGGGCAAACATAACTTTTATAGTTATTTTTTTAATGAGTGTTTTTCATGGAATTATATCGGAAGTAATAAGTCAATGGGTAGGTATTATCCCCCTGGTGTGATATGGGATGTAGCTGGGTCAAGTGGATTCATGAATAGTAAGAGTGAGTTGTTGTATAGGGTTGCATTGATTACTTCAACAGTCGGTAACTACATATTGTCTGTTTTGAATCCGACAATTAATCTTCAGGTTGAAAACATAGCTGCAGTTCCTGTTATTGAATCGGAAATAGTTCAATTAAATTTAGTCGAAACTAATATTGAAATTGCAAAATTATATTGGGATTCCAAAGAAACATCTTGGGATTTTACTTATAACGAACTGCTAAAAAAGAAAGGTCAGGATATTGAAGAATCATTTGAATTATTTAAACAATATTGGATTAATAAATTTCACCAACTTCACAGAAATGAAGAGGCTCTCAATAAACAATTTCTTGAAGTATACGACTTGAAAGATGAACTTATTCCAGATGTGCTTTTGGAGGAAATAACCATACTTAAGGATGAATCATTTGTGGAAAACGGAAAATTAGTTTTCAAACAAGCGGAAGTATTTGCCCAATTTATTAGTTACGCAGTTGGATGTATGTTTGGACGATATTCATTAGACAGAGAAGGATTAATTCTTGCCAACCAAGGTGAAACCGTAGAAAACTATTTACAAAAAGTAGCATTATCAAAAGAGAATTTATGTTTTCTTCCAGATAATGACAACATAATCCCAATATTGGATGAAGAATGGTTTGAAGATGATATTTCAGAGCGATTTTATGCTTTCTTAAAAGCCTGTTTTGGCAATCCTAACTTTGAAAAAAACTTGGCTTTTGTGGAAGAATGTTTGGGCAAGGACATCAGAAAATACTTTATAAAAGACTTCTATGCAGACCATGTTCAACGTTATAAGAAAAGACCAATTTACTGGATGTTCTCTTCTCCAAAAGGTACATTCAACGCTCTGATTTATATGCATCGTTATACACCAGATACTCTTCACAAAATCCTTAATAGTTATCTAATTGAGTATCGAGAGAAACTTAAAACACATGTTGAGCATTTGGACCATGTAATAGTTTCTGGAACATCAACTGAGCAGACTAAAGCATCCAAGGAGAAAGATAAGCTGAAATTGGTGCTTTTAGAACTACAAGAATACGAAAGGGATATACTATATCCAATTGCTACAGAACGAATAAACATCAATCTGGATGATGGTGTATTAGTAAATTACAACAAGTTTGGGAAAGCCATTAAAGAAGTTACTGGCTTAAACGATAAGGCCACCAAAAAGAAAGTAAAAGAATTTGATTGGATTAATTTTGATGAAATAAGATAAAGAATGAGAGAGAATTTCAGTGAATTAGAATTTCAGTTCGCCCTTATGATGGGCTATTATACTATATTTTCAAAGCAGGATGGTCTGAATTTATATATGCCAACTTCAAGTGAAGAAAAGGACCAATTTGCTTCAGATTGGTTCTATGAAAATGCACAAGGCGTACATTTTTATCTTCAATTTAAGAAGTCAGCCATTGCCACACAAATAAGAATACGAAACAGAAAACAACTATTCGAACAAGCATCTTCAGAAGATTTAAAAGCAAAGAGGCCTGTTTTTAGAAATGATAATAAAGGTGTATTTGAAATTGTAATTTACAAGAATAAGGACAATATTTATCAGCAGCACAATTTGTTATTTAACAAAAGTCAACATTTTAGTAGCCTGGCTTATTACGTGGCTCCAATCTTTACAAGCAGATTTGAACTTCAAAGTAATTTAATACAGTGGCTAAAAAGAAAGAATTACAATAACAAACTCATATATAAATTATTTTATCGGGAGGGCATTTCCCCTATGGAATATGAAAGCCTAACAGAGAATTTTGGATTTTTCAAAGATGTAATTTATATTCATCCACACACGTCAATTGACGATGACAATTCGCATTATTATTGCTTTAATAAAAACAGAGAAGTTTCATTCCATTCAGATATTCTACCTTTAGAGAAGAATGGATTTGATTTTTCAAGCGTTATCAAGGAAGTCGAGAATAAATTAGTTAGTGGAAAAACTTCTACTGTTATTGAGGCCGCTGACATTAACTTGCAAGTAATTAAAAATCATTTTACAGAAAACAATATTTCTGTTATTCGGGATTATAAAATAGAACGGATATTTGACACACAAGTAAAAGATTCAGAAAATATTATTTCCATTCTTGAGGGGTTCAAAACTTCAAAGAAATATAGGAACTATGTAATTGGGATTAATAAATTATTCCAGGAACTATTCGATATTCAAGTCGGTTTCATATACCCAAGATTTTAAATGAAATGAGCAAAATTGCAGAAGCATTAAGCATAAGGTTCGAGGAACATCGTGTTATTTTTTGGTACGATGAGAAAGAAGAATTGTTGGAACAATTCAAAAGTTTAAACATCAAAGATGTTGAGATAATCCACGTTCAAAACAACGAGTTTGAAGTAAAACACAGAATAAACAAACAGTCTCCAAACGGCAAGTTTTTACTTTATTTTACAGGTGCTAAATTGGCCTATGAAGACAATTGGCTTTTGGATATGGAACTTGCTCATCATGTGTTTCGAACAGACCAAGAAGCGATGTTCCTTCAAGAAATGGGTTTGGGCTATCACTTAAAAGATTTGGTTTCTCAGCACATTGAGTTTTTTAAAGCCAAAGAAAGAAGAATAAAACTAAAAGAATACTTGGGCGATGGGGATGAGCATCAAGCTATCCGTTATAAGATGCTGGCTGTTGTATTTGGGACAGAAAACATAAGTCTTGTTACCTATATTCATGCTCACGCATCAGCATATTCAGACGGGAATGAGAAGTTTGATAGAGATTTAGAACGTTTCAACCTGGTTGAATATTATTGGGGGGAAATAAAACGAAAATATAATTACCAGAGCGAAACTCCTTCTATCTATGATTTCTTATTGGAAGTGTTTAATAGTAATTTTTGTTTAGTCAAAAAATCAGGGCTTGCTAAGGAATCAAGGTTACTTCTTTCATTATGGAAGGACACTATTCAGTACAGAGAGTACTTTGGGAAAATATCTGACAGGATAGCTGCTGATATTAATGTAGAAGGGCTATTAAACGATGCGTCAATTGATGATATAGTAAGCGATGATTTATTTAAGCTAAGTGAATTCAAAATTATATACGAGTTAGTTGACCTAATCATATCTGAGAGTATTTCCAATGAAAAAGTTATCTTGTATGTAAAACAACGAGAGAATAAATTCTGGTTTACAGAGGTGGAGTATTTATATCAAAGTTTGGTCAACGCTTCGGATTTAATTACTCTGGTTAGAAAATACTCACAAACTAAATATACCACATTTCAAGAAGGAACAGAGCATTATTCATCAACTTTATTTGAGATTGACCAATTATACAGGAAGTTTATTTGGAGCCATAGAAAGTCAAATCAAAATAAAATATTAGCTGATGTTGCAGGCAAAGTCGAAAAGATTTATTCGAATGATTGGTTATTAATTTACAATAACAATTGGCAAAATATCATTGATAAAATGACAATTTGGCCCATTGACAATACTAATTCTCAAAGGAAATTCTTCGACATACACGTAAGACCAATTATTGATAAAAAACAACGATTATTTGTTATTATTTCTGATGCGATGCGATATGAATGTGGAGAAGAGTTAACAAAAAGACTTCAATCTGAAAACAGGTATGAAGCCACGATTGGTTATTTAACATCGAGTCTTCCATCCTATACTCAGTTGGGGATGGCATCCTTGCTGCCACATAAGGAATTATCATTTCAAGAGAAAACTGATATTATTATTGCTGATGGAATGTCGAGCAGTGGCACAGCAGGTAGAACAAAAATCCTTGAAACTAATTCAGGAGTTAGGGCAACTGCGATTAATGCTGAGGATTTCATGAAAATGAATTCTGCAAAAGAAGGCAGGGAATTCGTAAAACAATTTGACCTAATCTACATTTATCACAATAGAATTGATAAAGCAGGTGATGATAAAACCACAGAAGAAAAGGTTTTTGAAGCAGTAGAGGCGGAATTTGAATTTCTTTTGGAGATGATGAAGAAGATTTCAAATATGAATGGCAACAATATGTTTGTTACAGCTGACCACGGATTCATTTATCAGAATACGGAATTGGATGAAAGTGATTTCAGTAATTCTAATCATAGTGGAGATATATGGAAAGAAAGCAGAAGGTTTGTAATTGGAAGAAACTTAACTAATGATTCATCAACAAAAGAGTTTAAAGGTTCGGAATTAGGTGTTCTTTCAGATGTAAATGTACTAATACCTAAATCAATTAATAGAATCAGAATTAAAGGTGCAGGTTCCAGATTTATTCATGGGGGTGCTTCTCTTCAGGAAATTATCATCCCATTGGTTAAGGTTGCAAAGACAAGACAGGACACCACTTCGCAAGTTGAAATTGATATAATAAAATCAACTGACAGAATTACTACCAATATTTTGGCAGTTTCTTTAATACAAGACAATTTAGTTACTGACCAGATTTTGCCAAGAACAATTCGTGCTGGAATATATGCCGAGGACGGAGAATTATTGAGTGACCAATTCAAATACATATTCAACATCGAGGAAGGAAGCGAAAGACAAAGAGAAGTAAAACACAGATTCCAGTTAAGTAACAAAGCAAGTGGCAAATATAAAAATCAACGTGTGAAATTATTGCTGGAAGAGCCTGTCGAAGGGACAACCAAATGGAAACATTATAAAGATTATTATTATACTTTGAATATTTCTTTCACAAATGATTTTGATGATTTATAAAATATGAAAGCTTTAGATAAAAAACTAAACGAACATTTCGCTGGC
The DNA here is from genome assembly GCA_947479085.1 of Bacteroidota bacterium. Taxonomy (GTDB): domain Bacteria; phylum Bacteroidota; class Bacteroidia; order 2-12-FULL-35-15; family 2-12-FULL-35-15; genus 2-12-FULL-35-15. The sequence goes on along the minus strand of CANJYB010000010.1, from coordinate 26,979 downwards.
AAAGTAGTTCGTAAAGACCTTACAAAATTAGTGAAGGGAAATGCTATTGTTCCCATCTATGTTTTAGAATATTTGTTAGGTCAGTATTGTGCCACAGATGATGAACAAACCATCAATCAAGGATTAGATACTGTAAAGGGTATATTGGCAAAACATTTTGTTCATCGTGATGAAGCACAGATTATCAAATCTACTGTAAGAGAAAAAGGTTCTCATAGAATCATCGACAAAGTCTCCGTTAGTTTGAATGATAAGAAAGACCAATATGAGGCCTCATTTGCAAATTTAGGCTTAAAAGGAATTCCCATAGGAGATGCCGTCATAAAGGAACATCAGAAGTTATTATCAAGTGGAGTTTGGTGCATCCTCACCCTGGCTTATGTTTCTTCGGATGAAAGAGCCAGTGTTCCTTGGGTTATCGAATCAATCAAACCCATCCAAATTTCAAATGGAGACCTTGAAGAATATAAGCAAGGCAGGAAAGCGTTTACAAAGGAAGAGTGGATGGATGTGCTTTTGCAAACAATGGGTTTAAATCCAGAAGAGTTTACTTTCCGTTCGAAATTGCTTCAACTTTCAAGATTGGTTCCTTTCGTTGAGAACAACTATAACCTAATTGAATTGGGACCTAAAGGAACTGGTAAATCACATATTTTTTCGGAGTTGTCACCTCATGGAATTTTAATTTCTGGAGGCGAAGTTTCAAAAGCAAAATTATTCGTGAATAACAGTTCTGGAGAGATTGGATTGGTTGGATACTGGGATGTTGTGGCCTACGATGAATTTGCAGGGAAATCTAAAAATACAGACCGAGGATTAGTGGACATCATGAAGAATTATATGGCCAATAAGTCATTCTCAAGGGGAACTCAAGTATACGGAGCTTCGGCCTCAATGGTATTTGTTGGAAATACAGACCATACAGTTCCATATATGCTAAAACATAGTAACCTTTTTGATGCACTACCTAAAGACTACTATAATACAGCTTTTCTTGACAGGATTCATGCATACTTGCCTGGGTGGGAAGTTCTGAAATTAAGGAACGACATGTTTACTTCGGATTATGGATTCATTGTTGACTATTTAGCAGCAATTCTTAAGGAGCTAAGAAAAGAAGACAGAACTAATGAATATTCAAAATATTTTGAATTGTCCGATTCGATTACAACAAGGGATAAAACTGCAGTTATTAAAACATTTGCTGGTTTAGCTAAGGTAATTTATCCTCACGGAGAGATGTCAGAAGAAGATGTTAAAGAGTTGTTGGATTTCGCAATTGAGTGTAGAAAGCGTGTAAAACTACAATTGCAAAAGATGGATGAAACTTTTGAAGTGGTCGATTTTAGTTATTCAAATAGAAGTACTAAAGCAATTACAACAATAGAAACACTCGAAGTCATAGAATATGGAGTACCCCCATCATTTGATTTATCAAAAGATGATACAGGAAATCTTCAGAAGGAAGTTCCGACAACAAAAATTGAAGATTTCAAAATCGAGTTATCTGGTGGGCAAAAAATAATAAGAGATAATCAAACAGGGATTTCTTATGATTTGCTCTTTGGAGCTTACTTATTGGGGGCTACAGAGATAAAACTAACTGACCCATATATCAGGCTCCCTTATCAACTTCGAAATTTTATGGAATTTGTAAAGCTACTTAGTGAGAAAAAAGACCCATCTGTTGAAACCAAGTTTCATTTGGTTACAAGTAACAATGTTGATTACATCGAAGGTGCAAAAGATGCCTTTGAACAAATGACATATTCTTTTGAATCCATTGGTATACTGTTTACCTATGAGTTTGATGAAAATATTCATGACCGTTCCATCCAATTAAATAATGGTTGGAAAATAATTTTAGGTAGGGGTTTAGATATATGGCAGAAGACAGGGGGATGGTATGATGTAAACGAATACATACAAGAGAAAAGACTTTGTAAAGCTTGTGAAATCACCATCGTAAAAAGTTAGCAAAAACAAGTAAGAATCAAATCAACACTGATAAAAACAAAATTTAGAATGTAAATACAATGCAAATAACGCACAAAATAAACTCTTTCCTATATGACATCTTCCCAGAATTAGCTGGTGGAAACATTGAATTAATTGTTCAAGTTTTAGAAAAATATTATACGTATGGCCCATACAAACCCAAGGTTAGTATAAATGACGATTTTGTAACTGTTGAAATAGATACAACTTCAATATTAGCTCAAGAAGCTGAATATAGAAATGTTATTTCACTTTGTGAAAAAGGAAAATATTCTGATGCGAAATTAATTCTTACAAATCTTATTGCAAAGAACCCTACCGTTTCAGAATATCATAGGATTATGGGGCAAATCCTATCTGATGAAGGAGAAATAGAAGAAGCAATAAATTGCTTGATTGATGCACTGCGCTGGGACTCAAAAAATAATTATGCCTTAATTATGATGGGAAATATTTTCGCAAGAGAAAAAGATGATGTTGCCACAGCATTGAAATATTACGACCAATCATTAATTGTAAATCCAAACGACAACATTGCAATAAATAATATTGGCGCAAACCTAATGAGCCAAAACAAGATTGAAGAAGCAAAACTTTATTTCAATAAGGCTTTAGAAATAAATAACGAATATCCTAATACCCATTTTGCTTTGGGAATGATAGCTGAAATAGAAAATGATTTAGATTCTGCCTTCTATTGCACAATGCAAGCAATAAAAGTCAACAAAAGCAAAGATGCTCTTTATCAGAATTCAGTTTCACAGGCATTTGAAATTGCAAAAAAAATTGTTACGTCCGATAAAGGGAAGAAAATATTTAGAGCATTCAGACATAAACTCGAACACGAAGGGTGGCAGAGCTTTTGTTGCTTGATGCATTTGAAAAGGTTGAATGAATTAATTTAAAAATCAAATTATGAATAACGTAAAAATAGACATAGATGCGGACATACTTCGCTTCAAAAAGGAAATTTTTAATTTACTTGGTGAGGAGTACTTCGAAATAGCTGAATTGAATATTCCAAAAACACAATCTTATAAAATGTATCCTAAGAGAAAGTTAGTAAATGCCTCAAAAGATTTGTATAAAATAAATACTAATTCTTACGAATCGAAACTACGAAAACTTATAGGCTTTTTTGTTCAAGTTTATAGTGAAAATGGAAATGAAAGTATGTCAAAAGCATATCTGGAATGGGGTAAAAAAATTAATGAAGAAGAAAAAGCTAAATATGCGGAGGACTATATAAAGTTAAAAGCTTTGCTGGATGGAAAAACTCTTTCTTGCCCCGCTTCAGAAAAAAACAATGCCTCGTTTTTATGTACTTTTGACTAATTAACAATTCATAAATGAAAAAACAATTTCTAATATTTCCAGTTTTATTTTTCCTCGCAATCAACAATACCTTTGCCTGGAGCAAAGAGGGACACGAGCTTGTGGCTGAATATGCAAAAACGTATTCAAGCAAATCTGCCCAGGATTCTGTCAACAAATATCTGGGTGATATGACATGGGAGAAAGCAGCTACCTGGATGGACGATGTACGGTCTGACCATTCTTATGACTACCTGAAGCCAACTCACTACATCAATATTGAGAAAGACAAGACTTACGTTAAAACAAGCGAGAAGAATATCATGACCGAACTTGAACTTGTTATTTCCGAGCTGAAGAATAGGAAGAAACTAACAAAGGACGAGATTGCTCTTGACCTGAGAATATTGTTTCACTTGGTAGGAGACCTTCACATGCCACTTCACGCTGGCTATTCAGAGGACAAGGGCGGAAACACAGTAGATGTAAATTACAATGGCAAGAAGATGAACCTGCATCACTTGTGGGATGGTGGCCTGATTGATGGAGATAAGAATTTCAAATCGGAGCTTGAGAGTCTGTCAAAGAAACTCTCGCCACAAGAAATAAAGTCATTGCAAAAGAGTGATATGGTTGCTTGGCTAAATCAGAGCAAGGCATTGGTTGCAAGTTGCTATGATTACAAGAATGGTGAGATTAGTGATGAGTATGCAAAGAAGAATTTACCTGTGATTCAGAAACAGATATTGGATGCAGGGGTTAGATTGGCTGGCGTTTTGGATGAAGTGTTTGGAAAATAGCACTGGCATAATTATTTTATATGGGAACGGTTTGTGGAACATTTCCAGTTTGAAAAACATTATAGATGATTTATTTAGAACCGATTTGTATAGGTTGCAAACACTATGATATAGACAAGGGGACATGTTCTGCTTTTCCAGTTGAAATTCCCGATGAAATATATCTTGGAGATAGTGACCATAGCAAACCATTACCAAAACAAGGAAACAAAATTGTGTTTGAGGAAAGGGGGAAGGGACTAAATAGAATATTATGACTTGCGGAAACAAACAAAATGAAATTTCTAACCAAACCGAATTAAATTTGAATATGAACCAAAAAGATATTTGGAGGAAATATATTACGGCTCAAGCCAAAATTTTAAAACATAAATCTAAGCCCATTGGAATTGACACATCAAAAGGCATTCAGCTCGATGGCTTGAAATTGCATCTTTCCATTGACCAAGAAATATTCAAACAAGTATTCAAGAAAGAAGTTGAGCAAATTTTCAATGTCAAAGATTTTGATTTTAACAGTGGATATATTCAGACAAGCATTGAAAACACTGCAAATATCACAAGTGAAAAGCTTACTAAGCTAAAAGAACTTGCTGAAATCTGTTATATTGAATTTAATGAAAATCCAGTTGTTGAAGGAGTCATTTCAGGAAATAATAATGACATCAAAGATGAGTTAAAAAAGATAATAGGAGAACTGCCTACAGATGATAATTTTAGAAATTCAGGACATATTTTTTTAACAATAGATGAATGGAAACAAATACAATTTCTCAAAAAACTAAAGATTGAAAATAAAGCAACAGCTAGGTTTAATATAAAACCTTCCGCAAAATTTATTTCTGAATCGACTTTTCAACATCAATTTTTCTTAAGTGAATATGAGAATTTGGCAACTTCAGAAGAATTACCAAAAGAAGTATTTGAGTATCTTAGTTGTAATTTAAACTTAAAAATTAAATCAGTAAAAATATCAATCTTAGCTGAATTTGCAGATAATAACATATTAGTACAAAATGTTAGAAAGTCTTTTAGGGAAAAAACCATTTTTTTCCCCTACGCTTCTGAAAATGAGTTGACAATTATATTAGAAGGTAAAAAAATAAGAAAAAATGGATTTGTTTCCTTTGAGTCTGCAATTGAAAATATCAAGGAGCTTATAAGTAAAGACTTTGGAAACTCGCATCTTATAATATCATCAACATTCTTTTATTCATATGACCAAGCATCAAATAATGGATTTTTTGATAGCTTTCTTGAAAAGAATAGAATAAAATTTGAGCTTAATCTAAAATCATTAAAAGAAAATAATTTATTTAGAATAGACCAGTCCTTAGATGCAATTTATTTTGATTTTGAAACAGAAGAAGAATTAGTCGAAAAATTAAATTTCATCAAATCATTTTCACCCTTGGATATATACGACAGAGGCGAAAGACACAGATACAAATTCAACATCAAATTTGAAACGGGCTTAGGAGAGGTACAATCAGCTTTGAAAAAAGAATATCCAAATCTGAACACAAAACTAATTGCCAATGGAGAGAAATTAATATTCCGACAATTTTATAAAACAGGAAACAAAACAGAAATTCTTGCACGTTTACAGAATCAATTGGACGATTTTATTGATTCGGAATTTTTCAGTTTCCAAACAAATGACACGTTTCAGGAAAAATATCTTTGTGAAGAAAATTTTGAATTAAAGGTTGAGCAAGAAGAAGAAAAACTTTCAAAACTTTTAAGAGAAGATTTTTATTTCGGCAACCCAAAGGAAAAATTCTATTTGGGCAAATTACAAAAGGTAGATTATCCTGATTTGCATTTCATAGTTGAGGAAGATAAACTTGAGGAAGTAAAGGGAAATATCGAAGAAGAAACCGTAAAAGCCATTTTTCCAGACTTAAAAGGTGAAAAGGATAAAATTAAACGATTAGAAGATACAGTTCTAAAACTTGATTCTAAGGAAAAACTTCCCAATGACAAAGCAAAAGAATTTTTATATGATTCTTCCAAAGCTAAAAGCATTAAAAATATTGAGTATTTATTAAACAAAACAAGTTCGGAATGGCAAGACTTTGAAAAAAACCTCTTTTCAAAATCGTTAAACGAGTCACAAAGACAAGCTATATACAAATCGCTTTATGCAGAAGAATTGGCTTTGATACAAGGGCCGCCAGGAACAGGAAAATCAACTGCAATAGCTGAAATAATTTGGCAACACATCAGAAAAGAACAAAAGCAAAAAATACTTTTAACTTCTGAAACCAATCTTGCTGTTGATAATGCTATTGATAGATTAAAAAATCCACAAAATAATGTTGTAAAACCAATTAGGTTTGGTAAAGCAGAAAATTTAGAATCAGAAGGATATTTTTATTCTTTAGAAGCCATTGAAGTTTGGCAAAAAGGTAATGGAACACAAAGCAATACAGTTTCTCATTGGATAAACAACATTGCTAATAGAATAACAAACCAAGACGATGAACAAATTGATTCAGCATTAGAGAAGTGGAAAAATCATTTGCTAAATCCAAATATCGAAACGAAGAATTTATTTGCTAATAAATACTTGGAATATGTAAATCTTATTGGTGCAACAGGAAGTTCTATTGGAAAGGAAAATTCAGAAAATAAATGGACTTCATTCTTTCGTTCGTACTTGAATGTATTTAATCGGGAAGACTACGAAAAGAATAATAGAAGTGCTTGCAATAGAATAAATATAAGTTTTGATACAATAATAATGGACGAAGCCAGTAAAGCAACACCTCCCGAACTTGCTTTGCCTGTTTTATTCGGAAAGAAATCCATTATCGTTGGAGACCACAGACAATTACCACCAATGATTGACGGTGAAGAAATCAAAGATTTACTTATTTCAATTGGCGAAAAGGAATTAGCCGAAACACTTTCGAAGAAAGAATTTGAAATATCACAGTTTGAAAGATTGTTTACTTATATAGACGAAAGTATTAAAGGAACTTTTGATGAGCAGTATAGAATGCATCCTACAATTAATAATGTCATTGCTCAATTCTACGAAAAAGATGGTGGTTTGAAATGTGGATTACCATTAGAAGAGTCATTTCACAATTCCTTTCAAGATAAAGCTTCAAGGTATCACGGTTTAAAATATAGAAACCTCATCATACCCGAAACACATACCATTTGGATAAACGTAACAACTCCTGAAATTCAGGAAGGTACTTCAAGAGTTAATTACGGAGAAATTGAAGCCATTGACAACGTTCTCAGTATTATTAAAAACTGCGAAGGAAAAGGTGAATTTGATAATTGGCTGTCAAATCAATCACAAGAAGAAAAACAAATAGGACTTATTAGCTTTTATGGTAAACAAATAAGTTATTTAGAACGAATGCTTTTACAAAGCCATAACGACTTATACAAAGGGAAAGGAAAAGATAATGACAAAAGAAATTTAGTTAGATTAAGTACTGTGGATAGATTTCAAGGAATGGAAAGAAATATCATAATTGTTTCAATGGTTAGAAGCAATAGAATTGCGGCATCACAAGACCAACTACCCAACTATGAATTATATGGAGAAATGGGCTATCAAAAGCAAGAAAGTTTAGGTTTTGCCGAATCTCCCAACCGATTAAATGTTGCGTTGTCAAGAGCAAGACGACTTCTTATTGTGGTGGGTAATGGTGAACATTTTTGCCGAAAACCCATTTACAAAAATGTATTTGACACTATTCAGCAAAACGGAAAGATAATTAGTGCCGAAGAATTACAAAATGTAGTAGAGCAAAATGGATAGCACTAAAACGCCATACGCATCATTTCCGCTTGAATGGACAGTCAAATCTACTTCTTACCAAATTCGGTACAGAAAGGCTTCTAATATCAATGAAATTGATGAAGTGTTTTGTTCAATCATCAATGCAAAAGTAAATGAAATCAATGTTTCTGAATTAGGAAGTCTGTTAGGTTTCAACTTACAAGACTTGGCTGAAATAGATATTTTGAACATCTATCTGAAAGGACTTACCGAATACAACTTGATTGTTATAAACAATGAAATAATTCAACTTACCCAACTTGGACAAGAAGCATTACAAAGCAAAGTGAAATACAAATATTTCTTCGCAACAACAGTGTTGTTTGAGAACCAACAAGCCACAGGCGAAAAGTTTGATTTTCCATTCAAGAATGTATTTGACTTAGAAAATGGATTATCTCATGAAAATAAAATTGAGAAACCAACTTTTGAAAATCCTGAGTTAAAACAAAAACTTCAATTTCAACTTTTCGGCAATGATATTTACAAAGGCGAAATTATTGAACTGTATGAAAGCAGTCCGTATATTAATTACAAAAGCATTTCTTTGCAATGTGAGATTACCGCATTTGAAGATTCTTTTCAACTTTCCATTTACAAATCAAATTTAACCAAACCCGACCTTCAATTTTTAATTGACAAGCCCGAAAATGAAGAATTAAAAAGCAAGTTGATTAGAAAAGGAATGTATCATCATATTCTTTCGGAGAAATATTCCATTACCGTACAAGATATTGAAATGTACATTGACTTATGGAATTGGAAAGAACTTGCAGAAAATCCGAAAATTGATTGGGACGATAAAACTATATTTAAACTATTTCTTGAAAATGGAGACGGAAGCGTTTGGAGTGCTATTTCCGAAAAAGCCCCGATTGAAAACATTAAATCTATAATTGAGGAATATGCTGAATATTGGAACTGGACTAAGCTAACCGAAAGATTTGACAACGGTTTTATAAAAGAGCAAATTGAAAAGTTCAATTGGGACTTTGAAGAACTTTCATACAAAGAACCAGAACTTGTAATATCGTTACTTTCAAATTCAGCATTCAAAGACTGTAATTGGGATTGGAACTACTTATCAAAAAATTTATCCGATAAGTTTATTGAAGAAAACATTGAGAATTCCAATTGGGATTTTTACGAAATAACCGTAAGTAAAAATGATGTTTTCAAAAACACTTTTATCAAATACCGAGATAACCTTGAAACACTAATTTCAAAAACCTGGAATTGGAAATTCATTTCGGAAGAAATAAATCTCAATTTTCTTCACAAAAACATTTCAGCACTTGCAAGCAAATTAGATTGGCACACGGTTTTAAATCGCTTCTTTAATAACGAAGAAATAACCGCCAAATGCTTGAAGGAAGAATCTTTTAAATCACTTTTAAAACAGCATTTGCCTGACAATTTTGTTATAGCTCGTCAAAAATACCTATGGACGTTAGGCCTTATTGACTTTTTTGAGGAACAAAATCTAATCCAGTGGGAAACAAAAGCCTTCATTCAAGGCTTGGACACGAATGAAAATGTTGAATGGAGTAGATTAGTTTTTGAAAAGTATCATAAACGAATATCGTCAGAAATAGGATTTTTAAATATAAGCAAGGGAATTTCAGAACACAGTTTGATAGAAGAATTTCCAGATTTTTCTTGGAATTGGGAAGGTGTGTCAAAGAACAAGAATTTGATTGACGACTCGACTTTTATTGAGAGTGCTTTTGTTGGCAATTTTTCTTTTTCAGGTAATTTGTTTTGGAACGAAATCCTGTCTAATTCAACTTTTGATATTTCATTTTGGAACAAAAACTTAAAAGCATTTCACGAAGTATCTGACAGTGAAAATCAAATTGATTTTTGGAAATCCCTAACACGAAATGAACAACAAGACTACATTTTTGCAAACAGTCATTTCCCTTGGGATTGGTCTTTTATTACAGCAAACATTGATGAAGAAGTAATTATTGACAGCATTTATAAAGAAATATTGTTTGAAAAGTGGGATTGGGAAATTGCTACCCGTAAACTTGACAAAGAAACTATTCTTGACAACATAGAGGAATTAACTTATTTTATTGATTGGAAATACTTGATAAATGAAGTTTTTAACGATGAGATTGTATTTGAAAATCAAAAGCTAAAAATTGCATATAGATTAGCCTTTTTAGAACCTGAAAAACGAAAAAATATTTGGCAAATTCTTACCTCAAAATATCAATTTGAAAAAATATTCTACTACGTTGAACAAACGCATCAATTTCAAATTTTCGAATGGGATTGGGATTTTATTTCCAATCATAGGTTTTTCCCTACAGACATTGCTACGCTTAATCGATTCAAGGAAAAAATAAATTGGACAATTTTTTCCGATAGCAATGCTATTAAACAAAAATTTAATTCGAGTAGTTGGATTAGCCACAAAGAATGGTTTAGCAATATTGACCGCTATTTGAAAAGTTTTGAAAATAACTGGAATTGGCATGTTTTATCAAAAAACAGAAATATTAATTCCAATAGACTACTATTACAAAAGTATAAATTGGAATATTGGGATTGGGGTTACTTAACCGAGTTTGGAGGTTTTTTAACAAAGCAGAAAAAGGACAAGGAAAATTATTTAGAACAAGTTGCCAGACAATTTCCAAAAATAAAATTTGAGATTCTTTCTAAACGGAAGGACATTAATATTGATAGCGATTTTATTCTTTCAACCAAAGAAAAAAATTGGGATTGGTATATTTTATCGGAAAATGAAAAAGCAGAAATTTCAAACGAGCTTATTCTTGACCTTAAAAACAAGAATTGGAATTGGAAGGCCATTTCTAAACTAAAAAGTATTGAGTTTACTAATGAAACGCTTATACAATTATATGAAAAGGATTTGGACTGGGATTATCTATCTGATAACTCAAATCTTGAATTTAATTTTGAATTTATTGAGAAAACGAAAGAAAAAGATTGGAATTGGAAAGCTGTTTCACGACACAAGACATTTTTGCCTACCCTTGAAATACTCACACTTACAAAGGATTTCGATTTAGATTGGAAATTCTTATCACAACATTCCGATTTAAACCCAACAAAAGAGCTACTTGCAAAGTTTGAAAAAAAATGGAATTGGCATTATATAACCAAAAATCGCCAAATCAATTTTAATGATATTGATTTTATTGAAAGATTTGCTGATAAATGGGATTGGCAAATTCTGTGTGAATCAGGTAAATTGACGATGACCGAAAATATTTTAAACCGATTTAAAGATTATTTAATTTGGGATTTGATTTCTGCAAACACAAACCTTGACTTTTCAAAAGAAATAATTCAACAATTCAAGCATTACTGGAACTGGACGGCACTTAAAAATAACAAACGAGTTGAAGAACTTCTCGGAAATTATGTAGTAAAAGAAATAAGAAATTCTCCTATCCTTACCTTTATTGACAAAATTGAACAGCAATGCTCCCAATGGAAAGGATATATTTATCACTTTTCGCACATTGATAATGCAGTTCAAATTATTCGTGAAAGAAAAGTTAAATCAAGAAAAATAGCTAATCAATTATCTGATTCAGCTGGAAATGTGGTTTATTCAAGAACAAACGCTCATTCTTATGCAAGATTTTATTTTAGACCACATACTCAAACACAATTTTATAATGAATTTTTAGGTACAGATGTAAATGAGGGTTATAAAGATAAATTTGGAGAATGGCACTCTTGGTATGATAGGGAATATAGACTCTTAGATTTTCCTAAATGTCCCAAACCTATATACTTTGAATTTTCTCTTCAAGAAGTCTTATTTACAATTTTTGAAAAATGTAATATTAGCACGGGAAATATGCAAAGGAATAGGACTAAATTTGGAAAAATTGAACAAATGATTCATCTTTTTAACTTTGAAGACTTGTTTATTACTCCAAAAATGGATAGCGAAGAATGGAGAAAGTTCAGAGAATATGCTCAACAAGAGTTTATGATTGAAAAAGAGTTAGACTTCTCGAACCTGAACTATTATAAAATTATTTGTGCCAATGAGGATGATAGAACCTTATTAATAAAGTTGCTTGGTGTAGATTCTATTAATGTAATAAATAATATAGTTATAGATAATTCATATTATCGAAATGAAAACCCTACAATACATCATAATATTTCAGATAATGATATATTAATCCATTCAAATAAACAAGCTGAAGGTTACTTTATTTTGACAAGTGAAGATGTTACTCTTTTAGATATTAAAGATGGTGACGTTATAAAAAAAGAAAACAATAAGATAACTTTCAAATCATTTCTTCTGATAAGAAACCAATCAAATATCAACATTACGGTAAAGTATGTTGATGAAATCAAGCAAGAATGGTTTATATTATCTAATTACGAGTTAGAAAAAAGAGAGTACGAAGAGATTAGAATAAAAACTTTCAAAAGAAAAGAGGCAAGAGTTGGTCAATTTCATAATAGTATTTTCTAATGCCAGTAAAACACATAAAAGGAAATATATTTAATACGAAATGCCAAACCATTGTAAACACAGTAAATTGTTTTGGGGCAATGGGGAAAGGAATTGCATTGGTTCATAAATTACGCTATCCAAAGATGTATGAGGAATACAAAGAGCATTGCAAAAACAAGTTAATCAAAATTGGTTCTTTGTGGCTTTTTTCAAAACAAGAAAACGCCCCTTGGATTTTGAATTTCCCAACTAAATTTCATTGGAAATACCCAAGTAAAATAGAGTGGCTTGAAAAAGGCTTGCAAAAATTTGTTGAAACCTACGAGAAGAAAGGAATTACATCAATCGCCTTTCCTTTAATTGGTACACACAACGGGGGGTTAGATATAAACGAAGTAAAAACGATTATGGACGAGTATTTAGGAAAATGCGCCATTGATATTGAAATATACGATTATGACCCAAATGCAAAAGACGATTTATTTGCATTGTTTAAAATAAAATGGTTGTCATTAAACGAAAAAGTAATCAAAACAGAAACTGGAATACAACCACAATATGCCAGAAAAATTTCAGAGATAATTCAAAACGGAGAAATAAATTCAATGATTACATTATCTAATTATGTTGGAATCGGAGAAAAGACATTAGAAAAAGCATTTGACTATATACTAAACAGCCCCAAATAAAAATTCGACTGTTTTTTTTCAACACTTCGATGATTGTAATTCTTTGTAACACAACCAACAACCATAGCAGACCTCACAAGTTGTTCCTATTGCCTTTAGACCATTTCCCCGAACGGCCACTTTAAGCTTCTTGAGGAGCTCAAAAAGGGCATTTTTTGGTGTTTTTATTGTTACCATGTTGTTTTGTTTATATTCTTCCCTTCCCAGGAGTCTCTCCCAAAATGATTTCTTCTTCAGAACAATGATTTCTTTAGCGACCTGCTCCGCCTTAGTATACATCACAAAAGGGTTCTTATTCACCACAACCCTTGCTCCAACCAGAACACCTTCCCTGATGTCAAGAAACAAATCCTTTCCATAGATTGATTGATACATGGTTTGAATTACTTCTCCTGTTTCACCGTATGGTGCTTGAATTTCGCCCGTGAACCAGTCTGTAAAGACTTCTTTTTGCCCAGGGAAAAAGAGCTCTATCCCTTGTTCCTTGTAATTTGCTGTATAGGCCTTTAGCTTGATTAGAAATAGTTTGTCCTCTCGTATTTCCCACGTTCCACGATAACCTCTCCAACAAGCAGTATCAGGTGGAAACAAAGTAGGATTCTTCTCCATTTTCATGCGAAAACTATCCAGAGGTTGTGTCACCATACCATACTCCTGACCTTTGTAGATGAGCCGTTCGCTGGATTGTCTTGTCATTGGTGTTTATGTTGGTAATTTTTCACCTAAAACAAATAAAGCAGTTTGTAATGCAAAAATCCTTTTTGAATATTCTTTTGTATTAAGCAAATTTAGTGCTTGGTTCTTTGCAATGCTTTCCAGTAACCAATTCGCCTTAATATTGCTTATGAAATGAATATCTCTGTTAGCTGTAATCTCCTTAAATTTAAAAACATTGCTGCTTGGGTCTCTTTGTTTTTTCCCCTGTCCAATACCCCAACCAAATATTAATTCAGCAGGAACTACATATTCTTTTCTGCTTTCAAGATATTTCCGAATTAGATAACACAATGCAGCTCCGACTCTCCCGTCATAAATAATAAAATTCTCATTCAGTGCAGAGTATATTTTTGTGTATCCAGAATTGATATGATTTGGATTTAAGTCATCAATAATTATTTCTTCTTGGGAGAGAAAATTATTAATATTTGAAAGGAATTCTTTTAAATAAATTCTTCTCTTTATCTTCTCTTCGTTGTGAGCTAAAACTCCTCCCCACCTTAAAATTTCAAGACAAGTGTTTATTATTTCTGGTTCATTGGAACTTCTTAAATTAGTTCTGAAAGTTCCAAACTTTATATATGTATCTTCAAATTTTTCTTTTAGTTTTCCTTTACCCCATTTATAACTTAGAATAGCATCATTAAAATTATTGAAGTCGAAACCTAAATCAACCAGTTTATTTTCTCCACTGATAAATGGAACAAGCCAGCTAATAAAATCAAGTGTGATTGTTGAATTCATAAAAAACAACTTTGACAATATCCCCTTATTATATTTTTCTTGAAAGCTTTCCATGTTTGCTACAAAGGTAGACTATTCTATAATGGCATCCCATTTGTTTTAATAATTACACATCATCTTTTTTAAAAACAATATTTATTGAAAGGAAAAATGGAATAGAGCCATTTGATAAACGGAATTTTCTAATAAAACACCATCCTGTTTTGCAGAATTAAAATATTGTTCATCAAACATATTAATGATTTAGTTTCTGAACATAATGAAGACGACCTAAATATCTATTTCATCAATCGTTTCCTAAATATCTTTGTTTAAGTTCTTTTGTCCAATCATTGTCTGGCACATCCTTATATGTTTCAATCAATGCATTAATAAATGTTTCTAAATGCTCTGGATAAAATCCTGTTTTTGATTTGTCTTTGTTATCGGCAAGAAGATACTTTTGATAAGCATTAACACCTTCCTGGCATTGTGTGTTTCGTTCAGGGAAGAGAAAAACAAAAAAACCTTCGCTATAATCATTTCTGGAATGTTTCAGCATAGATATTGAAAGTAAATGGTCTCTCCAAATTTGTGATAACGGAACTTTTTGCAAATAGTTAATTGCATTTGGAATGAAACATTCTTCTGTTGTTAATCTTTTATATTCGGTCTCGTGATTTCTAAAATTTTCATTTGCCTTCTGTGGAGTTTCTTCTTTTAAACTTTCGGCATATTTAACTTCGATACCAATAAAACATTTTTCATTTTTGTGGTTCAGATATTCAACGAAAACATCAAATGCAGAACTGTCTCCTGTGTATTCTATGTTTCTTCTGCCAGGAGAGTGTTCAAATAAAATTCTTTCTACTGTTGATACCCTACCAGGAAAGAGTTTTTTGAAAAACGTTGTTGCTTTGTCGATGTCGTAATGAAGTTCCCCAAAAAGATTAAAGCAAAGCGGTTGCGATGAAAGTAGGTTGTTCCAAATTCTTGGTTCACCAATTAATGCACCTTCTTTTTTTGCTTTTTTAATCTCGCTTGTAACAAGTTCTTTTATCTTTTCGGTTAAAAAATTTGCTCTTGTTTCTTTTGCGAAATCAACATCAAGGAAGTTTCCAAGTTTGAGAGGTTCGTAGCTTTTCTTTTCACGCCATTTGCTTTGTAAAAGTCTTGCTAATGCAGAAAATTCTGTGTCGCTTGGATAGTAGGCGTTATGTTTTTTTCTTTCTTCTTTTGTGGGCTTTGTCATTTTTTTGCAGTTGTTAAAATTTTGGAATAAACTTTCTCATTATTATGGATAAGGGTTTGCAAAAAGCCTGTTAGCAAAAGTAATATATTAGTTATTTTCCTCACAATTCAGTTTATTGGGAGTCTATGTACTCAAAGATTTCGTTTTCCCAACCTTCAACGAAGTACTGCTTAATCAAGTCATGTTCCCAAATAGCTTTTACTTGCCAATCTCCCTCCATGTCTGTATTTATTTTATAAAGCCCTAAAATATCATGACTATTTTGGAAAACAAATACGTCAAGTCTGGAGTCTAAAGTCCAAGCAATTCTTGATTCTATTCTTCTTCTAATAATAGCATCTTTATTCTTAAATTTTTTGTTATTAAGTTCATCTTCAAGTATATTGGATTCATATTCTATCAAATCACCAATGAAGTCTGTTTCTGTTGATTCAGAGAGTATGTTTAAATGAACAAATGTTTCAGTACAGAAGCCTATCGTATACGTTTCATTTTGAGAATATTTAGTTGTGTTTCTGAAGTCGATAATTTTAATTTTTAAAATTCTCCCTCTACATCCAACACATGTACAAGGATTAAAATTATTTTCAATAATGTTTTGATAGTTTGTGGAAACTATTTCTTCTAAATGGTCTTGGAACTGTTTGGCAATTATCTTATCTTCTATAATTACGATATTTTCTTTGTGACTTATTGCAGCAAATGTCCAATTATAAGAACCTGTAATTGTTATCTTACTATCGATGATAGCAAATTTGTGATGCAGATAATCCAAATCTTGAGGAATAATATTTAATGAACCATTTTTGGTCTGAAATGATTTGAGGTCTGCCTTGTATCTTATTAAATTTTCAAGACGGGCAGGAATGTTCGATTTGGTGATTTTATTGCTATCATGGTCAAACATGCATATTTCTACCTCAATACCTGCGTCAAGTTTGTTCAGCAATTCTTGCATGAGTATATTGTCTGTGAACCATGCCATACAAATTTGAATTGATGATTCAGAGCTTTGTAATACTTTCAATATTGCGTCTCTAATATTTTCAAAATGGGCAGTTACTTTTGTCATTGTTGTTTACTAAAGGGTGCAATAATTAATATTTGAAGGATTTATGCGTAAGTGCTTTTTTTTCAATGTTCACCTACTCTAAATATGTTCATCAATTTCTTTAACATAAGTTTTTTCCGCTTATTATAAAAGGTCTCAAAGTTTTTTAGTTGAAATGAATATTTATCACCTTCAGGTAAAATGTTTTCTTTCATAAACTGTTTTCTTTCTGAATTAGGTTTGTCCCATAAATAATCAACAAGCATTTTTGACTTTTTATTATTATTATCTTCACCAGCTAATAGTTGAAGGTTTGGTAGTTCGTGACATTTTTTATCTTTCCAAAACTCTATTTGTTCATCATTATTTATCCCGATTTCAGTAAGTGCTTTTTTGTTAAACCTACCTTTAGGATGAATATGGTCAACTTGGTATCGTTTAATTTTTAAATCAACTCCAGGGTATAACAGAGATAAGATGTAATACGCATTAGGGCTATAATAGTCAGTTTTCAATAAATGGTTTTCAATAAAATTTTTATCCATCACAAATGATTTATTGTTTGGTAAGTCAAGTTTTTGAAGGAATTTGAAACTAAATTCTTTGTTGTGCATTTGTTTTATTGCATCTCTTAATTTAGTCAACATAGCATCACCTTGCCCACCAAAGAGACCACGAACTTGAGCTGTTACATAATACAGTTTTAAATTATTGCGGGATGAAACTTTTTTATAATCACCGCTTTGATAGATATAATATGCGATAGGTATTAGTGCATTTATTGAAAGAGATTTATTATTTTGAAAGCCAATAAAAGGAAGTATTTCTGCCATCTTTATTATTGCATCGTGGATACTTGACCAATTAGAAATAATTTTGTCAATGTTTTTTTTATTGAAAGATTGCAAACGATATTTTACTGGCAAATCCGAAAGGTAAAGACAACAACGCATTATAAAACCTTTATCAACTTCCAAGTTATATTTGTAAAGGTCTTCAATTAATGTTTCTATTTTTTGACGACCATCTGACCAATGAGCAGTCATTGTAGAAAACAGCAGTTCGTGTTTTTTTAATTGTATTCCACCGCTATTTACACGAACAAAAATATCTACAACCTCATCAATGTTCTGACTTTCCATTTCAAAATAATGAATTATCTTATCTTCATTTAATCTTTTGTAGAGGGTTTTTAATCCGATTAATATATCTGATTTCTTTTGTTTAAATTTCGGAATAAGAGATTTCTTTTTATTTGAAATAATATTTTTTTCAATTTCTTCTAACACCTTGTCTGCCTCATTCTCATTATCCCAATTTAATATTTTACCAACCTCATACCATACATATCCTGCTGTGAAATTCTCTGCGTCTTCTCGTTCTAAAAAATCAAAGGCACTGTCTCTGTCTTCATCTAATGTAGAAATACCGATTCGCATCAGATTAACAAACAACCTGCAATGTTGGTATGCAGCAGCAATATCATTTTGATTAATTCTTCCATCTTTGTAATGATAAATGCCCTGTAAACCTATGTATAATGAACTTAATCGTTGTTGCCCATCGACAACTCCATACACTTCGCTTGAAAATAGATTCCTTGTTGCAAGTTCATTATGTCTAATTTGTTTTTCCCAATATTCTTTTATGAATTGGTATAACGGATATTTGTCTGCTGTACTTCTATCCATACGCCAGAAAATAAGTGTTCCGAGTGGATAGCTATGGTATATGGAGTCAAAATACATATTAATCCGCCACCAGTCCCATACAAAGTTTCGTTGTATTGGGGGTAGAAAAAGTTTACCCTTATTTATTAAATCAACGGATTCCTTAATTGTTATTGACTTTATCATATTTTTAGTTTTAGTTCGTCTGTTTCAAGTTAGCACGTCCCATAGAGTTGCTGATGACATTGTGATTTAGGAAGGTCCTCACTAACTTTAAACTTCATATTCAATATTCCATATAGATTATATCATTTCAAAATCTTTTCAAAGGTATTCACAATTTTCTGTTATGTGTACGAATGAGCCCAATCACTTTAATAATAAAATCTCTTTCCATAACAATGTTGTCCTTCCTCAGTTCTCCCTCCTCCTGACCTTTATAGATGAGCCTTTCGCTGGATTGTTTGTCATGCATTTTTACATTGGTAATTTCTCAGTTATAAACCCTTGTATTGAAGTCTTTTTTTTCTTTTTCTTATATTTTTTGAGCGGTGTGCAACAGCTACTTATGTTATCTGCTGTGCTTTTGTTTCTGTCGTGTTAGGCATTAGTATTTTCTTTTGTTTTGCTCATTAGTTCTTTCAACTTGTCGTTGTATTCATTATTGCCGTAGTTGATAACAAACAGATTAGTTCTGCTTCTTGTAATACCTGTATAAAGCAATTCATCAAAACTAATACCCGTCTTTGAATATTTCTTTTCAATAATTAAAAAAAGTGTTTCGCTTTCCCAACCCTTGAAACTATGAATAGTTGAAATTTTAACTGTACCGCTATTCATCTGAAAATTTATTTTTTTATTCGTTCTGATAAAATCCAGGTTGTTGCCCATTAAATCCTTTTTAAATTGTTCAATATCGGATTTGTACTTTTCAATAAGTTTTGAAAATTCGGTATAGTCAATTTTGTAATTTTTACAATATTGTTTTATTTTTTCAACAAACTGCTCTTTATATTCCTCCTCTAAATCCTGTAATGTTAAAAGTCGGCTTATTTGGTCAAATGCTTTTTTTCTTTGATAGTCTTGTTCCAAGTTCATTAACTTTAAAAAAGAATTCACCCACTCTACATTCTTTTCTTTTGTGATAAAATTTAAACTATATCTGTAAACCATTTCGTGCGTCTCAAACATTGTATTGGTTTTCTCATTTGATTTATATCTATAATACGCATCAAATTTTTGTAACAAGGTTCTTGTATTTCCTAAAATAGTAATGTCGTTTGCGTGTATTCCTTTGTTGATTGCATTTTCGTGTATGATATTGTATAAACTTATAATGCTATCTGCATTTGGAAGATATATGTAAATTATAGTTCCTTTTTGCTCTGTGGTTAAATCAAGTTCGGTTTGGTTATTGAATTCCTTTGAATCGTCTATTTCATATTTGTCTTTAAAAAAATCATTTTGAAACTTTACGATTATGTCTTTTATTTTAAAGTCAGAACGAAAACTGTTTTTTAATTCAGTAACACCTCTTACGTTTGTAGAAACATCTTTTTTTTCAATCTTATTATTATAAATATTTTGTTTGACATCTCCGAATAGTACATATTCACCTCCATTAGCTAAAAAATTATTTTTTATTATATCCATCCAAGGTCTTTTGTAATCTTGAATTTCATCAATAAATATAGCATCGTACTTTCTTAAAGTTTCTTTGTTTTCTTGAAAAAGTTTAATATTTGAGTAATAGTTTTCTTCAAAATAATTTTCTACATATTCATCATAATTTTCCTCGTTCTCTTCTTTTTTTCGTGGTGGGTTTATTTCAATACCTATATTATTTAATTCTGTTTTTATAAATAAATGGTAATTCAGAATAACAAAATTATCCCAACTAAAATCTTCCCTCACACAACTGATTTTGTCTTTTATATAATTTTTTAGAGTGATATTATATGTAAGAATTAAGACAACCCCTTTTGTTCTTATATGTGCTTGCACAGCCCTTGCTGCTAAAACTGTAGTTTTTCCTGAACCTACTACACCTTTTATTCTTTGCTCTTTTTTATCATTCCCACCGTAAATAATTTCAAGTTGCTTTTGATTATATTGTATAACATTTTTAACTTGTTCCTTGGAATGATATGGTGGATTTAAAAAACGTTTAAAGCTATCATAAGTATCCTTATCAAAATAGATAGATGGATTTTGGGAAATTAAAAATGTTTTTTTTAAGATTTCTTCAAAGGTTGTATTTATTAAATCATCTCTGCCAATAAGAGTTATGTTATATTTTAAAAATGTTGAATATTTTTTATCTTTTATGAATGGCTTTATTAAGAAATTTTCTAAACCTTCTTTGGTTGCATTATGAAAATATACAGCACAATTTACAATATTAAAATGTCTAACATCTAATATTTTTTTTGCTAATAAGTTTTCAATATGCAAATTAAATAGATTTTCTTTGTACTGCATTACCTGTGATAAAGGTGATTTAATTGGTTGGCTAATGTTTTTCACCTTCCAATTTTTTCTTTCGTCTAATTCATAGCTTTCTAAATTGTAATCCTTAACCTCAATTATAAGTACGCCTTGCCCTTCTTTCATTATTATAACATCAGGTCTATCACCATTTAAAAACGGATTGAAATAAATTTCAAAAGAATCATCCAAATTAGATTTTAGAAATTCTAAAACATATAATTCTCCCTCTTCTGGTTTCACCCTTAAATTTAAGATGTCTTCATATTTCGGAAAAAATATCGCCATTGTTTTCTAATTTTGGGTGGTGGGTGGGATTTTTGTTGGTTTTTTATAGTCCATCCCTGTAACGTATTTTTGCCATCATTTGAGTATATTTTTGATATTTTTCCCAAAGCGAATGATTTTCCTCAATAAGTTTTTTAAGAAATGGTTGGTTAATTTCTTCTGATTTTACAAATAAGAAAGTGCAATCATTATCATCGGTAACTTTTAACTCTGTCCAAAACATTTGGAAAAGAAAAGAAGAATCAACTGCATTTTGAAGCGCATCTTTTGTTTCAAAACAAATAATTCCAACTTTGGGAATAAAACCATTCGGCTTTGGATTAGTAATATCAGCATATTGGGCAAATGATATTTTGCCGTCAATTCTTGATGTAACTATATGTCCTGCAATATCAAGTTCGGAATCAAAACAAATAATTGTCCAAAATGGTTTTGATAATCCAATTCCTAAACTTACAAAATATTGTGCTACATCTTTGTCAAGATGATTAAATGTTGGCTTTAATAATATATCAAGTTCAGCAGGTGAAGCTATTCCGCTAAACTCTGGTTCACCATCATAAATTTCTTTACCGTTTTCGTAATAAAAACGCTGATTTGTAATTATGCCTTGACTGAAAAGTTCCATTCTAAATAGTTTTTGTCAGTGTAAAAATTTCGTTTCTTTCTTTCGGTTAAAGTTCGCACGCACTTTCGTAGCATTGCAGATAAAATCGTGATTTAAGAAGTTTTGTGCTAACTTTTCAGCTCACATTCAATATTCTGTTCAGTTTATAGCTGTTCGCAAAGCTTACAAATATCTTCCAAATCTTCTTATTTAAAATTCTTATTCGACCTTTATATTCCAAGTGATGCAATTCAAGACTCCTCCCCCTTTTGCAATTTCATTACTCTCAACAGTCCTTATTGTTCGTCCTGTGAAAACTTCTTCCAACACCCTCATTGTTTTTTCGTCATATTCGTTTTCAAAAGTAGGCATAATTATGGCTTGTTTCATCTGAAGGTAGTTAATATAGATGCCCTCAGCACTTGTTGATTTAGGGTCAACTGGTGGATTATACGGAAGCTCCACCCAAACCAGTCCTGCGTTGTGAAGTGACATCCTAAAGCTTCTCTGATAGTCTTCGTCCTCTATGGAGAGGTCATTGATTAGGACTGTATCGTTGTCAATAAATCTGACCATTCCATCGGCATGGCCAATCTTATCATTTCTGCCCCAGGGAACAAAAACTATCTTATCAACGTCAAACAATTCCTCTAACTGACCAATCAATTCCCTTTCTGGCACATTTTTGTTCTCACAGAACACTTTGTCGCACATTATGACCTTATTCCTTGACCGAACGACATTTCCTCCGTCTACAATCAAATTTGAGGGTTTTGCATCTATCTTTATTTCCTTACAAATTGCTTCAGAGTCAGAAATGTATTTGTGGTATTTTTTGGGGCGCAAATAATCAGGGGCATACTTGAAGCGAATAAACTTATCAGTGCTTATTTGAATAGGCATAAAGTCAACTGCCCAGATGTCTTTTGTTCCTGGAAGGAAATCAATTGGGATACAGCATTCTTTTATTACCTTCTCAAATCTTTCGAAAAATTTAGGATGCCATTTTGGAAGGCAATCTGCAAGATAAAGCTTATTGGTTTCTTCATCTGTTATCATTGCAAGCTAATATTATAACCAAGAATAATCTTTGCTTCCTCCTTCGCAAGTCGGTTTTCGAGCAAAAGTTGGCGAATTGCCTTCTCCTTATTCTTGAATTTGTGAGCTGGGATGAGCTCAATAATAAAACGATAGGGCCTATCAATAAAGTTTTCTTTCTCATCCAATTTATTTTTTAATCCAAATCGGGTAGTTTGAATGGCTACTTCTCGTTTATAAGCTGAATCATCAATGGTATATTCAGAAAGGTAAATCTCATTGTTTTTATCCAAAACTGAAAAGGTCAAAATATCAGCCATATCATTTATGCTTGTCTTTTTCAAATCCTTCATAATCCTATCAACAACCTTACTTGGGCCGTTTATATAATCCCCACCTGAAATATTTCTTATTCCTCTTAACAAGATTCCACCGAAAGAAAATTCTCCTTCGTTGCCGATTGTTAAATCAAGACCTTTGTAATTGCCATTCTTGAGACTATTTCCATTACTGTGTAAATACCAATAATCACTTTTGTGCTGATTGCCGAACCCATGCGTGTAGGGGTCTGGATGAGGAAATCCTGTTTGATGAAAATCTTCAAGCATGTATGGAATGCCTGCCTCTAATGGGAAATGGTCAGGAATTTCAATTTCCTCCGAGCAAATATTTGTGTAATAAAATTCAATCTCTGTAAGCCGATATTTAGCTGCTGGTGTTACCAATACATAATGATTAAACAATTTGTCGGCAAGGGCTAAAAATTGATTTTCAGCATCTTGTTTTTGGTAAATAGTGAAGATTGTTTTTTCAGACATTTGTTAGTTATATATTTTGTCAAATGTAGCCTCAAATCAGGAGCACTCAAAAGAAAAGATTGATGAAGTTTTTCGAATAATGAAAAATTTCATCTATAAATTCTTTGGTCGGATGAAGAATAATGTTAATGTCTTTGTTCAAACTCAAATTTATTGGTACAATATTGAACATGTGAGTTCTCTAATAATGTTTCACTAGGTTATCTCTTCTCCAATAACAAATAAGGCGGTTTGGAGGGCAAACACTCTTTTAGGATATTCTTTTATATTCTTCAAACCAATAGACTCATCCTTCGCAATATTTTCAAGTAACCAGTTAGCTTTAATATTGCTAATGAAATGAAGGTCTCTGCTGGTCGTTATCTCTTTAAATTTAATTAATTCACTGCTTGGGTCCCTATTTTTGTTTCCTCTTCCAATTCCCCAACCAAATATTAATTCGGATGGAATAATATTTAAACTTTTGTTTTCAAGGTGTTTTCGAATTAAATAACACAAGGCTGCTCCTACCCTTCCATCATAAATAATAAAACTTTCATTAAGGGCAGCGTAAATTTTTGTGTAAC
Organism: Bacteroidota bacterium; assembly: GCA_947479085.1. Classification (GTDB taxonomy): domain Bacteria; phylum Bacteroidota; class Bacteroidia; order 2-12-FULL-35-15; family 2-12-FULL-35-15; genus 2-12-FULL-35-15. Next base: position 2,688 of record CANJYB010000010.1, on the reverse strand, counting down.
CCGAATTGATATGATTGGGATTTAGGTCGTCTATGATTATCTGTTCCTGGCTAATCTGGTGGTTTATTTGATACAGGAATTCTTTTAAATTAATTCTTCGATTTATCTTTTCTTGATTGGTAGGCAACACTCCTCCCCACTTTAAAATTTCGAGACAAGTGCTTCTTAATTTTACTTCATCGGAACCTTGAAATACATTTCGGTAATCCTCAAACCGTTTGAATGTTCCTTCAAAATCCTCTTTAACGTTTCCTTTTCCCCACTTATAGATAATAATCGCTTCATTAAAACTCTTGTGTTTTAAACCTAATTCTATTAGGTTTCTTTTGCCATCAATAAAAGGAATTAGCCATTTGATAAAACCCTGGGTCACATCTGAATTGAGAAAATCAGTTTTTGATAATATTCCATTATAAAAACTTTCTTGAAATGTATTCGTTAATTCCATTTTCTTAACTATTTCTTATTTGAAATAAATCTTACATTCTTTCAATTTCTCTAATTCAGTTAAATCCTTAATATCAAAAGTTTTATTCAAGACAACTATTTTAGATTTCCTTCCTTTATCTTCTTCAACTTCTATCACCCCAAATTTGTCTGCAACATTGGTTTTATATTTTGCTGGCAAATCTTCAATCTCCGCTGTGAGTTTTATTTTCAAAGTTTTAGATAAACTGTCTTTGATTGCAAACGGCTGACTGAAGAAAGAAAACAGGTCGGCAACTTTTACAATTTTTTTGCTCTCTGCTTTCGTATCGTCAATTAAATTTTTCGTTGTGAGTTTTCTGTCTTTAAAAACATGAATCACTTTGAGGTCTTTCACGTTAGAAACCTTAATTGCCTTTGTCGGAAAGTTGTCTTGCCAACTTTGATGAATTGCTGAAAGGTCTTTTGCTTGTTCCTCATTTAGTTTCAGTCCAGCTTCTAAACCGTTGTCAAGTCCGTTTGCAACTAAGTTGGCGGTAAAAACAAAACCGTCTTTGTTGTCTATTAGCAATGACTTAGCATGTGTCAGCGGATGAAAATAAACTTGAACTCCTGCTTCCAAAAGTTCTTTCAGTTGTTCGTTAAACTGCTTTTCAATTGGTCTGCAAAAAAGCGTAACCGAAACATTTTGTTTCGCTTTGTCTGTGATTGCTTTTACTAACTCGATGTTTTTGTCTAACTGAAAAGTTGAAAACGAAATTGTCTTTTTTGCTTTGTTGGTTGCCGCCAACAAAGATTTGTTTAATGAATTACTTTTGCTGTTCGGTGAAGTCAGTAAAATGTTTTCAAGTTTCGGCAAACTGAATTTGTTTGCAGCTTTCACTTTCTCAAACTCATTGGTTGCGGTTTGTTCGTCTGTTGAGTGTTCCCAAAAATGATAAACGAAAACTTTGAAAAGTTCTTCGCATTGCTCATTGTTCAACTCAACTGCCAACTCTGGATTTTTTGTAAACCCGTTTAGTGTAAAGTTATTCGTGCAGAGGAAGCCTTTGGGATTTGTTGTCGGGTCAATGAGAATATATTTTCCATGAAAATTCTCCGCAGACCTATGAACAATATGATTTTTGAATTTGCCATCAAGTAAATTAATGTAATCTGTTTTAATAAAGTCCTCTTCTTCTTCAATCGTTTCTTTCAGTCTGGCTTCTGCTGAACTCAATACAAAAACTTTTACTCCTCTTTCGTGTGCGCTAATCAAAGCATCAATAATTTTACTGTCTTGTATTAAGAATGACTGCAAGCAAATAATTTTCTTTGCACTATCAACTGATTTAATTATTTTTGAAAACAAAATCATTCCTTCTCCCGATTCAATCACCGAAAGTTTTTCTTTCTCGGTAGATTTCCAACCCGAACCATTAGGCAAAATGGGAAATTGGATGATTTCCTCGTTGATGATATTTATTTCTTTGGTTAATGTTTTCATAATTAATAATTCAAATAGTCAATTGTTTCAAGTTTGGCAATTTGGTAAAAGGCATCTTCTCTTTCAGAAAATATTTCTGAAAGTTCTTTTCTCTTTGGAACCTTCATTTTGAAGTGCAACTGAATTGGCGAAGCCAATTCAGTTGCAAATTCTTTGAAAGAATTTTCGTCAAGAACATAATCGTTCATGTTTTTGTAAAGTAATTCCCAATACCACAAGTCAGCGTTTTGTTTGTCGCTTGGAATGTGAGAAATGTTTTCAAGTTCAACTTGGTTGAATTGATTTCTCTTAAAAAACGGCTTACCGATTTTTACTTTTCTATTGAATGAAAGATTGTCTTTACTGAATTCTGTTAGAATTGCTTTCTTATCTTCATCATAATCAAACTCTCCGCAACCTGAAAGTAATTCTTCCTGCAAAATATTTTCTTCAATGTCAATGTCTATTTGAAATAGAGTTTGATTGTTAGTATTAAGTTTCAATACAGTTTCATGCTCCTTTGATTGTATTTCCAAAATACCATTCGCTGATTTCAACTGAAAACATTTTTCTTCAACATCTTCAATCAGGACTTCGGTTTTATTGATAGAAAGAATTTGATTTTCGTATTGTCTGATTTCATTAGGAGTTCTAATTATGTTGGTGTTTCTGTTGTCCTCTGCTCGTTCAACTTTTTCTGTTCTGATAATTCGTTGCTCAATCAAATTTGATTTTGAAACAAACACATTGTAAACTCCTTTCTCACCAATCCAAAATGATTTATCAGTTGCACTTTG
>CANJYB010000009.1 GCA_947479085.1 Bacteroidota bacterium | reverse complement strand
TTAAGGAAGGACAAGAGCAACTTCCATTAATGGAAATTTTGCCTTTGTCTCGCACGTGCGGGATTATTTAACTGGCAAACACTCTGAAACAAAAAATTTGAATAATAAAAATTATCAGATGGTTGGTAAAAACACCAACAATGGGAAAAAAGAACAAATTATTATAATTTTTTTATACGTATATTAATTTTCATATTTTTGCATTAATATAAATAAAACATAACATGAAAAAATTCTTACTCCTTATCGTCAATACTGCATTTTTTGTTTTTAATTCCCTGGCACAAGGCCCTCCTATTCAATGGCAAAAATCACTCGGGGGATTTCATGAAGAATTTGCTAATGCTGTAACGCCAACTTCTGATGGAGGTTACATTTCGGCAGGCTATTCTTATTCAAATAGCGGAGATGTTTCGGGTCACCACGGATTTACTACTAAATCGGATATGTGGATTGTGAAAGTGGATGCTACTGGAATACTTCAATGGCAAAAATCTTTGGGAGGAAGTGATTTCGATGTGGCTAAATCTATAGAACAAACTGCTGATGGTGGATATATTGTAGGGGGGTATGCATTTTCCTTTGATGGAGATGCAACCTGGAATGAAGGACAGGATGATTTCTGGATAGTGAAACTGGATGCAGCGGGTACCATTCAATGGCAAAAATCGTTTGGAGGTCCTTATTACGATATAGCTTATTCTGTAAAGCAAACTCCTGACGGAGGTTATATTGCTGCCGGGCAAAATAATGTGAACGGGGGTGATGTAACCGGAAATCATGGTTTTTTGGATTTCTGGGTTGTGAAAATGGATGCTACAGGAAACCTTCAATGGCAAAAATCGTTTGGCGGCTCAGCTGACGATGTTGCGCATTCTATCCAACCGACTCCGGATGGGGGATATATTGTGGCAGGTACCACCGAATCGAATAATGGAGACATTACCTCGAATCATGGTGGCAAGGATTGCTGGCTGGTGAAACTGGATGGCAGCGGAACATTGCAATGGCAACACACGTATGGAAGTTCGGGTGCTGACGAAGCAAACTCTGTGGACATTACCACTGATGGAGGTTATATTTTTTCAGGTTCCTCCTTTATTGCTGACGGAGATGTAACGGTAAACAATGGTAGTGAAGATTTCTGGATAGTGAAACTGGATGGTTCGGGAAGTATTCAATGGCAAAAAGCCATGGGAGGATTCGGAACGGATATTTCCTATTCTGTTCAGCAAACCAGTGACGGAGGATACGTTACTGCAGGCGCTACCTATTCAAATGACGGGGATGTATTAGGAACACACGGATCATTCCCATCTTACGAAGGCTGGGTTTTAAAATTCAACGCTGCCGGCACTTATCTATGGCAAAAAACATTAGGTGGCAGCAATCACGAATATGTTACCAGCATCCGTCAAACCACCAGCGGAGATTATATTGTTGCAGGCGGGTCTTTATCAAGTGACGGAGATTTAACCCTTAATCATGGTAATTATGATTTCTGGATGGTGAAACTTGGTTGTTCCAGCTCAGGTGTACTATCTCAATCATCTTGCGGCAGTTTTACATTAAATTCTCAAACCTATACCACATCCGGCACCTATACTCAGGCTCTTTTAAACTCCACCGGTTGCGACAGCACACTTACCATTAACCTTACTATCAACCCTCCTCCATCAGTAACCGTTAATGCGGTGGCTCCTTTAATAAATATGAATTCTGCCCCGGTTACTTTATCAGCAAGTCCAGCGGGAGGAACATTTTCAGGTGCCGGAGTTTCGGGCAACTTATTTAATCCAACTACTGCAGGTTTGGGAACCCGTATCATTCACTATAGTTATACTAATGGCAACTCCTGCACAGGTACTTCTTCCATAAGCACAATTGTGTATGATACTGCAGGTAGTATCTGTACTTCGTATGACACATTGCAAATAACTGACACGATGCATATATCCTTAACCGATACAGTTCATATAGTTGATACGGTACATATAATAGATACTGTACATATAATAGACACCGTGCATGTAGTTGACACAATGCATATTTCCGTAACAGATACTTTAATTATTAATACCACCATTACCGCTATTCTTCCACCAAACAATGTGAACACAATAATAATATTTCCAAATCCTGCCAGCGACCATATAACAATAGATAACGGCAATTATGCCATGATGAATGGTTACCAGATAAAAATAGAAAACAGTCTTGGGCAGCAGGTGTTTTATTCACTTATCAATCAGCAGCAGTTCTATATTAATCTGAGTGGTTGGACAGGGCCCGGAACTTATTTTGTTTCCATACTCGATAACCTGAACGCAGTGATTGATACCAGAACAATAATTTTGCAGTAAAGGGATTAAAAAAAATAAAATGACAAAACAAATTTTTATTAATTTAGCAGTAAAAGACCTTCAAAAATCTATGGACTTTTATACTGCATTAGGTTTTACAAATAATCCACAATTCTCAGACGACAAAGGAAAATGTATGGTTTGGAGTGAAAACATTTTTGTAATGATACTTACTCACGAAAAGTTTGAATCTTTTGCTACCAAACCAATTGCAGATACAAAATCAAGCTTAGCCGGACTCTTTTCATTATCAGTTGAAAGTGTGGATATGGTGAATAGCATGGTAACAAATGGACTAAAAGCAGGAGGAACAGAACCTAGTGAAATGAAAGATTATGGTTTTATGCAACAACGAACCATTGAAGATTTTGACGGGCATACCTGGGAGATATTTTACATGGACATGAGTAAATTTCCGGCATAAGAATAGGGAAAAACGCTTTGAAAATCATATTCCTCTTGCCGTCCTTTTAGCCTTAGCGCGTCAAAATAAATTATTGTTATGGTATAGACATAGCCTTCCAATAATCTTGGATGAGAATTAAAGATTTAACGTATTTGTTTTAATCTTTAATTAGTTTAATTTTGTATTCTTAAAGTTTAACAACATAAATTCTTCAACTATGAAAAAAATTTACACTCTTATTTTAATGTTATTCCTGCTAACTTCAATTAGTATGCAAGGAAAAACAACGGCAACGTTTATGCCCATCTGTCCTCCGTTTATATTTAATTTTAATACCACACAAGCTTCCTGCCCCAATAACAATGACGGAACAGCTCAGGTAATTACTTTTGGAGGAATAGGTAACTATACTTATCAATGGGACGCATTGGCAAATAATCAAATAGCTGATGCTGCTTTAAATCTTTTAGTGGGTAACTATTCTGTAATTGTTACCGACAGCCTTGGCTGCACAGATACAGGATATGTAAGTATTTCTTCGTTACCTACCTCTACTCCATCTATATGTATGGTTACTGTTGATGCCCAATCTATAAACAATATTATTTACTGGGACAAAACAAGTTATACAAATGCAGATTCGTTTATTGTTTATAGGGATATAGCAACCAATTCTTACCAGCGAATAGGTGCCGTTTCAGTTGATTCTATGGGGCAGTTTATTGATACATCTCGTCAGGTTGGGGGTGCTGCAGGCAATGGAGATCCAAATACTGCTTCTTTCAGATATAAAATACAACTACTTGATACTTGCGGAAATTATAGTAATCTTAGTCCTTATCATAATACCATTTATATGACGGATAATGGTATAGGAGAATTTAACTGGACCACCCGTTATAATATTGAAGGCTGGCCTAACCCTGTTATTAATTATGTATTGATATGCGATACTGCTAATGTGGATGTATGGGGCAGTGTAAATGTGGTAAATGCAAATGATACGGTGGCTATGGACCCCGGCTTTTTGAACCACGCGAATATTGCTAACTGGCGTATAAAAACAATATGGCCATTGCAATGTGACCCTACCAGAACAATAATAAATACTACTCGTTCTAATATAAAACATGGGTCGTCAATGTCTGTTGGAGTAAATCAATTCATTAATAATACTGAATCAATTACATTATATCCCAATCCGGCCACCAACAGTTTTGTTATTCAAAGTAGCAAGTTCAAAATAAGCAATATTAAAATTTACAATTTGTTAGGTGAAATAGTTTATCATTCAGAAGTAAATACAATTAAAACTACAATCGAAACAGGTATTTTCGAAAAAGGAATTTATGCCATCCAAGTGGAATCTGGTAATGAAAAATTGTTTAAAAAACTAATCGTTCAATAGATATAATAATACGAAATTTTCAGAAATCAATTTCTAAAAATAAACCTTTACATTTGCCTAATCAAATATGATTAGGCATTTGTTTTATTATGAACTGCATAAAAAAAAAACATCTACTTTTTTTTCTTCTTTTACAAGCCTTACTGGTAAGCAATGCCCAACAGTTTAACTTCAGAAATTACTCTGTAAAAAATGGGCTGTCATCATCTGTTGTAAATAATATTTTTCAGGATAGCAGGGGGTATTTATGGTTTGCAACAGATGGAGGAGGTATTAGCAGGTATGATTATAAAACATTCACAAATTATACCACCAAGGAGGGCTTGGTAGGTAACAACACCACTTTTATTACAGAAGACAAAAAAGGGAATGTTTGGATTGCAACATCTGACGGAGTTTCACAGTTTGATGGAAACAAATTTACTAATTACACATCAAAAGACGGCCTTGCTAAAGGTACTGTTTACTGGATACATGCGGACAACAAAAATAACATTTGGTTTGCCGTAAAAGAAGGAGGGCTAAATAAATTTGATGGCAAAAAATTTACAGTTTATAGCGAGAAAGATAATCTAATCTCAAATGATGCTTATACAATCTCCGAAGATAAAACAGGGAATCTCTTTATAGGTATGTCGAATGGGATTCTAAAGTATAATGGAAAGCACTTTACTACCTTAAAAAAAACAGAAGGCACTTCTGATAAAATTTTCTTTTCTTCTTTTAGAGATTCAAAGAACAATATCTGGTTTGGAACAGTTTACGGGGCTCTTTATAAATACGATGGAATTAATTTCACAAAAATTTCACTTCCCAAAGAAATTGAAAACGATTGGATCGGAGGTATTTCAGAGGATAAAAAAAACAATATTTGGTTGGCAACAAATCATGGGATTGTTAAATATGACAGAAGCCGATTTACCATTTATTCTACCAAACAAGGTCTTGCGAATAATGAGGTACTTTCCATAAATAAGGATGAAGAAGGAAATATATGGTCTGCTTTATTAAGCGGAGCCAGTTTATTTCAAAACGACCCTTTTATTAATTATAATGAAAAAGATGGACTCGAAGGGAATGTATCCAGCATTGTGCAGAAAAACAATGATTATTATTTTGTTTCTGTTCAAAATGAAATAAAGGTTTATTCACATGATACTATTTCTTCCTTTCCTTCTATTCCAAAATTCAAAGCAAGTACCGTAACTTATATTACTATTGATCGGAAACAAAATTTATGGATTGGGACAAATGGTCATTTATATAAATATGTGAAACAAAAAGAAGAATTTGTTTTTCAACGAAGGATAGATGAAGTTGATACAACTAAATTAAAAACAGTCAAAAAAATTATAGAAGATCAGAATGGAACAATATGGGTTGCCACCTTTGGATCGGGAGTAATCAAAATAAATAATGATGAAATTATTCATTATGGAAGAGAAAAATTAGGAAGTAACGATATTCTTAACATTTATAAAGACAGTGAAAATAATATATGGGTGGCGACAAGTGATGCTGGTATTATCAAGCTTCAAAACGAAAAGCTAATACATTTTTCAGAGAAGGATGGAGGATTGGCAAACAAGCAAGTTTGGGATATTGCGGAAGATGAAAAGCATAATATGTATTTTGCCACTGCTGATGGTCTGAGTTGTTTTGATGGAAAGAAATTTGTTACTATAAGTAAAAAGGATAATTTATGCTCAAGCAATATTAATTCTGTAATTTGGGATAACTCTAAAAACTGCCTATGGATAGGAACCAATGTTGGAATAAATCAAATAAAATTTGAAAAGGATTTCAAAATTAGTTCAATAAACTATTATGGAGAAGATCAGGGAATGAAAAATACCGAAGTAAGTGGTATTTATAAAGACAATAAGAACCAACTATTTTTTTATACAAGCAATGGTTTTGTAAAATACCAAAGTGAATTAGATGCCAAACAATTAGTTCTTCCTAAGGTAAAGCTTACTGAAATACTGTTAAACTATGATACCATTAACTGGTCAGTATTTTCCTCAAGTGTTGATTTATGGTCAAAACTACCAAAACAAGCAATACTACCTTATGACAAAAATGAATTATTGTTTAAATTTCACGCATTTAGTTCTCGTCAAAACTGGAACTATCAATATAAGCTTGAAGGACTGGATAATAATTGGTGTCCCCCAACTAAAAACCCTGAAGCCGTTTATCCAAATATCCCACCGGGTGGAAATTATTCATTTGTAGTAAGATTAATATCATCTAATGGGAAATATAGTGAACAGGTCTTGTTTACGTTTACAATTAATCCACCCTGGTGGCAAACCTGGTGGTTTTATACTTTAAGTATTCTTTTGATAATTACAGTAATTTATATTTTTATCCGATACAGAACCTCGCGACTAAAAAAGGAAAAGAAGGTTCTTGAAATAAAAGTGGATGAGCGAACTTCTGAATTGAAACAGACCAATGACCAATTATCTCTTGCGTTTAATGATATTAAGGATAGTATTAATTATGCTAAAAAGATACAAGTGGCAATACTTCCTTTAGATGAGGAAATAAAAAAAGCATTACCTCAATCCTTTGTTTTATTTATTCCGAGAGATGTGGTAAGTGGGGATTTTTATTGGTTAAATAAAAAGGATGACAAAATATTTATTGCTGCAGTTGATTGCACAGGCCATGGAGTTCCCGGAGCATTTATGAGCATGATTGGTTATTCATTGCTGAATGAAATAGTAACCGAAACCGATGCGTTAGACGCTGCAACCATTTTAAGAAAACTGCATCATGGAGTTCGCAAAGCATTGAAACAGGATAGAGATAGTTTTGAATCGAAAGACGGAATGGACATTTCACTTGCCGTTATTGATAATAAAGCTAAAACACTTCAATTTGCCGGAGCTAAAAGACCTTTGTTTTATTTTGTCAATGGAACATTACAAGAAATAAAAGGAGACAAATTTTCAATAGGTGGACTTGAAATAACAGGAGAACAGCAGTATTCAAATCATAATTTTCAACTAAAAAAAGGAGATACCTTTTATTTATTTACGGATGGCTATGTGGACCAATTTGGCGGAGAAAAGGATACTAAATATTCTACCAAACGATTAAAACAGAACCTTAGCGAAATCCAACAGTTACCAATGGATGAACAATATAAAAAGTTAAAATCCACCATTGAAGAATGGAAAGTTAACACCGAGCAAACGGATGATATTTTAGTGATTGGTTTCCGGTTTTAAATATATTTTCAATTTTACACAATAAAATCACTTTTCCTTCGTTATCTATATATAAATAGTTACGGAGCGCAATAAATCCGTATTTTTGAACCTCAATAAATAAATTTATGAATCAGATTGCAGCAAAATTTAGTTTTTTTCTTTTTTTAGCGTTAGTTCCGTTTTGTAGCAAGGCTCAGCAGAAAACAGTCTGGCAGGACGGCACCAGTAAATTAATACAGTTTTCGGGCGTGGTAGTGGAAGGTGATAGTTTACGACCTGTACCATACACCAGCATTATAGTTAAAAAGAGCAATAGAGGAACCATTAGTGATTATTTCGGGTATTTTTCATTTGTTGCTCAGTTAGGTGATACAATTGAATTTTCAGCAATTGGTTATACTTCTGCAGGTTTTATTATTCCTGATACCTTATCAACTAATAAATATTCACTTATTCAGGTATTGAGAACAGATACCATTCACCTTACTATCACGGAAGTTTACCCATGGCCATCAAAAGAGCAATTCAAGGCTGCTTTTCTTGCTCTTCAATTGCCGGAAGATGATATAATAAGAGCAGATAGGAATATGGAACGGTCGGATATTAAACAACGGATGGCTGGAATGGCTGCTGATGCCAGTTTAAATTTTAAATATACAACTCAAGCTTACCAAAGTAAATTATACTATGCTGGACAATTGCCTCCAAATAATTTGCTAAATCCTATAGCGTGGGCTAAGTTTATTAAGGCATGGAAAAACGGGGACTTTAAAAAGAAGAGCGATAAGAAAAAGTGATAGCTAAACTCATAAGATTTTTTTTATTTTCCGGAGTATTAATTTTATCCTCGTTTTCTGTTAAAGCCCAAAATACTGCAACAGTATTTGGGAAAATTACAGATGCTGATAATGAGCCAATAGAAGGGGTAACTATCTCCATACTTGGATCCCCTCAACCTCCTATTATGAGTTCGTCTGATGGTAGTTATTCTTACACAGTTCCTGCAGACAAAGAGATTACTGTTTTATTTACAAGCATTAATCATACTCCAGATCAGAAAACAGTTAAACTAACTTCTAACCAGAAATTTGAGTTAAACAAATCCCTTATTTTCAAAAATACATTCACTGAAGTGGTCGTTACTGATAATAATCGATTCCATCCTGTAAGCAGAATTAACCCAGTTGACTTTGTGCATATCCCAACTTCAAGTGAAGACTTTAACGCTATATTATTTACCCTTCCCGGGGTTTCAAGCAGGAATGAATTAAGTTCCGCTTATTCTGTTAGAGGTGGAAACTTTGATGAAAATCTTGTTTATGTAAATGGGATTGAAGTTTACCGCCCTTTTCTTATTCGCAGCGGGCAACAGGAAGGCTTAAGCTTTATTAATGGGGACCTTGTTTCTTCCGTTTTATTTTCTGCGGGCGGTTTTGAAGCTAAGTATGGAGATAAGATGTCCTCCGTTTTAGATGTTCAATATCGTAAACCAAGAAAATTTGCCGGAACGGTTTCAGGAAGTTTACTTGGAAGTAATTTACATTTGGAAGGCAATACAAAAAACCATCGATTTACATGGCTAATGGGAGCCCGTTATAAAACTAACAGGTATTTATTAAGTAAAACAGATACTAAAGGAAATTACAAACCATTCTTCGCAGATGTACAAGCATATCTTACTTATGATTTAAGTGATGTTTGGGAATTAGATTTCCTGGGTAATTATGCAAGTAACAAATACCAGATAGTTCCGGAAAACCGTGAAACGGATTTCGGGACTTTAAATCAAGCTTTACGGTTAAAAATTTATTTTGACGGACAGGAGATTGATAAATTCAATACAATGATGGGAGCTTTTTCTTTAATTCATCATGATCATAATGAAAAATTAAACCTGAAGTTTATTGGTTCTGCTTTCAAAAGTAAGGAAAGTGAAGCGTTTGATATACAAGGGCAATACTATATTGATGAGCTGGAAACAGACTTTGGAAAACCGACTTTTGGTGATGTCGTTGCCAATCGTGGTGTGGGTACCTATATTAATCATGCAAGAACTAACCTAGATGCTTATGTGTTCAGCGGTGAACACAAAGGAACTTATACCGTGGGAAAGAAGCAGGCCTTATGGGGAGTAAAATACAACAGGGAAATTATAAATGATAAACTTAGCGAATGGAAATATGTGGACAGTGCAGGATTTTCCCTACCTCTGAGTGACCCTCAGACAATCATTTTGCAAAATGTAATCAAACAAAAAATAAGTATTTCTTCTAACCGTGTTTCAGGATACGCTGAAGGAATATGGAATAAGGAAACAAAAGACACTTCTACCATTTCATTTATTGCCGGATTGAGAGCTAATTACTGGGATTTAAACAAACAGGCTTTAATTGGCCCAAGGGCAACACTTGGTTATAAACCGAACTGGAAAGATGATTTTCTATTCAAGTTTTCAACGGGATATTATTATCAACCACCTTTCTATAGAGAACTTCGCGATGGGAAAGGAAATCTGAATTACGATATTAAAGCGCAAACCTCCATTCATTTTGTTTTAACCAGTGATTACAATTTCAAGGCGTGGAAACGTCCTTTTAAGTTTATTTGCGAAGCGTATTATAAATATCTTGATAATATTATTCCTTACCAAGTTGACAATGTTCGTATTACCTATTCTGCAAAAAACAATGCCCGAGGTTATGCCACAGGTCTGGATATGAAAGTAAACGGAGAATTTGTAAAAGGTTTAGAATCCTGGGCATCTCTTTCTTTTTTACAAACTCAGGAAGATATTAAAGATGATTATTATTATGAATACTATAACAGCAACGGAGAACTTATTGTACCCGGCTATACAGCAAATTACAAAGCGGTTGATAGTGTTCGTTTTGAACCGGGATATATACCAAGACCCACCGACCAGAGAGTAAGTTTTGGTTTGTTTTTCCAGGACAAAATGCCACGATTGCCTGATTTAAAAATGCACTTAAATCTATTATTTGGAACAGGTGTTCCTTTTGGTGCTCCTAACTCTGAACGTTATCAGCAAACATTGCGGATGCCTCAGTACAGAAGGGTAGATATTGGCTTTTCTTATCAGGTGTTAAGGGAAAACAGGAAAACAAAACCTAAGAGCCCCGCCAGAGTTTTAAAATCAGTGTGGGTAAGTTTGGAAGTATTTAATCTTTTGGATACTAATAATACGGTTTCTTATATATGGGTAGAGGATGTAACGAGTCGCCAATACGCAGTTCCAAATTATTTAACCAAACGACAATTGAATTTCAGAATGATAGTTAAATTTTAAAACTTTACGGCAGGAATGATAAAGAAGAAAAAAATAATTCCTTTCGAATTTGCAATTGAAAATTTATACGCTGCTAATCCAATTATTAATCCAATGTTTGGTGCGTATGCCATATATATTGAAAATAAAATTGTATTAATTTTACGGGACAAAAATGACGAAGACAGTGGAATTTGGTTAGCGACAAGTGCAGAACATCATATGTCCCTGAAAAAAGATTTCCCTTCAATGCGTTCCATTAGAATTTTTGGAACAGGTGAAAGTAGTTGGCAGGTAATCTCTAAAGATGAAAATGATTTTGAAACAAGCGTAAACCTTGCCTGTGATTTTATTTTAAAAGGTGATATAAGAATAGGTCGAATTCCAAAACCTAAAAACAAAACAAACAAGCTAAAACCAAAGGATTAAAAAATGTTACTTTATTCCAAAGATAGTATTGAAAAAACGATTGCCTGGGTAGAAGGTGATACACATGCAAAAGAATGGCTGCTGAAGAATAATTTTGAAGAACTGGTTCAGCTAAAAGATGCAGCAAGTCGTTATCCTAAAGCATTTGAATATCTATTAGTTCACAAACATGTTATTCTGGCTGCATTTGTGAATGCTGTTTGGGAAGACAAAAAAGCTTTTAAATTACTAATGGATAAAAAAGAATTTCATTGGGCTGCTATGGCCAATTATATTAACGGTGACGAAAATGCTGCTACTTTTTTGCATAAAAACAACTTGAAACATTATGCTGAATTAGCAATAAAAATACAGGAAAAGATAAGAAGAGAAGGAGATGAAGGAACCAGTATTTTTAGCGGGCCCTTTAAAATACAGAAGTAGAAGACAAAACTAACAATAACACTTTAGAAGTAAAAAATTGAGAGTAATAGGCAATATACCACATCCAAAAATATCCATCGTTATTTTTTCGATGAACGATAAATATCAAATTAAGTTTGAAGCTGGCCCTATGGAACAGATTTTCAAGATTCCTCATAGTGAAGTAAATGGAATTGAAGGAATTCAGAAAATGGTGGATGAGCATTTTTTGGAAAAGGTGATGGAGCGTTTCAATGAAATGTACCTGTCTTTTAAAGAAGCTAAACAAAGAAGTTCTACAAGTTAAGTTTAAAATAAAATGATAAAAAAAATAGCTTTTTCTTTAATAATAATATTAGGTCTCTTTGCATTTTCGCCAGCACCCGCTTACCAGATAGCACTTTTGAAATACGGAGGTGGTGGCGACTGGTATGCAAACCTGGAGACATCATTACCAAACTTAATTAAATTTTGCAATGACAATTTAAAAACGAATATTAATCCTGAACAGGCAACTGTTGAAGTAGGAAGTCCTGATATTTTTAATTATCCATTTGTTCACCTAACCGGTCATGGAAATATTCTATTCAATTCTCAGGAAACAGAAAACTTAAGAAACTATTTAATTGGCGGTGGTTTTCTTGAAATATCTGACAATTATGGAATTGATAAATTTATTCGTCCGCAAATGAAAAAAATTTTTCCAGAGTTGGAATTCATCGAACTCCCCTTCTCCCACCCTATCTACCATCAGAAATATGATTTCCAAAATGGCTTGCCTAAAATTCATGAACACGATGGAACAACCGCACAAGGGTTTGGATTAATTTATCAAGGACGTTTAGTTTGTTTTTATGATTACGAATGCGACTTAGGTGATGGCTGGGAAAGTTTTGAAGTGCATAAAGATTCTCCAGAAACCCACCAAAAAGCTTTGAAAATGGGGGCAAACATTATTCAGTATGTTTTGATGGGCGGAGAAAATTCAGTTAAAAAATAAATTTTCTGCACTTTCCTTTAAACATAAAAATAGGTTCTTCAGAAATACCTTCTCATTTTATTTTTGAATTACTCTCTTATTTTGTCTCCTATAACTATTATAGTTTTCTTCGAAAAAAAAGCCCTGATACAATTTCCACGGAAAACCGGATATGGATTCTGATTGGTGCAGCTGCGGGTGCTTTTTTATTTTCGCGTTTAATCGGAACTTTAGAAGTTCCTTCCTCTTTCTTTGATTCCAAAACAAGTTTCATTTATTATATAAATAACAAAACCATTGTTGGTGGTTTATTGGGAGGGCTCATAGGGGTAGAAGTAATAAAAAAAATAATCGGTGAAAAACAATCTTCCGGTGATTTGTTTACATACCCATTAATCCTGGCAATAATAATTGGCCGAACAGGATGTTTCTTGGCTGGAATAGAAGATCATACTTTTGGGAATGAAACTAAATTACCCTGGGGCATTGATTTTGGAGACGGGGTTTTAAGACATCCTACTAATTTGTACGAAATTGTTTTCCTGATTTTTCTCTGGTTTTCTCTTGTTTTGATAGAGAAAAAAATTAAACTAAAATCCGGAAGCAGGTTTAAATTATTCATGGTTGCTTATTTACTTTTTCGCTTTTTTATAGAATTCATTAAACCGGATTATTTCTTTACTTTTGGTTTGGGAATGATTCAACTAACCTGTCTTGCAGGAATGGTTTATTATTACAAGGTAATTTTATTTCCAAAACAATTATTAAATGGCTGAACGAAATTATACATATTACGACTTTACATTAAGTCTTTGTTAGCAATGCTTAAAGCGGGTGGACGCTAAAATTATTTTCCAGGATGAAAATGTGTACATACTGAAACGTTGCTCTGAACACGGTTCACAAAAGGTATTGATAGCCTCTGATATTGAATACTACAAAAAGTGCAGAAACTACATGAAACCAAGTGAAATGCCATTAAAATTTAATACGGCTACTCATTATGGTTGTCCTTACGATTGTGGTTTATGCCCTGACCATGAACAACATTCCTGTTTGACATTAGTGGGAGTTACTGACCGATGCAATCTTACGTGCCCAACATGTTATGCTGAGTCCTCTCCTACTTATGGCAGACATCGCACGTTGGAAGAAATTGAAAAGATGTTTGACATTATTGTGGCAAATGAGGGAACTCCTGATGTGGTGCAGATAAGTGGTGGCGAACCTACTGTTCATCCTGATTTTTTGGAAATATTAAAAATAGCTAAATCAAAACCAATACGGCACCTGATGGTAAATACAAATGGTATACGTATTTCAAAAGACGAAGCTTTTGTGGCAGAGTTGGCTACCTATACACCCGATTTTGAAATTTATCTTCAATTCGATTCATTTAAAAAAGAAGCATTGGAACACCTTAGAGGAAAGGATTTGAGAGATGTGCGCCTGAAAGCGTTGGAACACTTAAACAAATATAATATTTCCACCACACTTGTCGTTACGCTCGAAAAAGGCATTAATACAGATGAAATAGGTAAAATTATAGAATTCGGATTAAAACAAAGATGTGTGAGGGGTGTTACTTTTCAGCCAACACAAGTAGCCGGAAGGTTAGATACCTATAATAATACCACTGGCCGATATACACTTACCGATGTAAGAAAAGATATTTTAAAGCAAACAACCATTTTTGGCGAGAATGATATAATTCCTGTTCCCTGTAATCCTGATGCACTTGCCATGGCTTATGCATTGAAGATAGATGACAAAGTTTTTCCATTGACCAATATGATTAATCCAGACGATTTATTAAATAATTCGGGCAATACCATTGTGTATGAACAGGACGAACGATTGAAATCTCATTTACTAAGAATGTTCAGTACAGGCAATGCAGTTGAACGGGTAACAGAAGACATTAAATCAATTATGTGCTGCCTGCCCGGAATTGATGCTCCCAATCTAGGGTACGAAAATGTGTTTCGGATTATCATCATGCAGTTTATGGATGCATATAACTTTGATGTGAGGGCAGTAAAAAAGTCTTGTGTACATATTGTAAACAAAGATGGAAAAATTATCCCATTCGAAACAATGAATCTATTTTACAGAGATGAGAAACAAAAGAAAGTGGAACAATTAAAACTTCAGACCCAATGAAAAATTTCGGAAAAATACTTGGATACAATTTAATTATCCTTTTAGTCTATACGGTTGCCATTCACCTCATGACTGGCAATGGAGGCCTCAATGGGGAGAACAGTTTGGCAATTATGATAATGATGATGCTTGCAGTAGGTTTTCATGTACTTGTTGTTTTCATTATTTCAATGGTAAATTTTTCGAAAGGGGCAAAAGATTTTGGTAAATCTTATTTACTTGCATCGCTGCTGATACTAGTCATCGGGTTTTCTGCCTGCTGGGGAAGCGCTGCTATATGATTTTTTTAAGGCTATATTAAAACCATTTTACAATTTTTAAATCTCACCCAGAAAAGATTGCCCGTATTAATTTAAACATGAATTTAAATTATAAAGTGAATAAATAGACTTTATTACAATAAAAAACTCCTTACAAAATTAAATGTAAGGAGTTTTTTTATGTTAAAGAAATCCTAATTAAGCGTTCGCTCCTTCAGGCTTTGGTAATAAAACCTTGCGTGACAATTTGAATTTGCCTGTTTTAGGGTCAACACCAATTAACTTCACTTTTATTTTCTCTCCCTCTTTCAATACACCATCCATACTTTCTAATCTTCCATGTTGTACTTCAGAGATGTGAAGCAAACCATCTTTGCCGGGCATAAACTCAACAAAAGCACCAAAAGCCATAATTGATTTTACTTTCCCTTCATATTCTTCTCCAACTTCCGGAGTTGCAACAATGCCTTTTATTTTCGCTAATACTGCATCAATTTTTTCTTTGTCAACTGCAACAATATCAATATGTCCCATTCCATCTTTTTCTTCTATCACAATGATAGCACCAGTTTCGCGTTGCATTTCCTGGATAATTTTTCCACCAGGCCCGATAACAGCACCAATAAATTCTTTAGGAATAGTAATTTTAACCATTCTTGGAGCATGTGGTTTGTAATCAGGACGAGTTTCGGTAATGGTTTTCGCCATTTCACCAAGTATGTGCAAACGACCTTGTTTAGCTTGTTCCAATGCTTCTGCCATTACTTCGTAAGGCAAACCATCTACTTTCAAGTCCATTTGACAAGCAGTAATACCGTCTTTTGTTCCGGTAACTTTAAAGTCCATATCACCCAAATGATCTTCATCTCCTAAGATGTCAGATAAGATAGCGTAATTTCCTTTATCATCCGTAATCATTCCCATTGCAATACCTGAAACGGGTTTGTTGATTTTCACACCTGCATCCATTAAAGCCAATGTACCTGCACAAACTGTAGCCATTGATGAAGAACCATTTGATTCTAATACATCAGAAACTACACGAACGGTATAAGGATTATCAGTAGAAAGAACTTGTCTCAATGCACGTTCAGCCAAGTTACCATGTCCGATTTCACGTCTTCCCGGTCCGCGGTTTGGTTTTACTTCGCCTGTAGAAAATGCAGGGAAGTTATAATGTAACATAAAGTTGTTTTGTCCCTGATACAAAGCTCTGTCAATAGATTGTAAATCTAATTTAGTTCCTAATGTAACAGAAGTCAATGATTGAGTTTCACCTCTTGTAAAGATAGCAGAACCGTGAGCAGATGGCAAATAACCAATTTCGCTCCAGATAGGGCGGATTTGATTTGTTTTACGTCCATCCAAACGGGATTTAGTATCCAACACAAATTTACGAACTGCTTCGTATTCCACTTCGTGATAATATTTTTTTGCCAATCCTTCAAATCCTGGTCCTTTTTCCTCTGCTGGAATAGAATCTAAGTATTCAGTAAGCACTGCTTTGAAAGCAACACTGCGTTCTTTTTTATTCGGGTTTTGAGTTTTAGCAACTGCATACGCTATATCATAAGTAGCTTTAAAAATACGCTCTTTCAAATCAGCATCATTCGTTTCGTGGTTGTACTCGCGTTTCACAACTGCACCTTTAACTGCTTCTACTTTTGCTTTGAAGTCATTGATGGCGTTAATTTGTAAACGAATGGCTTCGTGAGCAAATTTAATTGCTTCCAGCATTTCTGCTTCTGAAACTTCTTTCATTTCCCCCTCTACCATCATGATGTCTTTTGCATTTGCAGCAACAATCATATCCAAAGATGATTTTTCCATCTCTGCAACAGTAGGGTTAATTATTAATTTTCCGTCCAACTTACTTACTCTAACTTCTGAAACTGGTCCGTTGAAAGGGATATCTGAAATGGTAATAGCCGCAGATATTGCCAAACAAGCCAATGCGTCTGGCATATTATTTTTATCTCCTGATATTAATGAAATCAAGACTTGTGTATCGGAGTGATAATCATCCGGAAATAATGGACGCAATGCACGGTCAACCAAACGGCTGATTAATATTTCGTAATCTGATAAACGAGCTTCTCTTTTAAAGAAACCTCCGGGGAAGCGTCCTGCAGAAGCAAATTTTTCCTGATAATCTACTGATAATGGTAAAAAGTCGGTTCCTTCTTTTGCATCTTTGTTTGATACTACTGTTGCAAGCAACATGGTATCTCCCATCTTTACTACTACCGAACCATCAGCCTGTTTAGCTAATTTACCTGTTTCTAATAAAATTTCGCGGCCATCCGCTAATTTAAATGTGTGTGTAATTCCTATTTGTGACATCTTTTTTTGTTTTAATTTATTGTTTTTATTTACCTCTTTATTGTTAATCTATAAAATACAAAAAGCATCCCGATAGCTCGGAATGCCTTTAGTAATATCTATTTAATCATTAAGATTATTTTCTTAAATCAAGTGTTTTTACAATGGCACGATATCTTGCGATGTCGTTACTTTTCAAATAATCTAATAATCTACGTCTTTTTGAAACCAGATTAATTAGTGCTTTTTGAGTACCAAAATCTTTTTTGTTGCTTTGCAAATGTGCAGTAAGATGAGTGATACGGTGAGAAAAAAGAGCTATCTGCCCTTCTGAAGAACCAGTGTTAGTGTCTGATTTACCGTGTTTTTTGAAAATTTCTTTTTTTACTTCTGTTGTTAAATACATCGTTTATTTGTTTTGTTTTTTATTTTTCGGACTGCAAAGATAAATATATTTTCCAATCCACAACTATTTTTTTTCTTTCAACGAATTACGAATCTTTCCGAATAACGAATATATATATCGTCCGCAAATTCGTTTTTCGAGAAAATTCGTAATTCGCTGGACTAGTTTTTAAACATTTTAAGCAATTGACTTAAAGTAGTTTTTAAGTCTTTTCTACTGATTATCTTATCCAAAAAGCCATGCTCCAATACAAATTCAGAGGTCTGAAAGCCTTTGGGTAAATCTTTTCCTATGGTTTCCTTCACCACTCTTGGGCCGGCAAATCCAATTAAAGCTCCGGGTTCGGCAATGTTCAAATCTCCTAACATAGCATAAGAAGCCGTTACTCCTCCGGTAGTCGGGTCGGTAAGGAAAGATATGTACGGGATTTTTGCTTCGTTCATTAACGAAAGTTTAGCCGAAGTTTTAGCCATTTGCATTAACGAGAAAGCTGCTTCCATCATCCTTGCTCCGCCCGATTTGGAAATAATCATTAAAGGTATCTTTTTCTCCAAACAAAAATCTATTGCCCGGGCTATCTTTTCTCCTACTACAGAACCCATAGAACCTCCAATAAATGTAAAATCCATGCAGGCTACCACCAGGTCTTCTCCGTCCACCTTACCATGAGCCGTTCTGATAGCATCTTTCAGGTGGGTTTTATTAACAGTATCCACCAAACGGTCAGTATATTTTTTGGTATCTGTGAAATTCAAAGGGTCGGCTGCAACAATGTTTGGATTCAATTCAGCAAATTCATTGTTATCAAAAATGATTTCGAAATATTGAGCCGAACCTATTTTGTCGTGGTAACCACAATGAGGACAAACATAATTATTAATTATGTGCTCTTTTGTATGGGTAATTTTTTTGCACGAAGGGCATTTATACCACAATCCTTCCGGAGTTTCCTTTTTCTCCTTGGTGGAAGTGGTGATACCTTCTTTTATTCTTTTGAACCAACTCATCTTTTTTAGTTAATAGCGAATAGCGAATAGTAAATAGGCTCGTAATTGAAACTGTTGCCTATTGCCTGTTCGCTATTGCCTAATTTTTTAAGCAATCGTTATTGTTTTATCCAGATAAACTTCCTGGATAGTATTTAATAATTCCACTCCTTCTTTAAATGGTTTTTGAAAGGCTTTACGTCCGGAAATTAATCCCTGACCTCCTGCTCTTTTATTAATAACAGCTGTGGTTACCGCTTCTGCTAAATCGCCAGCACCTTTGGATTCTCCTCCTGAATTAATTAAACCAAACCTCCCCATGTAGCAATTAGCAACCTGGTAACGGTTCAAATCAATAGGATGGTCTGTGGTTAATTGAGAATAAACCAACGGACTTGTTTTACCAAATTTAATGGCATTGTATCCCCCGTTTTTATCAGAAAGTTTTTGTTTAATAATATCAGCCTGGATAGTAACTCCCAAATGATTAGCCTGTGAGGACAAATCGGTAGCGGTGTTATAATCCACTCCATCCTTTTTAAAACCGTTATTACGGGTATAGCACCAAAGTATGGTAGCCATTCCTAATTCATGTGCTTTGTCAAAAGCCTTTGCCACCTCCACTATTTGGCGGGATGATTCAGGCGAACCGAAATAAATGGTAGCACCTACTGCTACTGCCCCCATGTTCCAGGCATTTTCGATGGTGCCGAACATAATCTGGTCAAATTTATCAGGATAGGTAAGAAACTCGTTATGGTTTATTTTTACTATAAAAGGTATCTTATGAGCATATTTCCTGGAAACAGAAGCCAAAACACCAAATGTGGAAGCTACTGCATTACATCCTCCGGCTATTGCCAGTTTTACTATGTTTTCAGAATCAAAATACATAGGGTTGGGTGCAAATGAGGCACCTGCACTGTGTTCCACCCCTTGGTCGACAGGCAAAATGGACATGTATCCTTTTCCACGCAAATTACCGTGGTTATATAACTGGTTCAGGCTTCTTAATACCTGGTTATTACGATTGGTGTCTTTAAAAATACGGTCAACAAAATCCTTTCCGGGAAGGTGAATCTGGTCCCTGGTAATGGTTTTACATTCGTGGTTTAAAAGACTATCTGCATCTGCTCCTAATAGTTCTATAATTTTGCTGTCTGCCATTTTTTAATTCGTTTTTTTAATTTGGGACGGCAAATCTACTAATTTTTAGTTAAAAGAGGTTTGGGAATTAAAATATTTGAAAATTGAACGAGTTGATTATGTAAAAAAAACTCTTTACTAAAAAAGTAAAGAGTTTTTTTTTTGATTGTTAATTTAACTACTTGCGCTCCATTGGATAAAATATAAAAGTTTGAGCTTTAGGAGACCAAAGTGGCGAGTTGGGATTTATTCCAAGATATCTTACAAATTTCAATGCCAACGAATCTCTATATATTTTTCCATAATATACGTCATGCTCATCAATAGCTTTATCTTGATTTAGTAATATTCGGTCAAACTTAATAGAATCTGATGAATAAATAACAGTTTTGAAAATTTCGGATTGAAAAGCCACAAATGGAATTTTCAGTTTGTCTTTCGATGGGTTATTAACATCATTGAACCATTTGGAGGCAATACTATTATTTAATGTAAATGGTTTTGCTTCATGATGTCTCATCATTATTCCTTCCCCTGAATTGAAAAAACTAATTATCTCAAAGGGGTCGCTTAAAATTAGTTTACCACTTTTTTTATCTATTCTGGAAACATAGTCTGTTTGATTTTTAGCTATGTACAATCCATCAGTCCTTAATAAACCCTCCGAGTTATTAATCTGTTCTGTTGTGTTACAACTAACAAACGAAATTAATAAAAGGACGCAATTAATTAAAATTATTTTTTTTATCATTATTATATAGGATTAAAAATTAACTCAGGCCATGAAATAAATAAATTCCATAGCCTGAATTAATAAATTATGGTTTTTGATAAACTATAAGAGAAGATTTTATTTCATTAGCTTCAGTAATTAAAGACATCAGGTAAGTTCCATTATCAATGGTATTTGGTATAGTAACAGAAATGTTTGAATTTTTCCCTTCACTTAGGTCTTTTTCAGTTGAATATAGAATATCATTTGTGCTGATATCAATTACCCTGAAAGTAATTTCTTGGTCCTTAACTGACCATAAATCAAAATGAACTGTTACATCTACAGGGTTTTCTTTTATTGTTAAAGCATAAATTGTTTGACCTGCTTGAGTTGCGTAGTATTCACTAACATTTAGTGGCACCTTATCTGGGTCCATCCATACAGGAGGTACTTGCGTTAAATTATAAATATCTGTACTATCACCCAAAAAGTTAGCAATATCAACACTATCGTCTTTCCATTTATCAGGATCACTATATCCTTCAAAATCTAAGGTTCCTAAATGAGTGTAATCTGTTTCAGAAGCTTCTGAATAACCGGAGTTTTCACCTTCGGTGGGGCTAAGTGGTCCCGAATATCCTCCAAACCCCCATGGTCCGCCTGCACAACCTCCAGCTGGATATTGAGCTACATTATTATCTGGACCGATTATTATATGCCATAATTGCCCAGAGGCAGTGCAATAATAATATGAAAAATATGCTTGTGCGAAATTTGCCATTAATAATAATGGCATAATTAAAAATAAAATTTTCTTTTTCATTGTATATATTATTTAAAATAATTAATAAAATTTACCTGTCACTCATTTTATTATGGTTCTATCCTGTCAGTGTGATAAAAACATCCTTAATATTTTATCTTGAGGATTTCCGGGCTCTCCTTATATATATACATCCATCATAGTTTGGATGAGAATTTTTTCTAAAAAAAAAAACCAAACAATTATATTTATCTATCTGATAAAACATAACTTGTTTGGTTTTAATCATGAATTTAAAATTTAAATTTTTACATAAATTATTTTTTTCTTAAATCACCGTAAATTTAACTGGCCTGCTTTCAGGGCCTTTTTCGCCTGTTGGGCTTACGTACCATGTTATTAAATAACAATCCATGTTTACTTCATCTGCATCAGATATAATTTTAAATACTACCGCACCTATGTTATCCATGGCGCTGTAATCTTTACGCTCAGGTGCAGCACTTCCATTGCGAACATAACATATTGCTCTGCCTATGGATGCCACGTCTGCTGGTTTGTATTTTTTATCTTCCTGTCCGGAAGTTGGATTGTTTACAAAAATTTTGGTTACACAATGAGTTTGCTCTATAACTGTATTGTTTGGAGCAAAAGTTCTTGCCGGTACATGATGACGTGTAGCAGCATCCTGATGAATATGAAAAGCTGCAATATCATCCGCAGTAAGGGTTATTTCAATATTGTTTTTCAGATATTTCTGAAGCTCCCTGTACGCTTTGAGTGCAGGTTCAAAATCCTGATTAACTGCTATAATAGAAGCAGGTGTTTGAGTTAAAGGACTGGCATAGGTAGCAAACGAACCATCGAGTGTGCTCACCTTGGTGGTAAAACTCGAAAGTGTACCTGTGCTTATTGCTAAACGGGTAGCAGTTCCAGTAGTGTTAGCATAAGCTGAAGCCTGGTCCATTTCAGCATGTAAGTCGGCAATTAGTTGTGAAATTTTCATAGTCTTTTTAGATTAAGTGATTAAATGTTTCGACAAATTTATTTCATAATTTTTATTTCTGCAAATTTTTTAAGAAAAATTTACTTTTGCAAAATGAAACGATTTCTGTCCGATTTTTCCATTTAATAGTCCCGGGTCATAAAATGACTTTTTGGCAAATGATGTTATTCCTGACTTTCCTCCTTTTCCTCTTCTATCTTTTGGCCGCCAAGGCCTGAAAATTTTATAAAATACTGTAAATCATCCTTTTAAATCAATTTGAGGTTTTTTGATTTTGGTTTCTGCTTATGCCCGGAGCGTTTCACGGAGGTCAGGAAGCTATCCGGAGGACTAAATTTCCAATTTTGGGTACTCTGAAAGCAACCAATTGTTAAAAAAATTGGATTTTAACAATTGGTGGTCTTCCAATGGTACGCGGATTTGCTTTTTGGGTACCCTAAAACCATTCTCGCTTACTAAATTTTTCCACCCGGCTTAAGCTCGATTGGAAATTTAGTACTAAAGAAAGCGTTTGCTCTCCAACAGGACTAAAAAACACACTGCTGATTTATTTCCCGAAAGGGGGAAAAAGAATAGGGTTTGGAAAATTACTCATACACCACCACCGATGGTTTTGAAATGGTAAAAGGAGGAACTTTGATAGTGAACCCCAGAACGGGATTAAATTTGCCCCATTTGGTATTATCGTCAGGCAGGTTAGGATATACACCGTAAGTAATCTGAAAGCTGGCGTTCAGTAAGTTTTCGTTCCGGAGTAATAAACCCACCGCATAGGCCTGGTAAACGGGCGACTGTGCCAGCAGGTGTTCTTTGGATTCGAGCATACCAAAACCTATTAATATAAGCGGGGCAAACCGGAAACCGATAACATTATAAGGGGCATAAGTTACTGCTTCCAGGTTCAATATCATTTTGCTGGTACCTGATAATGAGCCATTATTAAAACCATATAATTCTTCGGAACGGATGGTGATGCGTTCGAGCGGAAGTTTGTTAATCCCCGTTACGTATTTAAAATTGATGAACTGCCGGAAATACCATTTATTGTTTTTTAATAAATTGCTGAAGAAATAAAATCCGGCATTGAGGGTTCCATCGTTGCGCACAGACTTATTGTAATACGTACCATAATTGGCATATACGGAAACATATCCAAAATCGTCCAGGTGCAAACCGTACGATAAATTTAAACCGGAATAATACCGGTACCCTGTCTGTTCCTTGTGCAGCACACCGTACACTATCTGAATAAGGGCACCTTCGGGCACATCTTCATTGGCACCGAAACGATAAATAAACTGATCTTTGTAATATTTTCGGAGCGAAAAACCCAGACTGGCAAGCTCCAGCGATTGATTTACATTGGTTAAGTTGGTATCTATTTTAAAAGAAGGACGTCTTTGATAACGGGTATCAATGTATCTGCCCGCAATGATAATATTGGTTCCCGGGCGGTTGGCTTGGTTTCCAAAACCGGGATTGAACCCTCTGCCCAGCCATATATCGGTATATAAATTATCGAGCGGAAGGCGGTAATCTACCTTTTCGGTAGTGTCGGAATATTTATAAACGCCCCAGTTTTTCTGAACGGTAATACCTCCTGCCCATTGTGTGGTTATGGAATAAAAAGGACGTTCGAAAGCAATACCTACCTGGGTAATATCTTTTGTTTTGTTATAATAAAGATTGGAATGAATGAACGTTCGTTTTATGTTTTCTATCTGGTAGCTGCCCAGCACCTGGTAATCGCCCGAAGTGGCATCGTATCCCCCACCCTGTTCCAGTATTTGCCCAAAGCCAAGAAAATTGCGGTCGCGAAGGGTGGTGCTGGCCGAAGTAAAACTTAAATTTACAGGGGCGTCCACTATCCAGCGGTCTTGCACCACCATATTTATATCCACACTATCGGTACCCGGAACATTTTCGATGTACGTTTTAGCATCATTTATGTATCCGGTAGCCCTCAACAATCGCTCGGACTCGTCTATTTTAAGCATGTTCAGTTCTTCGTTTTTTTTGTAAAGCAAATTATTACGAATGGTTTTTTGCCTGGTGGTATGATGGTAATGATTGGCGAGTTTCTGAAAAGAGTTAATGGCTTCCCGGGTAGTATCGTGAACGGAATACCCAAAGGGGTCGTAAACAGTAATTTTAATATTCCTGATAATCTTCTTCTCCAGTTTTTTCTTTGGGTCTTCCTCCTTTTGTTTGTCCGACAAAGGTTTGTTTTCGTATTCCTTGGGAGCAGGGTCCACAAATACAGCATCGTAAAGCAAGGTGGTAAATTTATGTTTATAAAAAGCTTTTTTCAGAGTTTTGTAAACAGCTAATGTATCGTGAACTTTATAAGCAGAATCTTTTTTTTGGGCAAATGAGGATGCAGAATGAAATACAATTCCAAGTATAAAAATGAACTTAATGAATATATAAACGCTCTTTTGCATGTTATGAAAACTAAGCCTTTAAGGTTTAAAACCAAAGTTACGAAACCTTGTCATCCTTTTCTATATGTCGTCCCTACGGGACTTTAAATTGCTCTGTTTTGTTCTTTCTACCGATATTTTGCTCCTAACGGAGCAGACAATAGTTTTAAAATGTCCCGTAGGGACAAAATATCGGTAGTAATAATTATCAGTGCCATTCCATAAGTCCCGTAGGGACGACATATAATTGTTTTGTACACCTTTGTATTAAAAACCTGAAAGTTTAACTATACTTCCGAAGTTTTAAAACGGATAGCCAATACCGATATTAAAAGCAAGGAAGTGATAGGTCTGTGCGTTGTGGCTTTCATAATATGCCGCACGCCAGGCGGAGTTAAAGTAGTTTTGAACCACCCATCTTTTTGTTTCATCAAACTGCGGGTCCCTTATTTTAATACCTATATCGAAACGAATGATGAAGAAATTAAAATCGGCACGAATACCAATGCCTGACCCCACCGCAATTTCTTTATAAAATCGGTTGATTTGAAAATCGCCACCGGGCCTGCTCGCATCCGGCTGACGAAGCCATGTATTTCCGGCATCTACAAAAACTGCCCCATTCAGTTGCTTAATCATTTTAAAACGGTATTCTATATTGCCTTCCAGTTGACCATCACCATACTGGTCAAAGTTATATACTCCACTATTGTTATACGAACCCGGACCAAGTGTACGTGCCTGCCATGCCCTTATTCCATTAGCACCTCCGCTAAAAAAACTTCGTTCAAACGGAAGTGAGGTAAAGTTAACAAATGGTTTGCCAATACCAGCCATAACCCTGAACACTACTTTATTAATTTCATTGGAATTATAATAAAAACGATAATCTGCATCCATCCTCACGTATTGCGAATAAACCACACCAAACATTTTATACCTTCCCTGGTCGTCCTTGGCTATGGTATTGGGTTGAACGGAATTAATCAATTCGTAAGCTCCTCTTAATATATTACCGGACGATTCGGCATTGAGGCGGAAGTAAGAAAAGTTCTCGTGCTTTTTTATGTCCTGTTCATTATAGGTAAAGGTATATCGGGTGCTGGTGGAAAGGTGATTACTGAAGCTATTCAGGATGTATTGGTTCCGGATAGTGTTCAAGAGAAAATCGTTTAGCTCGGGAAGTAATTCTACTTTAACAATATTAATTACCAACGGATAAATGGCATGAGATATCAGTTCGCTTTGTTTCCAGGTATAACCAAAGGAAAGGTTGGTGATGTAACGCGTATAAAAATTAGGGTTATTGTTAATGTAATAAGGTCGGTGCTGGTAGGTGTACGAACTGGTAAAAATGGTTTTCGGGTTCGATTTTTTAGATGCCTTGATATGAAAAGGAACCAAAAACCGCGGTATGTAAATATTCCCTTCCGGACCTATTTCCACCGTATTGAACTGCGACTGGGGACTTCCTGAAATGGAATTATCAATTACCTTGGTTGCTTCTATACTTCCTTTGAGCTTCAGCTCCAGCAATTCAGCTCCTCTGAACAGGTTTCGGTTTTGATACACAATGCTTCCACCCAGCCCTAAATTACCTGATGTATTTTTGCCTTCCGTTTCTATCTGGAACGATTGTTTTAAAATGGGGCTCAGCTTAATAAAACAATCCAGGTTTTCGGCTCCGCTTTTCACAAAATCGATACTTATGCTCTTAAAGGCTTTTATCTCCTGCAAACGTTTATAGGTGTCCATCACATTTTGCAATTGAAATAATTCTTTTTTCCTGATAAAAACGCTGTTCAGCAATACTCTTGTTTTATACCTCAGCTTATTGGTATGAAGAATATAATACGGGGCTTCCTTTTCCAGGCTTTCATTTCCGTAATCATCCACCCGGGTGGTATCTTTCGTAATGAGGTCCAACTTTTTTGAAACATAATCCGTTTCTATGTAAACCCGATTGATATAAAACCGTTTGTGAGGAGATTCCACAATAGAATCGGATTCCTCGCTGTACTTGGTAGCAAAATTACTGATGCGCATGGTTAAGTCCACTTTTCTGCCCGCAATGGAATCCCATTCGTAATGAATATAATCTTTTGTAAAAAAATAATACCCGTTGTTGTTTAGTTCGTTGGTTATTCGCTCGCGTTCCTTGTCAAAAATATCTTCATCATATATTGCCCCTACTTTTATTAATGTGTTGGAGGTATCTGTAAACACATAGTATTTCAACAATTCGTCAGGTATTTTATATTCCACACTATTAATTCGGTAAGGTGCTGCTGCCCTTACTTTATAATATACTTTGGCTTGTTTCCGATGAGTGTGATACACCGAATCGGTTACTTTATTTATAAAGTATCCTTTTTTATGAAGCAATGAACTTAACTGTTTGGACGACCTTTTGGTTAACAGACTATCGTAAATAACAGGTGGTTCGCTGATGTCTAATATAACTTCTCCGAATAACCTGTTTTCGTATTTCCTTGGTGTTTTGCCTTTGGCTATTCGCTTATCATTTTTACGCTGGTGCTTTGCATCTTTTTTTATTCTTCTTTTTCTTAAATGATCTTCGTTTACCAGGTTATGCAGCCATAAGTGAAACCGTATGACTTTAAATATTTTTCTGTTGGGTTTTTGTTTGATGTAATTTTCAAGGTCGCTTTTATCAATCTTGGTATCGGGGTTAGATATTCTTATTTTGGTCAGCAGGCGTTCGTCATCTTTGAGCTTACGGGCAGGATTACAGGCAAAGAAAAGAACGGGCAATAGAAATACAACAAGAATTTTTATGTACGAATGGCTTATGGTCACAGTCTTGTATTAATAGTCTATTGGCATTTGGGGGCTAAATTACTCATTTATTAGAAACTATTTTTTACAGAATTATTTTCCAAACTTACATATTTTCTTTATCAAACCTTCAAGGTTTAATATATAGGTTCTCCAAGGTTTTCTTTGGAACAGAAAAAATAGTACGCAGATTTAACTTATTAATGATGATAAAAAATGATTTTGATTTGAGTTATGATTTAAGCCTTCGGCAATTATGATATGCGCTCTCGGGTGACATCCATTTTAATCATAACTCCAATCTTTGAGGCATAAATCATTTTTAGTCATAATACAAAACATATAAAATCTGCGTACCAAGTTTTAAACATCCATTTTAATCATAACTCCAATCTTTGAGACATAAATCATTTTTAGTCATAATACAAAACATATAAAATCTGCGTACCAAGTTTTTCTACCTTTGCCTTCATAATTTATAATTCATAACTCATAATTACTTTATGCTTTCCAAATCTCAAATACAATTTGTAAAATCTTTGAAAATTAAAAAGTTCAGGGAAGAGCATCACCTTTTTATTGCCGAAGGCGTAAAAACGGTGCACGAATTATTAAGTTCTTCTATAAAGATAAAACAACTGTATGCTGTTTCAGGGTTTTTCAGAACCACAGTTATTGATGCCTCCATCGAACGGTTTGAAATAAAGGAAAGCGAACTGGAGCGCATTTCAATGCTAACCACCCCCAACGATGTGCTGGCAGTTTGCGAAATGCCCGCTTATGAACTGAATCCCGAAACCCTGAAAGATAAACTAACCCTGGTGCTGGACGACATAAAAGACCCGGGAAACCTGGGGACTATTATCCGCATAGCCGACTGGTTTGGTATAGAAAACATTATTTGCAGCCCGCAAACGGCCGAACTGTATAACCCCAAAGTGGTGCAGGCTACCATGGGTTCCCTCTCCCGAATAAAAGTACATTATAAGGATTTGTCCGCCTTCCTCGGTCATCAGACATCAAACATCGGACTTCCCGTTTACGGTGCTTTGCTGGAAGGAGAGAACATTTACACAGAAACATTATCACCTTCGGGATTCATTATTATTGGCAATGAATCGAAGGGAATTTCGGAAACCCTTGTTCCTTTTATTACTCATAAAATAAGCATTCCTTCTTTTTCACATTTCAAACCTTCTATTGGCGAAGCCGAATCGTTAAATGCTGCTGTGGCTGCTGCCGTTATTTGTTTCGAATTCAGGAGAAGAAAGTAAATTTCAGATTTCAGATTTTAACTGAATTCATAACATTTTTATTTTAACAAATAAGTCATTTTTTAGTAAAATTCTCCCGCTGCGGGAGAATTTTAACATTTTGCTAAAATAAAGTAATTCTTTATTATTCCATCTCTGTTGTTTATTTTATAGGTAATAAACACCCTGAATAGCAAAAAGGCCAATATGCGAAGTGTGACATAGGGCAAAAATGTTGTTTTGGCAGAAGTACGAAGTGTGATATATGGCAAAAATGTTATTTCCTGCCATATCTCACTTCGGTTATTGGGCAAAAATGTTGTTTTGGCAGAAGAGCGAAGTGTGATATAGGGAAAAAATGTTGTTTCCTGCCATATCACACTTCGGATATAGGGCAAAAATGTTGTTTTCTGCCATATCACACTTCGGATATTTAGCCATTGCAGGTGTTTAACCTGAAAAGGCACTAATAGTAGAAAGGTTGAAAATATTAATAGTCAGCCTTTTTTGATGAAAACACCAACAAAGGCACCCTCTTTTCATAGTTAATTTTAATTTTAGTAATATTGTAACCACTAACCTATTAGATACATGATAAAGGTCTCACGCTTTGCTTTGTTTTCTATTTTGCTGTTGCTGGTTTGCAGCAAGGGTTATTGCACGTCTTTCCCCGATAATATTTTATTTAAAACCTATGCCGAGCAAATCCATTTGGCAGACTCCATAAGAGAAGCTATTTACGATAACGAGTATGAACAGATTTTTTCGTCATTGGACGAAATGAAAACCAGGGCCGAAGCCAAAGGAGATGTGACTTTAAAAAACATTTTTGAGTATTATAAATTCCTAGCTACTTTTGAAAAAAGAAAAACTACCCCCGACTATGAAAGCAACCTGCTTGCATTTATTAAGCAGACCGATGAAAACCACCAGGATGCAGTGAAAGCAGAAGCATTTGAATTGCTTGCCGACTATTACTGGGAGATAAAAAAATATGCACTTTCGCTCGAAAATTACCTCTATGCTTATGAAAGTTATTCCCCTTTTACATTGCAGGATTTTCCTCATAAAATTGATTACCTGTATAAGATAGGCGGCAGGTATTATTATTTCAGAGATTATAATACAGCAAAAAAATACTTCCTGGAAGTATGGCACGATAAATATTCTGAAAGCATAAACAATCCCACCTCGAAATTAAATACAATGGGTTTGTGTTATAGCAACCTTGATAAAAACGACTCTGCCATTTATTACTTAACAAAAGCCTGCGACCAGGCTGTTCGGCAGAAGGATGAAGTTTGGATAGGCATTATCAGTGGCAATCTTGCACAGGTAAAAATAAAACAAAAAAAAATAAACGAGGCGCTCCCCCTTTTCGAAAAAAATATTGAGTTAAGCCGAAATCATCATAATCTGAGTGATTTAGCTGTTTCGTTAAGCGAATACGGAGCATTGCTGTTTACCAGGAATGAGCATAAAAGAAATATGGAAATGCAAATGGAAGCATTGGACATTATTAATAAGAAAAACTGGAACACCAACTATCCCATCACTTCACGCGTATATCCTAATATAGCCAAAGCTTATGCAGATGCCGGCAATATGGCATTGGCCTATTCCTACCTGGACTCGGCCAAACAGGCAAAGGACAGTGTGGAAAAAATAAAAAACAGTGCATTTGTTTCAGGTGTGCAGCATAAAATAGATACCGAAAAACACATGGCCGAATTGCATAAAAAAGAATCGGAAATTAAAAACCAGAGGCGGTTTAAAAACATGTTGCTATTTGGTTTGATATTGTTGCTCCTACTGGTGTTTTTTATATTAAGAAATTTATCAAACCAGAAAAAATCAAACATCATTATCAGTGCAGAAAAAATGAAATCGGAAACCCTGCTGTTGAACATTCTTCCATCGGAAGTGGCCGAAGAATTAAAACAATCGGGCATGAGCGAGGCCAAACAATACGAAAAGGTATCGGTATTGTTTACCGATTTTGTAGGGTTTACGCTGGTAAGCGAAAAGCTAACCCCGCAGGAGCTGGTGGAGGAAATACATTATTGCTTTACAGCATTTGATGAAATAATAGACCGGAACGAATTGGAAAAGATAAAAACCATTGGAGATGCTTACCTTGCCGTATGCGGTATGCCAGTGGAAGATAGAGATCATGCTACAAAAACAGTGCAGGCAGCCCTTGAAATTTCAGAATTTATAGCCAATCGCGAACAACAAGGTGGCAAGTTTAAAATAAGGATAGGTATCAATTCAGGTCCGGTGGTGGCAGGAATAGTGGGAGTAAAAAAGTTTGCTTATGATATATGGGGAGATACTGTGAATACTGCAGCCCGCATGGAACAAAACAGTGTGAACGGAAAAATAAATATTTCAGGAAGCACTTATGAGCTGGTTAAAAATGATTTCCACTGCATACCAAGAGGCAAAATAGCAGCTAAAAACAAAGGTGAGGTGGATATGTATTTTGTGGAACGCAAAAGCTGAGCATTAAAAGCGTTAGCATCCATTCCCTTTAAAAAAGACTGATATTAATCAAATAGCAAAGTCCCCCAAACTTAGCTACCTTTGCACACTACCAATTAAAATTATCATAAAAAAAACGTTCTCTTTTAGTAAACCTTAAAATAAAAACACCCTTCTTATCCCCTACTCTATGCTCAAAAACAATTTTAATATAAAAGGATTAACCGATGAAGAGGTTATTTCGGCAAGGGAAAGATACGGGTTA
This sequence comes from Bacteroidota bacterium, assembly GCA_947479085.1. GTDB lineage: Bacteria > Bacteroidota > Bacteroidia > 2-12-FULL-35-15 > 2-12-FULL-35-15 > 2-12-FULL-35-15. The sequence continues at coordinate 116,554 of CANJYB010000009.1, read as the reverse complement.
AACCAGTTGGAGTATAAAAAAGAAAATGGCGTTTGGAAAGCGATAAAGAACTTTGCAAAAGACCCGATGGTTATTTTGTTGCTGGTGGCCTCTGCCATTTATTTCATCAGTGGAAAAACAGGAGATGGGATTTTTCTTTCTTCGGCTATTGTGCTGGTGTACGCCATTTCTTTCTTTCAGGATTCGAGAAGCAAAAACGCATTGGAAAAGTTAAAAGACTTTACACAACCCATGTGCAAAGTAATAAGAAACGGCAAAATACTGGAAATAAAAAGCGAAGAACTGGTAATGGGTGATAGCCTGGTGGTGGAAGAAGGGGCAAGCATTACAGCTGATGGGACAATAATTCATTCCAATGATTTTTCGGTGAACGAATCCATTCTTACCGGAGAATCGTTATCCGTTTATAAAGACAAGGAAAAGGAAGATAACCAGGTTTTCCAAGGTACTGCTGTTTCAAGCGGATTAGCCATTGCCACCATAACAGCCATTGGAAATGAAACCAGGTTGGGTAAAATTGGCAAAAGCCTTGAAAGCATAAAAGAAGAAAAAACACCACTCGAACAGCAGATAAACAATTTTGTTATCAAAATGGCTATTTTGGGGGCTGTTGTATTTGTGGTGGTATGGGGTATCAATTATTTTCATTCCCGAAATTTACTGGACAGTCTTTTAAAAGCACTTACACTTGCCATGAGTATTTTGCCAGAAGAGATACCGGTAGCATTAACCACATTTATGGCATTAGGTGCTTGGCGAATGATGAAAATGGGGATAGTGGTGAAACAAATGAAAACGGTGGAAACACTTGGTAGTGCTACAGTAATTTGCACTGACAAAACAGGAACACTTACCGAAAACAAAATGAGCCTGGCAAAACTCTATGCTTTTTCAACGGACCGGATTTCAAATCCGGAAGAAACATTAGGGGATGAAGAAAAGGAATTAATACGAATGTCTATGTGGGCCAGCGAACCCAATCCCTTCGACCCTATGGAAATAGCTTTGCATAAAGCCTATTCAGACGCAAACACAAAAGACGAACGCTCGGATTATAAATTGTTTCATGAATACGCATTGGATGGCAAGCCTCCCATGATGACCCATGTTTTTGAAAATAAAGAAGGGACCAGGATTATAGCAGCCAAAGGTGCGCCCGAGGCATTGATGAATTTAAGTTTACTTACAACTGAAGAAAAAAAGAGAATAGAAAAAGTGATTAAAGAATTAGCAGCAGATGGTTTTCGTTTATTGGCAGTTGGTGAAGCTAAATTCACAGGCAATAATTTCCCTCCAACACAACAGGAATTAAAATTTGAATTTAAAGGGATTGTTGCTTTTTATGATCCTCCAAAGAAAAACATTCAGCAGGTATTGCAGGATTTTTACAAAGCAGGAATTTCAGTAAAAATAGTAACAGGAGACAATGCCGAAACTACTGCAGCAATTGCCAAACAAATTGAATTTAAAGGTTATGATAAAAGTATAACCGGTGAAGAGTTAATGAAATTATCAGAAACAGAACTGGAAGAAAAAGTGGTGGAGATAAACTTATTTACCAGAATGTTTCCGGAAGCAAAACTCAGAATTATTAACGCTTTAAAAGTGAAACATCAGATAGTGGCCATGACTGGAGATGGTGTGAATGACGGACCGGCATTAAAAGCAGCGCATATAGGTATTGCCATGGGTAAAAAGGGAACCGAGATAGCAAAACAGGCTGCATCGTTAATTTTACTGGAAGACGATTTATCAAAAATGGTAGATGCTGTTGCCATAGGAAGGAAAATATACACCAACCTGAAAAAAGCAATTCAATTTGTTATCTCTATTCATATTCCAATTATTCTAACGGTATTTATACCGTTAGCTTTAAACTGGATTTATCCTAATATTTTTTCCCCGGTACATATTATCTTTTTAGAATTAATTATGGGACCTACTTGTTCTATAATTTATGAAAATGAACCGATGGAAAAAAACACCATGCTTCAAAAACCAAGAGCGTATACAACCACCTTTTTCAACTGGAAAGAACTTACCACAAGTATTTTACAGGGATTAACTATTACCATTGCTTCATTGCTCACTTACAAGTTTTCAGTAAGCCAGGGATTCAATGAATCCATTACAAGAACAATGGTTTTCTCTGTTTTGATAACTGCAAACATATTTCTTACCTTAGTTAATCGTTCGTTTTTCTATTCCATATTTACCACTCTACGATATAAAAACAATCTGGTTGTTATCATTATTTTAACCACCATTGTATTTTCCGGAATACTGATTTATGTAAATCCGCTTACCCGCTTTTTCGAATTCGAGCATCTGAATTTACTTCAATTATCCTTTAGCATTGGTGCTGGCTTTATATCTGTTATCTGGTACGAATTGGCAAAATGGAAAAAAAGATTAAAAAGTTAGAATGATAATATTGCGATTGGAGTTTTGTTAAATAATCTGTTTTACAAATTATTTACAGATATTTGCATTTCAAAAAACAATACAATGGACGACTTTAAAAAATATTTCGACAATAAAGAATATGTAACGAAAATAGTGGGTAATACAGATGATGAGGCTATAAGCGATATTGGTAATGATAAAATCACTTCCCTTATTTCGTTAATAACCAAACCGGAAAACAGGGATTTTAAGGAAGAAACATTACTTATACTAAAAAAGGAAAAAGCGGGAGATTTATTAATTATAGCAATAAAGAAAGCCAAAAAAGATAAAGCTGTATTGATAGCCGCATGCTGGGAATCGGAAATTAACTATAGCAATGAATTACCTTTTTTTATTGACCTTGCACTTGATGCCGATTATCTCGTATCCTTGGAAGCAATCACTGTTATCAGCACCATGGAAGGTCCATTTAAAACAGAAGATGTAAAAGAATCTATTCTAAAAGTGAAAGAAGAACAAAAGAAGCTGAATTCAGAAAGAACAGTTCCATTGAACGATCTGGTTCAAACCTTAATGTCATTTGTTTAAAGAAGTAGAAAGTATTAAGTCTTCAGTGTTGAGTAACAAATTCTAATAACGTACTTTCTACTAAAGACATTCTACTTCAGACTCAATACTACTTTTTAGTATAATATTTCATTGCTTCAGGCAAAAAAGCCTTGATATCAGCAATACGTGTATCATCAGAAGGGTGAGTACTTAGTATTTGAGGTGGCTTGTTTCCTCCAGATGCCTTTGCCATGCGTTCCCAAAAAGCAACCGCATCATTTGGATTATAACCTGCCAAAGCCATAAAAACCAAGCCCATTTTATCAGCTTCGCTTTCATGTGTACGTGAATACTTTAACATTCCTAATTGCGAAGTGATTCCATACGATTGCATAAAAATATCCTGGGTAAGTTGGGGCTTTTGAGAAAGAGCTGCAGATAAAGCGGTACCACCCGCCTGAACCACTAAACCCTGGCTCATGCGTTCGTTACCATGACGGGCAACAGCATGAGCAATTTCATGACCAAGCACACAGGCTAAAGCTGATTCGGTTTGAGTAACTGGTAACAAACCACTGTAAACAACAACTTTTCCACCAGGCATACACCATGCGTTTACTTCATCACTCTTCACCAGGTTAAATTCCCATTTATAGCCATCCAAACGTGAAGAAAGCCCCTTGTCTTTCATAAAAGTTTCAACTGCTTTTTGAATACTACCACCCACCTTTTTTACCAAACGTTCGTTTGCATCAGTTGGTGGAACGGCCGGATTCTTGGAAAGAAAGTCAGTATAACTGGTTAAACTCATACTTATCATCTCAGATTCCGAAATAAGACTTAATTGTTTTCTCCCTGTAATAGGCACTTTTTCACAAGCCAACAAGGTGGTGGCCATCACTATTCCTGCTATAAAACTTCTCTTTGTCATTCTTAATTTGTTTGATGGCAAAAGTAATTGTTTTTATAATATGTAAGAGTAAACAGTTTGGTTTTAAAATTTTGTTTAGTTTTAAAACTAATTTATTTGACATAAATTTTAATGCAAACTGAAACAAAAAGCTTTACAGGAACGGAGAAATCATTACTTATGATAGTAAGCGTTTTATTCATTCTTCTTTTTGGGGTGCTTTCTTTTTATAACCGCTTTTCCGCTGACGATTATTATTCCTTTTCAATTCTCAAAAAAAACACCATTGGGGAATATGCAAAAATGGTTTATGAAACTTGGAATATCAGATTGTTTCCGCAGCTTTTTGCTTCATTTATTATTAAACATTCCAATTTCCCTTTCATTCTTTTTCTGTTCGGGATAGCTTCCCTCCTATTTCTTGTTCTGTCCATCTTTTTTCTTTTAAGAAATTTATTACTCTGCTATTTTAATTATAATCCAGGAAAACTCATTCTATTCACCTATTCTGTTTTAATTACGCTTTGCTTTTTCCTTACCAGCTTTCGTATTGACGAAACCTGGTTCTGGCTTTCTTCCTCGGTGACTTATTTATGGGGAAACAGTATGCTGATAGCTGGCTCTGCGATGCTTATTGGTAATTCCAAAAATTATAAAACCATTCCTTTTATAATTCTATTCTTTCTTTACACCGGTACTTCCAGCGAACCTCTTGCTGTTGCAACTATACTTGTATTAATGGTATTGGTTATTCTCTATTATTCAAAACCGAAATCTAATTTCTTTTTGCACTTAAATCAATATAAAATACTAATTGCCCTTGCGGCTTGTCTTGCTGGTTTCCTTTTTGGCTATCTATCTCCCGGTCGCCCTATAAGAGCAGGTATGTTTGAAGAATCCATACTATGGAAAGGAATATGGATTACTCTAAAAACTATGGTAAAAATCATAATTGATTTCCTCCCTTTTAAGATTTTATATTTGCTTATCTTTTCTATTCCGTTTATTTATTTAGGTCAAAAGGCAAATGATACCAATGGAAAAGAAAAAGTATTGCTTGTTACTTTAAAGAAACAATTTTTCATTTTCCTCCTGGTTCTTTTCGTTGTCCTCTTTATTAGTATTTTCCCAATGGGTTATATAATGATGGATGTTGCATTAAACCGAACATTAACTCATGTTACTTTTATTATTTTGGTATTTAGCATCTACTGGTTTTTCAGAATCGGTTATGAAACCACTTTTAATTTAAAGCTGAGTAAGGGATTATTCAACATTAGTTTAGTTCTTACTGTCATTGCTCTTTCTTGTTTCCTGTTTAAGCAGTACAATATTGTTTCAGTATATTCGTCTGAATTAGATAAAAGAATTGTTCACTTGAAAGAATTCCAAAAGAAAGGGGATATCAAATTTATTGAACTCGACCCTCTCCCCTCTTCCGGGTTATTGCATTCAGCGGAAATAAGTGCTGATTCTACTTATGAACAAAACCAACACTTTAAAAACGGGTTGTTTTTAAACTTTTCAATTAGTCTTAAAAAATGAGAAGACCATACACAATAGGGCTTAGTATTATTTTACTCCTGTTTATTTCCCTGTTTTTTATTCTCAGCTTTAACATGAGGCTGGCATCTGATGATTATTTTTTTATATGGGATGTGAAAACACATGGAATAATGGAGAGTGTCTACTTACAATATATTCAGTGGTGCGGAAGATACTTTGCAGTTTTTTTATATGATGTTTTTTACTGGTTATTCGAAACAAAACAAATTTATTATTCTATTCTATCCATTGCTTTTTTTATCCTCATAATTATCGGTATATTTCGATTACTTTCAGTTACAGCAAAACAATTTAACTTTCAACTCACCCGGCCAAACCTATTCCTAGCTTCTTTATCCTTTACCTCCCTGCTTTTCTTTTTAAGTTTTGATATTGGGGAAACCTGGTTTTGGTATTGCAGCATGAGTTCATACTTATGGAGCATTATTTCTTTTGTCTGGGGAATTTCTTTTTTAATAAGCAACAAAAACAATGTATTTACCTACATAGGTATTATTCTCTCTTTTATCTATTGCGGTGGTTCATCAGAAGTTTATTCGGTGATATATGGACTCTTACTTTGCGTTTTATTTGTTTTGCAATGGAAAAGAAATAAAGGAGTAGTAAACTTTGTTAAACTTTCTTTCAATAAAAAGCTTATCGTTTCCATGTTGTCATTAAGTTTCTCCTTTTTTGTTGTTCTTATTGCGAAAGGCAACTATTCAAGAGCTACTCAGTTTCCGGACCCAACCATTCTAACTACATTGTTATTAACAGGAAGAATGATCTTAAAATTATTTGGCTGGTTCCTGCCCCAAAAGCTCCTATTTATTTTTGTTTTTTTCATTCCCTTTTTATTATTGGGGAAATCATTCAATAAAGGAGAAAAAATAAGTTTTATAATCTTTTTAAAGTCAATAAAAAACAGTGTAATACTACTTCTTATTTCCATGGTTCTTGTTTTTGCAATGATTGCCATTATTATGAGTCAAAGCGGTGAATACCGGGTTTGGTTTATTATTTCCTTCCTGGTTTGTTCTTTTATGGTTTATGTTTCCTTCCTTGCAGGATTAAAGGGCTTAATGAATGATAAGGTAATTTACTTTTTAAGTAGAATTTCTATTTTGATAGGAGTTATTCTGATGACATTTACTATTTATAATCAAATTGGTATTTCGGGTAAATATGCTTCCGGATATGACGAAAGGACCAATCATTTAATCCAACTAAACAATACAATTAACAAAGATTCCATGGTTGTGCTTGCTCCTTTGCCTCCTCCCGGTATGCTTTATTCGTCCGAAATAACAAATGATACCTTCAGCTTTTCGAACAGAGAGTTGAGATTGGGGTTAGAGTTGAAATATCATATTATTGTTGAAAACAAACCGTAGTAAGTATTAGTATGTATCTGAAAAATAAGTAAAATTGCCAAACTAAAAAATTATGAGTAAAAAAATATTAGCCAATGATGGCATAGATGAGCAGGGAAAAATGCTGCTTGAAAAAGCAGGGTTTACTGTAGTAACAGAAAAAGTAGCCCAGGAAAACTTAGCTTCTGAAATTAATGCTAAAGGCTATGCGGGTTTAACGGTAAGAAGTGCAACCAAGGTAAGAAAAGAACTTATAGATGCCTGCACTGGTTTAAAGCTGATTGGGAGAGGTGGTGTCGGAATGGATAATATTGATGTGGAGTATGCAAGAAGTAAGGGGATTGAAGTAGTAAATACACCTGCAGCCTCTTCTCATTCTGTTGCCGAACTGGTAATGGCTCATTTATTTAACTGTGTCCGTTTTTTATATGACAGTAATCGCCAAATGCCTGTAAATGGAGAAACGCAATTCGACTCATTAAAAAAGAAATATGCAAAAGGAATTGAACTGAAAGGAAAAACAATAGGAATCATTGGTTTCGGCAGAATAGGCCAGGCGGTTGCAAAGATTGCTTTAGGCTGCGGAATGAAAGTAATTGCTTATGACCCATTTATTAAGGAGGCAGAACTATCATTAGATATTATCGGAGTTTCTGAAAAAATAACTGTAAAGATTACCACCCTTTCGCTTGATGCTTTGTTAGCCGAAAGCGATTTCATCTCTATGCACGTTCCGGGAGGAGAAGTAATTACCAAAGCGGAGTTTGCAAAAATGAAAACAGGAGTGTGTCTCTTAAATGCTTCACGTGGTGGAGTTATCAATGAATCAGATTTATTGGAAGCATTAAACTCGGGAAAAGTAGCACATGCAGCGTTAGATGTTTTCGTGAACGAACCAACCCCGGATAAAGAAATCCTATCACATCCTAAAATCTCATTAACTCCTCACATAGGAGCTGCAACTGAAGAAGCACAGGAGAGAATAGGTATCGAGCTCTCAGACTTAATCATTTCAAAGTTATCTTAAATGGCCACTATTATTCCGTTCAAAGCCGTCAGACCTGCAAAAGACAAAGTTCACCTTGTTGCATCTAGGGCTGTGGACGGTTACAATGCGAATGAATTACATGATAAACTTGTTGGTAATCCGTATACCTTTTTGCACATCATAAATCCTGATTTTAGTGACAGAAAGAAAACAAAACCGGGTTCTCCTGAAAGATTAAAAAAAATAAAATCCAAATATTTAGAGTTCGTTGAGGAAGGTATTTTTATTAACGATTCACAAACTTGTTTTTATATTTATCAGCAACAAAAAGATGGTAATATTTATTCAGGAATAATAGGTTGCAGCAGTATTGAAGACTATTTTAGCGGAGTAATAAAAATCCATGAACAGACTATAACAGAGCGGGAAGAAAAATTAATGCACTACCTGGATGTTTGCGATTTTAATGCTGAACCAGTTTTATTCAGTTATCCAAATGATTCTGTAATTGATCAATTGACTGAAAAAGTAGAAGCTACTGCACCTGAATATGATTTTTCCACCTCAGACAAGGTTCATCATAAACTTTGGATTGTTAATGATAAAGATGATGTTGAACTTATTCGAGAACGGTTTTCGAAAATTGATTCCATTTATATAGCCGATGGTCACCATCGCTCTGCTTCATCTGCTTTACTTGGCAAATCGAGAAGAGAAAGCCAAGCAAGCTTTACAGGTAAAGAACCTTATAACTTTTACCTGGGTGTTTTCTTTCCTGAAACACAATTAAAAATTTATGATTTTAACAGAGTGGTAAAAGATTTGAATGGTTTAACAGCAGAATCATTTATTAAAAGATTGAATGAAAAATTTATTGTTAACCCAAAAGGAGATACCACATATATCCCGCTGCATAAACATAATTTCAGTATGTACCTTGATGGGAAATGGTATTCACTGGATGCTAAAAAGGAAATCATTCATAACGAAGAGCCTGTTGGAAGCCTGGATGCATCCATATTAACTGAGCATATACTATCACCGATTTTAAATATCCATGACTTAAAAACAGATAAACGAATCGGGTTTGTTTCCGGAATAAAAGGAATGGAGGAACTGAAAAACCAGATTGATAATTGGAATTTTAAAGTAGCCTTTGGCTTGTACCCTGTGGAAATGAAACAGCTAAAACATATTGCTGATACAAAAAGTATAATGCCTCCAAAAACCACCTGGGTAGAACCCAAAATGAGAAGCGGTCTTGTTATTTATAACCTCACAGAATAAATGAGCATTTCAGAAAATCTTGCTACAATTAAATCTGCTTTGCCAAAAGAGGTTACTTTAATTGTAGTAACCAAAACCCAGTCAATTGAAAAGATACTTGAAGTTTATCATGCCAACCATAAACAGTTTGGAGAAAATAAAGTACAGGAACTACTTGCAAAATATGAGCAACTCCCTAAAGATATAGAATGGCATCTGATAGGTCATTTGCAAACCAATAAAGTGAAATACATCGCCCCGTTTGTTCATCTTATTCATTCTGTTGATAGTTTTGGTCTGCTAAAAGAAATTAATAAACAGGCTAAAAAATGCAACAGGATTATTAATTGTTTGTTGCAAATCTATATAGCAAAAGAAGAAACCAAGTTTGGCCTTGATTTTAAGGAAGCGGAAGGATTAATTCATTCAAAGGATTTTTCAGAATTGCAAAATATTAATATCACAGGTTTGATGGGAATGGCTACCAATACAGACAACAAGGAGCAAATAGGAAATGAATTTCATTCATTGAGTTTGTTTTTTAATAAAATAAAAGAACTTGCCTCTTTTAATCTGCAACCTGAAATACTTTCAATGGGAATGAGTTCTGACTACAGGATTGCAATAAAAGAAGGAAGCAATATGATTCGGGTTGGCAGTTCTATCTTTGGAGAAAGAAGCTAAACTCCTATTAACAAATTAAGTTTAACCTCCACTTGTGACCCACAGCATTGCACTTATCTTCGATGGACTAAAATAAATTTGATTACTTAAAAATATTAATATATATTTGTCGCTCAATTTTAAAACTAGTTATTATAATGAAAACAGGTACAGTAAAATTTTACAATGAAGCAAAAGGTTTTGGTTTCATTAAGGACGCAGAAGGTCAGGAAATTTTTGTTCACGCCACTGGGTTGGTTGACAAAATCAAAGAAAATGACACGGTAACATTTGATGTTGCTGAAGGAAAAAAAGGATTAAATGCGGTTAACGTAAAAAAGTCTTAAAATAAATTTTTCTTTAAACAAAAAGCCCCGTAACATTTAGTTACGGGGCTTTTTGTTTATAATAATCCAAATTGTTTGGAATGATGAACTGCATGTTTATGAAGAAGGTGAACCCATTCTTCAAAATTCAGTTCCCCGAAAAAAGAATTGGTAAGTGTAGCACCTTTATTAGTTACAAAATAGTTAATGAAAGCGGCAATTTCCTTTTCATAATCTTCAATCGCTCCCTGCATCTTTTGGTGTATTAAAGGGTAAGGAGTATCGGCAAGTAATGCGTTTTTTGTATTGGGTTTAAACTCCTTATCACTCATTGCAAAGTCTTTGTATTTACCAACATGTTCAGCAGGAGTATGCAATGCCTGATTATTTTTTCCGGTTGCAAAACTTACAGATTCAGCCATGTGTTCCACCATTTGTTGGCCGTTCATTACTCCCCATTTACCAATTGTTTCCGGTTGCAAAGTATGAAGCAATTTAGGAAATTCTGTTTTTAAGAAATCAAGTTTGTCCATGGCTTATTTAATTTGATGATTAATATTTTGTGGTAATTAAGATTTAGGATTTTTTGACTGCTTTAGTTCTTTAGGAAAATCGGATTTTAAAATATAAACGCCATCCATAGGGTTTTCCATGGGAAGAGTATCTCTCAAATAAAAAGTCAAATGAGTATCTCCCGATTTTTCATCCACCACCTTCTCTGTATTTTTCAGTAATTTCTTTGAAACAGCAAATTGCATTTGATTTCCGCTTTCGGTATTACATTCAACAATAGTCATGTCCCAGATGTCAAAACTAAACTGAGAATTATCGGGATAATAACCGGCCAATTTATAAATGGCGTTGTTTCTTATTTTAAAATCTTTTACCGGTTCAGAAACCTTTAATTCGTCTTCCCACATGTGTTTGATATTGTCTTCTGATTCCTGTCCTTCGTATAAGTCAGTAGCTAAGCCAATATTAAATTCAGAATTAACGAGGATAAAATGTAAGTATAAGTCCATAATTATTTATTTGTTTCTTTCCAGGTTTTATAAATATCTTGTTGTTTAGGTCGGTCGGTTTCTATTTCTCTTAAAGGTTCACAGATTTTCAAAGTAGCTTTACAGTCGGAAGGTAATTGCTGATAAAGCTTAGTCCCCTGAGTTTTCCATTTTATCATCTCATCACTTACATCTTTCACAATTTTTGCCGGGTTTCCAACTACTACTTTTCTTTCCTCGACAATCATATCAGCAGGCACAAAACACAAAGCACCAATAATGCAATTATCACCTATTATCACATTATCCATAACCACTGCATTCATTCCAACAAGAACATTTCTTCCAATGGTTCCTCCATGAATAATTGCACCATGTCCAATATGTGCTGAATCTTTCAATAAAACCGTAGTTCCCGGAAACATGTGAATAGTACAATTTTCCTGCACATTACAGCCATCTTCAATAATTATCTGTCCCCAATCGCCCCTGATAGCAGCGCCCGGTCCTATATATACATCTTTTCCGATAATAACATTCCCAGTAACCGTGGATTGAGGATGAATAAAAGCACTTTCGTGAATGACCGGTTTATATCCGTTGAATTCGTAAATCATAAGTAGTTTAGGATTTTTTAGTTTCGTATTTCCAGTTTCTTGATTTGCCTTCACTAATCCATTCGATTGAAGTTTCCATTCTTTTGTTTCGTGTTTCCTCTGTTTTAGCTTCCGTAATCCATTCTATGTATTCCCTTTTTTTTGAAGGAGTAAAGTTTTCGAAAGCTGTAAAAGCCTTTTTATTTTTCTTTAACGCTTTCAAAAAATAATCGGGAATAATAAGTTCTTTCTGAGGTTTCTTTTCTGAAGGATGAACTTTTACATCCTCTTCATTCAGTTTAATAGCTTGTTTTACAAAATCTAAAATTACTTTATCCGGAGGCAAATCTTTCAATGAAGTTATTCTTCCAAGATTCCCCATTGCTTCTCCTCCTGCGTTTGCACGTTCCTGCAGGTAACCGCTTTTATCCTTTAGTAATTTACCCTTCCAAAATCCAAGCACGGCATGTTGCTTGAAAGCGGCCATGTTGCAAAGAGGTCCTTTGTATTCAAAAAACGGCATTCCCCATTTAATGGTTTCCATTACTTCCGAATTTGCTTTAAGAATCAATGCTCTTAAATGATTTAAAATTGGTCTAGCAAAAGGTTGAGCTTTCTCAATGTAAGCATCAATTCTCGGGTCATTCCTTTTCATTTTATTTCAGATTTGCGTTTTCAATTATTACTGCATATCCCTGCCCTACTCCAATGCACATAGTTACTAATGCATATCTTTTATTTTGTTCCTGCAATTCAATTGCTGCAGAATTTAATATTCTTGCTCCACTCATTCCTAAAGGATGACCGAGTGCAATTGCTCCACCATTCGGGTTTATTCTTGAATCATTATCCGCCAAACCCAAAGCCCTGGTACATGCTAATGATTGTGCAGCAAATGCTTCGTTCAATTCTATAATGTCTATATCTTTCATTGTCAAGCCTGCTCTTTTCAAAGCCATATTACTGGCTCCGACCGGACCAATGCCCATAATACGTGGCTCTACCCCCACTACTCCACTCGAAACAATTCTAGCTTTTGGAATAAGGTTATATTTTTTAACTGCATCGTCCGAAGCCAATAAAATGGCGGCAGCACCATCATTTAATCCTGAAGCATTACCTGCAGTAACCGTTCCCCCCTCCCTTTTAAATGCACCTTTCAGTTTTGCTAATCCCTCCATCGTTGTATCAGGGCGCATAAATTCATCTTTATCAAACAACTTCGGGTCGCCTTTCTTTTGAGGTATTTCAACAGGAACAATTTCTTTTGCCAACCTTCCTTTACTTTGAGCAGCAGCCGCTTTTTGCTGGCTCCATAATGCAAACTTATCCTGGTCTTCCCTGTTTATTTTATCACGGTCTGCAAGGTTCTCTGCCGTATCTCCCATTGCATCCACTCCGTAAAGCTCCTTCATTTTTGGATGAATAAATCTCCAGCCAAAAGATGAATCAAACATTTGTGCGTCTCTGCCAAAAGCAGAAGATGTTTTTGAAATTACCCAAGGTCCGCGAGTCATGTTCTCCACTCCTCCTGAAATCATCAGGCCTGTTTCGCCCAACATAATGCTCCTTGCCGCTGCCATGCTTGCCGAAAGACCGGAAGCACATAAACGGTTTACCGTTTCTCCCGGAACTGTAAATGGCAAACCGGCAAGCAATACAGCCATCCTTGCCACATTTCGGTTGTCTTCTCCTGCCTGGTTAGCGCACCCCATAATCACGTCCCCAATTTCAGAAACATCAATAGTTGGGTTCCGTTTAATTAATTCTTTTAATACAAGGGCTGCCAAATCATCGGGGCGAACCACCGCTAATGTTCCACCGAAATTTCCAATCGGAGTTCTTACTCCGTCTATTATATATGCGTTTTTCATACTTTATTTTCTTAAAGATAATTTATCTTTTTATTAATTTTTTACCATTTCGGTAAATAATATTATCCATTTTTGTAAACAATATTAGCTGTTTTGGTAAATAATATTATCCGTTTTAGTAAACATTATTATCCGTTTTGCTAAAAAAGACTATCCATTTTGGCTAATACTATTATCCATTTTGATAAACAATATTAGCTGTTTTGGTAAATAATATTATCCGTTTCAGTAAAATCTATTATCCGTTTTGGTAAAAAAGATTAGCCATTTTGGTAAATAGTACTCACCATTTCGGTAACAATTTTAAAATATTATTCCGTTTTAGTTTATCCTAACTGCCATTCTTTACTTGTTCGGTAAACAGTACCTTTAAAGAAAGCTACCTTTTCTTCTTTTTGATTTTTAATTTCTATGTGATAAGTAGCAGTTTTATTAGTGATACTTAATTCTTTTGCTTCGCAAATTAATTCATCATCTACTTTAACAGCAATAGCAAAAGAAATAGAACATTCCAATGCAACGCTTAATCTGCCATAAGCATTAGAAGCAAATGCGAGAGCACTATCGGCAAATGAAAAAGCGATACCTCCATGAGAAATGCCAAATCCATTTACCATTTCTTCTCGTATTTTCATTTTTAGAATGCAATGGCCCTGTTCAATCAATACTGTTTCAATGCCCAGCCATTGGCTGAACTTATCTTCAGCCATCATTTTATCAACTATCTTTTTTGCTAATTCTTTACTCATAAAACTTCTTATTATCCTTTAGCATCATCTTCATTAATATAGAAGGGCGATACCGCTCTTCATTATATAACTCGTATAAAACATCTAAAGTGTTATAGATATTTTGCAAACCAATTTCATCTGCCCATTTTAATAGTCCTTTTGGATAGTTCACCCCTTTAGTCATTGCTAAATCCAAATCATCCCTGCTTGCTAATTTCAAATAAAGCGAATCTACCGCTTCATTGATTAACATAGAAATAACCCTATTAAAAATGTATTTGCCTAATTCTTCATTTTTATCTGGTTCAGGCAAAACTGTTCCTTCTGCATAATTATAATACCCTCTTCCTGATTTACGTCCAAATAATCTGGCCTCAACCAAACGTTTCTGAGTCAATGATGGTTTGAACCTAGGTTCAAAGAAAAATTGAGTCCAAACACTTTCGGTAACCTTGTAATTAATATCGTTCCCGATAAAATCCATCAATTCGAAAGGTCCCATTTTAAAACCACCAAATGTTTTCATTGCCCAATCAATGGTTACGAAGTCAGCCATGCCTTCTTCATAAATACGAATGGATTCGCCATAATAAGAACGGGCTACACGATTAACAATAAAGCCGGGAGTATCTTTTGTAAGTACAGTTACTTTGCCCCAACTATCAATAATTGATTTTGATTCTTTCGTTATTTTTTCGTCAGTAGTAATAGCTGGAATAATTTCAACCAAGGGCATTAATGGTGCTGGATTAAAGAAATGAATTCCTATTACCCTTTCTGACTTTTTGCAGGCTGAAGCAATAGATGCAATGGAGAGAGAAGAAGTATTGCTCGCTAAGATGCAATCATCCGAAACAATTGTTTCCAATTCAGAAAACAATTTTTGTTTTACATCAATGTTTTCAATAATAGCTTCAATGATTAATCCGCAATCTTTGAATTGATTTAATTCATTTGCAAAATTTGTTCTCGCTAAAATACCTTTAGCTGCTTCCTCAGTGAGTTTTTGCTTTTCAACTAACTTCTTTAAAGTATTCTCTAAATTAGTTTTTGCTTTATCAAGTGCAGATTGAGTATTGTCATACACAGTAACATTGTGTCCTGCTGTTGCTGCTACCTGAGCTATTCCTGCGCCCATAGCTCCTGACCCTATTATTCCTATTTGTTTCATATCAATAAATTTACCGCAGAGTTCGCTGAGAGTTTTCGCAGAGAGCCACAGAGTTTACATATTTATTTTCTCTGCGGTTCTCTGCGTGTTCTCCCATTTCTCTGCGGTTAAATAACTATTCCCCTTTAAATACTGCTTTTCTTTTTTCTAAAAATGCATTTACTCCTTCGGTATAATCATAAGTAGTGGTTGCATGTACCTGCATATCTGCTTCGTATTCCAATTGTTCTTCCATAGAATTAACCATTGTTTTATTTAATAAACGTTTGGTATATCCTATTCCTTTGGTTGGTAAATCTGCAACTGTTTTTGCAATTGCAAAGGCTTCGGCCTGTAAGTTGATATCCTCTATTACTTTATAAATCATTCCCATTCGTTCGGCATCAGCTGCTGAAACTTTGTCTCCAAGCATCATTAAAGCTGAGGCTTTGCCAAAACCAATTAAACGGGGAAGAAAGAAAGTCCCACCGCTATCGGGTATTAAACCAATTTTGCTGAATGCCTGTATAAATGAAACCCCGCTTCCGGCAATTACTATATCGCATGCTAATGCTATGTTTGCACCTGCTCCTGCAGCTACTCCGTTTACTGCGCATACGACAGGTTTTTCAATTGCTCTTATTTTCTGAATAATCGGATTGTAATGTTCTCTAACTATTCGCTCTATTCCGGGACCATTGGGATCCATAGCTTCAGAAAGGTCTTGTCCTGCACAAAATGCTTTGCCTTCACCTGTTAAATATACTGCCCTTACTGTATTATCTATTGATGCTTTATCCAATGAATCCTGCAATTGCAAAGCCATTTCACGATTAAAGCTATTGAACTTATCAGGACGGTTAAGCGTTATTTTCATTACACTTCCTTCAATTTCTGTTTTAATAAAACTCATATTATTTTAAATATTTTTGTAAAGATAAAGAAAAATTAACCGCAGAGTTTGCAGAGAAAAAACACGCAGAGAACCGCAGAGTTAAAATTTATTAACCACTCGTTTAACTCCATCAACCAGTTTTAATACATTAAAATTAATTAGTAATCCAACTTTGCAATTGGAAAGTTTTAAATAAGTCAAAATTTGTGCGAGATGAATTTCGTTTAAAGCATCCACCGACTTTATTTCTACTACAACTTTATTGTCTATCACAAAATCCATCCTGTAACCGCAATCCAGTTTAACTTCTTCATAAATCAATGGAAGAGGTTTTTGCTTCTCGACTAATAACCCTGACTTTTTCAATTCATAAAACAAACATTCTTCATAGGCTGATTCTAATAATCCTGGGCCCAGAACTTTGTGGATTTTTATTGAACATCCAATTACTATTTCGGTTATTTCGTTTTCGGTCATGAGTTGATGTTTTTATTTTTACCGCTGAGTTAACAGAGAAAATACGCTGAGAACCGCAGAGTTTAATTTATTCATTATTTTTCTTACTCTGCGGCTCTCTGTGACTTCTCCATTTTTCTCTGAGGTTATTTTCACCTAAAGACATTTAAAATAATCAAATGGTTCTTTGCAATCGAGGCAACGGTAAAGAGCCTTGCATGCGGTAGAACCAAACTGAGAAATCATTTCGGCGTGAATAGAACCACATAGGGGGCACTTTAATTCGCGGGGCTTTCCGAGCAATACTTTTTTATCAACTGTTGAATGGTCAGGTGGAGCAATGCCGTAAGCTCTTAACTTTTCTTTGGCTTCTTCATTTATCCAGTCGGTTGTCCAGGCAGGAGAATAAACCAATTCTACCTTGACTTTTTCTATACCGACTTCTTTGAGTTTAATTTTAATGTCATCTTCAATTACTTTCATTGCCGGACAGCCAGAATAAGTTGGGGTTATCACTACCGTGCAAACACCTGCTTCCAATTTCACTTCTCTTAAAATTCCCAAATCATGTATATTAATAACGGGAATCTCAGGGTCAGGAATTTCTGAAAGGATTTTATAAATTTCTTCTTTAGTTATAACGGAATTCATTTTTTGAAAGGAATAATAAAACTAATTCACCAAAGATTACCAAGATTTAAACAGATTCGTTATTCGATGAAATTCTTTATTCGTAGTTCTACCACTTTGCTCCCGGATGTGCCCGATGAACATATTGCATCTCTGCAAGTAAAAAACCTAAATGTTCGGAATGTTTGCCTTCCCTGCTTCCTTTTTGTTTAAAAGTAGTTGTTGGTATTTCTAAAGTTGCTTCGATTAACACTTCTTTCACACGCTTTTCCCATTCCGCTTTTACTTTATTCAAATCAGGGGCAATGCCTTCTTTAATAAGTAATTCATCCACCTTATCCATATCGAATAGTTCAGCGGTAAACATCCATAAATCATTTATTCCGTTTTGTAAACGTTCATGACTTTCAGCAGTTCCATCTCCTAACCGATACATCCATTCGGTATTATGACGCAAATGATAAGTTACTTCTTTATGAGATTTTGTTGCAATGGCTGCAATGGTTTCATCTTTACTTGATTTTAATTCTTTGTAAAGAAAATACATATACGTATCGAATAAAAACTGACGGGCAATAGTAGCAGCGTAATCACCATTAGGTTGTTCTGTAATTAACAAATTACGATACTCCCTTTCGTCACGCATAAATGCAAGATCGTCTTCATTGCGGCCTTTACCTTCTACCTGAGCAGCATAGGTTAAAAGTGCGGTGGCATTACCAACAAAATCCAAAGCAATGTTGGTTAAAGCAATGTCTTCTTCGAGGATGGGCCCATGTCCGCACCATTCGGACAAACGATGACCAATGATTAAACTGCTGTCTCCTAAGCGAAGGAGGTATTCAAATTTAGCTTGTTGTAAGTTCATTTCTTTAGATATGAGATTGAGTCTTGAGATGCTTCGTATTAGTGCACTTAATCTTAATACTAATATCTCAATACATTTTTATAAATATTTAACTCCTTCAGGGATTTTATAGAATGTCGGGTGACGGTAAGGTTTATCATTTGATGGTTCAAAGAAAGCTCCCTGGTCTTCCGGACTACTTGCAGTTATTGCATTGGCTGGAACTACCCAGATATTCATCCCTTCGTTTCTGCGTGAATAAACATCTCTTGCATTTTGCAAAGCCATCTCTGCATCAGCTGCATGCACGTTTCCTGCATGTTTGTGAGGTATTCCAGGATTTGCCTGTATAAAAACTTCCCAAACGGGTAATTGTGTGTCGGACATAATTGTTTGTTGTTAGTTGTTCGTTATTAGTTGGTAGTTTGTGGTTATTAGTTGTTGTCCTTTTCTAAAAAGAAATAACAAACAGCAACTATTACAATTTAAGCTACTTCCTTTTCTTTTGCTCTTTTGTTTGCATAAGCCACTGCAGCTTCTCTGACCCATCTTCCTTCTTTATCTGCATCTTTTCTGGCTTTTAATCGTTTTACATTGCAAGGGCCGTTTCCTTTTATTACATCAAAGAACTCATCCCAGTTTATCGGGCCGTGTTCGTAATGACCAGTGGTTTCGTTCATTTTCATCTGAGAATCGGGTACTTTTAATCCAATGAACTCGGCCTGAGGAACTGTTCTGTCGATAAATCGCTGACGGATGGCATCGTTGCTTTCCATCTTTACTTTCCAGCGCATTAACTGGTCGCTGTTTGGAGACTGGTCGTCACTTGGCCCCAACATCATGATGGCTGGCCACCACCAACGGTTAAAGGCATCTTGTGCCATTGCTTTTTGTTCTTCAGTACCTTGTGCCAAATGCATCATAATTTCGTATCCCTGGCGGTTGTGAAAACTTTCTTCTTTACAAATTCTAACCATTGCTCGTGAATATGGTCCGTATGAACCACGTGCTAATGCTGTTTGATTCATGATGGCCGCACCATCCACCAACCAACCAATTGCTCCGATGTCGGCCCAGGTTAATGTAGGATAATTAAATATGCTTGAATATTTGGCTTTGCCGGAATGTAACTGTTCGAGTAATTCTGTGCGGTCGATTCCTAAGGTTTCAGTAGCGCTATAGAGGTATAAACCGTGCCCTGCTTCGTCCTGCACTTTTGCAAGTAAGATTGCTTTTCTTCTTAAGTTTGGAGCACGGGTAATCCAATTGCCTTCGGGTAACATACCTACAATTTCGGAATGCGCATGCTGGCTCATCATTCGTATCAACTGTTTGCGATATGCCTCGGGCATCCAGTCTTTAGGTTCTATCTTAACTCCTGAAGCTATTTTTGCTTCAAAAGCTTCTAATTGTTTTGCATCTTCCATTTTTCGCTAATTTGAGGATACAATATTACGAAAATACATCGACCTGTTTGTATGATTTCAGGCTTAATTTTTATTCCATAAAGAGCCTCTTAACGGAAATTTATTAATTGGAAGAGCAATGTTGGTGGTTTATGGGAGTAAACGAAACAAACGCGGGAGAAAACAACTAATTTGTGGTAATAAACAGAATGTTTGAGGAGGAAAACGAAAACCGGAAGGGAGAAAACAAAAACCGGAAGGAGAAAACAAAGAAGGGAAGGGAGAAAACAAAATACGGACGGTAAAAACCTCTTTGCAGAAGCAAGAAACCCTTTTGCGGAAGGATAAAAATAAAATTAAGGAGGGTATTTCGAAAATGCGGAAATAAGTTTGGCGTATATTTATATAAGTAATCTTTAAATAACAGGTAGTTTACAGTGCCAATTAAAAGCATAATAGGTGATAATGAATCGTAACTTATTTTATGTTTTCAAAAAAATATTTACCCCAATGAAACCTTTTCAGGATTTACTTCGTATTAGTAATCATATAGTTACCATCAAACTAAAATTTACACAAATGAGACAACTCAAAATTGTTAAACAGGTTACCAACCGCGAAAGTGCTTCGCTTGACAAATACCTTCAGGAAATAGGCAGGATGGAATTAATAACTGCTGATGAAGAATGTGAACTGGCTAAAAAGATACGTTTGGGCGACCAACTGGCGTTGGAAAAACTAACGAAATCTAACCTACGATTTGTTGTATCTGTATCCAAACAATATCAAAACCAAGGGCTGAGTTTGCCGGACCTGATTAATGAAGGTAACCTGGGATTGATAAAAGCTGCTCAACGATTTGATGAAACAAGAGGTTTTAAATTCATTTCTTATGCTGTCTGGTGGATACGGCAATCGATTTTGCAGGCATTAGCGGAGCAGTCGAGAATAGTGAGACTGCCCTTAAACAAGATAGGTGCAATTAATAGGATTAACAAAACTTTTTCGAAACTGGAGCAAAAGTACGAGCGTGAACCTTCTGCTTCTGAAATAGGTGAAATTCTGGAGCTTTCGGAAGATGATATCAATGATTCGCTGAAAAACAACATGCGCCATGTATCTATGGATGCCCCGCTGGCGGCAAGTGACGAATCTTCTGGAACTATCCTGGATGTATTGGAATCGGGCGAACTGGCGGGTCCTGAATCAGGATTAATAAAGGAGTCGCTTAAAAGCGAAATAGAACGGTTGTTAAACACCCTGAGTCAAAGGGAAGCGGACGTACTAAAATACTTTTACGGGCTTAATTGCGAGAACTCATTAACATTGGAAGAAATATCAAGTAAGCTGAACCTTACGCGCGAGCGAGTGAGGCAAATAAGAGAAAAAGCAATTAAACGATTAAAAATGACTTCAAAAAGTAAAATACTTAAATCGTATTTGGGGTAGTTCTTTAAGAAAAGAAACTTTCAGTAGTTATTATAAATAGTTAAACAAGAAATTTGATTTAAAAGAAAACCAGAAAAGGTAAGGCTTCCTTAAATTTAACCACAAAGTCCACTAAGATTTTACACAAAGTTCACCAAGATGAAGTGAAGCTTTCCATTAACAAATGTAAAATAAAGATTTGTATAAAAGCTACTTATCCAACTTTAACGAATGTCCCATTTTATCGCGTTTGGTTTGGAGATAAAATTTGTTGTGTTCGTTTGATTCTATTTCTATTCCCAAATTCTCTACTATTTCCAACCCATAACCTATAAGTCCGGCTCTTTTTTTAGGATTATTACTCATCAGGCGAATTTTGCATATACCAAGGTCGCGCAGGATTTGAGCTCCTACTCCGTAATCGCGTTCGTCCATTTTAAAACCAAGTTCTTCATTGGCTTCCACGGTATCTTTTCCTTCTTCCTGAAGTTTATACGCTTTTAATTTATTCAACAGACCTATTCCTCTACCTTCCTGGTTCATATAAACAATGACTCCTTTTCCTTCTTTCTCTATCATTTCCATGGCTTTGTGCAGTTGTGCACCACAGTCGCAGCGGCAGGAACCGAATATATCACCGGTGAGGCAGGAAGAGTGAACGCGTACCATAACAGGTTCATCTTTTTTCCAGGTTCCTTTTATTAGTGCCAGATGTTCCTGATCGTTGGTAGTTTGACGGTAAGCTATTAAATCAAAATCTCCCCATTGGGTAGGCATTTTAACCTGAACATCTCTTGTAATGATTGTTTCGTTTTTAATACGGTAAGCAATCAGGTCTTCAATAGAAATAATTTTCAGCTTGTGTTTTTTAGCAATATCCAGCAATTGCGGGAGTCTGGCCATAGAGCCATCTTCGTTCATTATTTCCACTAATGCTCCTGCAGGTTCAAAACCTGCAAGCCTGGCAAGGTCGATGGTCGCTTCGGTGTGTCCAGCTCTGCGAATGACTCCTCCTTTTTTTGCTTTTAAAGGAAAAATATGTCCGGGTTTGCCAAACTCTTCGGGACGAATGTTGGGATTAATTAAAGCCTGAACGGTTTTGGAGCGGTCGCTGGCAGATATACCGGTGGTGCAACCATAACCAAGCAAATCTACAGAAACTGTAAATGCTGTGCTATGTTCAGCTGTATTATTGGTCACCATCATTTCCAATCCAAGTTCGGTGCAACGTTCTTCTGTGATGGCTGCACATATCAGCCCCCGGCCATGAGTGGCCATAAAGTTAATTACCTCTGGTGTTACATTGTTTGCTGGACATATAAAATCTCCTTCGTTTTCACGGTCTTCATCATCCACTACTATTATTACTTTTCCCTTTTTCAGGTCTTCTATAGCTTCTTCTATTGTATTTAACAAAGTGCTCATTTTCTATATTTTTTGCAAAGATAATTAAAGAACCTCACAAAAAAGGAGATTCGTTTTGATACAAACAACCTATCTGGAGAAATGTTTATTGATTCTAATTGGTTTCCTTAATAGAAAAAAATGAAACACATAGGTACCTAGAAAAAGAGGACGGATAGGAAAATAAATTTTCTCACATAGTTAGCTATCAAAAGTTTCTCGCAAAGACGCAAAGAACGCAAAGCATTGAAAAGGAAATATACTTTCTTTAGTGAACTTTGTGTTTTTGAGTAAACGCTGGTTTCTGAAATCATGATTAATAAAGCCGATGCAACCTCTTTTTCGGAGATAGTTCTGTTTAAAAAAGAATGAAACAATATTTTGCTAATCAAATTTTTAGCCCTACTTTTATCAATTAATTTCAAACACATAAACTCCTTTTCAGATGAATTTGAAAAATTATACTCGCTTTCTTTTTACATCAGTTCTTATCATTTCCTTTATTTGCAAGGCCAACAGCCAGGTAATGGTGAATGAATATTCCTGCTCGAATAAAACTTTCAACGACAATTTCGGGAAATCTTCCGACTGGGTGGAACTTTATAACGCGGGTGGCGCTTCGGTAAACCTTGCGGGTTATCATTTAAGTGATAACAAAAATAATGTGACCAAATATACCTTTCCGGCCGGAAGTACTATTGCAGCCAATGGCTTTTTGCGCATCTGGGCTTCTGGCGAAAACACGGTGGCGGCAGGAGATATTCATACCAACTTTAAACTTACACAAACCAAACCCGATGAACTTGTTTTTGCTAATCCGGCAGGAACCATTATCGATTCGATGACTTTAAAACCCAACCTGGTCGACCATTCGAGGGGAAGGGCTGTGGATGGAGGAGCTACCTGGGGAGTATTTACAACTCCGACTCCGGGGGCTACCAATACAGGGGCCAAGCTGGAATATGCTACCAGGCCCAATACAAGCGTGGCTGCAGGATTTTATGCAAGTGCTCAAAACGTTATACTTTCCTCTCCCGACCTTAATGTAACTATTACTTATACATTGGATGGCTCTACACCAACGGCAGCCTCAACGCCTTATACTGTTCCTATAAACATTTCTGCTACTACTGTGCTCAGAGCCCGCGCATTCAGCACTAATCCATTGGTACCTTCCAGCTTTATCAGAAGTTGTACTTATTTTATTGGAGTTACTCACCAGGTTTCTGTTATTTCAATTTTTGGTGACGGGATAATGACCCTTATGACAGGAACACAAACCTCTCCTGAAACAGGTTTGCAATACTTTAATGAAGCAAGACAGTTGAAAACGGAAACTGATGGAAATGCCAATGAACACGGTAACGATTCGTGGTCGTATAACCAGCGTGGTATTGACTATATCAGTGACGATGAAATGGGATATAACTATGCGGTGAGAACAAAATTATTTGTAAACAAATCCCGTAAAGCCTTTACCCGGATTATTCTGAAAGCTGCAGCAAATGATAATTATCCATTTGAAACAGGAGGGGCTCATATTCGTGACAGTTATGTTCATACCTTATCTCAAAGAGGGAATTTACACCTTGATGAACGTACCTGGTCGCCATGTGTGCTTTATGTAAATGGCCAATACTGGGGAGTGTATGACATCCGAGAAAAAGTGGACGACAATGATTTTACAGGCTATTATTCTGATCAGGGAGATAAAGATAGTCTTCAGTTTTTACAAACCTGGGGTGGAACCTGGAGTGCTTATGGCGGAACGCAAGCACAAACAGACTGGGATGCATTAAAGAATTTTGTATCAACTAATAGCCTGACTATACCTGCCAATTACAATTACGTGGACAGCCTGTTAAATGTAAAAAGTCTGATAGATTATTTCATTATTAATTCCTGGGCGGTAACATCCGACTGGTTGAACTGGAACACTGCATGGTGGAGAGGAAGAGCGATTAACGGGCATGAACATAAATGGAGATATACCTTATGGGACAATGATGCCTGTTTCGGACATTATATTAATTATACCGGAATTCCAAGCCAGCTGCCGTCTGCAGACCCATGTGCTCCTGAAGCACTGAACGACCCGGGAGGACAGGGGCATACTGTTATTCTGGATTCATTGCTTAAAAGCCCTACGTTTGTTCATTTATACGAAACGCGATACATTGATTTGCTGAACACTACCCTGAGTTGCGATTATGCACTCCCTTTGCTGGATAGTATGATTGCGGTAATTGCACCGGAAATGCCGGGACAGATAAATAAATGGGGAGGTTCATTAACTACCTGGCAACAGAATGTGACCACCATGAGGCAGTTCATTACCGATCGTTGCACTCAAATAGTTTCAGGTATGATTGATTGTTATGGATTAACCGGACCTTACAATATTACAGTTGATGTTCAGCCAGCAGGGGCTGGTACCGTACAGATAAATACGATAACACCTACCTCTTATCCATGGACAGGAAGTTTTTATGGAAATATAGAAACCACTTTGCAGGCCACTACTGCTGCGGGATATATATTCGACCACTGGGAAATGGGAGCTCATACCCCTATTCCATCCACCATTTCAGATTCCGTAGGTATTACCGTTTCTGCTAATGATAATTTAATTGCTGTGTTCCGATTACCCGATGAACCAATAGGAGGAACAGTGGCAGGGGTACCTAATGCATTTTCTCCAAACGGTGATAACGTGAATGATGTACTTTATGTTATGGGAAGTATTCGGGATATGGATTTTGAAATTTTCAACCGTTGGGGACAATCGGTATTTCACACAGTAGACCGTGCGATGGGATGGGACGGCACCTTTAACGGAAAACCGCTTAATCCGGGAGTCTTTGCCTATAAACTATCCGGCACAATGGCTAATGGAGATGAAGTGAAACTGAAAGGGAATATTACATTAGTAAGATAAAAGACCTACCGGGAATCATGAAAAAAACATACCTTCTTCTACTTGTTTCTGTTGCAATTTCAATTACTTCATTTGCACAAGACATTCATTTTTCGCAGTTCAGCGAAACACCCCAGTTAATAAATCCTGCAAACACGGGAGTTTTTGATGGAAGAATAAGAGCAATAGTTAATTACCGAAATCAATGGATGGCAATGGGTCATTCTTACAATACAGCTGCAGGCTCTGTAGATGCTCCCATACTTAATAAAAAAGCAAATAAAGCCCATTTGGGTATGGGTTTAAATTTTTTCAGCGACAAGGCCGGTGATGCTAAAATAGGACTTACAGAAGTTGCAATTAGTTTTTCTGGTATTATTCCGGTTACCCGCCTTTCTGTTTTGTCTTTGGGTATTTCGGCAGGCGGGGCTCAGCATAAGGCAGATTATTCTGCACTTTATTGGGGAAATCAATACGATGGAACGGGTTTTAACCGACAGATTAATCCGAATGAACCTACCACATTTACCTCTAATTTTTATACCGATTTAAGCGCTGGAGTTTACTATGAATATTTCAGTGGTAAAAATACGATGCAACGAAACGAACAAAAAAGATTAGGACTTGGTTTTGCTTATTACCACATGAACCGTCCGGAACAACAATACTTTTCGGCAACTGAAAAACTACTTGGTAAAGTTGTAGTGAATATTAATGGATTTTTAGATATTTCAGGAACAAGCTTTTCTATTATTCCTTCCATTGTTTGTTTTGTGCAAGGCAAGTCGAACGAATTTAATGTAGGTACTCTTGTTCGTTATCGTTTCAGAAACGCAACGAAAGTAACAGGGTTTATCAGCGAGTCGGGAATTTCTATCGGGGCTCATTACCGTTTTGGTGATGCATTCATTCCACAGGTAAACTATGAACTAAGTAATTTTGCAATCGGTATTTCCTATGACGTTAACACCTCATCATACGCTACAGTAAGCAGGAACAATGGCGGAATAGAAGTATCATTAAAGTACCTGATAGCAAGAGGTGCTAAATGGCAGGATTAATTTTATTCTGTTACCTTTTTAAACTTACTTGTGAAATGCCTTAAAAACAGGGGCTCTTCAGTGATTATTAACCCTCCTGTTTTTTCTTTGTTTTTCATTATCTTTTCGAAAACTTCAATAACGTATTCAATATGGCTTTGTGTGTATACTCTTCGGGGGATAGCCAAACGCAATAGTTCCATGGGGGCTGGAATAAGTTTACCCTCGTTATCATATTTTCCAAACATGACAGAACCTATCTCCACGGAACGAATACCTCCCGTTAAATAAAGTTCGCAAACCAATGCCTGCCCGGGATACTCGTGAACAGGAATATGAGCATATAACTCTTTTGCATCAATATATACCGCATGTCCGCCAATGGGCCATATTAAAGGAACACCCATTTCACGTAATCGTTCTCCCAAAAAAGCGGTGCTTCTTATCCTGTAATGCAGGTAATCGGGCTCAAATACTTCCTTAAGTCCGATGGCTATTGCTTCCATATCTCTTCCCGAAAGGCCACCATAGGTAGCAAATCCCTCGGTAATGATGAGAAGATTTTTACAGGCATTGGCCAACTCTTCATTCTTTAACGAGAGGAATCCGCCCATGTTTACCAGTGCATCTTTTTTTGCACTCATAATGGAACCATCCGTTAGTGAAAATAACTCCTGTGCTATTTCTTTATACGTTTTGTTTTCATAGCCCTTTTCTCTTTGCTTAATAAAATAAGCATTTTCGGCTACCCTGCAGCAATCGAGAAAATAATTAATAGTATACTTTTTGCAAACAGCTGCCACTGCTTTTGCATTTTCCATACTTACAGGTTGTCCACCACCGCTATTATTGGTAACCGTTAAAATTACCCCTGCAATGTTTGCTGCACCGTTTTCCCGGATTAAATTTTCCAGTTTAACCACATCCATGTTTCCTTTAAAAGGATGAAACACCTTGGGGTTTTTTCCTTCTTCAATCGGGATATCAATGGCGGTGGCACCGGAAAATTCAATATTAGCGCGGGTGGTATCAAAGTGTGTATTACTGATAAATATTTTTCCTTTTCCACCCAGGTGCCCATACAGAATGCGCTCCCCTGCCCTGCCCTGATGGGTTGGTAAAATAAACTCATGCCCTGTTAAGTCAAGAACAGCATCACGCATTTTATGCCAGCTGCTTGCTCCGGCATACGATTCATCTCCCTGCATTATTCCTGCCCATTGGTTAGAACTCATGGCAGATGTGCCACTGTCGGTAAGAAAATCGATGATTACTTTATCCGAATCTAAAGCAAAGGGATTATAATGCGCTTCTTCCAGGTATTGTTTTCTTTGCTCGTAAGTGCTTAAATGAATAGGTTCTACCATTTTTATTTTAAATGGTTCAATAATGGTTTTAAAATCTTCCATAGTTAATTCGCGATTAATTTTTTGTTTTGAAACTGATTGACTGCAAATAATAGTATTCCGCTGAACATGATTAATGCTGCTATCAGCAGCATTTCATTTATATAAGGTATGCCTTCGTATTTTAATCCTGCTACTCCCTGTGCCATTAATAGTATTTCATTAAAAATGATTCCGAATACAAACACACAAATTCCAATGATTGATTTCTTTTTCATAGAAACAAAATCACCGGAAACCATATATCCAATAAGAAATATGGTTATAGCTCCCAATAACACCAGGTGGAGATACGCTATAACTATGGGACGAAAACCAAAAGCAAGAGTACTTAATGAAGGATAAGTGGAACCTACCTGCAATAAAAACTTAAGTGATAATGCAAATGCAGCTAAAGACAACAAACATTTTGAAGCCAGTGAGGTTACTTTATTCAGTATATCAAGGTGAGTGAACATAATGCGCACAAGCAAAAACCACCCTACCACCTGCGCAATGGCAGATATTACGACAATGACATATACCCAAACAGGAATATGCATCCAGAGTGTGGATAGAAAATAAGCCGGCACACATGCTAAAAAGAAAATCCAGAAAATGGCTTTATACACATTACTTCTTATTTGGTAAAACTCCAACCTGTCAATCAATAAACCTATACAGCCAAAAAAGAACCAACCATTATATTGGAAATGAAGAAAGAAATAAACAGAGGACAGGTACCAGTTTTGATGAATAATGTGTTTGGCCATCATAAAGGCCAATGCAAATGCACCCAGGGAAGATACGGCATTAAACACCACTGCTGCCTTGAACCAATGCCGGGAAGTGGAAGTTGATTTTATCCTGTTCAAATCCTTCCAATATTTAACAGCAAAAGAATAAGAAACAAAAATAGACAGGGTAGAAAAAGTGATGGAAAATAATCCATACCCTTCTATAATAAATGCAACCAACATTCCGTAAGCTGTAATGAGGTTGGCAAGCAGCAACCATTTGTATTTATTAAACGAATCCGTTAGTCCTTTTTTATATAAATAACCCACCATGAGCGACATTAATAACTGAGTGATCCAGCCTGCAAATGCAAAATGAGAATGACTATGAAGCAAATGTTTCTGATCAAGAAAAGGCAATGAAAATACTATCTTGGACCGGAGTATAACACCCAGGAACGCAACAATGGAGAGATTAAGAATGGAAATACGTATCCATTTATGTAATGAGTTTTGCATCTGAAAATTTCTGCAAAGTACCTGAATAATTCAATTGCCCGGATATGATATAAATCATAAAAACCAATGGCTAAATAACATTAATATTGCATTGTTAATTAAACAATTTAATATTCAAAAAGAATGAAAAGATATTTAATAATCGGTATTGCCATTGCTGTTGGGTTTTCTATAATAGCCTGTGGTGAGGAGACAAGTAAAACTCAGGCGGCAAAGGATGCTGCGGCTGCTGATAGTTTAAAAAAATATGATCCGAATAAAGGAGAAGGGAAATTTAAAGATATTGTTTTAGATGAAAAACTAAACGGGGAAATGGCCGAGGGTGGAAATAAAACATTTGAAGCAAAATGTTCGGCCTGCCATAAACTGACAGATGAAAAACTGGTAGGTCCGGGATGGAAAGGTGTTACGGGTCGTCACCAACCTTCATGGATTATGAATTTTATTACCAATACCGATGAAATGATTAACAAAGACCCGGCTGCACAGGCTCAACTTGAAATTTGTTTGGTTCGTATGCCAAGCCAAAGCTTAAGCGATAATGATGCCAGAGCGCTGTTGGAATTTATGCGGAAGAATGATGGGGTGAAGTAGACTTATTATTAAGTGGTGTTCCGCCACTAAAAAAAGCACTTGATTTTAAGGATTACTGAATAACTATTTTCCTATTCAGTATTCCTTTCTCAGTTTTCACCTGCACGAAATATATCCCTTTGGGATGGGAGCTAAGGTTAATACTTGCTTGCAGATTATCTTTTGTAGTTTGATAAATAGTTTCTCCCAATATATTAAACACTTTTATACTTTCTATTTTACTTGTACTTTCTATTGTAAACTCCCCGTTACTTGGGTTCGGGTATATTTCCAATTGTATGGTGGTTGAGCTTGCCGAAATATCATCTACTCCCACATGGCTTGGGCCCCAGCGGGCTATAGCATTTGCTGGTATGCCATTACCTACATGCGTAAAATAGCCACCTATATACAAGTTACTATCTTTTGCATAGAAAGATACAACCAAATCATCAGCCCCCCCTCCTACTTCAACCCAATTAGTTCCATTCCATTCTGCTATATGTTTAGCAGTTACTCCTAAGCCGGTTTGTATAAACCTTCCTCCAGCATACAATTTATTTTGTGTACTATCAACATATAATTTATAAATCCAATCATTTAAACCCTCTCCAACTGCTGACCATTGTGTGCCGTCCCATTTTGCAATGTGATTGAGAGAAGTTAACCCATCTCCAGTTGCAGTAAATTGCCCTGCTACGTATAAATCCCCATTAAATACAACCGAAGAAAACACGGTTGAATTTAAACCACTGCCCAAAGCAGACCAAGCAGTATCATTCCAGGATGCAATAGCACTAATTGGGTTACCATCTATAGTTGTAAAACTACCCCCTGCAATAAGCTTATCATTATATATTGTAAACGTGTTTGTAAATTCGGTAAATTGAGGGTAAAACGAACCACTAAAAACACCAACCGATGAAAAAGATGTGTCCACATCATTCCATTTTGCAATTTCTTTTGTGTTATGAATTCCAAAATAATCATTCGTTTGTGTAAACATGCCTCCAATGTATAAATTATTATGATATTCCTGAAAAGCATAAACCTCTGTTGAATTGGTAAAAACTCCATAAATGCCAGTTAAATTAGGGTCTTGGTGTGTAAATGGAGACCAGTCTATCCCGTCCCATTTTGTAAGATTTACTGAAATATGAGCACTATCTCCAATAATATTACCTCCTGACCCGCGAATCCACCCTCCAGCATATAATTTATTATGGAAAACACCCATGCTTTGCACATCAGCCCATGGGTCTGTCCCCCATCCCCAGCAACCTATTCCCATTGGTGTCCATTGGTTCCCATCCCACTGAGACACGGAATTTAAGATGGTATTTCCTGAATTTTTAAAACCGCCAGCAATAGTAATTTTATTTTGATAATTAAGTATTGACAAAACAACACCTTTTGTTGTATCATAAGTTACCCCTCCATTCATAGCATCCCATTGTTGAGCTTTGCAATCATTATTAAGGATAATAATTATAGCAATTATTAAATATGATTTCATCTTAATAGGTATTAAAAAAAACCAATCCCGCTTGTGCGGGATTGGTTTTAAAAGTTAATTTTTAATAATCACTAATTTGTTTGAATTGATAACCTGATTGTTTACCAATACCTGATACAAATACACTCCATTGGTTAATGCCGATTGGTTAATATTCATAATGGTTTTGGTATTATCTAATGGGTAGGAAGCAATCAGTTTACCTTCCAAATCCATTATTTTCAATAGTCCTACATCAGTTGCCGTTAGCTGATAGTCCAATTGCATCACCCCATTGTTAGGGTTTGGATACAGGTAGCTTCCTTTTCTGTTTGCTAAAGTACTTTCCTGCGGTGCTATTATTCTACTCCTTTCCTGCCTAATTAGAATATCATCTATTGGCTCGTAATAAGGTGTGCCATATATTAATGATAAAATAATCTGTGCCTTGGTATAACCTTCTAATCTGTCGTTGTTGGCCACATCATTCACTTTTTGCAGGTCAATAGGATTGGTAAGTAATGAATCTAACGGCTCGGCATTTTGTGTTAATGTTTCCAACACTTCTTTTAATTTCACTATCCCATCTTTATCTGCATTTTGAGACAATAAATTAATAATAGAATCGGCCTTTGCATAGTTTCCTCTTTTAATATACATATCAGCGGACATGTCATCCATATCAGAGGTGGAATCTTCGGCTACTTCTAAAATACTATCGGCAGCGGTGGCAGGTGATGAATAGTTGAGGAAATAACGTACTGTTTCGTTTTTAGTAAAACTGCAACGGGAAGAATAAAAAGAAATTCTGCTTTTTGTTTCTTCTCTTACCGATGTTCCTGTTTGTGCTGCATTTATCTGGCTGATAACAGTGGATGATAAATTGAGCGAATTGATAGTATCCTGAACATAAGTGGAAATAGGTGAGTTGGCTACAATAATATCACCTATGTTAGCCTCCGAAAACCCGCTACTGCTATCCATTACAGACAACAAAACCTCGTCACTTAAATAAGGAGATTGGATAAGTAAAATTTCTTTTACACTGTCGCGCATCATGGTGGAGTTAATTGCTGCAAGCAAAGATACATCATTTCCTCTATTTATCAAACTTCCGCCCTTGTTGGTGTTCTGTTTTTCATCTTTAATTTTTGCAGAAACGATGCCTTTGCTGGTGTTTTTTCACCTGCAAACGCTACCATGTTAAAATTCATTTTTCCGCCACTGCGTATAGCTCTTCATTAAAAGGATTACTGAATAACTATCTTCCTGTTCAGTATTCCTTTCTCAGTTTTTACCTGCACGAAATATATCCCTTTGGGTTGAGATGATAGATTAATAGTTGATTGCAGATTATCTTTTGTAGTTTGATAAATAGTTTCCCCCAATAAATTAAACACCTTTACACTTTCTATTTTACTTGTACTTTCTATGGTAAACTCCCCATTACTTGGGTTCGGGTATATTTCCAATTGCATGGTTGTTGAGCTTGCCGAAATATCATCCACTCCCACATGGCTTGGGCCCCAGCGGGCTATTGCATTTGCTGGTATGCCATTACCTACATGCGTAAAATAGCCACCTATGTACAAGTTACTATCTTTTGCATATATGGCAGTTACAATATCATCAGCCCCCCCTCCAACTTCAACCCAATTAGTTCCATTCCATTCTGCAAGGTGTTTAGCAGTTAAGCCAAGTCCTGTTTGTGTAAATGCACCACCGGCTATTAATTTATTATTTACACTATCTACACTTAAAGACCAAACAGTATCGTTTAATCCCTCTCCAACGGGCAACCATTGTATACCATCCCATTTAGAAACATAATTAACCGGAACACTACTACCGGTTGCAGTAAAACAACCCCCTGCAAATAATTCTCCATTAAACACTGTAAGCGCATAAACTGTATTATTCAGCCCTGTGCTTAATGTTGACCATACAGTATCATTATATGCAGCTACATAGCCATAATAACCAAAAGGGCTGCTATCTATAGAATTAAAAAAACCTCCAACTATTAACTTATTATTATAAACCACTCCAGCCCTTTGATGAAAATTTCCTGAGCTATTATTACTAAAGAAAGTACCACAATTTGAAAACACAGTATCGTTCCATCTTGCCATACCAAATGCAGGATGCAACCCGGAAGAATCAAATGCATAAGAAAACCCACCACCAATGTATAAATTATTATGATAAACTGTTGCTGAAGTTGCAATGGAATTAAAGCCACTATAAACTGGACCAGGGTCAGGTGGAGTTAGAGGTTGCCAATCCAATCCATCCCATTTTGAAATCCTTGAAGCGTAATGAGTAGTATCATAATGATAGGCGCCCGCGACCCCTTCAAAAGACCCCATGACATATACTTTATTATTGTAGTCAACTAAGTTTAAACCATATGCGGTTGGATATGAGATTTCGCTCCATATGCCCACCCCCATAGATTGCCAATGAACACCATCCCACTGAGCTGTATTGCTTAAAACGGTATTGCTTGCATTTAAAAAATGGCCTGTAACTATTATTTTATTATTATAAGGGATTATCTTTCTTAAACCAGAAGTTGTATTTTGGAGGTTAAAGGAATCAGTACCAGTAAAACCACCGTCCATATTGTCCCATACTTGAGAAAAAAGTTTTGTCGAGCAAGTGATATATAAAATCAAAAATACAATTTTTATTGTTTTCATTTTAATTAAAATTAAAATAATGGCTTATGCAGATATTCTGCATAAGCCAAAATTAATGAATTAAATTTACTTAACTATAATCAACTTGTCTGAATTTATTATTCTATTATAAAGTGTAAATAAGCCAGTAGCTACCTACAATACCTTCCGGAAACAAGTAGTAATATATCAGAACCTGTCAGAGAAAAAGAGGTACATTTTACTTAAAATCCTAAAAAACTGAGAATAACCATCCTTCCAAAAGGGATAATCATTATTCGGATAGGATGAATGATTGTCTGAATAGAAATAATGATTGGTCGGATAGGATGAGTGATTATCTCAATAGGAATAATGATTACTCGGATAAGATGAACGATTATCCCAATAGGAATAATGATTGGTCGGATAGGATGAACGATTATTCCAATAAGAATAATGATTACTCGGATAGGATGAACGATTATCCCGATAGGAATAATGATTGGTCTTATAGGATGAACGATTATCCCAATAGGAATAATGATTACTCGGATAGGATGGATGATTATCCCGATAGGAATAATGATTAGTCGGATAGGATGGATGATTATCCCAATAGGATGAATGAATGGTTTTGAAAATCGGTAATTAAATGAGTGAAACCTCTCCTTCTTTACTAAAAAACAGCCTAATTCCCTACCAAAACAAGCCCACTTTTACGCTTTTGCCAATCCTATCCTCTAAGTCAGAAAAGCACCCCCGCATTAGTACTTAACTCCATTTTACACCAAATACCAACCTTGGGCTTTAAATTAAGTCACGTTTGCAAGACCGATGAGTGAGTGGGCGGTCTCGCCCACTCAGTGGGCGGTCGTGACCACACAGTGGGCAGTCTCGACCACTCAGTGGGCGGTCTCGACCACTCAGTGGGCAGTCGTGACCACTCAGTGGGCAGTCGTGACCACTCAGTGCGCAGTCTCGACCACACGGTGGGCGGTCTCGTCCACACAGTGGACAGTCGTGACCACATAGTGGGCGGTTGCGACCACTCAGTGGGCAGTCGCGACCACATAGTGGGAGGCTTCAACCAGCGCTTTGCTTTGTTGTTTTATTGCTCTTAAGAGGTCCTTTTGGCCATTTCCCCTTACTTCTTGGTAATACTCCGATGGTATGAGAAAAGATAGGGAAGTGATGCAAAAGCATCGGGATGAAAATTAAAACCATCGGAATGAGATGTAAAATCATGGGAACAAAAATCAAAATCATTGGGATACGATGAGATAAAATTGGAACGAAACGGAAAACCATAGGAATGAGAGCTAATGTCGAAGGAGTTAACATTACCTAACAAGCGGACAAGACCTAATCTCATTCACTTATCTTTTCAACTCATCGGGATGTGATGAGCTCTCACGTGGATTTGTTGCTAAATCAGCTACTTTTTGCTTTTTAAGGTAAAAATCAGACCGCTTTCCTTACTTTTTTGGCTCTATTGGGGTTCCTATTGTAAGCTACTATACAAATTTAGATTCCTCAATTCCTTCGCAATGACAAAATCATTTATTAATAAGGAGGAGGGGCGGCTGCTTCGCAGCCGCCCCTCT
This sequence comes from Bacteroidota bacterium, assembly GCA_947479085.1. Classification (GTDB taxonomy): domain Bacteria; phylum Bacteroidota; class Bacteroidia; order 2-12-FULL-35-15; family 2-12-FULL-35-15; genus 2-12-FULL-35-15. Next base: position 81,174 of record CANJYB010000009.1, on the reverse strand, counting down.
CCCTACACCGCCTCTAAAAAAATTGTCATTCCGATTCGCCCGGGCGAAGAGGAATCTTATAAAAAGTGTATTCTAGTTTAGGCGTATAGCGAGAGTTAATAAAATACTTCCTGATTTTAATCTTCATTTCTGCTTTATTGTCCAAAAAAAACATACTTTTGGAACTTCTAAAACTTAAACATCTCAACTATGAATATACACGAATATCAAGGCAAGGCGGTTTTAAAATCTTTTGGAGTGGCAGTGCAGGAAGGCATTGTAGCTGATTCACCTGAAAAGGCTGTGGAAGCTGCTAAATTATTAAAAATGCAAACGGGTACCAGCTGGTGGGTAGTAAAAGCCCAGATACATGCAGGAGGAAGAGGAAAAGGAAAAATAGCCGGTACCGAACAAAGAGGGGTTGCACTTGCAAAATCGCTGGATGATGTACTTTCTATTTCTGAAAACATTCTTGGAAATTCGCTTATCACCGCTCAAACCGGAGAAAAAGGAAAGAAAGTAAATAAAGTATTAATAGCCCAGGATGTATATTATCCGGGGGAATCTCCTACCAAGGAATTTTATGTTTCTGTATTATTAGACAGAGCTAAAGGCCGCAATGCTATTATGTATTCCACCGAAGGAGGTATGGATATTGAAACCGTTGCACACAATACTCCTCATTTAATTTTTAAAGAAGAGATTGACCCTAAAGTGGGGTTAAGAGATTTTCAATGTCGCAAAGTGGCATTCAATCTTGGTTTATCTGGCGAAGCGTTTAAACAAATGACAAAGTTCATTGCATCGCTTTACAAAGCTTATGAAGCCACCGACTCTTCCATGTTTGAAATAAACCCGGTTTTAAAAACTTCGGACAATAAAATAATTGCAGTTGATTCTAAAGTATCGTTGGATAACAATTCACTTTTCCGTCACCCTGATTTGATGGCTCTTCGTGATGTTACCGAAGAAGACCCTACTGAAGTGGAAGCTGGTGAACATGATTTGAATTATGTAAAACTGGATGGAAATGTTGGTTGTATGGTAAACGGTGCCGGATTGGCAATGGCTACCATGGATATTATCAAACTTTCGGGCGGAGATCCTGCTAACTTCCTTGATGTGGGAGGAACTGCCAATGCAGCCCGTGTGGAGCAGGCATTCCGTATTATCCTGAAAGATAAAAATGTAAAAGCTATTCTTGTAAATATTTTTGGTGGTATTGTTCGATGCGACCGTGTGGCACAGGGAATTGTAGACGCTTATAAAAACATGGGCAACATTACTGTTCCTATCATTATTCGTTTGCAGGGAACCAATGCTATTGAAGCAAAAAAGATTATTGACGAATCCGGCTTAAAAGTTTATTCTGCAATCACCCTGCAGGAAGCAGCTGATTTGGTAAAGAAAGTAGTAGCATAGTTTTTCTGAATTTATTAAATAAAAAAATCTCCTTTCTTTAAATAGAAAGGAGATTTTTTTTGTTTAACGAGAGCCGTTTTTAAATCAATTGTTTTGCATAAAACTTGCGCTCCTTTAAGTAATAAAAGTTTCCCTTTTCCATCACGTGAACAATTAAGTGCTCAATAGAAATAGGAGCTCCTTCTTCAATATCCGCTATATTAGAGTGACGAATACTATGTCCGTCAAAAATCAAAATCAATCCGGAACCTATTGCTTCCATCTTGTTTCCTTCTGTAACCAGCACACCCGTATCTTCCCCTAATCCGATACCAATACAGCTGGGATTAGAAGCTACAGCCTGCGCCAATCTTCCAAAACGACCACGGGTAACAAAATGTGAATCTATGATTACATCTTTCATTAACGCCAGACCTGTGGTTATTTTCACTTCTCCTTTCAGCAACGCACCCGTACTGCTTCCCTGGTAAATCATGGTGTTACTCATGGCCATAGCACCTGCACTGGTTCCGGCAATAAGAAAATTCTCCGTTATATAGCGATGGTGAAGTATCTCCATAAATTCTGTACCACCAAAAATCATAGTAAGCCTCAATTGATTTCCTCCGGTAAACATTACTCCATCAGCCTTTTTAATTCTTTCCAGGTATTCTTCATTCAATGCATCTTCGCGATTCTTAATATGAATAACGCCAATGTTATTGCACCCCAGTTTGCCAAAAGCCTGAACATAGTTTTCTCCTACTTCTTCAGGTATCTGAGAGGCTGTAGTAATTACTTCCACCTTCGAATCCACTCCTTTCATTTCAGACAAAATGCGTTTCAAAATCCCGAATTCGAAGAAATGCAAATGAGCTTTCGGTTCAAAATTAGGTTCTATGCCGGTGCCTTTGTCTTCGCTCCCTCCTACTGATATTAATTTCCCTTTTGGAATATCCATTCTGTTTTTTGTTGGTTTATAAAGCACAAAAATAAACTCTTTATGCTTTGCAATAAAAATTAATATGTTTTTCTATCAACAATGTCAAGATAGTTATCAATTTGTTTCGTTATGTAATATTATTTTTATTACTTTGAAGAAAATTAAACCAAATTGATATGAAGATAGTAGAGATAAAAGTAATGAGAGGGCCTAACTATTGGTCCATCCGCAGACGAAAACTGATAGTGATGAAACTCGACATTGAAGAATTGGAACATCGTCCGACCAATAAAATTGATGGTTTCCTTCAAAGGCTGCAGTTAATGTTCCCTTCCATGATGTCTCATCGTTGTTCTCCGAATATTGAAGGGGGGTTTTTCCTTCGTGTAAAAGAAGGCACTTATATGGGTCACGTGATTGAGCACATTGCACTCGAGATTCAATCATTGGCCGGAATGGATTGTGGTTTTGGTCGCACCCGTGGTACTGGTAAGGAAGGAATTTACAATGTGGTTTTTTCTTATATGGAAGAAGCGGTGGGTACATTCGCTGCTAAATCTGCTGTTCGGATTGCTGAAGCATTAATAAATGGGGTAGAATATGATCTGGAAACGGATATCAGAACCATGCGCGAATTACGCGAAGATGTTCGTTTTGGTCCAAGTACCGGTTCTATTATTGACGAAGCGGTGGCAAGAGATATTCCTTTCATTCGTTTGGATGGTCAATCATTGGTACAATTAGGTTATGGAAAAAACCAGGTACGCTTTCGTGCTACCATGACCAACCAGACCAGTTCTATTGCAGTTGATCTGGCAAGTAACAAGGACGAGACAAAACGGATGTTGCTGGATGCTGCAATTCCGGTTGCCAAAGGTGTTTGTATTTCCAGCATTGAAGATTTGGAAAGTTCGGTTGAAAAAGTAGGATTTCCTTTGGTTTTCAAACCTCTTGACGGGAATCATGGTAAAGGCGCTTCCATCAATGTAAAGACCATGGAAGAAGCTGTAGCAGCTTACGAACATGCTAAAAAATATTCACGCAAAATTATCATAGAAAAATTTATCACCGGTTACGATTTCCGTGTTCTGGTAATCAATCATCGCTTTATTGCAGCAGCATTAAGAGAACCTGCTCACGTGGTGGGTGATGGTGCTTCCTCCATTGAACAATTAATAGAAAAGGAAAACAAAGACCCGAGAAGAGGATATGGTCATGAAAATGTATTAACCGAAATCAGCATCGACAGGGAAACCACTGAACAACTGGCAAAGAAAAATTATACCATCGAAACTGTTTTAGCTAAAGATGAAAAATGTTATTTAAAGGGTACTGCCAATCTAAGTACTGGTGGTACTTCCACAGATGTAACGGATATTGTTCATCCTCATAATATTTTTATTTGCGAACGCATATCAAGAGTAATAGGCTTAGACATTTGCGGTATCGACATCATGGCTTCTAATTTATCAGAACCATTGGAAATAACAGGAGGTGTGGTGTTGGAAGTAAATGCCGCTCCGGGTTTCCGTATGCACCTTGCTCCTGCCCAGGGGTTACCAAGAAATGTGGCTGCACCGGTAATAGATATGCTTTATCCGAATGGAAAATCATGTCGTATTCCTATCATTGCTATTACAGGAACGAATGGTAAAACCACCACTACCCGATTAATTTCTCATATAGTAAAAAACAACGGCTTTAAAGTAGGCTTTACTACTTCTGATGGTATCTATGTAGGAAATTCAATGTTAACCAAAGGAGACACTACAGGACCTGTAAGTGCTGAATTTATTCTAAAAGATCCTACTGTTGAATTTGCTGTGTTGGAAACCGCCCGTGGTGGTATTCTGCGCTCAGGTTTAGGATTCGGCAGATGTGATGTAGGTGTTGTAACCAACATTCAGGCAGATCACATGGGTTTATCTGACATCAATACGCTTGATGACATGGCGAAAGTAAAAGGCGTTGTGGTGGAATCGGTGAAACGCGATGGATACGCTGTGCTGAATGCTGACAACAAATATTGTGTTGACCTTGGAAAAGCAGCCAGTTGCAATGTAGCTTATTTCAGTATGGATGAAAACAATCCGGTAATTATTGAACATTGTAAAAACAGGGGTATTGCCTGCATTTACGAAAACGGCTACATCACTATTAAAAAAGGAGATTGGAAATTCAGAGTTGAAAAAGTTACCAATATTCCGTTAACGTTTGGAGGCCGTGTTTCATTTATGATTTACAATGTACTAGCCGCTACTCTTGCTTCTTATGTGTATGGATTCACCATCGAAGACATCCGTTCCAATCTCGAAACATTTATTCCTTCTTCAGCTCAAACACCGGGCAGAATGAACATATTTGATTTCAAGGAATATAAAGTAATGATTGACTTTGCTCACAATCCTGACGGATTCAATGGAATCAGAGAATTCCTTTCCACAGTTGATTCTCCGTTTAAAATCGGAATCATCACCGGAACAGGTGACCGAAGAGACGAAGATATAAGGGATCTTGGAAGAATTTCTGCGAAAATGTTTGACCACATCATTATTCGCCAGGATAAATTCCTTCGTGGAAGACAAGCCGAAGATATCGTAAATTTATTGGTGGAGGGGATTACAGAAGTTGACCCGAAACAATCGTATGAATACATTCCGAAAGAAGTGGAAGCCCTGAAACATGCATTTTCAATGGCTAAGCCGGGAACCTTTATTACAGCATTAAGCGATGTAATTGATAATGCTATAGAAGTGGTTCAATCATACATGGACAAAGAAAGAGGAATGTAGTTCCCCTTAAAGTTAATTCAATAAAAAAGCGGGAGATAAAAAATTATCTCCCGCTTTTTATTTTAAAAAATTCTAATTAAGATTTCGCTAATTCTTCCATCACCACGGCACTGATACCGGTGGTTGAATATCCTCCATCATGATACAAGTTCTGCATGGTAACCATTTTAGTCAAATCCGAAAATAAGGAAATACAATAGTCTGCACATGCCTCAGCAGAAGCATTTCCAAGAGGAGCAATCTTATCCGCATAATCATAAAAATCTCCGAATCCCTTTATTCCACTACCTGCAGTGGTTTTGGTAGGAGACTGTGAAATGGTATTGATACGTACCTTTTTATCCAATCCATAATGATATCCGAAACTTCTGGTAATGGATTCCAGCATCGCTTTGATATCCGCCATGTCAGTATAAAACGGATAAGTCCGCTGTGCTGCCATATAAGTAAGTGCAACCACCGACCCCCATTCATTAATCGCATCCAGTTTTTTTGCAACACTTAGCATTTTATGAAGTGAAAATGCGGACACATCAATACCTTTTGCAAAATAATCGTAGTTCAATTCTGTATATGGAATGTTCTTACGGATATTTACACTCATACCGATGGAATGCAACACAAAATCTATTTTCCCACCCAGCACTTCCTGAGATTTAATAAACAGGTTAGTCAACTCATCCACATTGGTTGCATCTGCCGGAATGATTTCTGAATTTGTCTTTTCAGCCAGTTTCTTTATTTCTCCCATTCTCATTGCAATAGGGGCATTTGTCAATACAAATGTTGCTCCTTCTTCATGAGCCTTTTCTGCTACTTTCCAGGCAATTGAATTTTCGTCCAATGCCCCGGTAATGATTCCTCTTTTTCCTTTTAATAAATTATACGCCATAGTTCAATTTGTTATTTAAAATTATGATTCTGAATTACATTGCAAATGTAACAATTAGTTTAAGCTTTAAGCAGTTCTTTTGCATTACTTATGGCAGCAGCTGATGGTGTTCCTGTACTCAGCATTTTTGCTATTTCCCCTACCCTTTCTTCTGCCGAAAGTTTCTTAATATTACTGAAAGTTTTATTGTTTTTTTCTTCCTTATAAACAAACAAATGAGAGGCTCCTTTGCTGGCTATCTGTGGCAAATGGGTTATGGTTATTACCTGCATCGCTTTTGCCATCTGGTTCATAATGCTACCCACCTTATCTGCTACATCACCCGACACTCCTGTATCAATCTCGTCAAAAATAATGGTAGGCAATGCTGTTAGTTGAGCTATTAACGATTTAATACTTAGCATTAAGCGTGACAACTCCCCTCCTGACGCCACTTTGTTCAGTTCCTTAAAATCACTTCCTTTATTGGCCGAGAAAAGAAAATTAATTTTATCCAATCCGTTTTTTGCCAAGACACTTGTTTCTGTATGCTCAATCCTCAATTGGGCATTGGGCATAGACAAGGAGGATAAAAGGGAAGCGATTTCTTTTTCAATTTTTGGTAATACCTTTTTCCTGTTAGCAGAAATCTTTTTTGCTGAAGTCTGCAATGCTTTTTCCATAAGGGATACTTCCTTTTTTACTTTTTCTATTTCTGCTTCCAGTGAAGAAAAATCAAGCAGTTTATTACTCAACTCATCCTTAATCTGTATCAGTTCCTCAATGCTCTTTACCTGGTGCTTTTGTTGCAGGCGATAGATTTCATCCAGGCGAACCGTAAGCTCTTCAATACGTTTCGGGTCGTATACTATATCCTGCTCCAGGTTTTCCAGTTCATTCGATATATCTTTTAATTCAATAAAAGAACTATTCAGCCTTGTGCTCAACTCATTTATTTCCGGCTTAAATTTGGCAAAAGATGCAAGTAATATTTTTATTTCATTCAGCGAAGAAAGTAAATTTTGTTCTCCTCCGTTCAGCCCAAATGCTGCTTTAGACAGATTCAATTTTATTTCTTCCGCATTATTTAAAGTCTCGAGTTCTTGTTCCAGTTTTATTTGCTCATCTCCCTTCAGGTTGGCATCTTCCAGTTCATTAAACTGAAACTGGAAATAATCAAGTTCTTTCTTTGCCTGTATTTCCTTTTCAGTAAGTTCATTTAATTTTCTTTCAAGTACTTTGAATTGTTTAAAACTCTCTCCATACTCGTTAATTAATTCCGGATGATTTGCAAAAGCATCCACTACTGAAAGCTGAAATTCACTTGCATTTAACGAAAGTGTTTCATGTTGTGAATGAATATCTATTAAATAGGAAGCCAGTTCTTTTAACTGAGAAAGGGTTACCGGAGTATCATTAATAAACGCACGCGATTTGCCTTCAGGAGTTATCTCTCTTCTGATGGTAGTGGTAGTTTCGTAATCCAATTCATTATCCGTAAAAAAATCGTTTAATGAGTAATCTTTTATATTGAACGAAACTTCTACTATGCATTTTTTTGTTTTATCCTGAAGAGATTGAGTATCTGACCTGCTTCCCGCAATCAACCCAAGTGCCCCCAAAAGGATGGATTTACCTGCACCTGTCTCTCCCGTAATAATGGTTAAACCACCTGAAAAATCAATTTCAAGCTGATCTATCAATGCATAATTCTGTATGGACAAATGATGAAGCATAATTTCTGATTATCTGAGTTGCTAAATTAAAAAAAATAATCCCGCACAGGCGGGAGGAAGTGAAAAAATAAAGAGAAAATAAATTTATTGGTTCAGTATCTTTTGATACTTATTACTATTGGTTGGGTCTATCTCATTGAGTGTTTCCATCACTTTCGCTTTTTCATCCGGAAATCCTCCTGAAAAAATATTAATCAATTCCTCTGATTTGGCAATAAAAAACACCTGGAGGTTAAATGAAAGTGGCTTCGCCTGATGTACATCTTTTAATTTCGTAAGACTTTCCAATATGGCAGCCCTCCCACTCTCTTTGTTATCAGCCATTATATCCAGTCCTTTTCTGTGGTAGTTATACATACATTCGCGAAGCGGAATAAACGAGGCATCCATATAATTATTTATTAACCAATAGCGGTTTTTTGTTGCGTCATATGCTTTCCATCCTTTTTCATCAGCACTCTGTGCATTGTTTACCACAGCCAACGCCTTTTGAAGATAAGTTGTTCCACCATTCAATGAAAAAGTATCATAATGCATTCCTATAATTAAATACGCATAATAACCCAACACCGAGGTCAGGTTGGAAAGGTTGGAAGACTCTGAAAAATCCAATGTTTGATTTTCAATATAAGTAAAGGTAAATTCCTTATCATTATAATTTAATAAAGGGGAATTATAAGACGACTTGTAAACCGGACGGTTAGCAGCCACTTGTATGGTTGCTGTAAATTTGTCAGTAGAAGGTCGTTCGGATATACTAATTAATATATTACAATCTATTCTTTCTTCTGTCCTGAAAACATCATTCGTCCATTTTCTGTTATTCATAAATTCAAAAACGGCCGTTTTCAGAACATCATAAACACGTTTATCACTTGCCGATATCTGGTCGGTATTAATGGTGACTTTACAATTCAATTCCTGCCCGCACAATACATTTACGGTGGATAGTAAGAATATGATTAAATTTATTTTGCGCACAAATAGTTTGTATTTAGTTCCTTTAATTTGGCAGAAGTTTTACAATCTCTGCTATTATATCTTTCGCTACTTCTGTTTTTTTCTTAAGTCCAAAAGTAACAATTTTATTGTGTTTGTCAATAATCGTAACTTTATTCGAATCACCTTTAAATCCTGCACCGCTGTCATTTAAAGAATTCAGAACGATCAAATCAAGATTTTTACTTTTTATTTTTGCTTTGGCATTTTCAATTTCGTTCTCCGTTTCCAAAGCAAAACCAACCAATACCTGATTTTCCTTTTTTATCTTCCCTAATTCTGAAAGTGTATCTATTGTCGGAACAAGTTCAATTGTTTTCGAAGCATTTGTTTTTTTTATTTTCTGTCCGGCAACTTCTGCTGGTTTAAAATCAGCCACTGCAGCTGATAGTATGGCAATGTCGCAAAGATTAAAATAGATTTTGCATTTCTCATAAACGTCCGCTGCAGATGTCACATCTAGGCGAACAATTAGTGGATTAAAATCATTTGGTATGGCTGTCGGACCACAAACCAACACCACTTCCGCTCCTTGTTTGGCCAGTTCGTTTGCTATTGCAATACCCATTTTACCTGAAGAATGATTACCAATAAAACGTACAGGGTCAATGGCTTCATAAGTGGGACCTGCTGTTACCAATGCTGACTTCCCTTTCAAAGGAAGGTTAGCTCCGATTTCATTTTCCAAAACAGAAATAATTCCTTCCGGCTCTGCCATTCTTCCTTCTCCCATTAAACCACTCGCCAATTCACCTGTTTCCGGCTGGATAATTTCATTTTCATACGAAACAAGCTTGCTAAGGTTAGCTAAGGTTGATTTATGCTTATACATATCCACATCCATTGCAGGAGCAACAAACACCTTGCAACGGGCAGATAAATAAACTGCAAGCAGAAGATTATCACACAATCCGTTTGCCATTTTTGCAATCGTATTGGCAGATGCAGGTGCTATTACTATTGCATCTGCCCAAAGACCTAAATCTACATGGTTATTCCAATCGCCTGATTCTTTTGACAACTCAATAAGTATAGGATTTTTGGAAAGCGTGGAAAGTGTTAGTGGGGTAATAAATGCTGTTGCGCTCGGGGTCATAATAACCTTCACGTTTGCACCCGCTTTTACAAGCAGGCGAACTAAAAATGCTGATTTGTAAGCAGCTATACTGCCTGTTACACCAACAATAATATTTTTATTGCGCAGCATCATTATTTAATTCAGGATTGCGAATCCAGTCATGAAGCAATCGTTCATGCAGATTCGCAATACTGATTTTTTTTATTTCTGAACCTCAGCGTTAGGGTTACGTGAATAAATTTTATCATCAAAAAATTCCTGAATAGCAATCAAAGATGGTTTTGGTAAACGCTCGTAAAACTTAGATATTTCTATCTGCTCACGGTTTTCAAATATTTCTTCAAGGTTATCCACATTGGTTGCAAACTCAGCTAATTTATTCGTCAACTCTTCTTTAATTTCAGAACTGATTTGGTTAGCGCGTTTCGAAATGATGGCAATACTTTCGTAAATATTTCCGGTCTTTCCATCAAGGCTTCTTAAATCACGTGTTGTTGTAGTTAAGTCTGCTGTTGTTTTTTTGTAGTCCATTGTTTGTTTTATTATTATTTATTGATTTGTTTTTTAATTTTCAATATCAGGATTCTCTCTGCCTTTGTGTTATACTTAGTACTTTGTTCTTTCAATTTGATTCTTAGTAACCTTACAACGAAGTCGTCTTATTATACTTTTCAAGGTTTTTAAGGGCACTGGTATATACCATTTCGGCATCCTTCAGGTATTCGCTTTGTGGATAAGTATCCACAAATTTCAGATATGCATCACAAGCACCTTTAAAACGCTCCTGCTTTTTCGATTCAATACTGTTAAGCGCCAGCAGGTAATAGGAACGAATAATTTTATAACTGATTTCTTCTGTATGTTTCGAACCTGTAAAATCTTTCAAATGGTTTCCCAATGCAGTGATTGCCGCTTTATAGTCGCTCATATTGTAATACAACATCGCATTTTCATACGATTTACGTTCCAGTTTGCTCCTTAACTTATCCAGCAAATCGTTGCATTGCGGTATCCGCGTACTTTTCGGGTACTTATTGGTAAACTGTTGAAATTCTTTTATTGCGAGTTTAGTGTCTATCTGATCAAGACTGTATTCCGGAGAATTGATATAAAAACAATAGGCATTCATAAAGGAGCATTCTTCGGTATGCGAACTGTTCGGATAGTTCTTTGCAAAGTTTCTGAACTGGTATCCGGCAAGGATATAATCCTCCAAGTTATAATTACAATAAGCATAGTAATAATGCACCTCCTCTCCTTTCTCGGTACCTCTATAAACACTCATCAACTCTTCAAACAGGGTCAGTGCTTTCGAATAATCTTCTTTTTTAAAATAGTTCACCGCAGCCGCATATTTCGCGTCCATATCCGAACTCTTCACTAGCTTATTAAACTTTCCTAAAGTTAGGTCCAATCGCTTGTGTTTTCCATTACCTCCGGTCGATTCATAAACCTTTTCCTGATTATGACAAGAACTGATAAAACCAGCAAGCAGGATAACCAATAATATATTTCTGTAATTTTTTTGCATAAAACGAGTGCAAAGATAAGTTTTTTGATTGAAATACAGTGCATAATCTTGTTTTATTGATTTATCTCAACAAAACACCAAAATATAGGTTACAAAACATTATTTTTGCAGTTAAATTTAAAAGCTTAAAAATTTGATTGTATGAAAGATTTATTTGAAAAAATTAAAGAAAACCGTGGTCCTATCGGGATGCACGCTAAAGAATCTCATGGATATTTTACCTTTCCTAAACTGGAAGGAGATATTGCTCCGAGAATGATGTTTCGTGGTAAGATGAGACTCAACTGGAGTTTAAATAACTATTTAGGGCTTGCCAATCACCCTGAAGTGCGCAAGGCTGATGCTGATGCAGGTGCTAAATATGGTTTTGCTCAGCCAATGGGTGCCCGCATGATGAGCGGAAATTCCGATGCACACGAGCAACTGGAAAAAGAATTATCAACTTTTGTAAATAAGGAAAGTACCATCCTATGTAACTTCGGTTACCAGGCCATGGTTTCTGCCATCGACTGTTTGGTGGACAGGAGAGATGTTATTGTTTACGATGCCGAATCTCATGCATGTATTCTGGATGGAGTTCGTCTCCACATGGGCAAACGCTATGTTTACAAACACAACGATATTGAAGATTGCGAAAAACAATTGCAACGTGCCACCAAACTGGCCGAAGAGCAAAACGGTTCTATCCTTGTTATCACCGAAGGAGTATTCGGGATGAGTGGCCGCCAGGGAAAACTGAAAGAAATAGTAGAATTAAAGAAAAAATACAAATTCCGTTTGTTTGTAGATGATGCTCATGGCATCGGCACCATGGGAGCTACCGGTGGAGGGACAGGCCAGGAACAAGGCTGCCAGGATGGTATCGATATTTATTTCGGAACATTTGCAAAATCATTTGCATTGATAGGTGGTTTTATTTCCAGCGAAGAACACATTGTGGAATACCTTCGTTACAATATGCGTTCACAGATATTTGCAAAAGCATTGCCGTTACCATTGGTTGTTGGTGCTTTAAAACGTCTTGAGCTGATGCGTAATCATCCTGAATACAAGGACCGTTTATGGGAAATTACCCGTGCATTGCAAAACGGGTTGCGTACTGCGGGTTTTGAAATCGGTCAAACCAATTCACCGGTAACCCCTGTATTTATGAATGGTTCCATACCGGAAGCTACCAATCTTATCTTAGATTTAAGAGAAAATTTCAACATTTTCTGTTCTATGGTGGTATATCCTGTGGTACCTAAAGGTGTAATTATTTTACGCATCATCCCAACTGCAGTTCATACTATGGATGATGTAAATTACACCATCGATGCATTTTCTAAAATTGTTGGCAAGCTTAAGTCGGGTCAGTACATGTCCGAAAAAATTGCTGCATTTTAAGTAAAAAACAAATTTCCAACCTGCCAGGTTTTTAAATCTGGCAGGTTTATTGAAGCTAAAAGGTTTAATTAAAAAGCTCACAAGTAGCATACTAAAATTAAGACCAAATGAAAAAACAAATAACCACATTAATCGCAGTTCTCTTTAGTTTGGCATTCATTACCTCCTGCGCCAGCGGACACAAAGATTGCCGGGGTCATCGCCACCATGTCAAGACAGATATGGGTGGATACCTGTAAGGAATTTATTTAAATTTATTTCTTCCGAAGAAGTATTTGTGCAAAAAATTATGGTGAAGTAAATTTCCCTTGGTTTTATAAATACCTTTTATTGATTAGGAAATATTTTTTCCTCCGAACCCGCTGATTTGCGGGTTTGGAGGTTTCGTTATTCTTTTAATAACCACTTTGTCTTGGACGGAGTATCTTTAAACCTGCACCTCAGCGTTTCTCAGCGTAATTCTCAGCTACCTCTGCGGTAAAAATTGCTGAGGACAAATTTCGATTATCACGTCATGAATATTCTTCCTCACCAAAACATAGAAAGGTTGCAACATTCTGCACTAATTGTACAACTCCTCTTGCCTCTTTGCATAAGACCTTTGTATCATAATTAATTATTAATTTAAAAAATACGGTTATGAAAGTTTTACTATGTATAATGTTGTTTCATTTTGCAATGCCCGCCCAGCATTGGCTTACCGATTTTGAACAGGCAAAAGCAGAAGCGACAAAAAACAAGAAGCTGATATTATTAAGTTTTTCGGGTTCCGATTGGTGTTCGCCTTGTATGGAGTTAAAAAGAGAAGTCTTTAACTCCAATGAATTCAATACCTATGCGGTAGAAAATTTAATCCTTCTTAATGCAGATTTCCCAAGAAGTAAAAAAAATAAACTATCCGAAGAGCAGGTCAAAAAAAACGAAGCCCTTGCCTCTGTTTACAATAAAAAAGGTTCTTTTCCGGTAACACTAATAATAGATGCTGATGGAAAAGTGCTGAAAGAATTTACCGGATACCGCGATGATAGTCCAGAAGAATTCATAAAAAAAATAAAAACGGTCATTGATGCAAACCATTGAAAAAACATTGGATGCAGTATGCATTGCTCATAAAAGAGCATTGAAATTAATGGGCAACAATTTTGAAATAAGTGTTGTTTCTGATGATGCAGCTTATGCACACAAATGTATAGATGCTGCAATCAATGAAATTAAAAGAATAGAGAAACTCTTAACCACCTTTGACGAAACCAGCCAGGTCAATTTAATAAACAGGCAAGCCGGAATTGCCCCGGTGAAAGTGAACAAGGAAGTAGTGGATATTATTGAACGGGCTATTAAAATCTCAGAACTAACTCAGGGAGCATTTGATATCACTTATGGTTCAATTGATAAACGATTTTGGAATTTTGACAAAACAATGACTTCCTTGCCAGACCCTGAAGAAGCGAAGCAAGCCGTTCATTTAATAAATTACAGGAACATAATTATTGATAGAAAAGAGAATACCGTTTTTCTGAAAAACAAAGGAATGAGAATTGGCTTTGGCGGAATAGGAAAAGGATATGCAGCAGAAAAAGCAAAACTGGTGATGCAGCAAAAGGGAATAACAAGCGGCATTGTGAATGCAGCAGGTGATTTAACTACCTGGGGAAAACAGCCCGATGGCAAACCCTGGACAATTGGAATAGCCAACCCTAATGCAACCAACAATTTGTTTTCCTATTTTGAAATAAGCGATATGGCAGTGGCTACCTCCGGCAATTACGAAAAGTTTGTTTCCATAAATGGAAAAAGATATTCGCATACCATCGATCCGAAAACAGGTTACCCAGTTACAGGAATAAAAAGTGTAACCATCATTAGTTCCAATGCTGAAATAGCCGATGCCATGGCAACTCCGGTAATGGTGATGGGAATAAAAACCGGTTTGGATTTGATAAACCAGGTAAAAGGAATAGAATGTATTATAGTGGACGACCATAATAATTTATTTGTTTCAAAAAATATTAATATAAAACGATAATGAAAAAGAAAATATTAAGGTCCGGAATTTTGTTGGGTATAGTTACGATACTGTTTTCGTCCTGCGCATCAGTCAAACCATTTCAGAAAATGTATATCAACGATTCGGAAATGGAATTAGCTGCACGGAATGTGGAAAAAACAGAATCGAATTTCCAACTCTACAGGGAAGCATCATCTGGCGCTAATGGTGGCAAAACGGGTGGTGGATGTGGTTGTAACTAATCAAAACAGGAAACCATGAAAAAAATAACCTGGACCATAGCCGCCTTTGCTTTATACCTCAGCTCTCATGGAGGGTTTGCACAAACTGCAAGCAACGATACTTCAACCTATAAAACAAGAAAACTGAAAGTGGATGAAGTAAATCTGGTTTCGGTATATTATCAACAGAATGGAAATTTATCACCCGTTACAGGTGGTATAGGTTCCGAAAAGCTTACAGATATTGAAACCTCCATCGATTTAAAATTAATAAAACGGGATAAAAAAGACCGCAGACATACGCTGTTGATAGATGCAGGGATAAGTTATTACACTTCTGCATCTTCCGATAAGATTGACCCAAGCACTGTCTCTTCTGCCTCTTCAAAGGATGTCAGGTATTTCCCTTCTGTTTCTTACACGGTTGATAATGAAAACAAAGGCATTGCAGTCGGGGCCAATGTAGCTTATTCCAAAGAGTTTGATTATGCTTCTTATGGTTATGGTCTTAATTTCACAAAAACATCGAAAGATAAAAACAGTGATCTCTCAGTAAAACTGAATGCATTCAATGATGTGTACACTATCATTCGCCCTATCGAATTCCGCGATCCTTCCACTGCTCCTCCCGGCATCCGGCAGGATTTTAACTATAGTACGCAACCTCGTAATTCGTATGATGTGGCATTGGTGTTTTCTCACGTAATAAATAAACGCCTGCAAATGGCCTTGCTTGGCGACATTGCGTATCAATCAGGTTTTCTGAGCACTCCGTTTCACAGGGTATATTTCAGTGACGATACCGAAGGGCTGGAAGAATTGCCTTCCACACATTTAAAAATTCCGGTGGGTGTTCGTTTCAATGCTTTTCTTGGTGACAGGTTTCTTATCCGTTCATATTACCGCTATTACCAGGACGACTGGAGTTTAAAATCGCATACTGCTAATGTGGAAGTCCCAATTAAAATAACACCATTTGTTTCCATAAGTCCTTTTTACAGGTTTTATGTTCAGTCGGCTGTGGACTATTTTGCACCTTACAAACAGAACAATGCACTAAGTACCTACCACACCACAGACGATGATTTATCAGCATTTACAAGTAATTTCCTTGGAGCAGGTATTCGGTTTTCCCCGGCCAAAGGTATATTTGGTATTAAGAGATGGAACATGCTGGAGCTTCGTTATGGGTTTTATAAGAGGTCGGATGGGCTGGTATCACATGTGGTTTCCATGAATTTAAAATTCAGATAGCGGGTGATTTTCTAACGCAAATAACTTTTCCTCCGAATCTGCACCTAGCTGATTTGAAGGTTCTGCTTTCTATTAATCGTTTGTAAATTCCTTTAACATTTCTTTATGCTCGTCTATTTCTCCCCTGAAAATGGCCTGTTCGGCAATTTCCACCATCATTTCGTTACAAAAGGTAATGAGTTCCAGCCGGAAGGCAAGGCGTTTTTTCTTATCATTTTGGAAAGCATGAAAAAACCGGAAAGGGTCTTTGGAGCGCATTATTTTGAGGGTTATGTCCATTGCAGTGACCAACAAAAGTGCCTTATCGAGGCTGATAGGTATTAATTCATCTTCCTTGATTTTATCAATGGCATTGATAAGTGCTGTTGCTTTTTTAGGATTAAGCAGGTTATGCTGCCGCATGAGGAAGCCATAGGAGTTTTGGAGTTCACTATAGCTTTCGGATGCTATGGCTAAACAAACTTTTAAGAACATGGCATCTCTTTGTTCTTTTTTTAAGGTTATTACTAAGTCCATATTTTTAAGAATTGATGAACAA
This sequence comes from Bacteroidota bacterium, assembly GCA_947479085.1. Lineage (GTDB taxonomy): Bacteria > Bacteroidota > Bacteroidia > 2-12-FULL-35-15 > 2-12-FULL-35-15 > 2-12-FULL-35-15. The sequence goes on along the minus strand of CANJYB010000009.1, from coordinate 64,437 downwards.
AAATAGGATTTTATTTATTTTGAATAGGAGGTAAAATGAAGAAACTATTAATTGAAGTAGTAATATTGGAGTATGGTATATTTTGCAACTTTACCTTGTATGCCTCTATACTTTACCTTGTATACCTATCCCCTTTATCTTGTATGCCTCTTAACTTTACCATGTATGCCTTTCTACTTTAACTTGTATGCCTCTCTAATTTACCTTGTATGTCTCTTTTAATTAGGTTGTATACTTCCTTAATCGCCACGTATGCCTCCTTTAATTGCCATGTATGCCTCTTTTAATTACCCTGTATACCTCTTTTAATTACCCTGTATGCCACTTTTAATTATCCTGTATGCCTCCTTTAATTAGCTTGTATGCCAAAAAATAAAGATGAAATGAGGGATGAATATATTTTATATTATTGATTTTAAACAATTTATGTACTTTTAAGGGGGATAGGGAACGATTTGTTTGCCTGCGAAAAAAAGGGTGAGCTGAATTCCATAATAAAATGAAATACAATTAGATATGTGGTGAGGACGAAATAAAAACGGCCGGAGGCCGGTTAAACCGGACGTAGGGAGACCCTACGCCCAACTGAGTTATGAGTTTGAAGAGTCCCGAGAAATCGGGACTTTCTTTTTGGGGGAATTTTAAAAGGTTGCTACGAAGAAGGACAATTGCCCTTTGCACCCGACCCGTGCGAAGTATCCTTTTTTTTGGTTGGACAGGTATTAAGGGGTAAAAACCTCCAAACTGGCAAAAGAGCCAGTTCGGAGGGAGGAGGTGATTAAAAAAAAAGATACCGCGTGTGGGCGGGAAGACTGGTGGATTGGAATGATAAAGTATCTGCCCAAAAAAAATACTATTAGAGTTTCTTTAAAATTAACCTTGCGCGGGCAGCAAAAGCAACTGTGTTTTTGGGGAGCTGCTGCTGAATAACGGACCGGAGTTCGCCTTTGATTTCGGGGTGAAGGCGGGAAAGGTTGGCAATGACCTTCATGGCATGTACTTTTACGGCTACGGTTTCGGTGGGTGAAAGCAGGAAGTGGAAACAGATATCGAGAAGTGTGGCCTGCTGTTGTTCGGGGATGGTATGCTGGGCAAGTACGTGCATGATGTTTCGCCTGATGCCATCGATATGGAAATGATGGACGGTGCGGATGAATAAGGGTATGTGGGGGGTGAGGAGCTGAGGATGGCGGGAATTGACAACGGACAGGAGCCAGGAAGCGCGCTGTGGCAAGGGGGCGGGCTGAAGGTAAATGATGTCGATTATTTTCTGAAGTTCTGCGGGTTTATTGCCAATGGCCTGAGCTATGAAATCGGTATTGGTACGGGAATGTTCGGTTAATAATTGTTCTTTGTAATTCATGTGACAAAAATAATGGATTTGGGGAAACGGGAAAGGGGAATGATAAAAATCAGGGTGGAGGAGCAACAAGTTATTTTACTTACTTTTGCACACCAAAAAGAAGTGAAAAGATGAAAAATTTGATTAATCCGGCTTACCTGAGCGAGGAGAAAAAGAAAGAAATACGCGAACAGTTCAGTAATGCGGAGCCATGTAAACATATTGCGCTTCCGTGCTTTTTGCTGAACGAGGTGGCGGATACGCTGTACGAAAACTTCCCGAAACTGGATACGCTGAATGTGAAGCGCAAGAGTATAAACGAAAACAAATCGGAGGAATATCACCTGGACCGCTATCATCCGCAGTTTAACGAGTTGCGCGATTTTTTGAACTCGCCTGAAATGTATAAATGGATAAGTGATGTGACGGGTATTGAGGGCATGACTTCTACTTACGATTCGCTGGGTTCGGGTGTTCACCAGGGTGGGCCGGGCAGTTTTGTGGATGTGCATGTGGACATTAATATGAACCCTGCTGCGAAGCTTCACCGGAGGATTAACCTGCTGATATATCTGAACAAACACTGGAAGGATGAGTATGGCGGTGCGCTGGAGTTTTGGGACAAGGATGTAAAAAACTGCATTTCGAAGGTGATGCCTTATTTTAACCAGGCAGCCATTATGGTTACGGACGAAACTTCGTACCATGGGTATGCTAAAATAAATATTCCGGAAGGGGAAAGCCGTAAATCGTTTTACTGCTATTATTACACTCCGGCAGGTAAGGATTTTGTGTACCGTGATTCGCGCTTTAAATCGCGGCCGGACGAAAGCATGACCAAGACTGCTATTACGGAAGTTAAAGAAACCTTGAAAATTAATATTAAGAAGTTCTTAAAAATGATTGGGGTGAAGTCGTTGGATTTTCAGGATAAGAATAAAAAATAGAAAAGAGATGTTAGATGTTAGAACACACTTCCAAAGTCTAAAATCTCAATTCTCATATCTCCTATAAATGGAATTAAAAAACAAAGTTATCTGGATTACAGGCGCATCATCAGGCATTGGTGAAGCGCTGGCATACGTTTGTGCGGAAGAAGGTGCAAAGGTGATATTGTCGGCCCGCAGGGTGGACGAGCTGAACCGGGTATGTACCAACTGCAATACAGGTAAGGATAATTCGCTGGTGCTGCACCTGGACCTTGGCGATACGGAACATGTGGAGGATAAGGTAAAGGAAGTGGTGGAAAAGTTTGGACGCATAGATATATTGATTAACAACAGCGGGATGGGGCACCGCACATTGGCTGTAAATACGCCCACCACAGTGGATAGGAAAGTGATGGAAGTAAATTTTTTCGGAACCATTAACCTTACCAAGGCTGTGGCAAGGCAAATGCAACAACAAAAAAGCGGTAAGCTGGTAATAGTAACCAGCATTATGGGAAAATATGGTATGCCCCTCTACTCTACTTATGCGGCTTCTAAACATGCCTTGTACGGCTATTTTGAATCATTACGCCAGGAATTATTTAAAGATAATATCTCTGTTCTGATTGTCAGCCCCGGATTTATAAATACAGATGTAAGCACCAAACTGCTGAAGGAAGATGGAAGTGCTTATGGAATAAAAAGCGATGCCCAGGAAAAAGGAATGTCGGCAAAGGACTGTGCCAGGGGAATAGTAAGCGCCATTAAAACAAACCGCAACCATAAGTTTGTAGGCAAATACGAAATATTTTCGGTGTATGTAAAACAGTTTTTCCCAAAGATTTTTTACAAGCTGATGCGTAAAATGACCAAGTGATGTAATTCATCCGCCCGTTTTTTTTACCCTGATAACAATCATATTTTAAGAGAAGGAATACTCCCTAAACTTGCAAGAAAATAAACACGTTCACTATGTTTGGTCTGCAGTTAAATTCATTTGAATTCAAAAACTTTTTTGTACAACGTATCGGCAAGAATACACTTGTATGGCGGCTGGTAGAGTTTATGCAGGGCATTTCGTATTCGCTTGATTACTGGCTGTATTACAAAACACAGCTGATAAAAGGCAAAAGTTCCATTACCGAAATCAATATTGAATTTGTTAGCTATTGCAACCTGCGCTGCACCCTCTGTTCGCTGGACCATGAGAAACCGAAAATAAGAATGAGTGAAGAAATATTAAAAGATTTTTTTGAAGACTTTTTAAACGATGCTCATTTCAGAAGTGTAAAAACCATTCACCTGTATAATGCCGGAGAAGTATTGCTTCACCCGAAGATAGCGGAAATGCTGGACATCATTAAACACTATAAAGAGGAAGCTGCAACCCGGAAAATTCCGTTCCCGCAAATAGCATTACTTACCAACGCTACTATATTGAATGAAAAGAATTCCAAAATCATTGTGGAGTCAGGAGTGATTGATAATATCCGTTTCAGCATGGATGGCGGAAGCAAGGAGAAATTTGAAGAAATGAGAGCCCGGGCCAAGTGGGATGTATTTGTAAAAAACATTACTACCTTTTGCGAACTGAATGAAAAGAGCAGTAAAAGAATTCCGACCGGCATTATTACCTTGATAGGTTATGAAAACAAAATGAATACCAAATGGATGAGTGAAGAATTTAAAACATTACTGAACTGGGTGGATGGCTACGAACTGCGCTATGCACACAACTGGGGTGGCGATGTGGAAGTAAAGGAACTGAAAGATAAAAAGAAAAAAAGTTTAAAGGTAGGTTGCAGTTTGCTGATGCATCAGTTGGTATTGTTGCCTAATGGTGATGTTACCGTTTGCTGTGCCGACCTGAACTCGAAGGGTGTAATTGGAAATATTAAAAAAGAAAGGTTGCTGGACATTTACAATAAACCGCAACGAAAAGAAATGTTGAGAAAATTTATACAGGGTAAAAAGAAAGAAATTGATTTGTGCAAAGACTGTGAAACCTTTTAGGCAAGGTTATTTTACCTCCTCGTAATCCACATACTCTCCCGCATCATCATTTATTGGTTTTGATTTTGGCGGTACATACTCCACCCGTGTTTCCCCTTCCTTTTTGTAATTTCCGGAAGTGCTATTATTGGGTGTGGGCGATTGCTGTTTTGTTTTACCAGAACTGAATGCATTAAGCACCCGCCAGATAATCCAGACAACCAATAAAGTATAAAACACATCTCTCATGAGGGTACAAAGGTAAAGTATTTATTTATTTCCAGCGGTATTTAAAACTTTCATATTTACCTTTAATAGCCATTGTCAATTCAAACTGGGAAGCATTTTGAATAAACTCATCACTGAAATTAAGGTACCTTATAAAGACATCAAATTCCGCATCACTCAAATCAATAATTTCATGTTTAACATATAAGCGGAACAAATCTTTAAGCACATCTCGTTTCAAATCTTCGTTTTCCATTTCCCTTACTCTATACTTGCTGCGTTCGCGCTTACTGAAACGTTCGTATAAAAACGTAATGGGACTTTCGAAACCATTAATCCCTTCCACGAGGTAATCGTGTTTTACTCCAAGGTTATTAATGTCCTTTTGAATCTCGCTAAGGTCGCGGGTAGCAAACACCGAAATTTCTTTTAGTGTATATTGAAGCTTCATCATTGGTACTTCAATTGAATATTGCTTTTTAGGTAGCGAATCGGCAAGGCAAACTTTCTTTAAAAGAAAACCAATAGCGGAAAATAAAATAGTATCCGTTTGACGGGCAGAAATGGAGAACTTTCCTTCAGCATCAGCAAACATACCATTGTTGGTGCGCTTATTAATAATCATTAATTTAGAAAGAGGGAGTTTACTATCATCCTTATCAAATGCACGCCCGGTTATGGTTACCATATTTTGTGCAGCAGAACTGAAACAAATGCCAATGGATAACATGATGGTTAACTTAGTAAATACAATAAAACGCTGGATGGTCAATGCTATTAAAATTTAATTGAAGTATACTTATTTTGTCTCTTCCGTGACAGGTTCCTCAGCCTTTTTCTTTTTCTTTATCAGCTTTGATTTTGATTCTTCCCGCCTAAGCAGTCGTTCAATGTTTTTCTGATGCGTGATTAAAACCATAATAGGAATTAAAATGGAAAATATAATCAATGGATTGGTTAGCATAGGTATCAATGTTTCATGAGCAGCACTATGCTGCTTACACGTTTTATCAATTACTACCACAATAACAGGAAACATAATGGAAGCAATAATGGAAGCAAGCGATACATAACTGAAAGCAAGCAGCACAATGATAAAAACAGCAATGGAAGCCAGGCCTGCATAAAGATGTATTGCTAAAATAATTCCAAGCAAGGTGGCAATTCCCTTCCCTCCCCTGAACTGTGCAAATACAGGAAAAATATGACCTACCAATGCTGCTATACCCAGCACCAGTTGCAAATCAGTAAGCTGATTACTTCCTTTGGGATATATGCTAAGGTATGCCAGGCTGACACCAGCAAAGCCTTTCAGAATATCGAGCAGCAATACGGGAATACCTGCCTTTTTACCAAGCACCCTGAACACATTGGTAGCTCCGGCATTGCCACTTCCGTATTCGCGGACATCGGTTTTGTAAAAGTATTTTCCTATCCATACAGCAGAAGGAATGGAGCCTAATAAATAGGCACAAAGCAAAAAGATTATATTACCCCCTGTTATCACTGATCAGATTGAGATTTCCGTAGAAACTGAATTTTTTTGGTTGGCGGACAAATATTAAAATAATAGTTCTGTTCCTTTTTATCCTTATCACCAGCCTTTTCGCGTTTATCAGGTTTCATTTCCTTTATCAAAGTATTGAATGCTTCATTGGAAGAAACCGCCAACATAGTTCCACGGGTATAGTTAAAGTAATACCAGTTATTAGCATCTATTTCCAGGTAAACATTCAGAATATCACCACCACGTTTCTTGATGATTTCTATTCTTCCCCCGATGTATTTATTCAATTGTGTTTTATTGATATTCCCAATTCCTATTTTACCAATAGATGTATAAGAACGGGTTTCTTTGTTCCACTTCATCTTGATATCATTGAGGAATAATGTTTTTCTTAACTCTTCCGGTATTTTCTTGAAAGATCCATAAAGGTTAAGCTGAGAAATAAGTTTATCTGCCTGCTCCTTGCCTAACATTTCGCGCATTCCTTTTTCAAAAACAGGTCTTCCGAATTCAGTTGGTTTCAGGTCAGCATTACCGTTAATATCATCTGCCATTTTATCAATCGCATTATCATTAAAGAAAAAATCCAGAGACATTAACATATCAAAAACAGTGGTATCCGGTATAAGATAATGAGTCGCACTTCCAAACGATTCCAGTTTCACCTGTCCGAAATCTCCACCCAGGTTAATTTTACCTTCACCACGTACCACGCAGTTCGATTTATTTAAACTCAGGTAATTGCCCGGTAAGGAATGTTCCACCAGTTTTTCCTTGTTTGAAATCTGGTACTCTTTGGCAACTTTATCGAAATATAAAAATCCATCTGCAGGCAACACGGATGCATCGTTTCCTGAAATTTTAGGAGAAAGGAATGCAGAATAAAAATGTGTTGAATCGGTAGTTACCATCATCGAAGCAGCAATAGGTTTACCGGCCATATTTAATGGTTCTTTAGGAACAGGAATATAAATATTGTTCGGGTTTATTTCCGATTCAAATTTCAACCAGGTTCTTGGAATAGCAGCACAATCGTAATCGATACGCGTAGCTCCGTCAAATACAAGGAACTGGTTGGTAGCTTTCAGTTTTACTTTTCCTTTGAATTCAAAATTAGGACTCAGTTTAAAATTGGAGGAGTCTTTAATCTCTGTTTCGGCATAAGTCTGGAACGTAGTATCCACACTTACATCACTGAAATAAAAAGTCTGTTTTGCTTTTAACTCATCGATGTAATCATAAAACCCTGAACCGGCATAGTTTTTACGGGCATAAATATTGACAGTACAATTATATAAATGGTGGTACTGAGTAACGGCATTGGCCACAATTTTGGCACTGGTAAATGTTTTCATCACCGCATCACGACCAATAATAACATCTCCGTCATCAGGATAAATACGGGCATCTGCCACATTGATGTATTTTACATCCATTGCAGAAATAATAAATTTCTTCAGGTCATACCTGGCCCGTGGTGATTGGAAACGCAAAGAATCCTGTTTGGGATGGACAGAAATAAATTCAGGCCCTTCCAAATCCAGGTCGTTCCCCGAATTTTGCGCTGCGGTTGCTTTATCTGCACCTAATTCAATAATACTGGCATCCATGAACCATTTGAACTTGTCCATGAAACAGATGTATTGGTTAATTGGAAACTTAACAATAGACCCTTTTCCATTTGACTTAAATTCTCCCAATCGCTTATTAAAATCAATGTGAGCGTTTACGTTAAGCGTAGAAAAAGCCAGAGCAGAAACTTCCGTAGATTTCAAACTGAAATTGGCTGTATCTGAATCAAAAGTATTCTGTTTAAACTTCATCCATTTTGCTTCCAGTTTTGCACTCACAAAATCTGCAAATCCGGTTCCGTAAAGCATTTTAGGAGTGAGTGTCAGGCGTCCGGTAAATTGCGATTGTCCGTTATACTGCAAAAACTTTTTGTCTTTATTGTTATAGGCATACATCACATCTTTTAAAGGCATCCAGTGAATTTTTACATCCTCGCCATGTACCTGTGGAAACTGAGGTTCCGTCTTTTGCTCCTTCACATCATAGGCCTGTGCAATGGCATTGGTAGAGTCGGGATAAAAAATAAAATCATTCGATTTCGAGACAGAAGTGATATAATCCAATGTACCATCACCCCTCAATCCCTGGTTACTCAGCTTAATCGCACTGTTATAAGTTCCTTTCCCTCCATACATGGCATACCCACCCGGAGGTGTTTGTGTAACAAAACCCAATGAATAATCAGGTTGCAGGGTAAGTGTTTCTTTAAAGGTTGGAAAAATATTGGCCGAGACCATGTCTCCTTTAAAATTCAAACCTTCGTTGGAAAAGTTGTCCAAACTATCAATCTGAAACGGTTCAAGGTGGAAGTAAAACTTATCCTTTCCATATTTTCCGCCTTGTATCTGTTTCTTATTATAGTATGCATACGAATCCTTAAAACTATTAAAGACGGGATACTTAGGGATATTTTTTCTTCCCGACTTATTAGCGGGAGCATCTATTTCCAAATCTCCATTAATGTTTTCGATTACTGTTTTTAATTTCACAAGCGGGTATTCACCATAAGCATCCTTTTCCCTTGATCTTACCAACATCCGGAGTGAATCCACATTTTTCAGGTTTATAATAAACTTGTCGTAATCAAAAGAAAACTCTTTTCCAAAGAAATCGAAACGACCTGCATGTACTACTCCAGCAAATGTAAAATCCCTGTTCTTTTTTAAAATAATTTTTTGCTCAAAAGGGTAAATAACCACATTTTGCGAATCACTCATTCCAATTTGTCGTACTCCGTAAATAGACATATCGTAATTCAATAAATTAATGGAGGCATTGATTCCATTGCGAACTACAGAAGGGAACTGGATAACATCATAATCTATCTTTCCGGCCCGGTCGGCTATGTAATCAAACAACTTATCCGTTGCATGCACTTTGTCTGTTTCGGCATCATACGTTATAAAGCCAAAGGTTGACAATCTTACCAGATTCGGACGCACATCATAAGCTGCCAGTTTAATATACCTGGAATATTCGTCCCCGGTAAAATCACGATTGTCATTATTCTTTTTAATATAGTCCCTCATCTGAATTAAAGGATTGACAGGGTCAACACCCTGCAACTGGTCATACCTATCCGTTCGGAAATAAGCCCTGGATTCAAAATAAGCGTCTTCCTGGGTATTACCCACCAGCATCTTTAAATCAATCTTAGGATCATCTATCACCCACTCCAATTCTTCGAAATACATGTCCACTTTGTGAAAGGAATTAATAAAAGGAGATTTGGAAATACCGCCATTAGTTCGATTTAATGAAAGCAACCTTGTTTTGGTAATAAATTTAAAACTCAGGCTTGGGTGAGTAATTGAATCTTTATCAAAATAAAATTTAATGTTCGCCTGCTCTGCAAATAATTTTTCCTCTGTTATTCCCATCAGCTGTGCCCCTACCACGAGGAACCTCTTTCCGTCCTTATAAAATATAATTTTTGCATCTTCATCATGATTTCCTGAACCCAGAAACTTCTCCCCCCGCTGACTAAATCCACCATCGTAATCGACCCCTTTGGCAATGTTCTTTATCTGCATTCGCTTACTGTACGATTCGAACCGGGGGTAAGAAATATTACTGCCCTTTTCCGAAACTACCTTTTCTTCCAACCGTCCTAACAATGGTTTATCAAAATAATTTTTATTGTTAAACAAAACAGAATCTGCTGAAAAGCCTGATGTTTTTAACGAAACCTGGTATTTCTTCAGTTCTGCCCAAACTTTCTCGGTAGGAAAACCAACGCGGGTCCAGAACACTGTTCCTCCCTGGCCAACAAATATTCCTTTGTAAGGGTAATAAACTCCACGGGTATCATACACCACCCCACTATCATTTTGATTGTTAACGCAGCGAAGATTTAAACTTTTAAAAATAACTTTAGGAACACTGTCGAATTCAAATATGTATTTATTATTGTTTGAAGAATAAGAAATAACAGATGATTTATAAAATGTATTAGTTGCAAATAAGTTTTCACTCATCTGCAGGTAATCAGAAAAGAACTTCTGACTTTTTCCGTTCAATATTTTATTAATACACTCCTGCCACATAATAAAACTAAGTTCCGTTTGGTTGGAATTAATAAAATTCATGATGGAAGAAAGGTAACTTTTGTATTCGGGCAAAATCCTCATCTTTTTCTTCACCATCAGGTTCAATGAACTGTAGGTGGATTGTTTCAGGTTCTCGCTGTATTTAGGATTATTCCATACGGCCGTAAATTGTTCCATAAAATCCTTGACTTCCTTTTTATCCATGCCTGAAACTTCGAACATGGTATGAACCTCCTCCAGGAACTTAATGGGGTCAGCGGTAAATTGCTTAATAGGATTAAGTTGTCCGTAAGATTTTTGAGTAAATGCAATTACTGCAAAAAATAAAAAAAGGCCTATTATTCTTTTCATCGTTAATATTTTATTTAATAAAATGCAACATGGTCCATTGGTTACTTATTTCCTTGTCTATAAATCTCAATCCAAGGCTTAATGCTTTTGCAGAAATTTCGTTAATATCAGTTTCGAAAAAACCGCTCATTACAAGGTTTCCGCCTTTTTCAAGCGAATTGAAATAAACTGGCATATCTCTTAGCAAAATATTCCTGTTAATATTGGCTAAAATACTATGAAATTCTTTCCCTGCCAAAATTTCTGCATCCCCTTTATGAACAACCACATTCTCAATATTATTTCTTTCCAGGTTTTCCACCGTGTTTTCATAGCTCCATTCATCTATATCAATAGCCGTAATGGGCTTTGCACCCATCATAGATGCCACAATGGCTAGCACTCCCGTTCCGCAGCCCATATCAAGCAATGATTTATCCTTAACATCCAGTTTCATCAGTTTGCCAATCATTAACTGGGTGGTATCGTGATGCCCTGTGCCAAAGCTCATTTTAGGTTCTATAATCACATCATAAACAAAACCTTTTTTCGGTTCATGAAAAGGTGCCCTGATATAACACTTCCCTTCTATTTCGATTGGTTGAAAACTACTTTCCCATTCCTTGTTCCAGTTTTGCTGAGGGATATCTTTTCTCGAATACTCGATTTTAAAAACATCTTTAAACCCGGAAAGCATATTGGTAAGATCAGTTTCCTTAAATTCTTCTTCCTGCACAAAGGCAGAAAAACCTGCAGCACTCTCCACAAAACTTTCAAACCCGATATCGGAAAGCTGAGCAATCAACACATCACTGGCCTGCTCCTTTGGCTCCACTGTAAATATCAGTTCTATATAATTTCCCACTTCTTTGTTTTTAAATCTAAATAAAAAATTTGCTGGTACTAAAACGAATTCACTATTGCCAGAAATTCATTTGCCTTAAGAGAAGCCCCTCCTACTAATCCACCATCCACATCCAGGCAGGCAAACAGTTCCTTTGCATTTTCCGCATTACAACTTCCTCCATACAGTATGATTGTATTCTCTGAAATATCTTTCCCGTACTTTTTATTTATTTCCGAACGGATAAAATTATGCATCCCCTGAGCCTGGTGAGTGGTAGCGGTAACACCTGTTCCTATTGCCCAAACGGGTTCGTAAGCTATTATTACTTTACTGAAATCGGCAGGTAATAAACTGAATAGTCCTTCCTTTAATTGTTGTTTCACGGTTTCCAAATGAACATTGGCATTTCGGTCTTCCATACTTTCTCCCAAACAAAATATTGGGATAAGGTTGTTTGCCAAAGCCATTGCAACCTTCTGCGCTAGCAACTGGTTCGTTTCTCCAAAATAAGTTCTTCTTTCGGAATGACCGATAATAACATAGTTGGTGCCCGTGGATGCAATCATTTCTGCAGACACTTCACCGGTAAATGCTCCACCGGCAGCCTGATGACAGTTTTGTGCAGCAACCTCAAATCCTTCTTTTGATTTTAATTTATCTGCAACTGCAGCCAGGTGAATAAACGGAGGTGCAATGATTTTCAATACGGAATCATCATTCGAACCTGCCAGAATCTCATCTACCAATTGCAGACCTTCTGCAATGGTTTTATTCATTTTCCAGTTTCCTGCTACTATCTTTTTTCTCATCCTTTAAATTGTTTTATTGTTGAATTGCCAGATTGTTAAACTTTGCATTCATAATTTATAATTCATAATTTCCTTATTGAACCCTTACTCTTGGATCCAGCACTCCGTAAATAATATCGACCAATATATTTATTAATACAAACACCACTGCAAATATTAAGGTGGCACCCATTACCACCGGCAAATCATTATTATTTAGAGCATCTACCACTTCAAACCCTATTCCCCGCCAGTTAAAAATAATCTCCACAAATACAGCTCCCGCCATCAATCCGGCAAACCAACCTGATACTGCAGTAATAACAGGGTTTAATGCATTTTTTAACGCATGCTTGGTTACTACTTTATAATAACTCAACCCTTTGGCAGTTGCTGTTCGGATATAATCCTGGGAAAGAACTTCCAGCAAGGAACTCCGCATTAACTGTATTATCAATGCCAATGGCCGAAGCCCAAGGGTAATGGCCGGTAAAATTAAATTTTTAAGTACTAAGTGTTTTTCCCCGAAATCATCAAAGTAATAGAGCGAGCCTTCATTATTAAGTCCTGTATAATTGAATAATAGAAAGCCGAATACCCATGCTATAATCAGCCCTACAAAATAAGAAGGAAGCGACATTCCGAATATTGCAAAGACAAGAGTTGCTTTATCTATCCACGAGTTTTTCTTAATGGCAGAAATAATTCCCAATAGTATTCCAAAGAATGCTCCGAAGGCAATGGCTGAAAATGCAAGCAAGGCAGTGGCAGGCAGTGTTTTCTTTATTATATCCGATACTTTTCGTTTGGTGATGTATGACCTGCGCAGGTAAGGAAATTTAAGAACCAGCACCCTGGAAGAGGAAACAGGGAAGAGTTTTTGATAGGAATATTTTTTATCATCCAGGTAAATGCTGCTGCTCTTATCCTCTGCATTGTGAACAGATAACGGAGATAAATCATTCATATACATTAAAAACTGCTTACTCAGCGGGCGGTCCCGACCTAAATCTTTGTTGATAATATCAACTGATGCTTTATCGGCACGCTGACCAAGCATCAATCGGGCAGGGTCGCCCGGAAGAACATTGAACAATAAAAACACAACTGTGATAACACCTATTAATACAAGGAATCCGTAGAATAACCGTTTTATAATAAATTTTATCACAAATTATTTTAATATGTTTTTATTTGTTAAGCAATACCGCGTTAACTTTACTCGTGTGGCGCCTGTTTCTCTATATGATGTTTTTGTTTAACATCATTGTAAGAAGGGAAACGATGGTAATGCCACATGTCCTGAACTGTTCCTGCTTTCATCAGCATCAATCCCGGATTCGAACGTATCATTGTTTTTAAAACAGTTCCATCCAGGTTATAAAAATCAACCGTTGTTCCTGTTTCCTGTTTAAACTTAGCTATCGTCTCTTTACCAGACGATGTAAGTACCACAAAAGTTACATTGTCCTGCTTGCAAAGCGAAGCAAAATCATTTGTTTTCCCGAAAATATCTTTATTGGTTTTTTCAAGATCGTAACAAATCAACAGGAAATTAAAATCAGGAGCTTCAATAATATCCTGGGTATAATCGCCACCTTCCGGTTTGGTAATAACAAAGTCTTTTACCTTAGGGTCGATTCCTTTTTTGGTAACAACATTTCGATTGGTAACATAATCATACGTTTTGTCCCAGTCAGTTGGCCAGCTGTCAAACTCCTTGGTTTCACCTGTTGTTTTGTTTTTCAATACATAATAAAATTTCACTTCATCCGGCACTCCTTTCATTTGTTCCGGAATGTTTTTGCCTATTGCGTAAGCACGGAAATCGAATATAGGTAAATAGTTATAGGTATAAAGCGGAAAGGCGGTGGAAATAAGTACAAAAAATATCAGTAAAATATTTTCCATTCGTGTTCCGAACAATGGAGTAATGTACTTTTTACCAATAAATAATATTATTACGGAAACCAATAAAATCAAATCTTTTGTAAACGATTGCCAAGGAGTAAGGTGCCAGAAATCGCCAAAACAACCGCACTCGCGCACCTTGTCAAAATAAGCGGAGTAAAAAGTAAGGAAGGTAAAAAATACGATCAACAATAAAAGCAGCCAAAGGGTAAGTTTGGTCCTGGCTCCCATTAAGAGGGTAAATCCAAGTGCTATTTCAAACACACATAAAAAGATGGCCAGCGGGGTGGCGATAGGAACAAAATATTCGAAAAAGTGAAAGCTCTTTGCAAAAATTTCGAAATACTCTACCAGTTTATACGAAAAACCTAATGTGTCGTTGGCTTTGATGAAGCCCGAAAAGATGAATAAACATCCTACAAATACCCTGAATATTGCTGTTATTATTTTCATATTATAATTTATTTAAAAAGTTTGTTGTTTTTAATTTTTTTCGGCACTTATTACAACAAATTTTATTCCGTTAATTTTATCAATGCAAAAACACTGTAATTAATCATATCATTAAAGTTGGCATCCACCCCTTCTGATATTATGGTCTCGCCTTTGTTATCTTCTATTTGTTTGATGCGAAGAAGTTTCATCAATATCAAATCGGTAAGCGAACTCAGGCGCATATCTCTCCAGGCCTCTCCGTAATCATGGTTTTTGTTTTCCATCAGGCTCTTGGCTTCCTTGCTATATTTATCAAAAAGTTTACTCACTTCATCGGCCGGAAGTTCCATACGTTCATCGTTTTTTAAGCCCAACTGAATAAGCCCGATGATAGAATAATTAATAATACCAATGTATTCGGAGGTGATGTCTTCATTTATTTTTTGCATCCCTTTGTCTTCTATGTTACGAATGCGCTGGGCTTTAATAAACAACTGGTCGGTGATGGAACTGGTGCGAAGAATCCTCCAGGCCGTACCATAGTCTTTCATCTTTTTTAAAAATATATCTTTGCAGGCAGAAATTGCCGAATCGTATTGGGAGGAAGTTTTATTAATAGTCATTGTCATAGTTTTGGTTCGGATAACGAATCATTACAAATTTGCGAATCAGTTCGTAAGCAGCTATCCGTAAATTCAATTTGCTTCATTATTTATACAGATTTTATTTTTATTAATTTATACATTTAAAAACATGGCACAAGATACAGTTTTTTCGGAAAAAATCGCTCGGATTTTTGACCTTGATGGGGAGCTAATGATTATGGGAATATTAAACATCACTCCCGACTCCTTTTCGGATGGAGGAAAATACCTGAAAGAAAAAGACTGGCTGAAACAATGCAAAAAAATGGTAACCGAAGGTGCGGATATTATTGATATTGGCGGAGTGTCTACCCGACCGGGAGCCACACAGGTAAGTGCAACCGAAGAAGCAAAACGGGTACTACCTGTTATAAAATCGGTACGGAAACACTTCCCCGAACTGCTTATTTCGGTGGATACTTTTCGTGCTGCCATTGCCGAAAAAGCAGTGAAAGCAGGTGCCAATATTATTAATGACATTTCGGGCGGACAGTTTGATAAAAAAATGTTTGCCACGGTGGCCCGACTCAATGTGCCTTATATATTGATGCACAGCAATAAAACCCCGGAAACCATGCACAATAAAAATATAAAGGGTGATATTAATGAAGCGTTGATAACTTATTTCAAATCGAAAATTAAGAGCCTTACTAAGTTGGGGTTTTCTAAAATTATTATTGACCCGGGCATTGGTTTTGGAAAAACACTGGAACAAAATTATAAGTTGACAGGACATTTACAATTGGAAAATATTTTTGAACAGCCCATAATGATGGGAATTTCCCGCAAATCGATGATAACAAAAGCCCTGGATATTAAATCGAAAGATGCTTTGAACGCCACCTCTGTACTCCATGTTTTTTGTTTACTCAGCGGAGCAAAAATTTTAAGAGTGCATGAAGTAAAAGAAGCCAAACAAACTGCTTTGCTGGTGGATTTGGTGGGGAGGTGGTGGTAATTTAGTTTTGTGTTTTTTCATTAGTTATCTTTGTGTTTCTTATAATTTTTAATTTATTTTATTATGTACACATCATTTCATATTAAAGCCAACGAGCTGGACGAAAAATTTATTAAAGGCATAAAAGCTATGTTTAAAAACAAGCGAATTACCATTTCGGTAGAAGAAGAAATGGACGAAACAGAGTATCTGCTTTCTACAGAAGCTAACAGAAAGCACTTGGAAAAAGCTGTAAAAAATGTAAAAGGAGGTAAAACGATTAAAGTTGATATCGATAAATATCTTCGTTAATGAAAGAAGTGGAGTTTGAGAAAGATGCTCTGAAAGAATTTTTGGAGTGGGAGAAAAAAGACAAAAAAATATTTCTGAAAATCGTTTCACTTATTGATGAATGCCGAAAAGACCCATTTACAGGACTTGGCAAACCTGAACCCCTTAAGCATGGTTTGGCCGGATACTGGAGCAGACGAATAAATAAAGAACATGGATTGGTTTACCAGGTTACCCAAAACACTATTATTATTATCTCCTGTAAATTTCATTATTAAATTAGAAACTCATCTCATTTCCAAAATGAGTTTTGTTTATTCTAAAGGTTCCACCTTTTAAAAAGGTGGAACCTTTAATAAAATTACCAATAGAGTTTGCTCATACTCTGACTTTGCGGATATTCAAAATAAAAATAATTGGCACTTTCATTTATATCTGAATAGAAATATTCTGAATTTGGAAGTTCTGTAATTTCGGATAGATAAAATTTATTAGTTACATAAAACTCACTATCATCAAAATTTTCTTTTGTAGAAAAGGTCAAAAAAACTTTAAAATTTAATGGTGAATTTAATTCATTATACTTTTTTTGATAAATAGTGATAGAATCTTTTGCCCTATATTTTATTGCATCATGCTTTCTTATAATAATTTTATCTTGAAAGTTAATTCTATCATTCAGCAAAATATATTTTGAATTTGAAATAAATGATTTAGGTGCAATAAAGGAAATTCTTTCAGGTCTTGTTTCAAGTCCAGAACTTGTAGAGTTAGTTTGACCAACATATTGATAAGGTAAAACAGGGTTTCTGTATCCATTATATAAATAACTATTTGAAATGGAACTGATTTTTACTGAAGTTTCATCCTCCCAAAAGTTCAATTTTTGTAAATTAAGTATATAAGAACTCTTTTTCCAATCAAGATAAAGTGGTTTATCTGTCTTATTAAATATTGCAAAAGAAAGAACTCCTTTCTCCGCCCAGAAATTATATGTTATAGAGAGTGTATCATTTTCATAAACTATATATTTTTTTTCTACCTTCAATGACGAATCTGTATTTATTTTATAAAGCAAATGATATATCTGACAAGATTCCATTGTTAAAATAATGCTTACCCAAATCAGTATGTAAAATCTTTTCATTAATGTTGGTTTAATTTTTTATTGTCCAAAACTAATCAATTCTTATTATTTCCGCTAAGTCACTCGTGGCTAATTTTTCAAAAATAACCTAACCACCTACAAAACAAACACATAAACACACCCACCCACCCAAAACACCCAAACATTTACCCAAAAACTGCCTGTAATTTTAATAAAATGAGTTCCAATTATCGGATAAGTGGAACCACTTATTGGATAAATGGAACCACTTATCGGATAAATGGAAGGACTTTTTCAATAAATGGAAAGATGTTTCGGAAAAATGGAAGGATGTTTCGGATAAGTGGAACTCAATATTTACTCCTTATTTCGATTTCTTTTTTGATTTATTAAGCTCTTGCTTCAAATCGGTGTTTATACTTTTAAGTTCATTGAGCAGTCGGGTTTGTTTTTCTAATAATTCTGTCACCGTATCTTTTTTTATTCCGGTTTTCAAATTTTTTTGCTTCTCTTCCGTTTCATCATTTATAAAAAATGAAATGGGAAGTTTTAAAACTGCTGCTATTTTTTTAATAGTAGCATATTTTATTGTTTCGTCCGAAAGATTATAAATGGTATCGCGAGACAAGCCAATGGCATTTGCAAATTCAGTAATGTTAAGGTTTCTACTCTTAATCTCTTTGTATATTTTATCGGTAACAGTACCCATGTCAGTTCATTAGCAACATAAAAAGTGTCGGAAATATTTTACAATTTGAATTATTTTTCCGATACTTGTGCCACTAAATTAATAATTAATAAAAAGTTTAACAATTTAAAAACAAAAAAGATGAACACACTCGACATTTTAACAGATGCTTCCACATGGAACAAAGAAGAATTAAAAACAAACGGATTGAACCTTATTAATGGGTCGAACCCGACAGACAACACCAATTTTACATTTTCAGGAACCACTTACACCTTGCTTGTTTCGCGCTATAACACCTGGGTGTCGCTTAACAGTGCAGGCGAAATAAGTGGCGACCATGTAAAAATTCAACTGGCAGATGATGCCCAGATTTTAGTAATAGCATCTTATAAATCGGTGGCCGACCAGGTGAACACACAAGCTGCTCACGACAGAGCAAAATTATTAAGTTCAGGAGGTATATTAACCGAAGAAGGCACTCCGTTAGGCGTTTTGCCGCAGGCGGTAATTTCAAAAATCACTTCCAGCATTCCGGGGCAAGCCGAAATAAATATTATTACTTACGAAAAATCAATTGGCACAATGGTGTATTGGAAAGACCTTACCGATAGAACAGAGGACAAAGATTTTTTTGCTCAGAAACATATCATCACCCTGGATGGCTTAATTTCAGGACATCAATACGAAATTACAGTTGCTCATAAAGGAACAGTAAGACAGGTTATTTTATCAAACCCTGTAAAAATTTACGTTCAGTAAATAAAAGTTTTTAGTAATAAATACAAAGTCCGAAGTAACCATTACTTCGGACTTTTTTATTTTCAGAAAAATAAAAAACAGTTTCCTTTACTTCTCTTTATCCAAACTCTCCAGCACAGCAGGGGTAATTTTTGAACCTAATTGTTGTGCTTTTTTTACATCTTCCAGGGCAGAGGGTTTGTTGCCGGTTTTCCAAAGTGCCAGCGACCTGTTTTCGTAAAACGAAGCCATGTCGGCTTTTAAACCAATGGCAGTATTAAAATCCTGTAAAGCGGCATCGTACTTTTTCAGGCGAAATTTGCAAAGCCCGCGCATATCAAAAACGGCTGCATCGTCCGGCACCATGGTAAGGTAACTGTCCAGGTCCTTGATGGTGTTTTCGTAATCGTTTCGGTTAAAATAAATAATGGCGCGGTTTCGGTAGCCGTTTTTCATAGTCGGGTCCAGGCTCAGTGCTTTGTTTATATCCTGCATGGCCAGGTCGAATTGCTGGCGCATGGTATATATTCCGGCCCGGTTGGAGTATCCATCTTTATTTTGTGGGTCGTATTTAAGGCCAATGTTAAAATCATCAAGGGCTTTGTCAAATTCCTTGGTATCGAAATAAAGCTTGCCACGGCTGATGTATCCGGGCCCTTCCAGCGGTTTTATTTTTAATAAATAGGAATAGTCTGCAATGGCTTTATCAATTATTTTATGATCGCGGTAATAATTTCCCCTGTTCCAATAGGCCGTTGCCACGTTTTTATGATGATCGAGCACATAAGTAAATAAGGTTTCGGTATTTTTCCAGACTGCTGTATGGCTTCGGGCAATGCCGGCATACACCAGCGAAACAATAAGTGTAAAGCCAATGATAACCGGTTTCAGGGCGGCTCGTTGTTCATACAACCTGCTTAGTGCAAAAGCAAAAACATAAAAAATACCAATGTAAGGAATGTAGGTAAAGCGGTCGGCAATAAAGCCCTGCCCTGCCGAAACCACCTGGATAACAAAGATGACATTGACCAGGAAAAACAATACTCCGAATGCTACAGCCCTTGTATGTTTAATGGTTCGGTAAACTAAATAACCCAATGCAATGAGAATAAAAGGAGTGATGTAATAAAACCATTCGAACTCCCCGGTTTTAGGATAAGGATAGATGGTTGACATTTCGTAAGGTACCAGTGCTTTTGCAAGATAAACGCAGAGCGTATAAGTTCCCATCAGTATTCGTTCCACAAAACTATATACGTTCGGGTCGATGGAGCCCTGTTTGCGAAGAAAATAAATGCCCAGCAATCCGACACCTAACGATAAAAGGAAATAGGGAATTTTTTCGATGATGAGTTTTATTTTTAAAGGTCGTTGCAAGAGGTAATCGAACAGTAATAAAGTAAGCGGAAGCGATACCGCCTGAATTTTGGAAAACAGGGATAAAATAAAAAACAAATAAGTAAGTGCGAGGTAACTTATTTTTCTTGTTTTAAAATGAAGCAGGTAACATACAGCCGACAAAAGATAAAACATGCCAAAGAGCACATCCTTTCGTTCCGTTACCCAACTTACCGATTCCACATGCATGGGATGTATGCCAAAAAGCAATGCCACGAACAATGCCCAGACCGGCTGCATACCAAGAAGCAGGATAAGAATAAAAACAAGAAATGTATTAATGAGATGCAGAATATTATTATCCAGGTGATAATAAAAAGGTTGTTCTTTAAACAAATGATATTCGGCCGCAAAGGTTAAATTGGTAAGCGGATTATAGTTCCCGATAACAGGAGTGGTGAATATGCCATGCACATTAAAGGAAGTAACGTTTTCGTTTTTATATACGTTTTCATCATCGTCCCAGTTTACAAAATCTGCTTTCAGGTTTGGAGAAATAACCACCCAGGTAATAACCAACACAGCAAGCAACAACAAAACAGTGTTCCTGTTTTTCCACCATTTGCCATTTTGTAAAGGTGTTAAGCTTGCACCTCTTTTTTCGGTTGGCATTTTAGTAGTTGCCTGGTTATTATTTCCTTTCCTTTTTTCGTTTGATTTCATAATATATATACGCTCTTCAAAACAAAATGAAAGCCGACAAAAATAATTATTTATTTGATAGTTATAAATACCTTCATATTAAATCGCCTCACCCCCGGCCCCTCTCCAAAGGAGAGGGGTGACTTAACTTAAAAGATTTTACGATGCCCTGCTGCAACCCCCTCTCCTTTGGAGAGGGGATTAAGGGGTGAGGCGTTTGGTAATTCCTTAATAAAAGTTGTAAACAAACGAAACATGCTTTTTTATATTTACATACCTTCGCATTTAATTTTTAAAAATAAATAACCATGCAAATAAAAAGAACAGCAACCGCACACTGGGAAGGCTCAGGAAAAGACGGTAAAGAAACACTCAGCACTCAAAGCGGAGTATTAAAAGATTCGCAATACGGATTCAAATCACGATTTGAAGATGGAATAGGCACCAATCCTGAAGAATTAATAGGGGCAGCACATGCAGGCTGTTTCAGTATGAAACTTGCTTTTAACCTGCAGGCAGCAGGCATCACAGCCGATAGCATTGATACCACTGCTACAGTAATATTGGATAACGGAGCTATTCCTGAAATTCAATTGGAAACAAAAGTAAAAGCAAGTGGTTTGGAAGTTGAAAAGTTTAACGAATTGGTGGCAGATGCAAAAGCAAATTGCCCGGTTTCAAAACTATTGAATGCTACTATTACCGTTAATGCTACTTTAGCATAAGGTTCCCAATCTTTTGGTTTATTTCTGGTAATTACTCTCCTTTGGAAAGCGCTTTTTCGATGTTTTTATCGGGAATAAGCCAGATGATGGAAACGGATAAAAATAATACCCCCGAAATTGCCGGAAATACATAGGCAATGGGAATTGACGATGAATACATAATTAAGGAAGCTATTCCCTTTCTTTTTAATTTAGCAAAAGCATCTTTTAATGCATCTACATCCTTGGCATGTTTTTCCACCTGCTTTTGCAAAATGGTAAACGCAATTCCGCAAACCAGCAAAAGTGCCCCATACAATGCCACCGTATTAGAGGCAAACTGATTCTCTCCCATCCAACCTGTGGCAAAGGGCACAAGCGATAGCCAGAAAAGTAAATTAAGATTGGCCCAGATAAGGCCAGAAGAAACCTGCTTTACTGAATGTAATAAATGGTGATGATTGCCCCAGTAAATACCCACAAACAAAAAGCTTAAAAAATAACTGATAAATACAAATATCAATGGCTTCAGTTCTGCCCACTCGCTGCTATGTGGTATTTTTATTTCCAACACCATAATGGTAATGATGATGGCCAATACTCCGTCACTAAAAGCTTCCAACCTGTTTTTATTCATGGTGATTTTATTTTGTTTCAAAAATACAATTTTTATTTTATCAAACTCTATGTATTAAAAGGTGGCATTTGCACTAACCATTTGAATCGAAAAACATTTACCTTTGTAAATTAATATTTTATACCCCGAAATTATGGAAAGAAGACAGTTTATAAAAGGCTCTGCGATAATAGGTGCCACGGCAGTTATACCCGATTTATTAAAAGCAGCATCGGGTTTAGTGGGAACTGAAAAGGTAAGAAAAGTGCATGGTGTAATAAATGCAAGCAAAACCATGGTGGGTACATTGCCTGTTCTTCGTGCCTTTGCGGGAGATAACAATGATTATGTTTCGCCTTATGTTTTTTTCGATGAGTTTGGTCCTGTTACTGTTAATCCAAAAGATAAACCGCTGAGAGTGGATGCTCACCCGCACGCAGGCATTATTCCTACTACTTATTTTCTTTCGGGAAACGGACACCACAGGGATAGTTTGAATTACGATTTCCAGATTGGTAAAGGAGATTTTATGATGTTTACTTCCGGAAAAGGAGCCATCCACATGGAAGAAACGGGAAAAAAACTATACGATGACGGAGGTTTGTACCATGGTTTTCAGATATGGCTCAATATGCCTTCCAAATATAAATTCATTGACCCTGCCACCGATGTTCACCGGCTCGATAAAATGGCTGACATCAGCGGAAAAGATTATACAGCCCGTGTGGTACTTGGAGAGTTGTTTGGAGCAAAATCTAAAATAGAAACACTTTTTCCGGTGTTTTATTATCATATAAATATGAAAGCAGGTTGTAAACTCACTATCCCAACTAACCCCAATCACAATGCTTTTATATATGTAATAAAAGGAAAAATTGAAACCGAAGGAAGAAAGGAAATAAAAACCAACCAGGTAGTATTGTTTGAAAGAAACGAATCGGATGTAACCGTATTCAGTGCCGAAGATGCCGAACTATTGATGCTTGGCGGGCAACCGCATAATGAAACAGTGTATGCCTACGGACCTTTTGTAATGAACACAGAAGAAGAAATTAAAAAATGTTACAGCGATTACCGTTCCGGCAAAATGGGAAATCCTGATGTGGTCAATCAATCAGGGCATTAGTTAAAACATTTATTTCTTTCTGAAGACTTTCCATTCTCTACCAGTTGAAGTTAAAAGAGTATATTTGCCGACTATATAGCGCAATGAAAAAAGTATTTTTAACCGTTTTTCTTCTTTATACCTGTTTTGGTTCGGCACAGGTAAGTATTAAAGATTCCACTATTTCCACTCCAATGATTGGTTTATCTTATGGCTACCATTTGGCTGCCGGAGATTTACTTTCCCGCTTCGGAAACTCTTCCTCTGTTCAGTTGAATGTAGATTTTAAAGGCCGCTCCAATCTTATTGTCGGAATAAATGGCAGTTATATTTTCGGGAAAGAAGTAAAGGAGGATATGTTTGCCAATATTTCTACACCCGAAGGTTATATTATTAACAGCGAAGGTACCATTTCTGATGTACGTTTGTGGGAACGTGGTTTTACTGTTTCAGGCACTTTGGGAGGATTATTGCATTTCAAAAAACCAAATCCTAATTCGGGATTACTGTTTAATATGGGGTTTGGATTTATTCAGCATAAAATAAGAATAGAAGTAATAGGAAACGATGTACCACAATTATCAAAGGAATATAAAAAAGGATACGACCGTTTAACCAATGGTTTTTTGCTTACTGAAAACCTGGGATATCTCTATTTAAGTAACAACCGACTCACCAATTTATATATAGGTTTGGAATGTCTGCAGGGCTTTACTCAAAACAGAAGAAGTTATAATTACGACACTATGGAACACGATTCTAAAAAGCGAATTGATATTTTATACGGAGCAAGATTAATGTGGATTTTGCCATTATACAAAAAACCACCACAGGAATATTATACACATTAATAGTGACGTGCTTCCTTTAATCCTATCAGGCAATCAGCAACTGAGTTATGAGGCTTATATATAACTTCTCCATTTATCTTTATTCGCTGGCAATTCATATTGCTTCCCTGTTCAACTCCAAAGCAAAGCTATGGGTAACGGGAAGAAAAAAACAAGTTGTCCAATTAAAGCCTACCGACAGAGAAACCATTTGGTTTCATTGTGCGTCATTGGGTGAATTTGAACAGGCAAGACCACTGATAGAAAAATACAAAACACTTTATCCGGATTCTAAAATAGTACTGACGTTCTTCTCCCCTTCGGGATATGAAATAAGAAAAAACTATGCAGGTGCTGATTATATTTATTATCTGCCAATAGATACACCTGCAAATGCAAGAAAATTTATTGAAGCCATCAAACCGGTAAAAGTATTTTTTGTGAAATATGAATTCTGGTTTAATTACCTGAATGAGTTAAGAAGAAAAAAAATTCCAACCTATCTGGTAAGCGGTATATTCCGGCAGGATCATTACTTCTTTAAATCACATGGAAACTGGTTTGCAAAGCAATTAAAATGTTTTACTCATTTTTATTTGCAGGACGAACTCTCTTCAGACCTTTTGAAACTAAAAGGTTTTACCAATATCACTATTACGGGTGATACCCGTTTTGACAGGGTAAATGACATTGCAAAAAATGTAAAACAAAATGAACTGGTAAGTAAATTTGTTGGCAACAAAATGACCCTTGTTTGTGGCAGTACCTGGCGAGAAGACGAACAACTGATTTCGGCAAGTAAGGTTGATTTCAGTAATTTTAAAATAATCATTGCTCCACACGAAATTGACGAAGCCCATATTCTATCAGTTATGGAACAATTTTCCAAACTGAAAACAATCCGGTATTCGCAAGCCAATAATGAAAATATTAACTCTGCAGATGTACTTATTATTGACAATATCGGGATATTGTCCTCTCTTTACCAATATGGTCAGATAGGTTATATAGGGGGTGGTTTCGGAAAAGGCATTCATAATATACTCGAAGCAGCCACTTTTGGTTTACCTGTTATTTTCGGAATCAATTATCATAAATTTAATGAAGCAAAAGAATTGATTCATCTTGGTGGAGCATTCTCCGTAACCGATTCAACAGGGTTTGAAAAAACCATGCAATTGCTTGATGATAAAATGGTGTTACAAACAGCATCGCATATTGCAAAATATTATGTGCAAAGTCGAACCGGTGCCACTGACAAAATTTTAAACAGTTTGAATAAATGAAAGTACTGAAATTTGGTGGAACATCTGTAGGAACTGCAAAACGAATGCAGGCACTTGTTGATTTAATCAATGATGGAAACCCTAAAATTGTTGTGCTTTCAGCAATGAGCGGTACTACCAATCATCTTGTTGAGATTGCCGCTTCTTTATTTGAACATAATAACGAAAAAGCAACTGCTCTTATCAACCAACTGGAGAATAAATATAAAGAGGTAATAAAAGAATTATACAAAACAGTTCCATGCCTGAACAAAGCGGAAGAATTAATAAAATCTCACTTCGATTATCTACGCATGTTTACTATTGATTTGTTCACAGTTAATGAAGAACGCACGGTGCTGGCGCAAGGTGAATTAATTTCAACAGCCTTATTTCATTATTATCTGGAGGAACAAAATATTGATTCTGTGTTGCTTCCTGCTCTCAATTTTATGCGGACAGATCAGAATGAAGAGCCTGACATGAAGTACATTGAAATGAATTGTCGTACCGAATTAGCAAAATATCCAAATGGAAAATTGTTTATCACTCAAGGCTATATTTGCAGAAATTCATTTGGTGAAATTGATAATTTAAAACGTGGGGGAAGCGATTATTCAGCAACAATAATTGGTGCAGCAGTTAAGGCAAGAGAAATAGAAATATGGACAGACATTGATGGGATGCATAATAACGACCCCAGAATTGTAGAAAACACCCATCCTATTTCAGAATTATCTTTTGATGAGGCGGCTGAGTTAGCTTATTTTGGTGCTAAAATACTTCACCCTACCTGCATTCTTCCGGCACAAATGAACAATATCCCGGTTCGTTTATTAAACACCATGCAACCTTCAGCAAAGGGTACTCTTATCAGTTCTAAAACTACCGGTGATAGTATTAAAGCAGTTGCCGCTAAAGACGGAATTACAGCTATAAATATCAAGTCCGCCCGAATGTTATTAGCATACGGGTTTTTGCGCGCTGTTTTTGAAATTTTTGAAAGATACAAAACCCCGATTGACATGATTACCACTTCTGAAGTAGCTGTTTCGTTGACAATAGACAATACTAAAAACATTGATTTAATTGTGAACGAGCTAAAGGAGTTTTGTTCTGTTGAAATTGATACTGATTTAACAATAGTATGCATAGTGGGTAGTTTTACTGCTGAAAAACAAGGATATGCTGTCAGCATTTTTGAAGCATTAAAAAATATTCCTATCCGGATGATATCCTATGGAGGCAGCGAGAACAATATTTCCATACTGGTTGATACAAAACTAAAAAAGGATGCACTGGTAGCGTTAAACAATGGATTATTTTAATCAAATATGTTCTACAGAGAAACTATACAAAAATTCAACTCCTACCCTACTCCTTTCTATTATTATGATTTGGAAGTTTTAAAGCAAACGCTTCAACTCGTTAAATCAGAAAGTGAGAAATACAATTTTATTATTCATTATGCTTTAAAAGCAAACACTAATGATGAGATTCTGAATATAATTAAATCCTTTTCGATAGGTGCTGATTGTGTCAGTGGCAATGAAGTAAAAAAAGCCATCGAATGTCAATTCAATGCAAAAGACATTGTATTTGCTGGTGTTGGAAAAACAGATAATGAAATCAATTATGCATTGGAGCAAAACATTTTTTGTTTTAATTGCGAAAGTTTACAGGAACTGGAAGTGATAAATGAACTTGCATTTTCAAAAAATAAAATAGCAGACATAGCATTACGTATTAATCCAAATGTAAATGCCAATACCCATAAGTACATTACCACGGGATTAGAAGAAAATAAGTTTGGAATTAATATGTGGGAGTTGGAAGCTGTTGTTGAAAAGCTGAAATCGCTTACCAGTTTAAAACTTATCGGTTTGCATTTTCATATCGGCTCACAAATAACCGATTTGAATAGCTATAAAAGTTTATGCCTGAAGATAAATGAAATTCAAAATTGGTTTATCCAACGAAATATTAAAATAGAAAACGTTAATGTTGGTGGTGGATTGGGAGTTGATTATCATAATCCTGATGGTTATCGTTTCGCTGATTTTAAAACTTATTTCAAAATATTCCATGATTTTTTAAAAATACTTCCTGGCCAAAAAGTTCATTTCGAATTAGGAAGGTCATTGGTGGCGCAATGTGGTACTCTTATTTCAAGAGTAGTGTATATAAAAAAAGGAATGAATACTAATTTCATAATTCTGGATGCAGGAATGACCGAGTTATTGCGCCCTGCTTTGTACCAGGCTTATCATAAAATTGAAAACCTTTCGCGACAACAACAGGAATCAGAAACAGATAGGAAGCAGGAAAAAGTTCAGGTATCCCCAATTTTTAAATACGATGTGGTAGGTCCTATATGTGAGTCGGCAGATTGTTTTGGGAAAGCTGTTATTTTACCGGAAACTTTCAGAGGAGATATTATTGCATTAAGAACTACCGGTGCTTATGGTGAAGTAATGAGTTCAAGGTATAATTTAAGAGAGCAGGTGAAAGCATTTTATTCCTCTAACGGTTACGAAAAATAAAACTATTCCCTTAAGACCTTTCCAAATACAAAAATCAACTCTTCGTCTTATTAATTTATCTTCTGAAAAAAAATATTTACATTTGTTCATTCTAACCATTAAAAATAAATACATGAAAAAAATTGCTACACTATTCTTCTTTTGCCTTGTAAGTTTAAACTTACTGAATGCACAAACTTCGGGCGGACCTGACGTATATGGTTATACCTGGAAAAACAACTTTGCCGTGGGCGGACCGGTTTATAACTGGATTGACATTGTACCTTTAACAGGTTCTCAAAATGTGCGCTTCCTGTCTGACGACAATATAGTTGGTTCGTTTCCTGTCGGGTTTCCTTTTCATTACTATTGGTATGATGTAACTCAATTCTGGGTTGGTTCCAATGGTTATATTGGTTTCACCAATGGAACACTGGCTTCTGGCTTTCCTAACATCCCATTGGCAAGCGGAACAAATAATTACATAGCTGCCATGGCTTCCGATTTGTATTTCAATGCGCCTGCAGTTAGCGGCTTTCCGCTTGATACTGCTGAATGCTGGAGATGGAGCAATGCGGCACAGGATACCTTAATTATATCGTTCATCAATGTTCCTTTTTATCAAATGACCCTTCCTAATTATACAGGTAACAATACCTTCCAGATTATTTTATCTGCAGTGGACAGTTCCATTACCTTTCAGTATAAAGAACAAGTTGGAGCAACAGCACTTCCTGCTGCCGGAAACGGAGTTACGGTGGGGATTGAAAACAATTCCGGAAATATTGGTTTAATGCCAATGGTTAACACACTTCCTTCTGCAGGCATGGCCATTAAGTTTTATTATCCGGCAAGCACCACCTACCAGGTTTCGGATGCTTCTACCGTTTCTAACAATAACCCTGAAACAGGAGGGGTTTTTATTTCGAAGAATACCCCTACTCCATTTGTAATGAGTACCTCTGTAAAAAATACAGGTAATCAGAACTTGCCTGCATTTAATGTATTTTCAAGAGTGATGGACAACCTTGGAGGAATCCAGGTGCAACAAACTATGATGAGTAACGCCTTAACTCCCGGACAAACTCAAACGATAAACATGACTACTCCATGGAATCCTACCACACAGGGCTTGTATACTTATCAATCGAGTACACAATATATAGGAGACATTACTCCAAGTAATAATTCAAAAATACAGGAGTTGCATGTGGTCGATACTACTACTGCCAATGTTCGCCTTTCTTTTGATAGTGGTATTAACGGTGTTATTGGCGGATTGAGCTGGTCAGGAGGAAATGGCGGTGCAGGTTATTATTTTATACCTCCTTTTTATCCTTGTTTATTAACTCAATTACATTCTTATATAGAAACTGACCCGAATGCTGTTGGTTTTTCGATGATGGTATATGATGATAATGGTGTGGCAAATACACCCGGCAGTTTGTTAGATTCAGTAACCATGGCAGCGGGCACTACTATTCCTGCATCATGGAATACCTTAACTACTACCAACCCTATTCAAATCAATTCGGGTGGGGTATATGTTGCATGGTCCATGAACGGCCTTGGAGTAGCTTTGGGTGAAGATTCCATCGCACCTTTTTCCAACCGCACTTTTGAAGTGGTAAATGGTACATGGGCTACTTATCGTGCAAGAGAATCTCTGGACTTTATGATTAACGTAACCATAGCCAAAGTGCCGGGACAAGGCGTAAATGAAGTAACCATGAATGATTATTTCGGACAGTTTTCTCCAAACCCTTCCACTTCGTATTCTGTTTTAAATTTTGATTTACCTGCTGATGTTAACTCTTTATCTTATGAAATGTATGATGTTCAGGGTAAAATGGTGGAAAGCAGAAACCTGAATAACCAGGTGCATAGCGGAAAATTAAGCATCAATTCAGAATCATTGAATGCTGGATTATACACCTGCAAAATAAATGTGGATGGAAATAAAGTAATGAGAAAATTAGTGGTGATGAAGTAGTTTATTGGTCAATGGCCATTGGCCATTAGTTATTAGTAATAAAAATAAGAATCCCGTTCAACAGAAATGTTGAACGGGATTTTTATTTGAAAGTCATTTTAATTTAGATTCTTCTTCGTCAGGGCGAATCAGAATGACAAGGCTATGGATGTCATGAGAGGATGCGGTGCGGCTGCTTCGCAGCCGAAACCACATCTATAATAAACGGAATTTGTCATTCTGAACGAAGAGAAGAATCTCCTCGAAAAATGCAAATTAGTTTTGGATTTTTATTTGCTCACCTTTTAAAATGCGCCATCTTCAATCAGTCGAATGGCTTGTTCGATGTTTTTATCATCTCCATCAGCGTCATACTCCTGCTTCAGGTTAGAAGAAAACATCAATGCCACACTTTGCCACATAAAGGCAGAGAAAGAGCCCCGCATACTTTTTACAATAGTGTAGGTGGTTTTGCCTGTTTCCCTATCTATCAATTTTACCAATAGCCTTCCCTGTGTGGTGGTAAGGTTTTGAAGTTCCTTTCCAAATTGCTCTTTCAGCTGTTTTTCTGCCGCTTCGGTATAATCCTTTCTTTGATTTTCCGGCAAGGTGGCCAATATCCTGTCGTATTCCTTAAGTTTGGCAGCAGCAAGTATAGCATAAGGATACACCACTTTCACATTATACTTTAATCGGTCCCAGGCTGCTTTTTGTTTCTTGTTTTTAAATACTCTGTCGGTGTAACAGATAATGGGTTCAAGGGTTACATAAGGCATGGTGTCGCCCTGGTAAAGAATGGCTTTTACCCTGAAACCATTTAACGGTACTGAAATTCCTTTTATAACGGTGTCGGATTGAGAATGAACCAATAGAGGGAAAAGAAAAAGAAAAAAGAGAATGTATTTTTTCATTTAGTTAATCGGTAATACAAAGGTACTACCAAATAAAGTATGAAAAAACGCGAAAGGAGTTAATTAAGTTTAAAATAATAAAATGACAGGGGGAATAAAAAATGGTACCCCGAAAGAAAATCGGGACTGTAAGCGCAGAAAAGTGATTAGAAAAGATAAAAAATGATTTACTATTCTAAACTATAGTACTATAAAAAATTTGTTGTTTAGCCCTGAAAGGGCGTCATACCTAAACATAGGGCAAAGCCCTGTGTGAGGAACAAATTGGTTATCCAAAGCCCTGAAAGGGCGAAATATATTTCGCCCTTTCAGGGCTCTTAAGTTTGCTTCTTATTTATTGCATAGGGCTATGCCCTATGTTAAGATAGTCCGCCCTTTCAGGGCTGATTAAAATATTTATGAAATGAGCACTTGGGCAGCCCCGCGTGAGGGATTAAAGCGGAAATCCTTTTTTGTTCTTCACAAAAAAGATTGAAGCGGAAAGCCCGACCTCCGATTCTTCATCGGAGGGCACGCCCAAATAAAAAAAATTATTGTAAGTCTAAAAGTCAGTTCTGAAAAATAAAATCAACGTCATTGCGAAAGGACATTATAGAGATTGCTTCGTTCCTCGCAATGACGAAATTGGTAAGTAAGGTTGCGCAAAAACAATTACAACCTATTCGCTTTCCATTTCGAAATTTCGGTAGTTTCTTCCTTATTAACTGCCAGGCTGGCCTTGTTTTCATTCATCAGCTTGGCACCAAACAAGGCAGCAATAATGGCTTCGTCCTCGTTTTCGGTAATAAGCATTTCCGGCTTAAAGTAGTGATTAATAAAATGCGTATCAAAGTTACCTGACGTAAACGCCTGGTGTTTCAAAACAAATTTACAGAACGGAAGTGTGGTTTCCACCCCTATTATTTTATAATCATCAATAGCGCGAATCATGCGGTTAATGGCCTCTTCCCTGTCCTTTCCAAACGAAATAAGCTTGGAAATCATCGGGTCGTAATAAATAGGAATGTCCATTCCTTCTTCAAAACCATCGTCCACTCGCACTCCCAACCCTTGCGGGCGCTTGTAAGTAACCAGTTTGCCAATGTCCGGTAAAAAGTTATTGGCCGGGTCTTCGGCATACACGCGTACTTCCAGGCTATGACCATGGATCCGTAAATCTTCCTGCTTAAACGATAATTTTTCTCCCCTTGCTACTTTTATCTGTTCCTTCACCAAATCCACACCCGTTATCATTTCCGTCACCGGATGTTCCACCTGCAGGCGGGTATTCATTTCCAGGAAATAAAAGTTCTTGTTTTCATCCAGCAGAAACTCCACCGTACCAGCCCCGGTATAGTCGCAGGCTTTGCCCACATTCACCGCACATTCGCCCATCGCTTTGCGTATTTCGGGAGTAAGTACTGACGAAGGAGCTTCTTCAATCACCTTCTGGTGGCGCCTTTGTATCGAACATTCGCGCTCAAACAAATACACAATGTTACCATGCGTATCGCCCAATATCTGTATCTCAATATGACGCGGGCCGGCCACATATCGTTCTATAAAAACAGAACCATCGCCAAAGGCCGAAGTAGCCTCACTCACCGCCAGTTTCATCTGTTCTTCAAACTCGTCAATGTTTTCAACTATCCGCATTCCCTTGCCTCCTCCCCCTGCACTTGCTTTTATCAGGATAGGAAAACCGGTAGCCACCGCCACTTCCTTTCCTTCCTTTACCGAAGTAATAGCTCCTTCCGAACCCGGAACCATCGGTATTTTATATTTTTTTGCGGCAGCCTTTGCCGATAGCTTATCCCCCATCATTCGCATGGCTTCTGCTGTAGGTCCAATAAATATCAATCCTGCTTTTTTTACAGCCTGTGCAAACTCCGCATTTTCCGACAAAAAACCATAGCCCGGATGTATCCCATCCACATTCAGCTGCTTGCAAACTTCTATTATTTTATTACCCAGCAGGTACGACTGGTTAGAAGGCGGAGGCCCTATACAAACTGCTTCGTCCGCATATTTCACAAAAGGCGCGTTTCTATCCGCTTCCGAATACACTGCCACCGTTTTTATTCCCATTTCCCTGCACGAACGCATTACCCTCAGCGCTATTTCTCCTCTGTTTGCAACCAGTATTTTATTCATCTTCTTTTCTTAAAACTATTAGGGAACAAATATAACAGATTGCAATGGAATGGAAATTTATTTCGGGGTTAATTTGGGTTTGTTTTTTTTTATTCCCCTGTCAGGGTTTGGAACCCTGACAGGGGTAAAACAGCACTATCGGTATTAAGTCAGGAGATTATTAATTTCAAAATGATTCTTTACAAGCTAATAAGAAAAAATTGAAACACATAGTATCATAGGTTTTATTACTTTGAAGATAAGGATAGAAAACTTCGTTTTACACATAGTCGGTTATTTACAATCCCTTATCTATAGCCCTTTCCTGCAACCCTGTCAGGGTTTGGAACCCTGACAGGGGTAATACTCCCAATTCGTTTAACGAAACAATAAAAATAATTATTTGAAAAGGTCGCTTATCTCTTCGTAGTATAATGTCTTCCCGCTTTACGCTACAATCTTTTTCTTTTAGAAGGATAAAAGAAAAAGGATTTCCACTGCAATCGGGTTTAGGTTGACGGGGTATCGCTTTTAGTTTAGTTTTGTTTGTTCTACCCCTGTCAGGGTTTAGAACCCTGACAGGGGTAATACACCCCATTCACTTCACTAAACAATAAAAATAATTATTTGAAAAGGCCGCTTATCTCTTCGTAGTTTAATGTCTTCCCGCTTTTCGCTTCAATCTTTTTCTTTTAGAAGGATAAAAGAAAAAGGATTTCCACTGCAATCGGGTTTAGGCGGATAGGGTATGGCTTTTAGTTTTCTTTTTGTTTGTTCTGCACCCCTGTCAGGGTTCCAAACCCTGACAGGGGTAATACACGACATTCACTTAATGAAACAATAAAAAATAATTATTTGGAAAGGCCGCTTATCTCTTCGTAGTATGAAGTATAAAGGTACTACCTTTTGGAAAGGTAGTACCTTTTTGAGCATCTCCCTCTCTAACAAATGATTCTGTCATTCCGAAACCCGCACGTGCGGGAAGGAATCTAAATTTGTATAGTAGTTTATGGAACCATTTTTACTTTTTCCATTCCCAAAACGAATTGATTTTCAGCCGGATTTTGATACAAAACCATGATTACACGGGAGTTGATTTATAAGTAGCCTTAATGTCTGTTTAAGTTACATTAATATCCATTCAGGTTACTTTAATACATTTAAAGGTGTAGTTAATGTCTATTCCTTATACCTTAATTAACAAATCGGTGACTTTAATAGACATTAATGTGTCGGGAATGTCTATTAAAGTGGCGGGAAAGTGTATTTACGTTACTTTAATATCCTTTTCTTTCACTTTTTTGGATATTAGAGCAGCTTTTAGATGTATTCCGGTAAGCTTTAAGCATATTCCCTACACATTATTGTCTTTTCCAGATTTTTAGGTTTTTTGTGAGGAAATTGAGGTTTATTCGAATTCAAATTTATTTTCCTGCTATCTGATTTATATTGCTTTTGCTTGTTTGAAACCGGAAACTAAAATAGCAAAGCTATTTGGAATATGGGCAGGTAGAGTATTATGGCCTTTTTAAAGGTACTACCTTTTGGAAAGGTAGCACCTTTTTGAGCAAAAATGAACCATTACTTAACGGAAACGAACCATTACTTAAAGGAAATAAACCATTACTTAACGGAAAAGAACTATCACTTAACGGAAATAAACTATTACTTAACGGAAACGAACTGTTACTTAACGGAAATAAATCATTACTTAACGGAAACGAACCATTACTTAACGGAAATAAACCATTACTTAATGGAAATGAACCATTACTTAACTGAAATAAACCATTACTTAATGGAAATAAAACATTATTTAATCATTCTATACCATTTTAGTCTCGTTTACTTTTCATTATCGTTTCATTTTAAATCGTTGTAAGCAGGTTTACTTTCATTATCGTTTCATTTTAAACCATTGTAAGCAGGTTTACTTTCATTATCGTTTCATTCTATTTCATTGTAAGCAGGTTTACTTTCATTATCGTTTCATTCTATTTCATTGTAAGCAGGTTTACTTTCATTATCGTTTCATTCTATTTCGTTGTAAGCAGGTTTACTTTCATTATCGTTTCATTCTATTTCGTTGTAAACAGGTTTACTTTCATTATCGTTTCATTCTATTTCATTGTAAGCAGGTTTACTTTCATTATCATCACGTTTTAAATCATTACTTAAACATAATGAAACATTATGTAACCAAAACGAAACGTTTTGAAACCATAATGAAACGGTTTGAATTTTAAAGGTACTACCTTTTGGAAAGGTAGTACCTTTTTACGAGGTGCGGGTAACTTTTTCTTTAGCCGGAAAAGTGAAAAACCTTTCCTGGTTTTATAATTTAATACTGCATTTTTTATTGTTTTTTTAAATGCTTTAAAAAACCTCATTTTTTAAAACACCAGCCAGCAAGAGCCTCTCGTGCAGATTATTTTGTAACATCTTGCCACTCTATTTGCTAATTTTAAAAATATATTCGTTATTTTTGGAAAGAAAAAGCATAACATGCAAACTAAATTATCATCTGGCGATAAAATAATATTCACAATGCCATACTTTGAAAGTTACCTCTATCATTACGGAGAAATTCTTTTTGTGAAAGATAAATTTGTAGGCGTGAGATATTTTGTTGAAGTAGAAACTCCCCGGGGATTTGAAAAAATAATTCTTACCACGGAAATACTATTATCGTATATTTGGAATAATTAATATTTTGAAATTAAATTGAGGTTTTATTGGTTAATAGTTTTTCTTTTCAGGAATCACTCCTCTCACTCCACCTCTTGGTTCTTTAACATCATCTTTGTATCTTGGAATTAAATGTATGTGCGCGTGTGGAATAGTTTGCCCTGCAGTTTCATTAATATTTATTCCAATATTGAATCCGTCAGGATTGAATTTCTTCTGTAAAATTTCTTTAGCTTTGTTTAACATAAACCAACAGGCGGATTGTTCTTTAAAGGTAAGTTCAAAATAATTTTTTAAATGATTTTTAGGAATTATTAGAGTATGTCCGTTGCTTACAGGAAATTTATCAAAGATTGCATAAACGGTAGCCGATTCTAAAATTAATTCGGTTTGCGAATTTGGATTACAAAAAGGACAATCCGGATTTTCTTTTCTATTAATTTGGTTGTAATGTTTGTATTCATACAATTCGCAATTTTCATTTTTGAAAATTGATTTGTAACCTAACTTTACATTGCATTGATAAGTTTGCTTCTGATGGATTTTGTGAGTTCGGAATCCTTCATATTGTATATCTCTGCGAACTGCAAAGTATGCTTTGCCTGTTGGCTTTAGTAATTGAGAGATTTCCATTAATACATTTGCTTGTTCTTCGGGCATCAAAACATTAAGCACATAAAAACAAATGATGGTGTCAAATTTATTTGTTGGGTACTTTGGAAAATAATGTTTGTCGTAGCCGACTATATTTATTTCTTTTTCTTTTAGTAATTCTACATCTTTTCCAAAGCCACAACCAAAATCTAAAACATCGCCAATTAAAACCTTTTTATTTAATAATAGTTTTGCTGGAAAGGAAAGTGTATCTCTTTCCTTTGCTGTAAGATGGTTGTATTGATTTTGTTGAATCACTTTAGAAATTCAAAACCATTATTTGATGCAATGGTAATTAGTGGTTGTATTCTTTCTTTGTATTTTTCTTTTGTAAAACTTAAATCAGTATCGGGAAAGATTGATAAATAATCTTCAAGGAATTTGTTTTTTGGAGATTTTGTTTTTACAATTTCAATTGCTGTTTTTTGTAAAGAAAAAAAAGAATTAAAATATTTTTCAAGTGGCGGAAGTTTATCACTTTTGGAACTATTAAATATTTTATCCGCAGGAATTAAATTCCAAATTAAATTGTGTGAAACGAAATTATAAGGAATGAAATGTTCAACTGCATAATTTCCAATGGTAAGATTTTTTCCAGTATATATACATTTTACAGAACCTAATTCTTTTAAAACAATATCCCAAAACTGTGTTCGTTGTTGGGTTAAACTGCTTCTTAATGCAGGTTTAATCAACTTGTTTGGAATGTCTGGAACATTTGGATTTTTAGTTTGTAAAAACAAAGCAAGATTCCAATAACAAAAATCCTTTAGCACTCTTGCGTTTTCAATTAAATAATTTTTCCATTCGGGATTAATTACAATTTCATCATCATATAAAGAATACAAACATTTATTCTTAAAATTTTGTGATTCTTGATAAATTTCGTTTCTCTCCATTTTCTGAAACCAAGGACTCATAAACCAATGAGGAACATTTTTATTGAAATGCCAAAGTTGTTTTTCTGTTATTCTATTTGTTGTAGTAGAAAGTTCTTGAAAAACAATTTGATACTTTTCATCAATAGCAATATTTTCATTTGCATTTACAACTTGAATTGCTTGTTGAATTAAATCTTGTTTACCAAAAGAAATATGAAAATAGTTTACAGTGTACCAAGCGTTGGAAATCATCCTGGAAAACAATTCTCTTTTATTAATTTTTGTTTTTCCTTCTTCCAATGATTGAAGAATTGACAGAAACCAATAGAATTTATAGGTAGCAACGGTGTTGTTAAAACAAGCGGATAATAAATTTATTGGGAGGGCTTTTGAATTTGGTAATTTCATAAATACCAAATTTTAAATAAAACAACTAATACAACTACCACTTTCTGTATCATCCAAAATATCTATTAAATAAGGAGATTTAGCTGATTTTTCTTTCTCTTTTCTGTTTAGAAAATCACGCTTAATTTGCGCTACTCTATTTGGGTGTGCTAAATCTTTTAAACTTTCGTGTTGGTTCCAGGTAAAACCTTCTTTTTCGTTTTCGTATTTGGTTGCCAACTTAAATTTCTCAGGATGATTTTCTAATAACCAAACCCATTCAATTTTTTGCTGAAAGAAACAAAAATAGCAGCCGGAACGGCTACGTGCATATTCCCCTACTTTGCCATCCACTTCAAATTTAATTTTTTCATAATATTCAGGTACTCCCACTCCGCTCTCCCGCAATATTCTAAAAATATCATCACGCACCAAAATATCTTCATTATCAATCAAAGGAAATTCATCGGTATGCGCTAATGGATAATCTGTTTTTTCTTTAATAAACTGATACACCACTTTATTAAATTCTTTTATCCCTAAATCCAACAAAGCATTAAGTTTTTGCACTTGCAAAAACTTAACTGAAATAGGTTCAATAACAATTTCTTCAATGCGTTGAAACTTATCAGCATCAACAGTGCTTTTATAATACCCTAATATAAGTTTGATATTTGCATTGTTCAATACCTTTGCAATTACATCCTCGCTCCAGATGTTTCTTCGAAACGGGAAGATGGATTGAATGTTTGGCTTTTTAGAAATATAACCTTCACGGTCTTCATCACCCCGAATACCCACGTAAGAAATTACATAATCATCACCCACATAATTTTCAAAAGGTTCAAGTTTTAATTTTTTAGTACACCAGCGGGCATTTGATGAAGGAAGATACCCCCCAAACAATTTATAGTAATGGTCAAAAGGGTCTTCATTGCTTTTATTTGCGGCTTCCAGTTTATTTACTGTTTTCCCTAAATAGCTTTCTAAATTTTTAATCAGATTATAAGTTTCCTGCAATTCTTTTCCTGTATCAGTAAAATAGTATTCTACATCTAAGGACGGATATTTATCTTTAAGATAAATACCCAAAGCTCCGCTGTCTTTACCACCTGAAATTCCAATGACATGACGTACTTTCTTTTTCATTAAGTGATAAATTTGTTCAATCGAAAATTTTGTAGAAAACAACAAAGTTATACCCTCTTTTTAACCAAAAAAGCTTACAAATAAATGAATCATGACCAGAAAAGGAAAATTTTGTTTGCTGTTTAATAGTTGGTAAGGACATTTAATTTGTGTTTAAGTGATGGTAAAAATAGGAATAAATCGAATGAGTTTAGAAATCTCAAATTTTATTTCTAACTTTTTAATCAACAGTCAAAATATCTTATATTTGCATATTAAAACACTATAGCAATGGAAGCAAAATTTGAAATTGTAGATGCCGGAACATATATGTTTGATGGCGATTCATCAGGTAGATGGTGTATCAGGCACCCCGAAAATTCTTATTTTCCTAACGAATCAGGAATGTTTGATTGCTACATTGAAGATGCTGAAAATCCTAATAGAAAACCTGTGAAATTCCTTGGTTCGTTTCTTAAACTTAAAGAAGCTAAAAAAGACTTAATTGCTAAGTGGAAAAGAGGAGAAAGTTATGAGACCTTAAATTAATAATTTCGGATTATCTAAGTACTCCCGAAGTTTCGGGACTAAAAGTAAAAAGCGAGTAAATTTTTTTCGCATCCGACAATATAATTCAATTAATTTAAAATACGGTTTTTCAACAATAGATATTAGAACCCCTAAAGAAGTAACTTATGGAAACAAAGAATAATCAGGCAAATCCGGAATTTCATTCCGTTGAATTTATGCGCAAAGTACGCACCGAATTAACTGAACAATTTATTCAAGATAAACAAAAATATTTGAATTATTTAAAGCAGGTCATGACCGACTTTAAATTAAAACAAAAGAAAGTATAATTATTACTAAAAAACAGATGAAGATTAAATATAATAAAGAAGTAGACATACTCTACATTCAATTCAGCGATAATAAAATTAACGAAAGTGACGAAGAAAAATCAGGCATCATTTTAGATTATGATGACGAAGGTTCTATTGTCGGCATTGAAGTTCTTAATGCTTCAAAGAAAATGAAAAATATAAATAAGGTAGAATACGAAGTAGCTTAACTACAAAATAAAAAAGTTGTTTCAAAAAAATCCCGCCCATTTTCAGGAGCGGGATTTTTTTAATTCATAATTTCCCGCTGGGGCATGTTTATTTTTACCCAAACATTTTTCTGGGTTTCCAAATATTATTAGGGCCACCTACCACTTTTATTTCTTTTTGATGGTAGATATGTCAACCCATAAACGGGAGAAGCGCCCCCTTTGCTTAATTAGGAAATGAGCCATGTACAAGGGTTTTCAAAACCGTTTCAGAAATTTGAAAATAAACACAAAATTAATCTGTTTATTTTTGAAACCATGGAGGTGTTTGTCTGGTATAAATAACCATATCGAACACAAAAAATATACGAATTGATTAAATTGAAGCAATTAATTAACACAAATAAAAAACAATGAGAAAAACATCTACACAAACAATCGATCTTAATGATCTGCTAAGAAGAGCAACAATTTTATTATTGGTAACTACAGCGGCAGTGCTATTTGTTTCCAACTATAATTTTAATTAAAGGGAATCAGAAACATAATAAGTTTCTGAGAGGCGTAAGGTCCCCCTACGTCCATTTTAACCGGTCTCCGGCCGAATCATATTATGTGTTTCCGCCTTTGTGGGTATTTTTTCACCAACAAACTTGATTCACTACAAAATTAATAAAGAAGGTTGTTGGTGAAAACACCAACAATGGCTAAAACAAAAAAGCGGGACGCTTTTAAATAAATGGCACGAGTTGGAAACTCGAGTCAGCGGAGGTAACTTAACATTTTACTTCCCTTACCCAAACATTTTTCCGGGGTTCAAAATGTTATTGGGGTCAAATACTTTTTTAATTTCTCTTTGAATACTTAGGGCTTTTTCAGAAAAAACAATGTTCATGTATTCCTGCTGTATCAGTCCTATTCCATGTTCACCACTAATGGTACCACCCAGCTGTTTGCAAAGCGTAAATATTTCTGCTATTGCTTCTTTAATATAGCTTCCCTCCCATTGTTCGTCCGTCAGTTCGCCTTTAATAATGCGGATATGCAGGTTGCCATCTCCGGCATGGCCATAACAAACGGATTTGAAATTATACCTCCCTCCTATTTTCTTAATGCCTTTTACCAGGGCCGGTAATTCCGCTCTTGGCACCACGGTGTCCTGTTCCTTACTGATGGCATTGGATTTTACGGCTTCATTTATTCTTCTTCTCAGTTTCCAAAGTTCCTGTTTCTGTGCTTCGGCATCTGCAAATAAAATATCGGCAATGTTGTAGTTGCTCATCAGTTCGCCAATGGCTTCCATTTCCTTCATCAATGCATCCATATCGTTTCCATCTACTTCTATTAATAAATGGGCCTGTATATCGTCTTCTATCTTTATCACGTTCGATTGAACAAACCTGCTTACCCATAGCAATGCATCCCGTTCCATCAGCTCCATAGCGCTTGGTGTAAAGCCTGCACGGAAGGTCTGGCTGACTGCTTCGCAGGCTTGGTCCAGGTTGCGAAAGGGAATTAACATCAGCAAATTGTATTTGGGATGAGGCAACAGCCTGACAATAATTTTAGTAACAATGCCTAAAGTGCCCTCGCTGCCTACCATCAACTGGGTAAGGTTATAGCCGGTAGAATTTTTTAAGGTGTTGGCACCGGTGTATATTATTTCGCCTGTAGGCAGCACTACTTCGAGATTTAAAATATAATCCTTGGTGGTACCGTACTTTACGCATTTAGGTCCGCCACTGCTTTCGGCCACGTTTCCTCCTAAAAAACAACTGCCTTTGCTGGCCGGGTCGGGAGGGTAAAACAATCCTTTTTCGTTCACCGCATTTTGAAACACCTCGTTGATAACACCCGGTTCCACAGTAGCCTGCAGGTTTCGCTCATCCACCTGAATGATTTTATTAAAACGTTCCATGGAAAGAATAATACCTCCAAAAATGGGTAATGCTCCGCCACTAAGCCCTGTGCCTGCTCCTCGGGGAGTGACAGAAATTAATTCCTTGTTGGCCAGTTTTAAAATGGCAGCTACTTCTTCTGTTGTACCCGGTTTTACTACCACTTCGGGTAAATACACCAACTCTTCGGTTTCATCGTGGGCATACTGAGCAAGAATTTCTTTATCAAAAAAAACATAGTCGTTGCCGGCAATTTGCTGCAAGGTGGATAGAATGGATGAAGTTATTTTGGAATAAGCGCTCATAAGGTGATGGTCTTTATTTTATGCAAAGATAATTTTCAGGATGAAATGATGGATATTTTTCACGCAAAGATGCAAAGAACGCAAAGGATTTTTATAATTATTTTAATAAACTACCCTAATTCAAAATTAGATTCTTCTTCGCCAAGGCGAATCAGAATGACAGGGAATTTTGTTTTTTGGGAGGAGGGGAAAAACGGCAAAGCCGTTTTTCCCCTCCTCCCCCCTGCCCTATAAACGCTTGTCATTCTGAGCGAAGAGAAGAATCTCTTAAATCACTATTCATAATATGGATGGCAGGATGAAATGAGTCGAGAACAATAGAATTACAAAAAGCAGCCCTGAAAGGGCGTAATATATTACGCCCTTTCAGGGCTTCCAAAATTGAAATTCCTTTTTATTCAAAGGGCTTTGCCCTTTGTTGGGATATTACACCCTTTCAGGGCTCAACTAATTCCTTAACCTGAAGGCTATGGAACTCCGGGGGTGAGGTCTAAAAAGCAAAATTTGTATCGTAGTTAACCATTTTTCTTTGCGTTCTTTGCGTCTTTGCGTGAGACTAATTTTCAATCCTCATTTTCATTCTCTTCCATGTCTTCTTCTAAAGTAGTAGAATAGTACTCTTTTAAATCCAGGAAAGGAAACTCGGTTTCTAAGGCCATGGCCCTGTTTCTATAAGAGGTTCTGAATTTTTTAAATGCATCCGATTTACTGTTAAGCGGGCGGTGATTATAATCGTTGATGATGGAAGTAAGTCTGTCATAAATTAAACGGGCTTCTTTGCTGAAAGCAGCTTCTATAAACTTTTCGAAAACATAATCAATTGCCTGGCTGGTGGGATGTACCAAATCTTCCTTAAAAAAACGATAATCGCGCAAATCGTCCATCACCAGTTCGTAAGCAGGGAAATACAATACATTGGGGTGTCTCTCTTTTAACTGATGAATCGATTCGATAAGAATAGCCTTGCTCCTGTTGTTTTCGATTACGCCATCACGAATGTAGCGAACAGGACTTACCGTAAAAACAATTTTTAATCCAGGGTTGGCCTCTTTTAACTTAGAAAATAAGGTGGTATAGTCTTTTACAATTTCCTCTGCGCTTAATAGGTGTTTGGTAAATTCCTTTTGGGGCACTTTATGACAATTGCTCACGATAATTCCCGTATCTTTTCTTTTATAATAATAAGCGGAGCCAAAGGTGATGAACAACCAATCGGCCCTTTTGATAACGCGATGGGCAAGGCTTATACCGCTGTTCATCCATCCAAGTGCAATGGATTTATCAGGAGAAGAAAAATAACTATGATGTTCCCATGAACTCCATACTTCGTTTTCATAAAACAACTCGGTGTCCTCCATCCTGCAATCTGCAAGGTATCTTTGTAAGGCGATGGAAATACTTGCAGGGTTATATACAATTCCGCTAGGGTTAAGCTGTAATTTGAATTTGTATTTTTCCATGGTGCTGCCAATGTTTTCGGCAAAACAAGAACCCATGAACAAAAAGGAATGGTTGTAATTTATCTTTTCAGTAAGTGCAGGAACCGGGAATTTTAAATGAAAATTCATTGGTTAGGGGTCTAACCTTTTTGATTCGAGCAATGCAAAAAGTGCAACAGGAATAGGAATCCAGAAAAAATATTTTAAGTATTGCCATGTTTCGTAATTTTCGGCAATATAAAACAGGGCCAGGGAAGCAAAAAGGCATACCACAGCAACAATTAACAATAAAAATTTTTTGCGCATATTTATCTGTCTTCTATCCTTTGGGCAGCAATCAGCAATACAACTGAAATGGGAAGCGGAATCCAGAAAAGATACTTGAATTCTTCCCAGTGAAAAGATTTGTCACCGATTACATACATAATGAAAGAGGCAAAAAGACATAAAACAGCAAATAATAATACAAGCGTTTTTTTTCTCATTGGTTTGGTTATTGGGTTACAAAACTAATGAATAAATCGTTTAATGCCACTATTTAAGTGTTCTGTTTTCTGAACAGTATCATGTTTATAAACTAAAAAAACCTTGGAAGTTATTGCTGACACTTGCAATAAGGAGAGAATTCAATTTTGGTTTCAGGTAAAAGTTTTTTTAACCTTGCCTGCTCTTTATCAGGAATCATGATTACCCGCAAGTCCATAAACTGGAGGTATTTTAAATTAGCCATCTCATCAGGAAACTTATCAATGAGATTGCTCCACATATCAATGGTTTTGAGATTAACCAGGTAGCCAATGGTATTGGGAAGAGTTCCTATTTCATTCTGATTGAGATTGAGGTAAAACAGGTTGGTAAGTTGGCCTATCTCTACAGGCAGGTCCTGCAACTTGTTTTTGGAAAGGGAAAGGTATTGAAGGTTTTTGAGCTCCCCTATTTCGTGAGGAAGTTCATCAATATTATTTTTAGTTAAATCAAGGTATTGAAGATTGGTGAACTTTAAGATTTCAAGCGGAAACTTTTTGAGATGTTGTCTTCTCAGTTCGAGTTTGATAACCAATTCGGGATGTTTTAATGCTTCCTGCAGGTCGGTTAATGCTGCAACGGTGTCTAGTGTAAGCGAATCGAGAAGAACAGACTGAGACCTGCCGATGATGGCAACTAAAAGAAAGATAAAAAGGAAAGAATATTTTATTTTCATAACAGCCTGTTTATTTTACTTATAGGGTAAAAGATGAAAGTAAAACCTGGGTTTTACAAATTTGCAAAGCGTTAATTTTATCCAGGGCCAGTTGCGTTTTTAATTCATCAAGCCCATTAAATTTAACTTCGTCTCGCAGTCGTTCCATAAAATAGACAGTTATATCATC
The DNA here is from genome assembly GCA_947479085.1 of Bacteroidota bacterium. Classification (GTDB taxonomy): domain Bacteria; phylum Bacteroidota; class Bacteroidia; order 2-12-FULL-35-15; family 2-12-FULL-35-15; genus 2-12-FULL-35-15. The sequence goes on along the minus strand of CANJYB010000009.1, from coordinate 19,720 downwards.
ACCATAAATATCCTTTTCAAAATCAAAAATATTAACTTCGATTGACCTGCCTTTTCCCTCCACGGTAGGGTTGTTACCAATATTCAACATACCATCGTAAGTGAAATTCTGATGTTTTACTTTTACGGCATATACTCCATCAGCCGGAATCAATTTGAATTTTTCTTCTACAGAGATGTTGGCAGTAGGATAACCTATTTCCCTTCCTATTTTTTTTCCTCCAACTACCTTACCGGTTAAAGAATAATGGTGACCTAAATATTTCCTTGCTGTCGAAACATCCCCTGTCTCCAGAGCATTCCGTATTTTGGTGGAACTGACTTCAATACTGTCAATATCTTTAGCCGGAATTTCCTCCACATTAAAACCATAAATGGGGCCATATTCCTTTAAATGTTCGAATGAACCTTCGCGGTTGCGCCCGAAATGATGATTGTAGCCAATGACCAGCTTTTTGGTTTTTAGTTGATTCACAAGGATGTTTCTTACAAACTCTAATGAGGTTAAACGAGAAAACTCTTTTGTGAACGGGTGAATAATCAAATGGTCAATTCCGAATTTTTCGAGCAATTGTATTTTCTCCTCCTGAGTGGATAATAATTTTAATTCATTATCATCAGGAAATAAGACCATACGCGGGTGGGGATAGAAAGTTAGCAGAACCGTTTCGCCCGCTTCGTCTGCTGCCACATCTTTTAACCTTGCAATAATTTTCTGATGCCCAAGGTGTACCCCATCAAAAGTTCCTGTGGTAACCACCGGATTATTTATATTTTCAAAATCTTCAATACAGTTATAAACCTTCACTTGCGCCTTTCTAATTTTATGCGAAATTACTTCATTTTATTATTGTTTTATAACTTCGCACCCAAATTATTATTTAAACCAAGGAAGTGAAACTACTTATCCGCTACATTTTAAAACTTATCTTCTTTTGGTTTTTCCTTTTTTTTGTTCTCCGGGTTATTTTTTACCTGGGCAATACATCATTGCTTCATGAAGTACCCAATGGGCTGATTTTTCAGTCGTTTTACAAATCATTGCGCCTTGATTTATCCATGATCAGTTACTTTTTGATGCTTCCTGTCATTTTGGTATTTGTTTATACGTTTCTGAAAAAGAAGGTAATTGTTAAAACAATAGATACGTTAACCTGTATTTTTATAGTTATCTATGTACTTACTGCAGTTGGCGAAATGTGCCTTTACCGTGAGTGGAAAGCTAAACTAAGTGTGCAGGCCATGCAACATTTTATGCACCCTTCAGAAGTTTTTAAAACTACCTCCCTTAGTCTTACTCTTTTGTTTTTTTCCCTTTCTGCTTTGTTGAGTTGGTTCTTCATACGAATTTATAAAAGAAAAATTTCGATTAAGAACGATGCCACTATTTTAACCTTCGGGACTTTTTACTGGAAAAGTATTTTGTTTTTTATCTGTGGAGGCATTTTCTGCTTTTTAGGATTAAGAGGTGGTTGGCAGGAGATACCGATAATGGACAGTGACGCTTTTTTCTGTACTCAGCCTACGGTGAATGATGCTACAGTGAACCCGTTATGGAATCTGATGTATAATTTCTTTGATTATGAAGACCATTTTAAGGAAAATCCATATACCGATTTTGAAATAAAAAAGGCCAATGAAATAGTGGCTTCACTATACAAAACGCAGAAGGATACTACTGTTTCCATTTTAACTTCCAGGAAACCCAATATTGTTTTTATCATCCTTGAAGGCTGGAGTTCATACGAAATAAAGTCATTTGGAGGAGATAACATTGCCCCTTTTATGGATAGCCTGAGTCGCGAAGGAATACGGTTTACCAAAACCTACCCTGCGGCTTATGTTTCTGACCAAGGAATCCCGGCTATATTAAGTGGGTATCCGTCCGTTTCCCGAATCAGTGTTATTAACCAAAGTTCAAAATCAGCCAAATTACCTTGCATCAGTAAAGATTTGAAACCGCTGGGATACCAGTCAGGGTTTGTGTTTGGAGGAGATTTAAACTATGGCAATATTAAAAGCTATATTTTCAACCAACAGTTTGATGTGGTGAAAGAAGAACCGGATTTTGATAAAAGTTTACCAAGAGGCAACCTGGGAATACAGGATGAAGATATGGAAGGAGAATACCTGAAACTACTTAATGCAGCAAAATCCCCTTTTGTTTATGCATGGTTTACACTTAGTACTCACATGCCATACGATTATGCCGGTAAAAAAGTAAAACTATTTGAACGGGAAAATGACTATGTAAACTCCATTGTGTATGCAGATAAAGCCTTGCAACATTTTTTTGGTAATGCTAAAAAACAACTCTGGTATAAAAACACTTTGTTTGTAATTGTTTCGGACCATAGCCATGGCAGCCAGAAAGACTTTAGTGAATATGACCCTGAATATCATCATATCCCATTGATTTTTTTCGGTGATGTCATTGATTATGGTTTTCGGGGAGTTATTATAGATAACGTTTGCTCACAACTGGACATTACTAAAACGCTATTAAAACAGGTAAATCCTGACGCGCCTGCCAGCGAATATGTATGGAGCAAGGATCTGTTTAACCCTACCACAAAATCATTTGCTTTTTCTCCAAATTTCGGAGGGGCAGCGTTTGTTACCAATGAAGGAGCCATTGGTTACCAGCATGGAGTGAAACAATTAATCGTAAATACTTTCGGGGATAAAAATCCGATGGCTGATACGTTGACTATGTACAGCAAAGCTTACCAGGAAGCGGTATATGAAGATTACCGGATTAAGTAATCAGACCCTTACTCCTATTACGCAAATGTCATCTATTTGCTGTAGGTCGCCTTTCCATGTATCAAAATGATTTTCCATGGCAGAAAGTTGTTTGTCAATATTTAAAGAAGATATTTCAAAGAGGTGCTTTTTAAAATTTGCTTTCATTAATTTCCTTCCGCGCTCTCCACCAAACTGATCAGCATATCCATCAGAAAACAAATAAATCATTTCACCTTTTTCTAAAGAAAGAGAATGAGTGGTAAAAGGTTGAGGATTTTCGTATAAACCGACAGGTTGTTTATCCGGTTGTATTTCTAAAATTTCAGAAGGATTATTTTTAATTATAATAAGTGAGTTATTAGCTCCGCTCCATTGAAACTGCCTTGTAGTAAGATTTAGAGCTCCAAGTGAAATATCCATCCCATCACTTACTTCGCTACCCGTTAAAGAGTTCGGAGTTGTCTTTTGGACAAATGTTTCAATGACAAATTTACTTACCGCATCCAATATTTTGCCTGGTTCTGTAAGTGCCATTTCTTTTACTGCTCTGTTCAATGCATTAGCACAAACCACACTTACCATTGCACCTGGCACTCCGTGACCCGTACAATCAGCAGCTGCAAATAAAATCACTGTCTCCTCCCTGTTGTTTTTTATAGGATATAACCAGTAAAAATCACCGGCAACAATATCTTTTGGCCGGAAGAAAATAAATGAATCAACCAAAAAATCTTTTACCAGTTTAGGGTTAGGAAGAATAGCATTTTGCAGGCGTTTGGCATATTGAATGGAATCCAAAATTTCCTTGTTTTTTTCCTCCACTTTTTGCTTTTGAATCTGTACTACATCTTTTTGTTTTTCAATAATGTTTTTTTGACGTTCAGTAACTTTATAGCGATTCCAAAGAAAAACAGAAGCAATGCATACAATAACAAGAATAAATATTACAAAATAAATAATCGTTTGCTGGCGTTTTTTTTCAGCTTCAGCAATAACAGCAAGTTTTTCCTTTTCCGCTTTTGATTTCGAATTTAACTCATCTTCCTTTTTCTGCACCTCAAAATTGGTTTTCAAATCACTCATTTGTTTAGTATTTTCAATATTAAAAATACTATCCGTTAACTGCTTAAATTTAATCTCATATTTAAAAGCATTTTTATAATCCTTCAATTCTTCATACACATTGGCAAGCGTCTTATATCCGTTTCGCATGTTATCCAGATCATTTATTCCTTTTGAGATTTCAATGCCCTTTAAAGAATAATCTATTGCATCCTGATAATTTTTTAAATTATCATTGAGGCTACCAATGTTTACATAACATACAGCTGCAAGTGCATCATCACCTAATTCAATCTTTATTTTCAAGGCATTTTTGTAATATTGCATTGCCTGTGAAAAATCATTTGAATTGGAATAAATAATTGCAATGTTAATATAGCAAGAGCTTAGGTCCTTACTATTATTTAACTTTTCATACATGTGCATAGCTTTAACCTCATATTCAAAAGCTTTCGGATAATCTTTCTTATCAATATAAATAAGACCAATATTATTATAATTTTTAGCCTTTCCTTCATCATCTTTAAGCGTGTCGCAAATAATCAATGCCTTTGAAAAATAATCAAGAGCTTTGGGATAATTAATTTGAGAATAATAAATAATTCCAATATCAGAATAAGAAACTCCAATTAATTTTTTATCACCGATTTCTTCAAAATTTTTTAATGCTTTTAATCTATTTTCAAGTTCTTTTGTAAAATTCGATTGCTGATGATAAACCAAACCGATATTATAATAGCATTTTCCTGCTCCGCTTTTATCCCCGATTTCCTCGTAAAATTTTAATGCTTTCAAAAAGTATTCTATTGCTTCTGTATATTCAGCCTGTTTTAGATAACGAGCCCCGATTTTTTTATAACTTACCGCTAAATTAGATTTTGAATTTATTTTAATTGAAATATCAACTGCCTTATTAAGATAAATTATTGCGCTATCATTTTCAGGAGTAATATCAGCAATTTTAAGTAAGATACTTATTTTACCTGTATCTGTACTACTTGATTTATATTCTGCCTGAAGTTCAGCTAAGTTATTATTTTGAGAAAAAAGCGGACAGAAAAAAAAAAGAAACAAAAAGGAATATAAAAACCTGAAATTATTAACTCTCATAAGCGCAGTAAATTTTATGCGAAACAAAGTTATAAAAATCTGCAAACAGAATAGAAAATCATTTCGAGCCAAAAGTCAAAACAAAGTGAATCATGGTGGTCAGAAATTTTTATGTGTATCTTATTTTTCTTCCTGTTTATAAAAAATGAATTGAATGGGCAAAATAAATTACTTTTGGCAAGATAAAAAGAAATGGAAGAATGAACCCGGTTTTTAAAAAAGTAATGTATCCCTTATTTTTCGGGCTGATGTTGTTTCTTTCCTTTAACAAACACAGTAAGGACAAACAGCGCAGTTACCATGATGTAATATGGGCTGATGCTGCAGGCTATTATGTATATAACACCATATGGTTTGTTTACGGAAACAATGCAGCGGCTTATCCTGACAGCATGGATGTTAAAACCGGGGATGGTTTTAGTTTGGACAAAAATACTAACAGGGTAACTACCAAATATCCCTGCGGGACAGCCATTTTACAAAGTCCGTTCTTTTTAACCGCCCATCTTATCGCTTCTTCATTAGGATATAAAAAAGATGGTTTTTCTGAAATCTATTCTTATCTGCTGTATGTTTCAGGAATGTTTTATTGTTTCATGGCCATGTTGCTGTTAATTGGTTTTTTGAAAAGGCATTTTTCTTCCTTTATTTCCATAGCATCGGTCATTGTACTTTTCGCAGCTTCAAATTTATTTTATTACACCATCGATGCACCGGGAATGTCACATATCTATTCCTTTTTTGTGTTCAGTTGCATTATATATTTAACTCCCCTCCTGCTTGCCAACAAATCATTTAATAATTTATTGCTTTTCTTTTCGCTGGTGGTACTTGCCCTGCTTATCCGTCCAACCAATGCATTTATAGCTTTGTTTCCATTGTTTTATAATGTGTATAATTCCATCGATTTTAGGAACAGGATTCGTTTTTTCCTGGAGGGTAAAATCTCCTTGCTACTGTCTCTTTTGTTTTCGCTTATTATAGCTGTTCCACAAATGGTTTATTGGAAAAGCACTTTCGGGCATTTTATCAGTTACGGATATAGAAACGAAAGGTTTGATTTCTGGAAAAATCCAAAATTGATTGAAGTATGGTTCAGTGCCATGAACGGGCTTTTTATATACACACCATTAGTTTTACTTTGCCTGTTGGGAGTAATTATAATGCTCCGCAATAAAGACAAGCTGGGCATTTACATTGGTCTCTTGTTTTTTCTGATCTCTTACATTTTTGCCAGTTGGTGGAACTGGTGGTTTGGCTGTGCGTTTGGTGCCCGAAGCTTTGTGGAATACTATTCCCTGCTCATTATACCTTTTTGTTATTTATGGCAGTTTGTAAAAAACAGGATGGCTCTTAAAATCACATTCTTCGCCTTTATTGCTTTTTGCTGTTTTATTAATTTAAGTATTGAATATTATTACGATGGCTGTTTTTATGGAAACACATGGGATTATGATGCATTCTTTAAATTAATAGTTTCATAATTTTTATTGGTTAAATTTTATAAATTTGCAGCTCAACAAGAAACTTTAAATTAATACTATTTATGGGACGCGTATTCGAAAAAAGAAAGTATAAAATGTTTGCCCGCTATGATAAAATGGCGAAAGGCTTTACCCGTGCAGGAAAAGAGATAGCAATAGCAGTAAAATTAGGAGGTGCCGACCCTCAAGGAAATGCCCGTTTGCGTGTAGCCATTCAAAATGCAAAGGGTTTGAATATGCCCAAAGACAGGATAGATGCTGCCATCAAACGAGCCTCTTCCAAAGACGAATCGAACCTGGAGGAAGTGGTATATGAAGGGAAAGGACCATACGGAATCGGTATTTTGATAGAATGTGCTACTGATAATCCTACCCGTACTGTTGCCAATGTGCGAATGAACTTTAACCGTCATGGCGGTGAATTAGGAAAAACAGGTTCATTGGACTATTTATTTGAGCGCAAAGGAGTATTTCGCATCAAAAAAAACGACATCAATGTGGAAGAACTGGAATTTGAACTCATTGATGACGGAGCCAATGAAATAGAAAGTGACGAGGAAGAAATTGTAATATATACAGCCTTTACCGATTTCGGTAAAATGCAAAAAGCACTAGAGTCAAGAAAACTGGATATTATCAGTTCGGAACTGGAACGTATCCCAACCTCTACCCTTGAATTAAACGAAAAACAGGTGGAGGAAGTTATGATATTAGTTAGCAAACTGGAAGAAGATGATGATGTGCAAACGGTATATCACAATATAAAATAAGAGATTTAAAAGTTTGAAAATTAAAAAGGAGAATTGGTAAATACCAGTTCTCCTTTTTATTTTCTTTACTTCCTGCTATTTCAGTTAATCATTTTCAGTACCCTGATGAAACAAAGCTAAACCAGAAATCGGAGATTCGATAATGGTTTCAATATTTACCCCTTTGTTGGTAGCAACGGCTCGCAGAATATTACTGTAATAAAATGCTACAGAACCCACACAACTTAATTTTACTTCCTTGTACATATCGTATTTACAAATTTGTTTATCAAAAAACTGACCAAAACAACCAGCGACAAGGTCGATAACAAACTGCTCTTTCAGGTTTTGATAAATAAACTTACTGAATGAGCCTAAAAACCGGTTAGGATTTGGTTGTTTGTAAACAGCGTCCAGTATTTCATCTTTACCTAATTTAAACCTTTCAGCAAATCGTTTTGATAATTCCTTTGGCATTTCCTTATTCAGAAAAGCCTGAATAAAGGTTTTGCCAATATGAGCCCCACTGCCTTCGTCACCTAACACGTAGCCCAGAGAAGCGATGCTTTGTTCTATTTCATCACCGTCATAAAAACAAGTATTGGCCCCTGTGCCAAGAATTGCTATTATTCCTTCTTTCCTTCCTGCTGTTGCCCTGGCAGCAGCCAACATGTCTGAGTTAATCTCTATTTCGGCTAAAGGGAATTCTTTATGCAAAGAAAAATAAACCGTTCCTTTTTTAGCATCGTTTCCGCAACCGGCACCATAAAAATGAATTTTCATGTGAGATTGATTAACAGGAGTTTCAAATTGAGGAAGCAATTCGTTTTTTATAATAAACGACAACTCTTCACTTGATTGAAAATAAGGATTAAATCCTTGGGTGGTATATTTATAGATACTTTGCTTTTTACCTAACAAACGCCAGTCTGTTTTGGTGGAACCACTATCTGCGATTAATTTCATAGTATTTGTTTTGTTAGCGAAATTATAGAATAAAAAGGACTGTTAGTTGGGATTAACATTTTTTGACATTAAATACTGAGTAATCAGTACATATTCTTTATCAGTTAATCTTGCTTTTTCCTTCATTTCAGGCAACGTTTCGGCCCATCTTTTTTCAGTAATCTCCTTAGGTTTATACAATGCATGACACGACCCACATTTGTCTCCATACAAAGCAAGCCCTTTGTTCAATTGTTCCATTGTTAAATCAGGATATTGTTTTTTACCTGCAAACACGTCTGCTTCTGTGGGTTTATAAATAGAAGGACTGCAGCATACAGTAGAAAGTATAATAAAAAAAGTGGCAATCGTTTTATATTTAAAAATCATATTGTTATTTTAGAATGAAAAATCAAGCAATAACCTGAACTGGTATTTTTCATATTCATCCAGATCCAACGAATTAGGTTGCTCCTCAGTTTTGCGCAAATTAGTAATTTCAGGGAGAAAATTGATTATTACAGAATGTTTATTGTTTTTTGCATTCCAGTACAAGGTAGGGCCGAGTAATAAAGCATTATGTTCTAAACCGTTTTCTGTTGTTATTTCATATTGATTTTTTGCTTCCAACCCTATTCCCAAATTTGTATTTATATTATACATATATGCCAAATCAAATTCAACAGGGGTTGCCATTAGTTTTGTTTTGTTTTCCTGTTCCACTTTTCCGTTTATTACTTTCCCTTTTACCTCTTGCTCCCATTCCCATTCGCCAACCACATTAAATGCAACTAAATGCTGATTGATTCTTTTATCTAAAATAAGTTTTGCTTCCAATTCCAAACTTGTTGCAGAAATGGTAGCTTCGCCATACAAACCAGAACCAATAAAACTGGTTGTTGCATCAGATAATTTTAATTTCCATTCATTTGAAATAGAAAATTCTGATTCAGTATTAATTGCGCCTGTCGAATCACCTTTAACAGCAAAAGCCTTATGAGTAGCATTAAGGTATATTGCAGTCTGTAATCTGTCAGTCAGCGCAATTTCAAATTCAAGTCGTTCATCAATAGCTCGGTAAAATGATTCTTTGCCCATTCTTATTGTGGTCCATACTTCAAAATCGCGGGACCCTTTTGCGAGATTAGTACTTTGGTAGGTGTGGACAAATTGTCTATCCTGAGAATAGGATGATAAAGAGGCGAATGCAGCAACAAGGAATGGTATACTTTTTCTCATTTCTTTAATTTAGATTGATTTTAAATAATGGAACAAAAGTAGATGGATAGGATAGAACAGGCAATACCTAAAATGAGGTATCCTGATAAAATACCTACAATTAGGTATTAAAAAAAGGAGTATTAATTGTTTTGAGAAAAAAGGAAATGATTAGGGCTAACCAGATTTTCGCGAACAGCAAAAAGAACCAAACCGGCAGTATTATTTACGCCCAATTTGTTCATTATATTTTTACGATGCGTGATAACAGTATGAGTACTTAAAAACAGTTTATCTGCCACCTCCTTGTTAGAAAGACCTTCGGCAACCAATGTAATAATTTCAATTTCACGCTCACTTATGTTTAATCCTTCGCAGGAGAATTCATCCACCGATGCTGCCTTTTCACCCAAAATATAAGAAACGATTTTACCACACATAAATTGCTCCCCTTTTGCAGTCTTATAAATTGCTTCTACTATTTCATCCTGATCACAGTCCTTTAATAAATGACTCAGAATACCAATTGATAAAGCTTTTGCAACGGTCTGTTTTGAACTTATTTCGGTAATTGCAAGAAACCTGGAAGATGAATATGCTTTGACAATCTGCTGCAATCCTTCAAGGCTAAAGTTTGGAGATGTGTAATCTATAATAATTAAATCGGGGGTATGTAATTTTGCCTGGTTAATTAAATCCACTGTACTTAGTGCCTCATTAATCAATATGAAATCTGAATTTTCATTTAACAATACTGATAAACCTTTTCTACTTAAAAAATGACTGTCGGCTATGGTAATTCTAAGTTTCCCCACTATTTCGCTATTTAGAATAATTATAAATAATGCACAAATGTACACATTATTTTATTTCAGCAAACACATTAAAATTATAATTTCAAAAAACTGATAACAATCATTCCCCGCTAATGTTTTATTCATCGCATCTTATATTTCATTAAACATTTATTTTGAATTTATCGTCAATTTGTTGTTACCTTTGCGAAATGTTATCAGGTAAAGAGTTAATTCTTGCAACAAAACCATTTGCAAGAGAAATAAGGTGGAAAAGTTGGTATCACACGCTTTCTGGATTTGTATTATTAATAGGAGGTATTTTGGGTACCCTTCCTATTTGGGAAATCAACAACATTTTTATTAGAATACTAAGTAGCATTTTTGTTGCTGTGATGTTATCCAGAGTTTTTATCATTTTTCATGATTATCAACACCATGCCATCCTTCAAAAATCTGCGGTCGCAAAAGTTTTGTTTACCCTTTTTGGAGTTTATATGATAACTCCGCCAAGCATCTGGAAACGCTCGCACGATCACCATCATAATCATAATGCAAAGTTATTCAGTGCAAGTATTGGCTCATTTCCAATTATGACCAAACAAAAGTTTATGGAAGCCGATAAAAAGGAACGTTTCTATTACCTTGCTGTTCGTCATCCGTTAAACATGTTCCTGGCTTATTTCACTACCTTTATGTATGGTATGGATATTCAATCTTTTTTATCAAGCCCACGCAGACACTGGGATTCGTTGGTGGTTCTAATCATTCACTTCTCTATTGCAACCTTCCTGTTTATTCATTTTGGATGGTTAACGTGGTTCCTTACTTTCTTTTTACCTTTCTTTCTTTCTCACATGTTGGGTTCCTACCTTTTTTATGCCCAGCATAATTTCCCAGGCGCACGTTACAGAAGCAATGTGGATTGGAATTATGCCGATGCAGCTTTGGAATCTTCCAGTTTTATGGATATGAATCCGGTGGGGCATTGGATTACCGCCAACATAGGTTACCACCATGTGCATCACTTAAATTCAAGAATTCCTTTTTACAGGTTACCGGAAGCAATGGCTGCCATTCCTGAACTGCAAAAAGCGAACAGGACCAGCCTGTTTCCTTCTGATATCATTAAATGTCTTCGATTAAAAGCCTGGGACCCTGAACAAAACAAGATGGTAGGGTATGATGAAATGGAAGTAGCATAACCGAATCTGCCGGTTATTACTTAATAAACTATTTCCCCTTGTCTTTCTCCAGTTGATTAACTTTCTGTACCAATGCATCCAGGTTGCGGAAATGAACATAGGTTTTCCGGTACTTACTTGCTTCAAAAGCAGGAGACCCCATTAATACTTCACCCTTTTTAGTTATGCTTTTTGAAATACCCGATTGTGCTGTAATAATGGTATTATCTGCAATTTCCACATGGCCAACTATTCCAACCTGTCCGCTGAACATGCAATTTTTACCTATTTTGGTTGAACCTGCAATAACGTTTGCGGCTGCCAGGTAGCTGTTCTCCCCTATTTCCACATTATGTGCTATGTGAACAAGGTTGTCAAACTTAACACCTTTTCTAAGGATAGTTGAACCCAGTGTAGCTCTGTCAATAGCGCAATTAGCACCTATTTCCACATCATCTTCAATAATCACATTTCCTATCTGTGGTATTTTCTGGTTGTCGTTCTGGGGATTAAACCTGAAGCCATCACTGCCTATAACAGTTCCTGAATGGATAATACAGTTCTTCCCAATCTGTGTTTCTGAATATATTTTAACTCCTGCAAACAAAGTGGTATTATCACCAATAACAGCATTATCTCCAATAAAAACCTGTGGGTATATTTTTACATTGTTGCCGATTTTTACATTATCTCCTATCACGGCAAATTCTCCAGCATAAATGTTCTCCCCTACTTTAGCACTTTCGGAAATAAAAGCAAGTTTTGAAATTCCTGTTTTGTTTAACTTAATCTGGTTATACATTTCAAGCAACTTAGCAAATGCCGTTTCTGCACTATCCACTCTTATAAGCGTTGCAGAGACAGGTGCAGTTAAAACCAAATCCTTGTTAACTATAACCAACGATGCTTTAGTAGTATAAATATATTGGGTGTATTTAGGATTTGCTAGGAAAGAAATTGAACCTGTTTCTCCTTCTTCTATTTTAGACAGTTTGGTAACTGTAGCTGTTGCATCACCTTCTATTTGTCCGTTTAACAGACCTGCAATTTGTTGTGCGGTAAATTCCATATAATGTGTTTTATTTTTTCAGTGTTAAAGGTATTATTTTATTGACAAATAATAAAAGGGCAAGCTTAATTATTTAAAATCAACAATTGTACTTTCTCCCTCCACAGCAAGCACTGTATTTTTAAATACCGATTGCGCCTCTTCCAGCAATGGTTGCAAATCTTTGTACCTTGCTGAATAATGCCCTATCATTAATTTCCTTGCGTTCGCTTTTGTTGCAATTTCGGCAGCCTGCAGCGCAGTGGTATGAAATGTTTCCTTTGCCCTTGCTCCCATTTCGTTTAAAAAAGTAGCTTCGTGATATAGCAAATCTGCATCTTTAATATACTCAATTATCCTCTCGTCATAAACTGTATCCGAACAATAAGCATATTTGCGGGGAGATAGCTTACGGGTAATCAATTTTTCATTCTTAATAACCTCTCCTGATGAACTTGTAAAATCCTCTCCCTTTTTAATGGCTAAAATGCCTTCCAATGGAATATTGTATCTTTCAATTATTTCCTTTGAAATATTGGCTAACAAAGGCTTTTCTGTAAATACAAAACCGCAGCAGGGAATTCGATGATTCAACACCACAGTGCGCACCTCCACCCTTTCATCTTCAAAGATAAGGTCATCGTTAACATAATTATGAGGATGATAAATTATTCTGAAATTCAAGTACGATTGCGAGTGTTTAAATTGTACTTCAATAATTTCCTGCAATTCGCCCGGACAGTATAAGTGCAATTCATTGGTTCTGCCCAGCAGGTGCATACTTGAAAGCAAACCAGGTAAACCAAGATAATGGTCACCATGCAGATGACTGATGAAAATATGATTTATCCTTTGGAATTTTATTTTGAATTTTCTTAACTGAATCTGGGTGGCTTCACCACAATCTATTAAAAAAAAACGCTCAGCAATATTTAAAAGCTGAGCGGTGGGATTACGTCTTGATGTTGGGGTTGCGCTACTGCAACCAAGAATGGTTAATTCAAAATTTTGCATAAACAGCTTGAATAGTTACTATCCAACCTGGCTTACAAATACAGTATCTGCTTCAGTTAAATTACCAGTAATGGTTAATATGGAGTCTAATTGAGAAATGGAAATTAGTTTTTTAACTGCATCCTGCAAACCTGTTAAAACAAATGTTCCCTGGCTGTTTCTGCATAACCTGTTTGCCACAAGAATAGCAGACAATCCGGAAGAATCGCAATAACGGGTAAGCGTTAAATCAATGATAATATTCTTTATTCCATCTGTATTTAATACTACCAACTCTGATTTTAATGAAGGTGCAATGTTACTATCCAGTTTTTCAACCTGAACTTTAATTACCGCGTACTTATCAGTTTTTTCTATTTGAAAATTCATGACTTAAAATGTTTTAGCAAATGTAGGCAAACTTTTGTTATAAATCTAAAAAAAATTCATTCGACTGTTAAATATAGGGTTTAAACCCTTCCTGCCAGTAAAAACAAAACCGCCATTCTAACGGCTACTCCATTCTCCACCTGTTCCAGGATAATGCTTTGGTCGCTATCGGCAACGTCAGAGGTTATCTCCACTCCCCTGTTAATAGGCCCAGGATGCATAATCACTATCTTTTTAGAAAGAGAGTTCAGCAGTTCTTTATTTAAACCAAACAGCATGGTGTATTCCCTGATGGAAGGGAAATATTTTATTTCCTGCCGTTCCAGCTGAATTCGCAGCATGTTTGCCACATCACACCATTCCAGGGCTTTTCTCAGGTTATGTTCTACTTTTACACCCAGCGAACCAATGTACTTTGGTATTAATGTCGTGGGTCCGCAAACCATCACCTCAGCACCTAATTTTTGCAGGCAAAATATGTTGGACAAAGCCACTCGCGAATGCAAGACATCTCCCACTATCACCACTTTTTTTCCTTTTACACTTCCCAATCGTTCTTTTATGGAAAAAGCATCCAGCAAAGCCTGGGTTGGGTGTTCGTGAGCTCCGTCTCCTGCATTTACTATTTTAGCATCTACATGTTTCGATAAAAAAACAGCCGCTCCCGGATTAGGGTGGCGCATTACCACCATATCCACTTTCATGGCAAGTATGTTATTTACCGTATCAATTAAAGTTTCGCCCTTTTTAACGGAAGAAGAAGAAGAAGAAAAATTGATAACATCTGCACTTAACCGTTTTTCGGCCAGTTCAAACGAAAGTTTGGTACGGGTGGAATTTTCAAAAAATAAATTGGCAATCGTTATATCTCTTAAGGAAGGTACTTTTTTTATCGGGCGATTGATGACATCTTTAAAGCTATCCGCTGTGGTCAGAATTAAATTAATATCATCAGCCGTCAGGTCTTTTATTCCAAGTAAATGTTTAGTACTTAATTTTGTCATGGGCATCAATCGTTAGACAATAAGGTTACTCTATCTTCTCCATCACTTTCCTTCCATTCCACTTTTACTTTTTCAGATGAAATCGAGTCGATAATTTTCCCGATGTATTTTGCCTGTATGGGCAAATGGCGGCTTAATCTCCTGTCAATCAAAACCAGTAATTCCACATCATTTGGCCTTCCGAAAGCCAGCATGGCATCCAGCCCGGCACGAATGGTTCTGCCTGTAAACAATACATCATCCACCATTACCACATTTTTATCTTCTATAATAAAATCAATTTCGGTGGCATTAGGCACCAGTTCCCGTTTTCTGAAATCGTCACGATAAAAAGTAATATCCAGACTTCCGCACTTGATGTCTTTTTTCTTTAAAATTTCAGAAAGCTTTTTTTGAATTCTCTTTGCGAGGTATATTCCACGGGGCTGAAGGCCTATAATAACCGTATTGGAAAAATCGTTATGTACTTCAATTAATTGATAGCAAAGCCGGGTAACGGTAATTTCGAAGTGCTTGCTGTCTAAAATGATTCTAGGCTTCATCATATCAGGAAACAAAGATAGATAAAAAGTTGGAGCGGACTATTTTATTTTTTTCTATTTATAAAATCAGAGATTCCTCACTTCGTTCGGAATGACAGCCTGATAAGAAAATAAGGGAAAGGAGAGGCGGGTGCTTCGCACCTGCCTCTCCTTTCCCAACATTAAACAAATTGTCATTCCGAACGAAGTGAGGAATCTCAAAAAAAAATGCCCCGCATTTCTGCGGGGCACTCCTAAAAACCATGGCGTGATTCCTAGATTCTGAAAGGCATTGCTGCCCGACAAAATATTTTATTCAGACTTTTTAGCTGCGGCAGCTGCATCATCTTCTGTTTTCTTTTCAGTTGCTTCCATATCTGTTTTCAGATTTGAAAGAACATCCATATCACCCAGAGTAGTCTTTTCTATGCTGTCTTTTACTTTTTTAGCGGCTTTTTTAGTTTCTGCTTCTTCAGCTTTTTGACCTTCTGAAAGGTTAGCTCTTTCTGCACTATTTGCCTCTTTTACTAAATCAGTATGAGAAACGATTATTTTTTTAGATTCTTTATTGAATTCAATTACTTTGAAATCCAATACCTCTTCTACTTTAGCAGTTTTACCATCTGCTTTTACAAGGTGACGGGTAGGGCAAAATGCTTCAACACCGTAAGGCATTGCTATAATAGCTCCTTTATCCAACACATTGATGATGGTTCCCTGGTGAACTGAATCTACAGTAAATATAGTTTCGAAAATTTCCCATGGGTTTTCTTCTATTTGTTTATGTCCTAAACTCAATCTGCGGTTTTCGCCATCGATATCTAAAACTACCACATCAATCTTATCTCCTATTTTGGTGAATTCTGATGGATGTTTGATTTTTTTAGACCATGATAAATCCGAAATATGAATTAAACCATCCACACCTTCTTCCAATTCTACAAATATACCAAAGTTGGTAAAGTTGCGAACTGTTGCAGTATGTTTAGTTCCTTTAGAGTATTTGGTAATCACCTCAGCCCAAGGATCAGGCATTAATTGTTTAATACCAAGTGACATTTTACGCTCTTCACGGTCAAGTGTTAAAATAACCGCTTCTATTTCCTGTCCTACTTTTAAGAAATCGTGGGCAGTACGTAAATGCTGGCTCCAGCTCATTTCAGATACGTGAATCAATCCTTCCACTCCCGGTTGGATTTCAACAAATGCACCGTAATCAGCTATTACCACTACTTTTCCTTTCACTTTATCTCCAACAGCAAGGTCAGTTTGCAAACCATCCCAAGGATGAGCTGAAAGCTGTTTCAAGCCTAATGCAATACGTTTTTTCTCGTTATCAAAATCAAGAATAACCACATTGATTTTCTGGTCTAATTTCACTACTTCTTCCGGATGGTTGATACGTCCCCAAGATAAGTCAGTGATGTGAATAAGTCCGTCAACACCTCCAAGGTCAATAAATACACCATAAGAAGTAATGTTTTTAACAGTTCCTTCCAATACCTGTCCTTTTTCAAGTCTTGAAATAATTTCTTTTTTCTGTTGTTCCAGCTCAGCTTCGATAAGTGCTTTGTGAGATACCACAACGTTTTTGAACTCATTGTTGATTTTCACAACTTTAAATTCCATTGTTTTTCCTACATACACATCGTAATCTCTGATTGGTTTCACATCTATCTGAGAACCCGGTAAAAACGCTTCGATACCAAATACATCAGCTATTAAACCTCCTTTGGTACGGCATTTTACAAATCCTGTTATAATTTCTTCGTTTATTAAGGCAGTGTTTACTCTGTCCCAAGACTGCATCGAACGTGCTGTTTTGTGAGAAAGAATCAACTGACCGTTTTTATCTTCCTGGCTTTCTACATATACTTCCACGGTATCTCCAACTTTCAAATCCGGGTTGTAACGGAATTCGGTTAATTGAACCACACCGTCTGACTTATAGCCAATGTTTACTACTACTTCTTTACTGTTTTTTGCAACCACCTTACCATCCACTATAGCATTAGATGCAATAGAGGTTAATGTTTTTTCATAAACAGAGTCCAAATCTTCGCGTTCTTTTTTAGAGTACACATCGCCTTTGTTTCCTGTAGCATTCCAATCAAACGCTTCGTGAGCCTGCTCAGGTGTTTGTTGAATTTCTGCTGCTTTAGGGGTTTCTGTTTCTGTTACTTCCTGCTCCATTTGAGCATTTTCGTTTTCTGACATTCTTTTACTTTTTTGTATTCAATTGCCCTTTGTTTTTTTAAGCAATTGAAGAGGTTAATACTAATTGATTGATTGTTCCCATTTAATTTTGGGGACACAAAAGTACAAAATTTTGGTTTAGGTCAATTAATATTGGAAAAATAAATATTTGGGAGGTTTTATTGGGCAGAAGTTGTATTTTAGTTAAAATACATAAAAAACATGATTTCAATGCTTTAAGCTAAACTATAAAGTTTTGGATTGACTATTTATTGTTCCTTTGGAGGCAGTCTTTTAGGTAATATTCTGCCCTTTTCCAAAGCGCACCCCCTCCCCCAATTAATTTAAATCTTTATATTTGGAAAATGTATTACTGGTAAGCAACCGCTTCATAAAAGAACAAAATATATTGAAAAGAGAAATGTTAATTTTGTTAAAAGACAAAAGTGTTGATAAAGCTGAACTTCTTATTGATGATTCTGGAGAACAAATAAAAATGAAGTTCATCTTTAAGGATATTGAAATACTTAAGGAAGGAGAACTCCCTTTTTATGTTTTAGTTGACTTAAGAAAAGAACTTGAAAAACTTGGTTATTTATTAATTTGCAATGGCTCAAGGATTGATGTTTATCCTTCAAGAATTTCTTCAGTAGGTTCTAATGCATATGTATTAGAACTTAATAAAAAAACAACCCTTAACGATTTGGTTAATATTTTTGAAACAACTGATAAGATTGATTTAATTACAACTGTTGACAAGCAAAAGCTGTATTATATGAATATTATGAAAAGTGCTTTTGATAATATTCCATAATAAACAGGAGATAGGAAAGGTAAGCTTAACAATACAAAAAACCTAATGCAAGAAATTATATTTAACAAAAAAGGAAAAGTAATCAAAGGAGAAGATGCTGGTCAATACATTTCTATTCGAGATGACACTAATGGAAAAACTGGAGGATATTACTTCTACATATCTTCCAGCAATTTTGATAATAAAGCACCTGTTTATGATACTTGGGTTGAAAACTATGAAATATTAATGGATTTTTTTAAAAACAACATTGTTAAGTGGTTAGATAATAATTGCGATACCCTAATTGCTGAATTAAATACAAATAAATATTTTATCGGAATAATCGATGGAAAAAAAGTAAAAACCATTAAATCATTTTTAATTGAAATTGCTAAAACTTTTAAATTTCCCAGTTATTACGGAGTTAATATGAATGCATTTTATGAATGTATTAATGACTTAGATTGGATAGAAGAAAAAAAATATGCATTGGTAATAGATAATTCTTCAGAATTTCTAAAAGACGAAGACACTAAAGTTAAGGAAGATATTTTAGACACCTTACAGCAAGTAAGAAGAGAATGGGCAAATGTTCCGAATTATGAGGGCGAAGATCAGTACCGAACCAAATCTGATTTTATTATTGTTTTGAAGTAATTAATCTTCAAACAAAAGTGCAAAAACTATTTTATCCCAATTGAGCCTGGTGTCCCCCTTAGACAAGCTTAACCTTTCATCTTACTTTATTAGAAACAATAAAATAAATCCATATATTCGAACAAAACAGTGATGCCAAGTGATTATAAAATAATAGAACAGGGCAAACTTTATAATAATTTGAAGGCTGGATGCCTAGTTAAATAGAACGCAACGGAACACTGCACCCAACTGGGGAAACCCTAACATTATGAATAAAAAAGAAAACAATGAACTTTATGACCTTTTGGTTGATACTCTGATGATGGTAAATCCTGATAGGAAAAACCCTAATCCTAATGAATTTGAAGAACATTTGGTTGAGCTAGAAGGTGACTATTATACTTTTTTTCACATAGACAATTTAAAAAAATTGCAAAATGAGAATAAACTTAATTTGGCTCAAGTTAATAAAATTCAGAAAATTCGACACTTAATAGAAAATATTGAACCTGCATTATGGAACGTCCAAGCATTTATGTTTGATAAAAGTTGGATAGAGGTAAGTGTATTGGCTTTAGATGTATTGAAGTCACTTGGAATTAATAAAAGATAGAAAGGAGTAGTAATTTCACCTCACACTTCTATACACATAAAAAAAACAACCCCGAAGCACCCAACGGCTTCGGGGTTGTTTTATTCAACACTCACTCGGTTTACTGAACCACAATGGAGAACACAACACTGAAAACTTCCGTTTCCACATCTCCTCCATTACCAACCCGGAAATAATACTTCTTTACACTGGTTAGTCCACCTTTCATTACATCCGCTTTGCGGGTA
>CANJYB010000008.1 GCA_947479085.1 Bacteroidota bacterium | reverse complement strand
TTTGATGATGCAACATTGCCGGGAGCAACTTATACTCCTTCAGCTGCTGATATCAGTGCAGGAAGTGTTACCTTAACAATTATTTCTGACGACCCTGCAGGACCTTGTCCTTCATTGAATGATGCAATGGTGCTGACTATTAATCCTGCTGCAACAGTTACTGCAGGAGGTGATGCAACAATATGTGCACTGACAGATTATACTTTGTCAGGAAGTTTTGGAGGTGGAGCTACATCAGGAACATGGACCAGCACCGGAACAGGAACATTTAATAATGCGGGTTCTCCTACTGCAACATATAATCCTTCTAATGCGGATGATGCTTCAGGAAGTGTGATACTTATATATACTACGAATGACCCTCAGGGAGTTTGCGGAAGTGTAACCGACAGTATGACATTGACTATTACTCCACGTGATAATTCGGACTTCTCTTATTCAGGAGGTACTTATTGTCAAACAGGAACAAATCCAACTCCAACAATTACCGGACTTCAAGGTGGAACATTTGCTTCTTCACCTGCGGGATTAGTAATTGATGCAACAACAGGAACTATTACTTTACTTCCAAGTGTTCTTGGAACATATTCTGTTTATTATACTACTAACGGACCTTGTCCATGGACCGACACTGTTTTGGTAACTGTAACGGTGGCTCCTTCTGCTGCGTTCATTTATAATCCAGCTACTTATTGCCAGTTCAGTAATCCAAATGCAGTTCCTTCTTTCCCTGTGGGGTCAAGTGCAGGAGTTTTTTCGGCAAGTCCTGTAGGTTTGGTTTTTGTTAATGCTACCACGGGTGTTGTTGATTTGAATACAAGTGCACCGGGAATATATACTGTAACTAATTACATAGCCGCAGCGGGTGGTTGTGCTGCAGATACTGCAACCAACACTATTACCATCAATCCGGCAGCATTTGTAAATGCTTCGGCAAATGATACCATCTGTTCAGGAAACAGTTATACCTTATCAGGTTCATTCAGTGGGGGAACCAGTTCGATTACCTGGTCAACCAGTGGTTCTGGAACATTTGATAATTCAACATTACCGAATGCAACATATACTCCATCACAGGCAGATATTACTGCAGCAAGTGTGGTGTTGACCATTACTTCGGATGATCCTTCCGGTCCTTGTTCTTCTGTTAATGATGCCATTACTTTATACATACAACCGGCAGCTACTGCTAATGCAGGAACTGATGCAACTATATGCGCTACCTCTAACTATACCTTATCAGGAACTTTGGGAGGGGGAGCAAGTTCAGCCACATGGTCGACTACAGGAACAGGAACATTTGATAATAATACCTTGCCAAATGCTACTTACACCCCATCAGCAGCGGATGATGCAGCAGGAAGTGTGGTGCTTGTTTACACTACCAATGACCCTGCGGGAGAATGTACATCAGTGACCGATAGTATTACCTTGACCATTACACCAAGAGATAATTCTTCGTTTAATTATTCGGGTTCTACTTTCTGCCAGTCGGGTGTAAATCCATTGCCAACAATAACAGGCCTGTCAGGTGGTACTTTCTCTTCAAGCCCGGGAAGTTTAATAATTAATCCAGCAACAGGTGAAATTACTCTGATTTCATCTCCTTCCGGAACTTATACTGTAATGTATTTAACAAATGGTACTTGTCCAGATTCATCAACAGTTACCATAAACATTACCAACCTGTTTGTTGCTTCGTTTCATTATAACGGACCATATTGTGAACATAGCCAACCGAACCCAACACCTGTTTATGTTGGAGCCGGAACAGCAGGAACTTTTACTTATCATCCGGGAGGATTAATTATTAATGCTCTTACAGGGGTAATTGACATGACTACTACTGCACCTGGAACTTATACGGTAATCAATACCATTGTTGGAACAGGAGGTTGTGCAACAGCATCGGACAGTACAGTGGTTACTATTACTCCACTTGATAATGCAACATTCAGTTATCCTAATAGTCCATTCTGTGTGAATGTAGCTAATCCTTCTCCTGTTATTACAGGACTAGCGGGAGGTAGTTTCAGCAGTACTTTGGGAGGAAGTCTTAATTCATCCACAGGAGTTATTGCACTTCCTGTTACTCCGGGAACTTATACTATAACTTATACAACTAACGGAACATGTACTAATTCGTCAACCAGTTCTGTAACCATACTTGCTGCTCCAACTGCCAATGCTGGACAGAACCAACAATTGGGTTGCGGTTCAACAGTTACTTTGGATGGTACTGCTTCGAGCGGTGGAAATAATTATACTTACCAATGGACTACATTAACAGGAACTATTCTTACAGGAGCTAACAGTAACCAGGCAACAACTGATGCACCTGGAGTTTATACCATAACTGTTACTGATAATGTTACCGGCTGTTCGGAAACGGATACCATGACTGTGTTTGGAATACCTGCACCGGTGGCATCATTTACCACTAATCCAAATCCTGCAACAGGTACCATGCCACTGGCAGTAACATTTACAAATACCAGCACCAATGCTACTACTTACCTGTGGAACTTTGGAGATGGCACCACCAGTACACTTGAAAATCCGGTGCACGTGTTTGACAGTGTAGGGGTTTACCCTGTTGTGCTTTATGTTTCTTATAATGGAAATTGTATTGACTCCTCCGAGATTATAGTGGTGGTATATCCGGGATATTCTGTAATTATTCCAAACGTATTTACACCCAATGACGATGGTGTGAATGATATATTTACCATTAATACTACGGGTGTATCGGAATTGAATGTTTATATATACGACCGCTGGGGACTGAAGATATATGAATGGCATACTGTGGAAGGTGGCTGGGATGGTCACATGGCAAACGGAGTAAAAGCTTCGGATGGAACTTATTTTTATATACTTGACCTGAAAGATGGAGATGGAAAATTGTTTGATGATAAAGGTTCGTTTATGATTATAAGACAATAACAGGAATAAGATTTGAAACATTTTTAAAAATAAAAAAGTCCTGAAGATAAACGGGACTTTTTTATTTGCAGGGAATACAACAAACGAGTACTGAAAGTAACTATTAACCATTAAAACAAAAACAAGATGAAAAAAGGAATTTATGTTTCAGGAATTGTGCTTGCAGCGTTAATTTTTTCATTTACTACGGTGAATGATAAAAAAGTAATAGTGATAGATGCAGCACATGGTGGCAAAGATAACGGAGCCACCTGTGGTGATGTTACAGAGAAAAAAATTGTGGAGGCTATTTCTAATAAAATTAAATTGCTAAACAAAGAAGGTAAACTGGAGATAGTTTTAGTTCGGGAAAGAGACGAGTTTATTACCCAGGAAGAACGCGTGAAAAAAATAAATGAATTGCATCCCGACCTGATGATATCATTACATGTGAATAATTCGAATGATGTTTTGCAAAATGGTATGGAAGCAACGGTGAGTAAGGATAATAATTATTATAAGGTGTCACTTGCAAAAGCAACCGGGTTGACTGCAAGGATAACAAAAGATAAGCCATGGACAGGAAATGTGAAAGCAGGTAACCTGTATGTTTTGAAAAATTCAAAATGCCCTGCAATGGTTTTGGAACTTGGTTATTTATCGAACGAAAATGATAAAAAATATCTGGTTAGTGAAGCGGGACAAAATGAAATTGCGACTAACATAGTGGATTACCTTAAAAATTAGACTTGTTTTTGCATTTTGCTTAATAAAATTTCCATTTGCCCGATGAAAACAGCTCCATATATTTTTCTAAGAAATACTTTTATTATTTCTTTATTCTTTTTCAGCTCTTTTTCTGTTTCTCAGGTTTTGAATTCGTATGCTAAAGTTACAGCTATAGCAGGTACTGCGCTTACATTAACCAATCAATCTTTCGGCACTCAGTCATTTGCGGATGGTGACCAGGTTATTATTATGCAGATGCAGGATAATGCACTGGGCACGGCCACCAATACAAATACTTTCGGAAGTATATCAGGTACAGGTTTGAATGCTGGAAAATACGAGGTAGGAACTATCAGTTCTCATACGGGAGGGGCAGGTTTTACTACCATTACACTTGTTGCCGCTTTGACTAATACTTATAATATTGGAACCAATTCAAATGTGCAGGTAATCAGTTACCATACTTTTGGAACACCTAATTATACTACAGCTGCTACCATTTCTCCTTTGGCATGGAGTGGAGCTTTGGGCAGGGGTGGGGTGATAGCGATACAGGTAAACGGGACACTTACCGTTGCAAATAATATTAATGCTAATGCATCAGGATTTGCAGGTGGAGCGCGTTCGGCAGATTATTACCTGGGAGGAA
The DNA here is from genome assembly GCA_947479085.1 of Bacteroidota bacterium. Lineage (GTDB taxonomy): Bacteria > Bacteroidota > Bacteroidia > 2-12-FULL-35-15 > 2-12-FULL-35-15 > 2-12-FULL-35-15. Next base: position 152,453 of record CANJYB010000008.1, on the reverse strand, counting down.
CCACCTGTGATACTGTAGTTACTAATTGGATAAGTGCTTCTAGTAATCGCGGAGAAAAAGGGGAAAGTATTTATTTAAGAAGCCTGTCAGCTTATCGTTACGGCAAGTCGCACATACTGAATGGAGGAGGCGGTGGTGTAAATATAAATGTTGGAGGAGGAGGAGGAAGTAATTATACTGCAGGTGGCCAAAGTGGACCGGGATGGAATAGTACTGCAACAGGATGTCCTGCTGGTTGTGAAAGCCAAGGTGGTATTGCTTTAGGAGGATTGGTGTCTGGGAACCGGGTTTTTATGGGAGGCGGAGGAGGCGGAGGCCAGCAGAATAATAGTGCTGGATCAGCCGGAGGAAATGGCGGAGGAATAATTTTAATAAAGGCGTTGGCACTTAACACTACCGGAGCGTGTGGAGGATTAAGTATTTCGGCTAACGGAGGTGTGCCAGCTACTGCCGCAAATGATGGTAGCGGTGGCGGAGGAGGTGGCGGAAGTATAGTGCTTGACATCGGTGCTTATTCGGTAGCTGCGGGATGTACATTAACTATTGCTGCCAATGGCGGAAATGGGGGAGGTGTTAGTGATGCCGGTACTCATTCGGGCGGTGGTGGCTGTGGACAGGGTACGGTTATTTTTTCGGGGCCACAGCCTGTAACTAATATTACTACCACTGCCAATAACGGGACAGGTGGAGTGAATAACAGCGGTGGCTCTTCATCAGCACAATCGGGACAGGGAACTAACGGAAGTGGAATTCTTTCGAATGTGATTGTTTCGCTCCCTATTGAACTTGTATTGTTTACGGGCCATAGCGAAGGAACCATTAATAAACTGATATGTGAGACTTTGACAGAAACAAATAATGATTATTTTGCATTGGAAAGAAGTGCGGACGGAATGAATTTTAAGGCTTTTGCAAAGGTGCAAGGTGCAGGAAACAGTGTGGAAAGGATTGATTATTCTACTTATGATTATGAACCTTTTTCAGGAATAACTTATTACCGCCTGAAACAAACGGACTTTAACGGTGATTATTGGTATTCGGATATTATAGCACTTGAAAACGGGCTGGATAATATTGCAGTGGCTAACCTGGGACCAAACCCTTCCAATGATTTTGTGAATTTTGATTTTACTTCTCCTTTAAAAGGAAATCTGCATGTGCAGATTTTTGCTTATACCGGGCAAATGGTGATGGATAAGCTGGTGGCTGCCGGAGAAGGAAAATCGAGGATTATTACCCCTGTGGCTGAACTGGCAAAAGGAATTTATTCGATGCGAATAAGTTTTGATGTGACCGGTTATAGTTTTACTCGAAAGATAATTAAGGAATAGGGGGCGGGTTGCTTCAGTTTTCTTCATTATTTAGTGTTTCCAATGGTTGAATAGCTTATTCTGATAGCTTTTTCGTATGCGGGAAGACTATTTTCACACATGCCGATGCTCCATCCGCGTATGCCGATGGCTTTTTCATGAACGTGAAAACCATTTTCACGTTCGTGAAATCTTCATCCGCATACGGTAAAAGAGCATCCGCATACACCGATGGACCTGATTTATTCAAAAAACAGATATACGAAATGCAAAAAATCAGTTTTTATACTCCTTCCGAAACCCGAAAAGGGGCATAATCATTATTTATTCAACCAAAGAACTTTAAATCCCCTATGCACGTCCTTTTAGGCAGATTGGCAGCATTAACATCTTGATTATTTAGTAATAAACTTATGGATAGAGTTGCGTTTTGTTCGGTGGATGCTCTTCCTTCTTTGTGGCATTGTTGCTTGGAATGGCAGAATATAAGAAAACCTTGGAACTTGATTAAATAAATCTGTATTTTCACCGGCTGTTTAGTAATGGAGTATAATATGTTGCAAGAGTTTACATCAATTGTTGACAACCTTTCTCCACTTAATCATTTTGCAAAATGGAATGTTACTTAATGGATTGCTGTTGGTGAAGCGTAAAATGGTAAATTTTGCGACTATAATATATAGGTTAATCGCATTAAGGGCTAATATTCCCTTAAAAATCACTTTACTGCCCAGAAAAAATATTTTCAACCACTTGTTGTTTATAATAAATACTTTATTACCTTTGCCGTCCCTAAAAAAAAGGGGATGTATTTTATTTATATCAAATTGATTAACAACAAAAAATAAAGAAATGCCTACAATATCACAATTAGTGCGTAAAGGAAGACTAAAAGCAGCTAACAAAAGTAAGTCAGCAGCGTTGGATTCATGCCCGCAAAAACGTGGAGTTTGTACACGTGTGTACACCACAACTCCTAAAAAACCGAACTCTGCAATGCGTAAAGTAGCGCGTGTTCGTTTGACAAACAAGAAGGAAGTGAATGCTTATATTCCGGGAGAAGGTCATAATTTGCAGGAACACAGTATTGTGTTGATACGCGGAGGAAGGGTGAAAGATTTACCTGGAGTTCGTTATCACATTGTTCGTGGGGCATTGGATACATCCGGTGTGGATGGCAGAAACCAAAGAAGAAGTAAATACGGAACTAAAAAGCCAAAAGCAGGAGCAGCAAAAGCAGCACCGAAGAAAAAATAAGACACCTCCCCCTTAATCCCCTCTCCAAAGGAGAGGAGAAAATAGGAGAGAGACTTAATAAAAAATAACAAAGATTTAATTCTTAGTAATAATGAGAAAAACCAAAGCAAAAAAAAGAATTCTTTTACCTGATCCAAAATTCAATGATATTTTGGTAACACGTTTTGTAAACAACCTGATGTATGATGGTAAAAAAAGTAAATCGTATGATGTGTTTTATGAGGCGATAGATATCGTTGAAAAAAGAACACCGGATACAAACGGTTTAGAAGTATTTAAAAAAGCGTTGACTAACGTAACTCCAGCTGTGGAAGTAAGAAGCCGAAGAGTAGGTGGAGCTACTTTTCAGATTCCATCTGAAATTCGCCCAGAAAGAAAACTTTCTATGGGAATTAAATGGATGATATTATATGCACGTAAACGTAATGAAAAATCGATGGCTCAGAAACTGGCCGGAGAAATTATTGCAGGTGCAAAAGAAGAAGGAGCAGCTTTTAAAAAGAAAGAAGATGTTCATAAAATGGCAGAGGCTAATAAAGCATTCTCTCATTTCAGATTCTAGTGAAATAATTTTGCAACAGGCAATTATTCAATAGGCAATAAAAATTTAACAATAAGATTTTAGGATTTAATAAAGAAATGGCTGATTTAAGATTTACAAGAAACATTGGAATTGCTGCTCACATTGATGCAGGTAAAACCACCTGTACGGAGCGTATCCTATACTATACAGGTGTTAATCACAAGATAGGGGAGGTGCATGATGGAGCTGCTACTATGGACTGGATGGTTCAGGAGCAGGAAAGAGGTATAACAATTACTTCGGCTGCTACCACCTGTTTCTGGAAATACAGAGATCAGCAATACAAAGTAAATATTATTGATACTCCGGGACACGTTGACTTTACAGTTGAGGTGAATCGTTCGTTACGTGTATTGGACGGATTGGTGTTTTTGTTTTCGGCAGTTGATGGTGTTGAGCCGCAATCGGAAACTAACTGGAGACTTGCAAATAACTATAACGTAACCCGTTTGGGTTTTGTTAATAAAATGGACCGTTCGGGTGCTGACTTTTTAAATGTAGTAAAACAGGTAAAAGAAGTATTGGGAGGCAATCCATTACCATTGCAATTGCCAATAGGTTCTGAAGAGAACTTTATCGGTGTTGTTGATTTGATTAATAACAGAGGAATTGTATGGAATGAAGCAGATAAAGGAATGACTTTTAAAGAAGTTCCTATTCCTGAAGATATGTTGGCAGATGTGGCTGAGTGGAGAGGTAAATTACTTGAAGCGATTGCTGAATTTGATGATAAATTGATGGAGAAATTCTTTGAAGATCCTAATTCAATTACAGAAAGAGAAGTATTGACGGCATTGCGCCAGGCTTGTATCCACAATAAAGTGGTACCAATGCTTTGCGGTTCTGCTTTTAAAAATAAAGGTGTTCAAACAATGTTGGATTTGGTTATGGAATTGATGCCAAGCCCAATGGACAAAGAACATATCACCGGAATTAATCCTGATACAGAATTAGAGGTTACCCGTAAACCGGATGTTAATGAGCCTTTTACTGCTCTTGCATTTAAGATAGCAACTGACCCTTTTGTTGGTCGTTTGTGTTTCTTTCGTGCTTATTCCGGCAGATTGGATGCAGGTTCTTATGTTTTGAATACACGTAGTGGAAACAAGGAGCGTATCTCCCGTATTTTCCAGATGCATGCAAACAAACAAAATGCTATTGATTTTATTGAAGCAGGAGATATCGGAGCAGCAGTTGGATTTAAAGATATTAAAACAGGAGATACATTATGTGATGAAAAACATCCGATTGTATTGGAAGCAATGAATTTCCCTGAGCCGGTTATCGGTATTGCCATTGAGCCTAAAACTCAAGCGGATTTGGATAAATTAGGTGTTTCATTAAACAAACTTGCAGAAGAGGATCCTACCTTCCGTGTTAAAACGGACGAAGATAGCGGTCAGACGATTGTGAGCGGAATGGGTGAGCTTCACTTAGAGATCATTGTTGACCGTTTAAGAAGAGAGTTTAAAGTAGAAGTAAACCAGGGACCACCACAAGTGGCATACAAAGAAACGATTGTAGGAACTGTAAATCATCGTGAGGTTTATAAAAAACAAACAGGTGGTAGAGGTAAGTTTGCTGATATTCAATTCAGCCTTTCTCCTGTAGATGCTGATTTTGACATAACAACTAAAGCAGGCGGATTGCAATTTGTAAACGAAATTTCGGGAGGTAATATTCCACGTGAGTTTATTCCAGCAGTAGAAAAAGGATTTAGAGCAGCAATGGTGAACGGTGTATTGGCTGGTTACCCAATGGATACATTAAAAGTTACCTTAAAAGATGGTTCTTATCACAATGTGGATTCAGATGCGTTATCTTTCGAGATATGTGCCCGTACTGCATTCCGTGAGGCTGTGCCAAAAGCAAAACCAATTTTGTTAGAACCAATTATGAAAATAGAAGTACTTACCCCAGAACAAAACATGGGTGATGTGGTAGGTGACTTAAACAAAAGAAGAGGTCAGATAGAAGGAATGGATCAGAGAGCAGGTTCGCAGGTTATTAAAGCGAAAGTGCCATTGAGTGAAATGTTTGGTTATGTAACTACATTGCGTACGATTACATCAGGACGTGCAACTTCTACCATGGAATTTTCACATTATGATGAAGCTCCTAAAAATACTTCGGAAGAAGTAATTGCAAAAGCGAAAGGTGCTAAAGCGGCTAATGTATAATTTTAGATTTCAAATTAAATAATAACAATTAAACAATAACAACGTTCTTTAAATTAAAACTATGAGCAGCCAAAAAATCAGAATCAAATTAAAATCTTATGACTTCAACTTAGTTGACAAGTCAGCAGAGAAAATTGTAAAGACAGTAAAAATGACAGGTGCAGTGGTTAGTGGACCAATTCCATTGCCAACACACAAAAAAATCTATACTGTTTTACGTTCGCCACACGTTAACAAGAAAGCGCGTGAGCAGTTTCAATTATGTTCATACAAAAGATTGTTGGATATTTACAATTCAACTTCTAAAACTGTAGATGCATTGATGAAACTAGAGTTGCCAAGTGGAGTGGAAGTAGAAATTAAAGCGTCTTAATATTTGCTGATACTAATTTAATTATTAAAAAAGTCCCGAAGAAATTCGGGATTTTTTTTTTGCCTAAATTGAAACAGGTATTTTTCCTATTTCTTAATTCATGTAGTAATTGATAAAAAATACGATTGTAGACACTACAATAGCATAATAGACCAACCATAATGCCCCGAAAAAGTACATTTTAGCTATCCCTTGTTTTTTCCTTTTTTTATTGGCAAATATCCAATAAGGGGCTTTTTCTATCGAGACATATTCAATATTTAAAGTTGGAGAAGAGCTGTCATTTAATCCGTTTATTTCAGAAGTATTCATTTTTTTGTTTTTTGAGGTAACAGAATTATTACTCTACAAAAATCGGTGTTGCTTTACAATAAATACTTACATAATAAAATATACATATTACAAAGTTCGGGAAGAGGAAAGGGGGATAGGGGAAGACAAAACCTTCGTTAAAATAGAAACTGTTATATTCTCTTTCCAGTTTTAACTAAACCCTAATTTAATATATTATGAAAAACGAACTTCGTTGTTTAGTGATTAGTAATAGATGAAAATGAGCAAGGATGTGACAGACCGGTTTAAAATCCGGTTCGAATGACACTAGTAAGCAGAAAAATCGGCTTCTTTGGGACAGTTATCTGCTATTACATTCTCTAATATTTAAGCTAATATGGCATCATCTGATTTTATAATCGAAGCGTTTTCATAGGTTAAACCATCGATAATCAGGAAATAATTGAAGAAGAGCATAAGGTGCCATTTTTATGTTTTTTTATTTAGGAATGTGTCAAGACACTTGTCTTTGCACATTCCTGAATTAGGGAATGCGTTCGGACCCCTTTCTTGGCTAATTCCCTAGCTTGACATAAGGTTAAATCAATCGATTTGCCTCATTCTGAAATCCAGAAATACAAAAAAAATGATTTTATTTATGTTTTAAGTAACCTGTCATATATTAAAACTAACTTCTTTTTTTTAAAACTTTTTTGAAAATCGGCATAATTGACATTTGCTTTTTCTTAATGTGAATCACATAACTTATTGCCTTAATTCAGCAACACCCTCCCTTCCAAAAGACCTCACCTTTGTTGTCTCAAAATGAGAATAAATCAGTTAAACTAATTTAAAAACAAAAGAAATGAAAAATCTAACCCTTTTTGCTCGAACTGTTGATATTGGCACAACAAACAAAATAAGAAAAGTCGCGGTCACGATTTTCGCTTTCGTATTATTGTTGACTAATATTGGCAATATGCGATCGCAACCATGCACTACTCCCGCCAGTCAGCCATTTTCTTTGGCTCTGTCTCCTAGCTTCACTTCAGTTTCAGGTTCGTTTAATGCGGCAGTTTCTAATCCTGATGGATACCTGGTGGTTATAACTACCTCGGCAGCTTCTCCAACTAACCCGGTTGATGGTACAACTTATTCGGCAGGGCAAATCGCCTTGGGAGGTACAATTGTTCAGTCAGGTGGAACAACCAGTTTTTATACCATTGGTTTATCTGTTAATACCCAGTATTGGTTTTGGGGATATTCCATGAATGAATTTTGTACTGGTGGACCAAATTATAACACGATATCTCCTTTGACAAATAACACTACTACATTAGATGCAAAAATATGGAATGGAGCAGGAGTGAGCGGAGGAACGGGAAGTTCAAATTTTAACCTTGCCTCCAACTGGACAGGCGGTCTTCCGGGAAATTCAGACAATGCTTTAGTGAATACTACTTTAGCTGCTACGGTAAGTTTGAGTGCCAATATTACGCTTGGTAATTTGATTATTAATCATACTCCATCTTCTGCTTTCATTTTGCGGTTAGATGCCTCGAACAAAATACTTATTATTAATGGTACATTTAATTCCTATGTTTCAGGGCCTAATGCAGGTGCGCAGTTTCAAATGAATGTGGGAGCAGCTCCGGGAGCAATTATTTATAATGGAAATGCCACTTATTCTTCTGACGGGGTAGCAACCAATTTCTGTATTTTTGGTTCAGGTGGAACTACCGGTTCGGTAACTTATAAAGCGAATGCATCATTCGGTCCGGGAGTGGTTTCAAGTACGACAACCAATTTACCGGCAACAGTTACTTTTGATGGAACAGGTACTCAAACCATTGATGATAATGCAGGAGTAAACGTTATTTATTTTGGATCAACTACTACGAATATCGGAAGTGCAAATAATCCAATCGTATTTATTACCGGAAATGCAAGTAACTGCAGGGTGTTAGGTAATTTAAATATCAATGGTTCTTCGGTTTTAGATTTGGGCACAAGCACATTTAATCGTAATACAACAGGTGGCACAATGACTTTAAACGGTACATCCGCTTTACTGCTTGGAGGTTCAACAGGTGGACAAACAGGAAGTAATTTTCCTTTACTCTTTACTACCAAAACGCTTTCTTCCGGAAGTAAAGTGGAATATTATGGAACAGCTCAAACCATTTACAATGCTGTTACCTATGCATACCTTACTTTATCAGGTACAGGAGTTAAAACTGCAGGTGGTGCATTGACGGTGACAAGAGACCTGACCATTATTTCAGGAGCTGCTTTTTCTGCCGGTTCATTTACACATAACATTGCAGGCAACTGGATAAACAGCGGAACATTTACTGCTGCAGCATCTACTATTAATTTTAACGGAACTTCTCTTGTCAGTGGTTCTTCTACCAATTCGTTTAAAAATTTGACTATTGCAGCTGCATCTGCCTTAACAGGGCCAGCATCTTCTACCATTAATGTTTCCGGAAATTGGGTTAATAATGGGGTTTTTAATCATAACAATGGAACAGCCAGATTTAACGGGACATCTGTTATTACTGGTTCATCCGTCAATACTTTCAACAATGTTACCATTATTGGAACATTAACGGGTCCTGCATCTGCAAATATGAATGTAGAAGGCAACTGGTCAAAAAATGGAACTTACACCAATAATGGCGGCACAATTACATTTAGTGGAGTTACTTCACAAAACATTGCAGGAACTACAAATAGTGTTTTTAATAATCTTACTTTAAGTAATGCTTCCGGATTAAACATTGCAACTTCTCCTTCTGTAACGGGAACATTAACTTTTGTAAATGGAAAAATTACAACCGGAATAAACAATATAGCCCTTGGTTCATCTGCAACTTGTGTTGGTGCTGCTGCGGGTAAATATATTTTCGGAAATGAAGTAATCAATATTCCTAATACTTCCGCTCCTTCAAGAACTTTCGATATTGGAGATGCTACCGTTTATGCACCGGTTAATTTAGATTTTACAGGTACTGTAAGTGGTTCCGGAAATATTACTGCCTGCACCAATTTCGGGACAGACCCCAATGAAAACATACCTACTGCTAATGCTTCAGGTATTGATCAGGCACATCGTGTTAATCGCTATTATACTTTAACAAATACTAATGTTGCGGGTTTTACTTCAGCTAATGTTACTTTTAATTATGCTGCTTCTGATGTTATGGCGGGTTCTAATCCATCAACATTTCAGGTTAGAAAATATGATGCAACCATAGGATGGTCTGCAACCACTGCTGGTATTCGTACAGGAATAAGTTCACAAGCAGTTGGAATAACGGGTTTTGGAGATTTTGAAATTGGAAACATTTCATTACCTGCTGTTGCGATTACCTGTCCTTCCAACATTAATGTAACTACTGATGCCGGAGTTTGTTCTGCTGATGTTAATTTTACCGGAGCTAATGCTGCTACTTCAACAGGGCTTCCTGCCGGAGTTATTACTTACTCTCCACTAAGCGGTTCTTCTTTTGCATTAGGTACTACTTTGGTCACTGCTACTGCTACCAATATTAATGGAACTGCTTCATGCACATTTAATGTTATTGTTACTGATGCTATTGTGCCTGTTATTACTGCACCTGCAGATATAACTACTTGCAATGGAAATAATATCAGTATTGGTACACCTGTTACTTCAGATAATTGTTCTGTAGCATCGGTTACCAATGATCATCCTTCTACTACCTATGCTGCAGGAACAACAACTGTTACCTGGACAGTTACAGATTGTGCAGGTAATACTGCAACAGCTTTACAAAACATTTTAATAGGAGGAGCAGGACCAATTGGTTCAGCAAACAATATTGTAATTTGTAATGGAGCTCCTGCTAACTTAATGTTGAATTCAACAGTAACAGGAACTACTTTTACCTGGACTTCATCTGTGGTATCAGGAACTGCAACCGGAAACGGAACCTGTTCTTCTAATTGCGGAACAACTGTAACAGATGTATTAATCAACACGGGAGTAATACATGGAGTAGTTGAATATACTATTATTCCAACTTCTCCCGGTGGATGTATTGGTACAACATTTACTGCTCAGGTAACTATAGGTGCTGCTCCGGCTATGCCTGTTATAACAGGTTTGTCAGTGGTTTGCGAAGTAAATACTGCTACCTATTCAGTTGCTCCGGTTGCCGAAGCAACTTCTTATATCTGGACAGTGCCAACCAATGGACCCAATGGAATGACCATTATTTCCGGTCAGGGAACCAATACAATTACTGTTGCTATTTCTGCAGGAACCGTTTATGGAGACATTACCTGCATAGCTTCAAACAATTGCGGAAACAGCCCTATTGCAACAATGGCAGTTTCTAAAAAACCACCCGTACCGGGAGCTATCTCCGGACCAGTTGATATTTGCGGAATAACATCCACTACCTATTCTATTGATGCTGTTTTTGGTGCAACTTCTTATACCTGGACCATACCTGCCGGTATGACCCTTGTTTCAGGAGCCGGTACTACCTCTGTTTTAGTGAACGTTTCTTCTTCATTTACTCTTGGAGTGGTAAGAGTAATGGCTGTAAATAATTGCGGAAGTATCCCGGGAGCATCACTTGCTGTTTATGGAAAAACTTCACCTAATGTTCTTACAGGCCCATCAAATGTTTGCGGTATGACAACCGCTACTTATACCTGTAATTCTGTTTTCAATGCATTAAGCTATGCATGGACAGTGCCAGCTTCATGGACAATCACCGGACAGGGAACTACTACCATTGTTGCTACTATGCCTGCTAATGTTAATAATGCAATGTTCTCCGGAATAGTTAGAGTGCATGCTGTTAGTAACTGTGGAATAAGTGCTGATAAAGTAATGATGGTTAATTATTGCAAATCGGAAACTGCTATGTTGAACACAACAGAAGATGTGCAATTTTCATTCTCATCCGTTTATCCAAATCCTGCAACTTCTGAATTTACTGTAGATATAACATCTATGATAGAAAATGAAGTTACGGTTCAGGTGTATGATGTATTAGGTAATTTAGTAGTTAATAAAAAACATCAGATAGTAAATGGAACAAACACCATGAAAACCAATATTGAAAATTTCGAAAACGGAATCTACTTTGTAAGATTATTGGATGTTGATTCAAATGTTATTAATACACAACGTGTGATTAAACAATAATTTAAAGGGTACAATCCCAGTCAGGTTTCTAAACCCTGACTGGGGGACTCAAAATAATTAATTCCTGCTCTGGATAATTCAGAGCGGGAATTTTTTTAAGCCTTAATAAACCCAAACATGTGAAAATTGCAACTTATATAAGGTATTATACAACACTTTTTTTTAGTAAACCATTGACCTTTGCACCTGTGGAAATTCATTCACTAACTAATCTAAATAAAATGAAAAAAAAGCTATTAAATGCGATAACAGTATGTGCTTTACTGATAACGCCAACAATCAATTATGCACAGGCGCCTCCCTTAGGGACAGCAGCCGATTATGTTCTGTTTTCCACGGTAGGGGCAGTAGGTAATACCGGTATATCGCACCTTACGGGTAATGTAGGAACCAACAATGGAGGTATAACAGGTTTCGGAAATGTAAACGGCCAAATGCACAATGCGGATGGATCAACAGGACAGGCTTCAGCCGATTTGCTGATTGCTTACAATTTATTAAATGTAACTATTCCTACTTTTTTTCCTGCACCATTGCTGGGGAACGGGCAGGTATTAAATGCAGGTGTTTACTCCATTGCTGCTGCAACTACTTTAAATCTTGATTTAACCTTGGATGCACAGGGAAATGCAAATGCTGTTTTTATCTTCCAGATACAGGCACCATTTTCTACCAATGCTAATTCAAAAGTTAAATTAATGAATGGGGCACAGGCATGTAATGTATTCTGGAAAGTGGAAGGTTTGGTGAGCATGGCTCCCGGAACAACTATGAGAGGAACAGTGATAGCTAACAATGCAGCCATTAACATGAATACAAACGATACGTTGGAAGGAAGAGCGCTTTCTACCACCGGAGCGATTACTGTTAATGGTGTATTGGCTTACACGCCTATTGGTTGCGGAAGTCCTGTGCTTACCGGACCGGCAGCACCTAACATGGCATCTGTTGGCTGTTATGGAGTGTTTTCTTCTGACGGTGCGGTTTTCAATGCCGGAGTAACCCATGTAACAGGAGATGTAGGAACCAACGTTGGCTTAACTACAGGTTTCAATCCTTTGTTTGTTAACGGTGCCATTCATCCTATTCCCGATGGTTCCACAGCAGCAGCAGCAGCCGATTTAATAGGTGTATATAATTACCTGAATAACCTGACGTATGATATTGAATTGTTATACCCGGCTCAGTTTGGTCATAATCTGGTGCTTACCCCTCATACTTACCTGTTGAGTGGAGCTACCTCATTAACCGATTCGTTGTACCTTGATGGAATGAATGATACCAATGCGGTATTTACTATCCAAATAAATGGAGCGTTTTCTACCAGTACTTTTGCAAAAGTAATCTTGATAAACGGAGCAAGAGCAAGAAATGTATATTGGAAAGTAGATGGAGCTGTTAGCATTAACGATTATTCAGAGATTAATGGAACAGTAGTTTGTAATAACGGTGCAATACTTGTAAATACAGGAGCAACTATTAATGGAAGATTATTGACCACTACAGGAAGTTTAACCACTTCTGCTATTACTGTTGTTAATCCTTCCGCTTGTGGTTCATCTTCAGGTCCCGTTATTTTGTCTCAACCTACCAGCGTGAATACCTGTTTGGGTAGTTCTGCTATGTTTTTTGTAAATGCTTCAGGATCTAATCTTACTTATCAGTGGAGAAGAGGAACTGTAAACTTAGTAAACGGGCTTACTATTTCGGGAGCTACATCTGATAGTCTTACCATAAACCCAGTTAACGCTGGAGATGCTGGTGCTGATTATAATGTAGTAGTTACCGGAACATCAGGAAGTGATACGTCTTCTAACGTATCTTTATTACTAAATGCCGGACCTGCAGTTACCTGCCCGGGAAATCAAATAATTACTTCCGCAACAAGTACAATGGTTACTTACACTTCTTCATCTACAGGAAACCCAACACCGGTTGTTTCTTATTCTTTTTCAGGAGCAACTATCGGAACCGGAACTGGAGATGGAAGTGGTTCTTTATTTAATGTAGGAACAACTAACGTAACCTTAACTGTTGTTAATTCATGCGGCAACTCAAGTTGTTCATTTAATATAGTTATTACACCACCTTGTACTGCACCAGTTGCACCGGGAGCCATTTCTGGTCCTTCAGTAGTGTGCCAGTTAAATTCTGCGACTTATTCGATAGCACCAGTTGCAGGAGCAACTTCTTACAACTGGACAGTGCCCACCGGAATTACAGGTATGACAATAACTTCAGGACAAGGCACAACAAGTATAAATGTAAATATATCAGCGGGAACAGTAATTGGAAACGTAAGCGTAACTGCTACCAATAATTGCGGTACAAGTTCAGCAACAACTTATATGGTGACTAAAAAACCACAAACATCAAGCACTATAAGCGGACCAACTGATATTTGCGGGATAACTTCTGCTACCTATTCCATCCCTTCCTCGTTTGGAGCAACTTCTTACACCTGGTTAGTTCCGGCAGGAATGACCATCACAGGAGGTTCTGGAACAACTACTATTTCTGTAAATATTGCATCCACTTTTACTCAAGGACTTATAAGAGTAATGGCTGTTAATGCTTGCGGAAGTATCCCGGGAACTCAGTTATTGGTTTACGGAAAAGTACCTCCAACTGCTGTTACCGGTCCTGCAAATGTTTGCGGAATGACTACTGCAATGTATTACAGCAATACGGTTGTAAATGCTAACAGTTATGTTTGGACAGTTCCTGCTTCATGGACTATTACCGGACAGGGAAATGATACCATCATTGCTACCATGCCTGCAAACATCAACAATGTTGCTTTTTCAGGAACTGTAAAAGTGTATGCAGTTAGTGGTTGCGGAAGCAGTGCTGCTAAAGCAATGACTGTTAGTTATTGCAAATCTGCTATCTCCATGTTGAATTCAACAGAAGATACCCAACTTGCATTTTCAGCAGTATATCCTAATCCAACATCCTCTGCATTTACAATTGATGTAACCTCAGAAGTGGAAAATGAAGTAATCGTTCAGGTTTATGATGTATTGGGCAACTTAGTGGTGAACACAAAACACCAGGTAGTTAGCGGAACAAATACATTAACAACCAATATCGGAGATTTCAAAAACGGAATGTATTTCGTGAGATTGTTAGATGTTAATTCAAATGTAATCCACTCACAAACGGTGATTAAACAATAATGTAAAGCGTACAACCCCTGTCAGGGTTCTAAACTCTGTCAGGGGTAAAACTTAAAATAATTAATTCCCGCTCTGAATAATTCAGAGCGGGAATTTTTTTAAACGGTTTTTGAGGATGAAATATTCAGAACGGTTTTACAGTTTTATTTAAACAAAACTGAAGTTCATTTTTTGCAGGCAACCGTATCTCTACCATCGTGCCACATGCCTTTGAAGCTTATTCTTTTAATAATGATTTGAAAAGGCAGGTTGTTTCTTCGCAGTTAAGTTTCTTCCCGCTTGCAGCCTGTGCAGAGCTTGTCGAAGTATCCAATCTTTTTCTTTTATGAAGGATAAAAGAAAAAGGATTTTCACTGCAATCGGGTTTAGATTAAATCCTCTTTTGCTTTCTTTTTAATATTTCAAAAAGAGATTCGGAATGAATTTGGTATAATTCTGAACTATTATTTGAAGAGAGGGAAAGAAACATCACAAAACGGCTTACATCTGCCATCAAGTTGTGCTGAACTGCCGTCAAGTTGTTCTCGGGAGGGCGCAAACTGCGGTAAATGATGGAGCGAGTAAGTGAAAATAAATAAGGCGGGACGCCTTGTTAAACTGGACGCAGGGGGACCCTATGCCCAACGTGGGCATATATCCGCACTTAAAAGTCCTGTAAGGACTAAATATCGGTAGTGATAATATTCAAGTCCCTTTTCAAAGTCCCATAGGGACGGCATATTTAAGCATTTTGTAAATCTTTCGAACACCTGTGGTGTTTCCACCGGCAACACTTACGATAAAATTTTTCTTATTTCCCGATTTTTTTTATCACTCTTCCGTCAGCGTAATAAATAATGCGTAACCCTTCAAAATCAATATCCACAGTCTGTCCCATCATATTGGTGATTTTGAGAATGCCAGTGGTTTGAAATGAATTGTTGATGGAAATCATGTTGTAGGTAACAGATTGGGCATTGTAATCCACCTGGGTAAGCTGGTAATAATTAATGGTATTTTGAGGAAACAGATCAAGAAACTGGTAATGAAGCTGAGTGGAAGAAGTACCAGCACCCTGCACTGTTCCTATTGTTTCCCAGTTAACAGCATCGGTGCTTTTCTTCAACAGGAAATAATCATTGTTGGTTTCAGTAGCAGTGGTCCATTTTAATACATTGATACCTTCATTTTGTTTGTCCCCGGTAAACGATAAAAGTTCAATGGGCAAAGGAGTGCAGCTGACGGTGGAAGTACCGTTAAATTGCAAAGGAACAACGGTGGTGCTGCTGCTCCAGTTCGAAAAACAAATAACATATTGCTGCCCGGCAGTAACTGCTAAAGCAGGTTCGTAATTACCTGCATTCCCGCCTCCGGGAAGAGTGGTGACACAACCGGTACCTCCATTAGAAACAGCATTCCAGTTGCACCGCACAGGGGCTATCGTGCCACCGGGTATGGCAGCACACGTGGCCGAAGTATATGGATACATAATCCAGTCGTAATATCCGGTTTGAGTGCCTCCTCCGCCAAATACAAATTCGAGGTTACCGGTAGTCTGCACATTGATAATCATCCAGGTACTGTTTAATTCTCCTCCCATCAGGCACCCCCAGTGGTCTGTTCCCCACGGACTGTTCACGGCATCTCCCAATGTGTACGAAGGATTGCCCGCAGAACCCGCTAATGGTATTTCATTTATAGCGCCAAAACCATTAGGGTCAATCGAAAAACTTAAATTGGTACATACGTTCACAGCATTGTTGCAATCGCTGGCTATTACAGGCGGAGGACCGGGAGCAGTACAGGTGATGAGTAAATTAATACAGGTAAATAAATTGGCACAGGGGTAATAATCAATCAATACTTGCAGCACCCCTGTATAGGTTGCCACCCATGTAACTGTTGATTGCAGCCCACATCCGTCATCGTTGTATCCGAGCACTACTGTACCTGCAGCATTATAAAGTGTTATCTGCGAATCCCAAGAACCACCGCAGGTAGCAAATGTATAAGTGTTTCCGGCTATTACATTTACTGAAACACGGTGTCCTCCCCAGCAACAGTTTACAGTGGTACTTCCTGGGCAGGTTGGGGTGACGGTGGTATATAACGTATTGTTATAAGCACATTGAGCAAACAGCGAACGACAGGAAAAAATGCCGGATATAATAAGAAAGAATAAAATTATTTTTCTCATTTACTTTCCATTTGTGTTGAATTAACGATGACTGGGGCAACTTTGGTAAACAGCAGAACATTGTACTGGCGGTCGTGTGCTTTCAGTTCAAACAATGTTTTTTCGATGTTCACCGAAGAGGCAAATTCAAAACAATGTGTGGTGTTATTGAAAGCAACAGAAGTGGTAAACATTCCATTCAGCCAGTTGGTAATTTCTCTGACCTGTGTTCCTGTAGTTATGTTTTCAATTTGGATGGTGTACTGAAAAACAGTTGGCTGAACAGCTACCTGCGCGGTAGAAAGGAGAACACAGGAACTAAATAAAAATAAAAAAAATAATTTTTTCATTCCACTTTTGTTTTTAAGAGTTTGTAAAGATGGACATTTTTAACACAAAAAAAAATTAATTGAGGTGGATTTTTCTGTCAAAAAAATTACATCTACAACCTGTGTAAATATGCCCACAAAAAGAGGGGGAAGGGTTTTCAAAAAAGAGATTCGGAATGAATTAGGGAGAATTATGTACTATTGTTTGAAGAGAGGGAAAAAACATGACAAAATGGCTTACATCTGCCATCAAGCGGTGCTGAATTGCCGTGAAGCGGTGCTGAACTGCCGTGAAGTGGTGCTGAATTGCCGTGAAGCGGTGCTGAACTGCCGTGAAGCGGTGCTGAATTGCCGACAAGTTGTACTGAACTGCCATCAAACGGTGCTGAACTGCCATGGAGCGGTGCTGAATTGCCGACAAGTTATGCTGAAGGGTGGACAAGTTGGGCTGAATGATGGAGCGATGGAGGGGAAGGGGGAAGGCAAACGAAAGTATATATATAAGGTGGTGGCACGCCACCAAAAAACCGGAACGAAGAACCATGGAAAAAATGTATTTTAACTCAGATTTAAAGAAATGAAAGACCATTTTATCTTAATTTTGCCTTAGTTCTTTGACATGATAATCTTTTCACATAATACCATATAATGTATTAATAACTTACACGAATACAAATGTGCTGTGATTTGATTTCAAAGATTGATAAATGACATTGATAAGGTGAAAAGTAAAAGAACATTACAGGTTGTGATTTGATTTCAAAGATTGATAAATGACATTTATGACGATTACGAAGGCGATAGCTACGAAGTTGTGATATGATTTCAAAGATTGATAAATGACATTAAAAGGGAGGTAAACCACAAGAATGGTGTAGTTGTGATTTGATTTCAAAGATTGATAAATGACATTATTGCGAAAGTTGCGAAACTACACTTGCAAGTTGTGATTTGATTTCAAAGATTGATAAATGACATTCCGGAGGTTATCAAGGATGCCTTAGCAAAAGTTGTGATTTGATTTCAAAGATTGATAAATGACATTACTGCTGCAAATGCAATCATAGGAGGTGTAGTTGTGATTTGATTTCAAAGATTGATAAATGACATTAATGCCTTAAATTTCTATTTTAATTTAGTAGTTGTGATTTGATTTCAAAGATTGATAAATGACATTCGTCATGATGCTTACCAATCCAACATCATGGTTGTGATTTGATTTCAAAGATTGATAAATGACATTAAGAAGCCTATGCACTCGTTAAGTTTTGGAGTTGTGATTTGATTTCAAAGATTGATAAATGACATTACGACCCATATACACCAATGGAAGCGGTAAGTTGTGTACGCCTTTTTTTTGAAACAATAAATAAACAAGAAAGATGTGGTTTCGGTTTTTATTCCTATCCCAATTTTCAATTTCTACTCTTCTCTTCCTTAATATTTGTATTTTCGCATCGGTTTTAAAATGAAATCAATAAAGACAATCTAAAAAAATGGCATTCAGAAAAGCAAGCAACAACATACTCGAAACCATTGGTAATACACCATTGGTTCGCATCAATAATTTAACAAAAGACTTTAAAGCAACAGTGTATGCCAAGGTGGAAACGTTTAACCCCGGCAATTCCATAAAGGACCGCATGGCGCTGAAGATGATAGAAGATGCGGAGAAAGACGGAAGGCTGAAACCGGGAGGCACCATTATAGAAGGTACCAGCGGAAATACCGGTATGGGCCTGGCTATTGCTGCTATTATTAAAGGATACAAATGTATATTTACTACTACCGATAAACAATCGAAAGAAAAGGTGGATGCCCTAAGAGCTTTTGGTGCAGATGTAATAGTTTGCCCAACCAATGTGGAGCCGGAAGACCCGCGTTCGTATTATTCGGTTTCGTCCCGTTTGGTAGCCGAAGTACCTAATTCATGGAAGCCCAACCAATACGATAACCTGAGCAATTCGCAGGCGCATTACGAACAGACAGGCCCTGAGATATGGGAACAAACCGAAGGAAAGATAACTCACCTGGTAGTGGGAGTGGGTACTGGTGGAACCATTACCGGAACAGGGAAATACCTGAAAGAAAAAAATCCAAACATTAAGGTATGGGGAATAGATACCTATGGTTCAGTGTTTAAGAAATTCAAGGAAACAGGAGAGTTTGATAAAAATGAAATCTATCCTTACATCACGGAAGGAATAGGAGAGGATTTTTTACCTGAAAATGTGGATTTTAATGTGATTGACCGCTTCGAAAAAGTAACCGATAAAGATGCAGCCATCATGACCCGCGAAATAACCAAGCGCGAAGGGATATTTGCAGGAAATTCTGCCGGTTCGGCCATGGCAGGATTGATGCAACTGAAAGGAGAACTAAAAGAAGGAGATATGGTAGTGGTTATTTTCCATGACCATGGAACCCGTTATTTGGGCAAAATGTTCAATGACGAGTGGATGATGGAAAAAGGCTTTTTCGATAAAAAAGGATTGGTGGCCAAAGACCTTGTAAACAATAATACCAACGGCAAGCTTATTACCATCGAAAGTTCAGATACCATTGGCAATGCAGTTAAGCTGATGAACAAAATGGATATTTCGCAAATTCCGGTAACAAACGATAAACGCATAGTAGGTTCATTAAACGAAAGTTTGCTGTATGCCAAAATAGTTGCCAATCCTGATATTAAGAACCAAAAGGTAGAAACCATTATGCAGGCGGCTTTTCCGTTTGTAGATATTTCAGCCCCTGTAGATTCGCTGTCTGCAATGATTACAGACAATAACCCGGCAGTATTGGTGCGCGATTTTAAGCTTGACAATACGTATATCATCACCCGACATGATATAATTAATGCTTTAACCAAGTAGGGTTAAAAACAGTCTTAAAGGGAAAGTTAATTAGACTTTATCTTTATACAGGCCTTATTAATTTAAGTTAATTTTGACAAAAAGGCTATTTATTGTCATTTTTTATTGCTTAACTTTGTAATACCAAAGAAAAACAATAAAAAGGTAAGCATTATGTCGAAATTAAAAATAGGTTTCTACTCACTTTACGAAACAGATATTAAAGATAGTTATGTAGGTACATTACTGATAACAGATAGTTACGGAATACCTCTTGAATTCAAATGTACCCATTCAGTAAAAGCAACAGCTATACAAAAAGCATTGTATGGCGAACGGTTGCAACCCTATATAGGCATTGAGCTTTGCGGATTGCCTCTGATGAAATCGATTACCAACTCACCGGACTTTTTATTTGTAAATGAAAATTATTTATTAACCATGCGTGGTAAAATAAGTACTCCTGTAATCCTTATAGCAAGAGCAGATAAAGAAAATCAGGATAAGCCGGAAGAATTTGCTAAAGAAGGTAAATTACTTGTAGCCCATGAATACAATAATTTTGAGCCTGTGGAAATACAGTATAACCAGGACTTTGCAAAGGATACCAAAGCTACACTGGAAGATGTAAATACCATTTCCGCCAACTTTGATTTGATAGAACCATTTGAACGAATGAAAAAATCTGTTGAGATACTTGGAAAAACAGATAGCAAATTCAAATAGAAATGTCTTCGGATAAACTTTCTTTCTTTAAAAAAACGCGATTAAATATTGCCAAAACAGTTGTGCCTGTGCGGCAAAAAAGCAGTGCAACACTTTCTGAAGTTGACTTGTATTTACCCGAACCTTCTTTCAGAACTATTAAGGATTTTATATATTCCAACGTTTCCATCACTCAGAACTATTGTTATGTTCCATCATCATTAAACATTACCAACATACCCATTCTTGAAGTAACTATAGGAGAGAACAAATCCATTGGTTTTACTTTTGATAAAGTTGTTATTCATGATTTGGGTAATATTAATGATACACTGAATCTGTTTCCGGAAATAGAAAATTTTGTAGTTAAGTTTAAAGTGCCTGCTATAAAAGGTAAAATATATTCAAGAGAGAAACCTAAGGAAATAGAAGTTAATAAAATTCGTAAGACAAGAGAGAAGTTGGCTGTAACTGCTGAAGAAACTGAAATGGAAACAGCAGTTGAAAATGAAATGGACGAACCGGTGATTAAACAGCAATACGGAGAAAAAAATAAATTTGATCCGTTTGATGTATTCGATTTAATTTTCCCTGCATTACAACCACCCTTAGGTAAAAACTTTGATAACCCCATTGTCTTCCCTCGCCCTTTGCTGGCTTTTCAGCCGGAGGGAATTGAATTTTTACTTGCTAATACTTCAGCATTGTTAGGAGATGAAATGGGACTTGGAAAAACTATTCAAGCCATTGTAGCACTGAAAGTAATGTTTGCTACCGGGCAGATTACAAGTTGCTGTATAGTTTGCCCTAAAGCCTTGCTGACGAATTGGTACAACGAATTATGCAGATGGGCACCGGAATTAAAAACGTTAAGAATGGAAGGCGGCCCGGAAATGCGTAGAATACTGTGGCATACAGGGGCACATATTTATTTATGTGTGTACGAGTCTTTGCAGAAAGACCTTGAAAAAACCGTTGATATTAAAGGCTTGAAAGTGGATGCTGAAGGGCATCATTTTAAATGCCCTGTTCCGGAATGTGAAGAAGAATTGACGATTCCTTTTGCTTTGCATTATACTGATGTAGCATGTCCGAAATGCAGCCATCAGTTTTTTTATCCGTTTAAAGACGATAGGGCAAGGACATACTTTGATGTTTTGATTTTTGACGAAATTCAGAAAACAAAAAACCCGAAAACAAAGATGACAAAAGCTATCCGGTCGGTATATGCTGAGCATAGGTGGGCTTTGTCGGGCACCCCGATGGAAAATAAACTGAAAGACTTGGTGACTGTTTGCGAAACATTGAATGCGGAAATGTTTAAAGATAAAAACAAAGCAAATGCACAGGAAGTGATAGCTACTTACCGGCCCACTTTTATCAGAAGAAAAAAAGACGATGTGTTAAAAGACCTTGCTCCGATACAAACCCATTATGAATGGCTGGAACTTTCGAATAGTCAGCGAAAGAAATATGACGAGGTGGAAGCAAAAGGGGTTTCTGATTTGGAAGAAAAGGGTGACGATACCACCGTTCATCATATTTTTGCTTTGATTACAAAACTGAAACAACTCTGTAACCTCGACCCTGAAACATTGGAAAGTTCGAAACTGGAATACCTGAGAGAAAAGTTGGAAGAACTTACTTCGCAAGGCGATAAGGCTTTGATTTTTTCACAATTTCCAAAAAAAACCATTGAACCTTTGTTGCCTCTTTTAGAGGAATTTAAACCATTGTATTACCATGGTCAGTTAAGTTTAGGTCAGCGCGAAAATATGGTCAGGAAGTTTCAGGATCCCAATAACACAGAGAATAAAATTATGTTTCTTTCGTTGAAAGCAGGCAATGCAGGTATCACACTAACAAGAGCCAATTATGTTTTTCATTTCGATTTGTGGTGGAACCCTTCTGTTTCTTCCCAGGCAGCAGGCAGAGCGCATCGGATAGGGCAGCAGAAAAAGGTTTTTGAAACCATGCTGCTTGCCGAGGATACCATAGAAAGAAGGATTTTTGATATTCTTGTTGCAAAGAAAAATTTATTTAACATAGTGGTAGATGACCTGAGTGAGGAAGCTACCATGACCACCTTAATGACCGAAGAAGAATTATTTGGATTGTTTGGTTTGAAAAAAAGAAGAGCTTCGGCAGCAACTGCGGGCGAAACCATTACAAAGGATTTTCATAACCTAGATGAAAAAGAGTTCGAGAAATTTGTTTCTGATTTATTTACACAGACGGGTTATCACCTTAATCATCACAAAAAGAGTTACACCGGTGGAGTATATATGTTTGCCAAAAAAATAACTCCTTCAGGAATCAGTGAAGTAATTATTCAATCAATGAGGGTTGACAATGAGCATTCGGTGGTTAAAGAAGCCTCAATAAAAAAACTTCATACCTTATTACTTTCCAATAAAAAAATTGCAAAAGCCATCCTCGTTACAAACGGAAGTTTTGATAAAGCCGCTACTCAATATGCCACTACTCATAAAATCGAATTGATAGACGGCACTCAACTAAATGATTTCATCAAAAAAAATTATTCCAAATAGATGATTTTTACTGACCAGATGAACAGAAAGATAGAACTTACTGAAACTCCAAAACGTATCATCTCTCTCGTTCCTTCTCAAACCGAATTGCTTTATGATATTGGTCTGCGCGATGAGGTGGTAGGCATCACCAAATTTTGTATTCATCCGGAGGAATGGTTTCGAAGTAAAACCAGGATAGGAGGAACAAAGAAGTACGATTTTGAAAAAATAAAACAATTACAACCTGACTTAATTATTGGTAACAAAGAAGAGAATGAAGAACAGCAAATAGAAGAACTTTCCAAACATTATAAAGTATGGATGAGCGATATTTATAATCTGAAAGATGCCCTCTCTATGATTGTTTCCATTGGGGCATTGGTAGGGAAAAATGAATCGGCTACGAATCTGAAATTGCAAATCGAATATCTATTCAACCAATTTTCTGCCGCTTCATCCGAAATCAAAAATCCGAAATCCGAAATCAAAAAGGTTGCATACTTTATCTGGCAAAACCCATACATGGTGGCAGGACGAAATACCTTTATTGATGATATGCTTGCGAGATGTGGTTTTAATAATGTATTTGGTCATCAAACTTTTTCGCGTTATCCTGAAGTAACCGATGAACAAATAAAAGCGGCCCAGCCGGATGTTATTTTTCTTTCATCAGAGCCTTTCCCTTTTAAAGAAAAGCATATACAGGAATTTAAAATCCTTTGCCCCAAGGCAAAAGTGGTAATTGTGGATGGAGAATTGTTTTCCTGGTATGGCTCCAGGTTATTGCAATCTCCCGCTTACTTTAACGAACTTATTCAATCGTTGATGTGAATAAAATAATAAATGATTTTTTAAGCTCCCTTAATTCTTATTAGTTTTGTAGTTATAATTTGTCTGATATAATGAACTTTATAAAACAAACAACCTTTCTTTTTCTTTCGTTGCTGTTGTTTCTGTTTTCTTTTCAAAAAATAAGTGCCCAAAAGGTAGGTCTTGTGCTTAGCGGAGGTGCAGCCAGTGGAATTGCCCACATTGGTGTGATAAAAGCATTGGAAGAAAATCATATTCCTATTGATTATATTACCGGAACCTCCATGGGGGCATTAGTAGGTTCTTTGTACGCCATGGGATTTTCCCCTTCACAAATAGAAGCTTTAGCTAAAACAGAAGAATTTAAAAATATGTCGGAAGGCATCATTGATCAGAAATATGCCTATTACTTTAAACGGGGAGATGATAATGCATCCTGGCTGAGTATCCGTTTATTCGATTCTGCCACGTTCACTTCAGCCTTACCTACCAATGTTATTTCACCCATCTCAATGGATTTCGGAATGATGGAGTTGGCTGGAGGCCCGATAGCAGCAGCAGGATATAAGTTTGATAGTTTGTTTGTTCCCTTTCGGTGTGTAGCTTCTGATATTGAAAAGAAAGAATCGGTAGTTTTTCGTGAAGGTGATTTAGCACAGGCGGTGAGGGCATCGATGTCCTATCCTTTTTACATTCGGCCTGTTCTGGTGGATGGTAAGTTATTATTCGATGGCGGGTTGTATAATAATTTCCCTTCCAATGTAATGTTCCAGGATTTTTATCCTGATTTTATGATAGGTTCCAATGTAAGTTCAAATAATCCTTCTCCTGATGAAGACAATATTTTATCACAAATAAAAAGCATGCTTCAAAGCAAATCGAGTTTCGATTTGCCTTGTCAGAACGGAATAATTATACAGCCCAAAACGGATGTTGGACTTTTTAATTTTAATAATATTCAGGAATTGATTGATAGCGGATATGTTTCTACTATGCGAAATATGGAATACATTCAGCAGAATGTGCAACGAAGAATAGATTCCAAAGAACTTATTGCTAAGCGAAAACAATTTGCTGCCAAACAACCACAGGTGGAGTTTGACAGTATTATCATTGAAGGTCTGAACGATACGGAAGCTGATTATGCAAGAAAGATTCTTCGCCATAAAAATAAAAAGGTAAGTATGGAAAACCTAAAAGAAGGGTATTTTCGCCTGGCAGCGGATAGCAAAATAAAATACATATTTCCGGTTGCTAAGTACAATACCGAAACAAAAAATTACGATTTATACCTCCGCATCAAAAAGGAAAAGCACTTGATACTTGATTTTGGAGGAGTCTTCTCCAACCATCCTATCAGTGAAGGATACCTTGGACTAAAATACAATGAGCTGGGAAAATTTGCAACTTCTATAATGGCCAACGGTTATTTCGGAAAACTATACAATGCCGCCCAGCTTAAAGCACGTTTTGATTTCCCATTCAAAACACCCATTTACATAGAACCTACAGTGGCCTGGAATAAATTTGATTATTACAAAAGCAGCAACCAGTTTTTGAGGGAAGTAAAACCTGAGTATTTATTGCAAAACGAAGAATTCGGAAACCTGAATGTTGGTTTCCCTACGGGCAAAAAAGGCCGTATAGTAGGAGGTGCAGGAGGAGGACGAATAACAGACAAGTATTACCAAACCACAGTGTTTTCTCCCAGAGACACCGCTGACCGGAATGATTTTGATTTTTATACAGCCCAGGCCTATTACGAAATCAATTCTCTTAACCGCAAACAATATGCAAATCAGGGTGAATTCTTTAATTGTAAAGTTCGTTACGTAAGCGGGGTAGAGCGAAATAATCCCGGCTCTACTTCTGATGATCCCATAGAGGATTACTTTAACCACCACGAATATTATATTTTAAAGCTTACCGGGGAGCGGTATTTTAACCGAAGAGGCTCTCTTAAAATAGGTCTGTTTGGTGAGGCCGTTTACTCCACTCAAACGCTTTTTAGAAATTACATAGCATCTGTTCTTTCTGCACCGGCCTTTCAGCCCACTATGGATAGCAAAACCCTCTTCCTCGAAAATTACCGTGCCAGCCAGTACTTTGCCGGGGGCCTAAAATTCGTAGTTAATATCCGCAAAAACATTGAGGTACGTGCCGAAGCTTATATATTTCAACCGTACCAGGCCTTTATTAAAACTGCCACCAACCAAACCGATTATAGCCTCCCTTTTGCCCTTCAGCATTACATTGGTGCTGCAGCTGTCGTTTGGAATACACCCATTGGCCCCATGAGCCTTGGTATAAATTATTACGACCAAGTGGTCAATCCTTTTTCTGTTGATTTTCATTTTGGATATATACTGTTTAATAAACGGGCGCTGGAGTAACTACCCATAATGAGTAACTAAACTACCAATAATGAGTAACTAAACTACCCAAGATGGGTAACTAAGCTATCCAAAATGGGGAGTGTGAAATAAAATAATGTTTAAATGCATATTTGAAATCCGCTATATTAATTATGTGTACAATATTTTGGTACTTCAAATGTAAATTTGCACTATATCTAAAATAAAATTAAATGAATTGAGGATGGAGGGTATCAATAAGAGATTCCCTTTTGCTAATTCCGATAATTTGTATAGTTTTGCACCTCGATTTTGAAAAGCAATGAAATTGGATTGATAATTAGAGAATTAAACAAGTAAAAAATAAGTGAACTAAACAAAAAAACAAATTAAAAGATGAATGAGTATTTTATTTATTTAGCTCCCGTTTTAGGGATTTTAGGGTTAATAGTGATGGCTGTAAAGAGTGCCTGGGTGAGCAAACAGGATGCGGGTGATGCCAATATGCAGGAGCTGGCAGGATATATTGCCAAAGGAGCAATGGCATTTTTGAAGGCAGAATGGAGAGTGTTGAGCATTTTTGTAATTTTTGCTGCCGCTTTATTGGCTTTTTCTGGTTCAATACATGAAATACATGGTCATCCTATTCACTCGAGTTGGATTATTTGTATTGCATTTATTATAGGTGCTGTGTTTTCGGCTACCGCTGGGTATATCGGGATGAAAGTAGCTACCAAAGCTAATGTACGTACTACTCAGGCTGCCCGCACCAGTTTGGCTAAGGCATTAAAAGTTTCCTTTACCGGAGGTACTGTCATGGGACTTGGAGTAGCCGGTTTGGCTGTTTTTGGTTTAGGAGGTTTGTTTATTATTTTCCTTAAAATATTTAATGTGGTGGATGTGGACAGTGAGCAAATGCGCACTGCTATCGAAGTATTAACAGGTTTTTCGCTTGGTGCTGAGTCTATTGCGCTTTTTGCGCGTGTGGGTGGTGGTATTTATACAAAGGCAGCTGACGTTGGGGCGGATTTGGTAGGAAAAGTGGAAGCAGGAATTCCGGAAGATGATGTTCGTAACCCTGCAACTATTGCTGATAACGTGGGAGATAATGTGGGTGATGTGGCAGGTATGGGTGCAGATTTGTTTGGAAGTTATGTGGCTACCATATTGGCTACTATGGTTCTTGGTCAGGAAATAACAATGCCAAAAATTAATGGTGTGGCAATAGATGGTTTTAATGGCTTTGCTCCTGTATTATTGCCAATGGTTATTTGCGGATTGGGTATTGTGTTTTCTATTATCGGAACTTTGTTTGTAAAAATAAGAGGAGAAAAGGACAGTGTGCAGAAGGCGTTGAATCTTGGTAACTGGTCGTCTATTATATTAACTGCTATTGCAAGTTATTTTATTGTAATGTACATGTTACCTGTGAATATGAGCCTTAGAGGGTATGACTTTACAAATATTAATGTATTTATTTCCATCATGGTGGGTCTTTTGGTAGGTACCATTATGAGTATTGTAACAGAATATTACACTGCAATGGGAAAACGTCCTGTAATGTCTATTATTCAAAAATCGGCAACAGGACATGCTACCAATATTATTGGTGGATTATCGGTAGGTATGGAATCAACGGTGATTCCTATTTTAACATTGGCAGGAGGTATTATGGTTTCATATCATTTTGCAGGACTTTATGGAGTGGCAATAGCAGCAGCAGGTATGATGGCAACAACAGCAATGCAGTTAGCAATAGATGCTTTTGGACCGATAGCAGATAATGCAGGAGGGATAGCAGAGATGAGCCAATTGCCACCGGAAGTACGTGAACGTACGGATAACCTGGATGCAGTGGGAAATACCACAGCAGCAGCTGGGAAAGGATTTGCAATTGCATCTGCAGCATTAACTGCGTTGGCTTTGTTTGCAGCGTTTGTGGGTGTGGCAGGAATTCATGCTATTGATATTTACAAAGCAAATGTATTGGCAGGGCTTTTTGTTGGGGCAATGATACCGTTTATATTTTCTTCCTTGGCAATAGCGGCTGTTGGTCGTGCGGCAATGGATATGGTGAACGAGGTAAGAAGACAATTCAGAGAAATACCAGGTATTATGGAGTACAAAGCCAAACCGGAATATGAAAAATGTGTGGAAATTTCTACTAAAGCATCGATCAGAGAAATGATGTTGCCGGGAGCCATTGCTTTGATTACACCAGTTTTAGTAGGGTTTGCATTTGGACCTGAAGTGTTAGGAGGTTTATTGGCAGGTGTTACTGTATCGGGAGTATTGATGGGTATTTTCCAGAACAATGCAGGAGGTGCGTGGGACAATGCAAAAAAATCGTTTGAAAAAGGAGTAATGATTAATGGAGAAATGTTCTACAAAAAATCGGAACCACATAAAGCATCGGTTACTGGAGATACTGTAGGAGATCCGTTTAAAGATACTTCAGGACCTTCTATGAATATCCTTATTAAGTTAATGTCTATTGTATCATTGGTAATAGCACCTTACATTGCTGAAAGCCCGGCACAAGGAATGGTAGGAGAATGTGGAGAAATGAAAACAGAATGTTGCAAGATGGAAATGAAATGCGACATGGACAAGTGCATGAACATGAGCAAGGAAGAGTGTGCAAAGTATTGCGATTCGATGAAGTGTTCACCAGAAGAAAAAGCAATGTGCATGGAACATGCTGGTATGACAGACTGTTCTCAGGCCTGTATGGATAAATGCAAGGAAATGGGTATTAAATGTGAGAAGGGATGCATGGGTAAATGTCACGAAGAATGTGAATCAAAAGGATGTAAAGAGTGCTCGAAAATGTGCAGTGCAGGAGGAAAAGCTTGTTGCAAGGAACATGGAAGTGCATCATGTGGAGATAAACACGAAAGTGCATGCATGGAAGGATGCGAGCATGGCTGTAAAACAAAAGAAGAATGTATGAAAAAGTGCGGAGCAGCATGTGCTGAAAAGCATTAAACCAACAAGAAATAAAAGAAAAAGTCCCGATATTATAATATCGGGACTTTTTTTTTGCTTGAAAACACAGGGAATTCATTATTCGTCTATGCTATACGCAATTACGACTAAATTATTTTTTCAATGTGTAATAGTAAGTAATTTCGCACCACTAATAAATAAATCAGAAATATGTTAAACAACAAAGTTAGTTTCTCGAGCCTTTTTATTTCGTCAGTTTTGTGCAGTGCAGTAACATTCAGTGTTTGTTATGCAAAGTTCAAACGTTCACCGATTCATTCAACATCTGCAGCTGTTGCCGCAACTCTCGCCCCAACTGTAGTTCCATCCTGTGGTACCGTTTCGCACCGACTGGAAGGTTATAAATATATTAAGCCACTACTATATGTTGATAAAACCTGTGAAACAGGGCACTTAGCAAATTTAAAAACTGAATTAGTTGGTCAGTTAGATGTATACAAACAATCAGGAGTAATAGATAACGCGTCAATATATTTAAAATTGCTCGGACAAGGCAGTGGAGGTGAGTTTATAAGTATAAATGAGAATAATTATTATCATCCCGGTTCGTTGATTAAACTTCCAATTCTGATTACATATATGACAATGGAAGAAAAGCATCCAGGTACGCTTGACAAAAAAATAGTATTTACTCAACCAAAGGGAGGCATTCCTCATCAGACTTATAATTCTCACCAGATAGAACCGGGGAAAAGTTATTCGATAAAAGAACTTTTAAAGTATATGGTTGCCTTCTCAGATAATAATGCAACTTATTTATTAAATGAAAATGTAGATTTGGAAGCGTTCAAAAAAATGTTTTCTGATTTTGGTTTAATAGTGCCAGATGTGCATGATATGAATTACCAGATATCAGCTAAGGATTATTCAGCTTTTTTAAAAGTAATTTATAATTCGGGTTATTTAACAATAAGTAATTCGGAGTATGTTGCAGAATTATTATCACAATGTGATTTTAAAGATGGAATGCAAAGCGGGTTGCCTGAAAATGTGCAACTGGCACATAAATTTGGAGAATGGGGAGACAGGAAAGATCCAAACGTTCATCAGTTGTCAGAATCAGGAATAGTGTATTTAAATAATTCACCATACTTAATTACCGTAATGACACAAGGAAGAGATGTGAAAAAACTACCTGAAGTATTGAAATCTATTTCAAAATTAACTTTTAATAAAGTAAAAGAAACGGAAGTACCTTTTTAAGTATTTTATGGTGACCTCGAGAGGATTCGAACCTCCAACCTGCAGAACCGGAATCTGCCATTCTATCCAGTTGAACTACGAAGCCAATTATCGGCCGCAAAGATATATAAATTAGGTCTCAAACCTAAATGGAAAGAATAGAT
Source organism: Bacteroidota bacterium (assembly GCA_947479085.1). GTDB lineage: Bacteria > Bacteroidota > Bacteroidia > 2-12-FULL-35-15 > 2-12-FULL-35-15 > 2-12-FULL-35-15. The sequence continues at coordinate 122,016 of CANJYB010000008.1, read as the reverse complement.
ATAATTCAAAAAATGAATGTTTTTTGAAAAATCAGGAACAAAATTCAATTTTCTGAAAAAATATTTTCACCTTTACACAATAAAAGAGGTACTTTTTCGTTATATAAGTACACCAATCTGATATTAACTATGAAAAAATTAATTTTATTTGCGAGTTCTTTGTTTATTTCTTTGTTTGTTTTTGCTCAAAAAGTACCAATATTTCAATGGGCTGACCACCTTTCTTATAAGAGTGGAGTGTCTGTGGCAGAAGGAAACGGAAAAACTTTTTGCATAACAAAAAGTGGAATATTTACCTATAGTAAAACTGACAATTCGATGGAACGTTTATCCAAAATCAACGGACTTTCGGATGTAGAAGGAACGGTGGTTGGTTTTAATCATTTCAACAACAAGGCCATTATTTGTTATGAAAATGCTAATATTGATATAATTGATAATAGTAATAAAATTACAAATATATCAGATATTAAACGGAAGAACATTTTAGGTGATAAGTCTATTTATAATGTTTATTTTATTAATCAATTTGCCTATCTGGCTTGTGGTTTTGGAATTGTTGTGTTGGACATGAACAGAATGGAAATAGCAGATACCTACTATATTGGCGCGGGAGGAAGTTCTGTTAAAGTTTATGATATTACCTCAGATGATACTTATATTTACGCTGCCACTGTTACAGGGGTGTATAAAGCATCAGTAAATAGCAGTGTTCTCGCGGATTTTAACTCATGGCATGTTATTCCAGGATTACCAACAGGAAAGTACAATACCATTGCAGCATTTCAAGGAAAGATTTATGTTAATCGTTCCAGATTTTTAGAAACAAGTGCAACAGAGCGTGATACGATTAAAATATATAATCCTGCTGACGGCAGTTGGAGTCCTTGGTTCCAAAGTTTATACACTACTACACAACTGAGAAATAACCATGATAAACTGATAGTTTCTTTTCCTGGCAGCGTTACCTATTACGATAGCATTACAGGGGTCAACTCACCGGGACATCCTTTTTCGGATCCCAATTTTGTAACTTCAGCTAATTCGGCAGCTTTAGATGAAAATTTTGATATTTGGATAGCTGATGGGAATAATGGTTTAGTTTCATGGAGACATAGCACAGGGTTTGAAAAGCGATACCCAAATGGTCCGGCAACAGAAAAGTCATTCGGGATGAGTTGTTCAGGAAATAATTTGCTGGTTGCACCCGGAGGCTATGATGTTAGCAGGTACGGGCTTTTAAGAAAGGCAGAAGTTTATGGTTACAAAGACAATACATGGAGTACAACTAGTGATACTTATCCTGGTATAGTTGATTTAAGAGATTCAATTTTTGATTTTGTAAGTACGGTTTTGGACCCAAATGATGAGAACCATGGATATGCCACTTCATGGGGGGGAGGTGTGTTGGAACTATATAACAATGTCCCTACAAAACTTTATAAATCGTATAATAGTAGTTTATCAGGAAACGGTGCGATTTATACAGATGGTCTGGCAATAGATGCTTCTGGAAACTTATGGGTAGGAAACTCTTCTGTTCCTCATTGTTTAGTAAAAAAGTCTCCGTCCGGCCATTGGTCCTATGTTGATTTTACAAGTTTAATTGGAAACGGAGGAGCTTATGTAGGGCAAATTTTAGTTGATAAAAACGACCAGAAATGGGTGCTGTTGCAAGGGAAAGGAATGATGGTATGCGCTGCGGGTAGTTATTCTACAGCGACTAACAGCAATACTAAATTTCTTACGTCTTCATTAGGAAACGGTGCTCTGCCAAGTGTAAATATCAATTGTATGGCGGAAGATAAAAATGGGGCTATCTGGGTAGGATCTGACAAAGGGATTTCAGTTTTTTATTCTCCGGAGAATGTTTTTGTTTCAGGACAGAATTTTGATTCACAACAAATACTGTTGGAGCAGGATGGACACGTTCAGATATTGCTCCTCACTGAGCTGGTGCAAGCCATCGCTGTGGATGACGCAAACAGAAAATGGATAGCTACCGCCAATTCTGGCGTTTTTTTGATGTCAGAAGATGGCACAAAACAAATCTACCATTTTGATGAAAGCAATAGCCCGTTATTTAACAATGATGTAAGAACCATAGCTATAAATCATAAAACGGGTGAAGTTTATTTCGGAACAGCAAAAGGTATTATTCAATTTAGGGGGGAAGCAACAGAAGGTAATGAGGATTGCAGTGGAATGTATGCATTTCCTAATCCTGTGAAACCTGACTATGAAGGACCAATAGCTATAAAAGGAATGATGGAAAATTCAACAGTAAAAATAACTGATGTAAGTGGAACATTAGTTTATGAAGTCAAATCTGAGGGTGGACAAGCTTTATGGTTTGGAAAGAATTTTAAAGGAGAACGAGTAAGTACCGGGGTGTATATGGCATTTTGTACCAATGAAGATGGCTCTCAAAAATGCGTTACAAAGATTTTGTTTATCAATTAAAGAAATTTGGATTTCTGAAATAGTTTAGCCTCAGATTTTTTTCATGGTCCAGAAAACAAGCGGTATTGTTCTTTTCACCCAAAAATATTCAGAATCAAAGTTAATTGTCAAAATATTTACCAGAGATTTTGGTCTTCAAACTTATATAATTAACGGTTCGAGAAGTAAAAAATCGAAAACAAAAGCAACACTTTTTCAGCCATTATCTCTTATAGATATGGAGGTATTGCATTCTGAAAAAGGGGGACTTCAAAAATTGTCGGAAATTAATAACCATCTTCCATTCCTTTCCATTTCTTTCGACATTATTAAGAGTTCTGTTGTTTTGTTCTTGCAGGAAGTTTTAAATAAGTCGATAAAGGAATCTCATCCTGACGAAGATTTATTTGAATTTATTAAAAATGCAATTTTGTTTTTGGACCTGAGAATGGAAAACTGTTCTAATTTTCATATTGTTTTTATGTTGGAATTAAGCAAATTTCTTGGATTTTATCCTCATGGAAAATTTATTGACAAAACTTCCTTATTCGATTTGCAAGAGGGGTTATTTATTAATCATTTACCCAAACATATTCATTTTATTGATGCAAGACAAAGCGAATTATTAAATTTATTTTTAAATGAAGGGTTTGCAACAATGCATTTGATAAAAATGAACAAAACTGAACGAAAGCAATTACTTCAGTCTGTTCTTTTGTTTTATAAATTACATATAGTTGGGTTTGGCGACATTAAATCTATGGAAGTTTTGGAGGAAGTAATAAGCTAAATTTTGCAGTTGATTAAAAAAGCCTTACTTTTGATTCCATATAAACCTTAAAACCATAAAATATGAAAAAACTTTACACAATTATTTGTGCTTCGGCACTAACTTTACTAAGCGTTGATGCCAATGCTACAACTATTGTAGTTGGAGTTGGTCTTAATGCATCTGGTACAGCAGCTAACTCTTTCACGCCTTCCACGGTAAGTGCAGTGGTTGGAGATGTTATTCAGTTTACCTGGACCTATCCTAATCCTCATAATGTAACAAGTACTTCGGTTCCCGCTGGTGCTGCTACTTTTGCCTCTGGAACATTATCTACTTCAGGTGCAATGTTTAGTTACACCATTACTGTTGCAGGTACATATAATTATCAATGTACATTGCATTCCGGAATGACTGGTACAATTAACGTAACCGGTGGAAGTGGAGCAGGAATTACAGATCCAACACAAAGCTTAGCAACAACAGCTTATCCAACCCCTTTCTCGAGTAACATCACTTTTCAATACAATGGAGTAGATAAAATATCTGTGTTCAATGTTGTAGGAGAGCAAATTAAATCTGTTGAGACGGGAGGGAATTTCGGAACTATCGAAATGAATTTTGACGAAATGGCTGCTGGTATTTATTTCTATCGTACTTACAAAGACGGTGCTATTTTTGAAACCAGAAAAATTGTAAAATCTAAAAAATAGATTTTAGCGCAAATCAAAAGACCTCAATGCATATTGCATTGAGGTCTTTTTGATTTGAATCATTACAACTGTTTTAAACCAATAAAATAAAAAAAATGAAAAATATTTATATTATTATTTGTGTATCTTTTCTTTCTTTAATTTCATTAAACTCAAAAGCTACAACGCACTTAGTGGTAGTTGGGACAAATGGTGTTGGTGCAGCTAATGCATTTTTACCTTCAACTTTCACTGCATCAATTGGTGATACAGTTACTTGGACTTTACTATTTAATGCACATACTGCTACAAGTAGTTCAGTACCGGCTGGAGCACTTACTTTTGATTCCGGACCAATGACAACTGTTGGAGGAATGTTTTCTTATGTAATAACAACAGCGGGTACCTACAATTATGTTTGTAGTTTTCACCCAAACATGGTTGCAAACTTCACTGTTGCTGGTTCTGTTGGAATTGCAGATTACAAAGTAAACTCATCTTCCCTTGCTTATCCAAATCCTTTTACAGACAAACTTTCCATTAATTACAACGGGATTAATAAAATTGAATTAATGAATGTTCTTGGAGAACAGGTAAAGTCAATTGAAATGGGAGGAAGCCAAGGTACATTGGAAATGAATTTTGATGGAATGCCTTCCGGTATTTATTTTTATAGTACTTACAAAGAAGGAATTGTTTCGGAAACGAGAAAAATTGTAAAATCAAAATAATTCTGTTTCTTTAATTTTAATTAAACGCCCTCCTGATTTATCAGGGGGGCGTTTTTGTATTTATATTTGATGAAAATTATTTAAACAGTAAGGTGAAAAAGGTAGCATTAATTTTTTTATTGTTTTTTGTAACAATATCATCAAAGTCGCAAACGGTAGATGACCCATTAATAAAGGAAGGAAATTCATTGCTTGCACAAAAAAAATACCAGGAAGCAATAGCTGTTTTTGATAAAGTAGTTAAAAAATTACCTGAAAATGCAGATGCTTATTATGGTAGAGGTGTGGCTTATTCCGGCATAGGAAATACTATGGAAGCCATTTCAGATTATACAAGAGCCAATTATTTTAATCCTAAAAAGGTGGAAGCGTTGATTAACCGGGGATCAACATTTAGTGGAATGCAAAAGTATGATGATGCATTAAATGACTTTAATAAGGCTATTGAAATTGCCCCAGGAAGACCTGATATTTATAACAACCGAGGATATCTATTTAGTTTGCAAAAAAAATACGACTTGGCAATAAAGGATTATGATAAGGCGATAGCTTTAAACAAATCGTATAGCATGGCGTATATTAATAAAGCTTATGCCTGGAATGCATTAGGTTCCGATTCATTAGCTATTGGGGTTCTTACTAAACTGATTTCAATTAATCCTAATTATTCTTCTGCTTATTTTAACAGGGCGGTTATGTATAGGGAACTCAATAATAATAAACTTGCATTGGCAGACTATGAGAGTGGTTTAAAATTAGAGCCCAATGATGTTACTGCTTTATTAAAACGTGCAGAAATAAAGGATGAAATGGGTGATGATAAAGGGGCAGTTGATGATTGTAAAAAGATAATTGAACTTGAACCGGCCAATTCATTAGCCTATTATACCAAAGCGCTTGCGGAATATGATTTAGCTCAATACGATAAGATAGTGGAAGATTGTACTAATGCAATAAAGTATAAGCCGGATTACTTTGAAGCCTATATTTTAAGGGGTAATGCATTTGATTTTCTTGGTAATTACCAGGATGCTTTAAAGGATTATAATAGTGCTATTGAAAAACATCCTAATGGCAGTGATGCATTTAATCAACGGGCAATAGCTGAAACCCAAAAAGGAAATCTTGTATGCGCCCTTTCGGATTTTACCAGGGCAATAAAAATTACTCCTGATAATTTGGATTTATTGCATAAACGTGCTGTACTTTTGTTTACCACCAAAAATTACGATAATGCATTGGGTGACTATAATAAAATATTATCGATTAATGCTGATGATGTAAAAGCTTTGGTTGCCCGTGGAGATATTTTTGTTTTGCAAGATAAAATGGATTATGCCTGTGCTGATTACAAAAAAGCAGAAAAACTTGGAGATGGAGGGGCAATGAGTAAACGGATTTTTAATTGTAAGTAAATGAAAAAAGAATTTTTATTTTTAGTTTTCTGTTTCTTTTTTCTTCGCGATTATGCACAACTTGATTTTACTTCAAATAAAAGGTTTACCAAAGCCGATTCTTTAAGGGGAACATTATCTCCCTTGCGCAGTTGTTACGATGTGTTGATGTATGATTTAGATATTAAAGTAAATATTGCGAACAAGTTTATCAGCGGAAGTAATACTATTAAATTTCTGGCTACACAGAATTTCCGCACGCTCCAGGTAGATTTATTTTCCAATATGAAAATTGAAAAAATAATTTATCACGACAAGGAATTAATTTACTCCCGTTTGTTCAATGCCATTTTTATCACTTTCCCTGATTACATCATTAAAGAATCTGTGCAGGTGATACAAATATATTATTCAGGAAATCCGCAGGTTGCTAAGAATCCCCCATGGGATGGTGGTTTTACCTGGAGCAAAGACAAGGAAGAAAATCCGTTTGTGGGTGTTTCCTGCCAGGGAACGGGAGCCAGTTTATGGTATCCATGCAAAGATCACCAAAGTGATGAGCCAAATGAAATGCTTATCCGTGTGGCTGTTCCTGATGGTTTAGATGAAGTTTCAAACGGACGGTTAAAACGAGTAACTCATCTTGAAGATAATTATACCAAGTATGAATGGTATGTTTCATACCCGATTAATAACTATGATGTAACGCTTAACATTGGTAAATACAAACACTTTAAAGATACTTATAAAAACAAAGATTATAAGGATTCTCTCGCGCTTGATTATTATGTTCTTCCTTCCAATTTTGAAAAAGCAGAAAAGCAATTTGCACAGGTAAAACCAATGATGGATGCTTATTATAATTATTTTGGTGAATATCCTTTTGTTAAGGATGGATATAAATTAGTGGAAGCCCCATTTCTTGGAATGGAGCACCAGAGCAGCATTGCTTATGGAAATAAATATAAAAATGGTTACCTAGGATACGACAGGTCAGGCACCGGTTATAAATTTGATTACATCATAATTCACGAAAGTGCGCATGAATGGTGGGGAAACAGTGTTACCTCCAAAGATATTGCGGACATGTGGATTCATGAGGGATTTGCAACTTACTCCGAAGCGTTGTATATTGAATATCTGTATGGTCACGATGCCTATCTTGAATACATCAATGCGGAAAAGAAATCGGTGGCAAATGATGAACCCATTATTGGGAAATATGGAGTAAACGATGAAGGTTCGAATGACATGTATTATAAAGGCGCATTGTTATTGCATACCATAAGAAGTATAATCGATACCGATGCTAAATTTTTTGAAATCTTAAAAGGGATACAGGAAACTTATAAATACCAATGCGTTACTTCCAAAGATATTGAAAATTATTTTTCTGAACAATCGGGCATCAACCTGAGTTCGGTTTTTGATGTTTATTTGCGAAGTAAATCCATTCCTACCTTGGAAATAATTTTTTGGCAGGATTTTATGGATTTAAAAGCCAATTATTATTTTAGTTTTAAAAACTATCAAACCAATGAAGAAGATAAAAAACTGGCACATTCGCATTTTGGAATGCCTGTTAAGATTACTTCTGAAAAATATAAATACGTAGAAGTTTTTCCCACAACAGATGGCCAACAAACCATTAATTTGCAAGGAATGCATCCGGAAGATTTTAAAATTGCCACCGACTTATATTATATAGACACCCATATTTTTTTAGAAGAGGGTGTTGAAAGGAGGTAAAATAAGTTAACCGCCCCCATTTTTCCCTTAAATGCTTATTTAGGGCAACTAAAACAATTACTTAGACCGAATATGTAAATGCAGATTGGCAGAAAGTAGTTACTTTGAGGGTATCTATGATTGCAGATAGAGGCAAAGTGGTTACTTTGGCAGAATATGTAAATGCAGATTAAGGTGAAGTGATTACTTGGGCAGAATGTGTGAATGCAGATAGGGACAAAGTGGTTACTTTGGCATAAGTCTGAATGCGAATATTGCAAAAAGTGGTTACTTTGGTAGAATATGTAAATGCAGATGGTCGAAAAGTAGCCTTGGTGTAATTGGCAATCTTAAATAATACGATTACTTTTAATAACTCGCAAATATGTAAGTTACTAATTTATGTTCTTCTTAACGAATTTCTCTCCAATCTCCGGAAATAAAATATCCCGGCAATACCTGTAAAGAATAATAATGATGAAATTAATTGCGCTTGCGTAAAACTGAAAGAACCGATTTGGTATAGTGTATTTACTCTGATATGCTCTATTGAAAACCTTTCAATTCCGTTAAGGATAAGATAAACGCAAAACAAAACTCCCGGGGTAGTTATTCTTTTTCGGATTTTCCAGATGACTAAGAATAGAAACAAGCACATAATGGTTTCATAAAATGGTGTTGGGAACACAGGAGGAACAAGGTGGTAACAGAACTTATCGTTTACACAATTTGCAATAGGTTCGCCCACTGAATTAACATTATGTGCATAATCATAACTCCACATCCAATCTGGAGCCCAACTTAACCAACCCGGCTTTGGTGCAATATTATTTATACCCCAATCTCCATCTCCTGCCACCTGGCAACCAATTCTTCCAACTCCATAAGAAAGCATTAATGAAGGTGCAGCAGAATCTATTAAATGAGTAGTTTTTATATTCTTTTTTTTGCCATAATAAATACAGGCTACAGAGGCACAAATGAGCCCACCATACATGGTTAACCCGCTAAATGAAAGCAAAGAACCCATCGGGTCGTCTATAAAGTCGCCCCAGTTTTCTAAGTTGTGAAATATTTTGGCACCAAGTAATCCGGTAAAAGCGGCAATTAAAGTAATGTTACCCACCTGCTGATATGGATGGATGGTTTCTTCTATCCATTTTGGTTCGGGCAATTTGGTTTTTTCTTTTTCGCGATATTTTAAATAAACAGAAATGATGGCAAGAATAATCCCGCCAATAAAATTGCCTTTTGTGGAAAGTAAATACCCCTGTGTGTTTTCGGTAAATGCTGTAAAATTAAAAACTATAAAAAGTAATTTATAACCGATTAAAAACCCGATTATACCTGAAGTTAATAATTCTAATGGTGTTGCTTTTTGACCAATAAGAACTTTATTGGTGGTGGTGCCTAATAACCCCTGATTTTCTTTTCTTTTTAATTCTTTAGTAAGAAAGTATGCTCCGCATAAAAATGCGATAGCAACAAAAAAACCAAAACTCTGAATCATTTTAAAGAACGGCAAATCCCAACCGAATAAATCTTTTAGGGCATAATAAATGGATGGATACACGTTAAGTAATTAAGAGTTATTAATTAAGAAATTTAATTGCGGCACGAAGGTAATAAAACTAATAGTTTCTACTCTTTTAGCGGGCAAGTATTTTACGTCAATATTAATTACCTGTTGATTTCATTAACAAGACGCTTTCCGTTTCGGGATAATTTTCAAGAACAGAAAAGCTATTTGGTTGAGTGAGATTCTCCTTATCACCTGTGGTACAATAAATAAAATCAGTATTCAAATCCAAACCGGTTTTCTCTGTAGGTTTCAAATATTCCATAGAATACAATGAACGGTAATAATTAATCGCTGGTTCAAATACCCAGTTACAGGATAGGGAAATTGTTTGACCCGTATGAAGAGTGTTTGAATAGTAATCTTCAATCTTATTCATCACGTGTTTTGTATTGGCATCAGTAACCCATTCTTTGGTATGTTTTAAATTAATGGAATTGAAAATATTTGCTGCCATAGGAAGGCAAAACAATAATAGTAATGTTGCATTAAAAGGCAATGTCCTTTTTTTATTATTTTCGATATGTAGCTGAATGGCTGAAAATAAGTGAAAAACAAGTAAGCCGAATACAGGAACAAATAATAAAGAGGTGCGATGAACGGGGAACAAAGAATCAAACAGATAATGCTGCAATAACGGAATTATTACAAGTAAACATAAGACCAAGGTTGTTTTAACTATTGGAGTATCTTTTCTTTGGTAAATAGAATATCCTATAGCGGTTGCAAACAAGAAGAGAATCAAAATGCGAACTATCAACCAAAGAATAGGGTTGAAAATACTGAAATAAAAAGTATTGAAAATAAGATTAGGGATGGTATCATGTAGAAAACCAATGCTACCACCAAAATATAGTTCATTATGATTTTTAAGAATTAGTAATTGGCTTATCAGAATTGCCAGGAAGAAAAAATTAATTAGCAGAATAATACTGAGATATATGATTCTCATTCTGTTTAATTGAAAGCTTTTATTTTTTACTGATAGAATCAATTCCAAAAGAAAGATAAATAATACAGCAAATTCCAGGTTTAGAAAACTAAGGTTAGAAAATGATGATAAGAGGCAAAAGCCAGAGGAGAGCGCAAGACGTTTAAGGTAATCTTTGTAATCATTTTCTGTTTTTTCTATCATAAAATACATGGCAGCCATGGCAAACCCTAAAGCAAGACCATAACCCCGGGCAAGGCTAAAAAAATCTAATAGGTAGGGGTTTAATAAAAGGAAAGAAATACCAACAAAGAGGAGGGTGAGTGTTTTAGATTTAATCAATATTTTATAACAGAAATAACAATACAAAAGAAAGGCAAAAACATTTGGCAGCCTCAAAACTATTTCTCCTGAACCGAATAGTCCTTTAAAAAAACGCATTAGAAAGGTATTCAAAAGATGATTGTTTGCAGTTCCGGCTCTCATCTTATCTCCGTTAATAATATCCAGAGAAAGACATTCGTCATAAGTAATCGATAAAAAATAGGCTCTTAATGCAACGTAGATTACCAATAATGCAATTACTATGAAAAGTATTATTTTCTTTTGATTTAAAAATTTGGTTCCTTCAGCTTTTATCAATGGGAATTAGTGTTTTAAATTTATTTAGCTTGCAAACTGAAGGTAAATAAGAGTTATAGCTGCAACTGTCATAATTATTAAAGCAGCAAAACCAAAAATATTCGTAGTTCGGTTGTTCACATTTTCGCCCATTATTTTTTTATTGTTAGAGATGTGAAGAATAATGGCAATTAAAACAGGTGCTGTGAGGCCGTAAAGAATAGCAGTATAGATTAATGCTTTAATTGGTGAAATGCCAATGTAATTAAGTGATAAACCAAGCAGCAAAGAAATAGCAATGATTACATAAAATGCTTTAGCTTCATAAAAGGTCTTATCCAACCCTTGTTCCCAACCAAAGGTTTCAGTGATAATATAAGATATAGAACCGCACAAAACCGGTATTGCAATCAGTCCAGTACCTATTACTCCTAATGCAAAAAGCAGATAAGCCATATTACCGGCAAGTGGTTTTAAAGCTATGGCAGCCTGTTCCACGGTGTCTATCTGGTGAACTCCTCCATTAAACAAAACTGTTCCGGTAGTAAGTATTATAAAGAACATAACCAATCCTGAAAAGGTCATTCCGAAATCCACATCTTGGTTGATTTCATTAATTATTTTTTTATTCACTATCAGGTGCTTTTTCTTTGTTTTCATTTCTTCCACTTCTACCGATGCTTGCCAGAAAAAAAGATAAGGTGAAATGGTAGTACCTAATATACCTACCAGTATCGCAATGTAATCTTTGTTGAATTGAATGGTAGGAATAAAAGTAGCTTTTAATATTTCTGTGAAATTCTGTTTGTATAAAAACGGAACAATAAAATAAACCAGCATTACAATACATAAGTACTTAAGTACTGAAGCTATTTTCTGGTAGGGTAAATACACAATTAAACCTAAAAGAAGTATAGTAAAAAACACACTAAAAAAGGTAGCATCGATTTTTGGGAAAAGTAAATTTCCTACTGCTCCCATCCCGGCTATGTCGGCACCTATGTTCATTACAATAGCCGGGAAACTAAATAACAGCATCAGATATAAAACCGGTTTTGGGTAATGCTTTTTTAAAGTTCCTGTTAAGCCTTGCGAAGTAACTAACCCAATGCGTGCACACATCTGTTGAATGTATGCCATCAATGGAAATGCAATGATTGAGGTCCATAAGGTAGCCAGACCGTAAGCTGCTCCAGCCTGCGAATAGGTTGCTATTCCCGAAGGGTCATCGTCACTTGCTCCTGTTACCAGTCCTGGTCCAAGCATTTTCCAGAAACGAACAAGTTTGTTCGGCTTTTTTTTTATTTTTATTTCCTTTGCTTCCTTTTGAATCATATTATTGTTAGCAAAAGTAGTCAGAAACTATTGAAATAACTTCTCTTTAATAGGGAACTATATTGTTTTTTGTGGTTTTAAAAATAATTTAAAGTTTAAGTGATTTTTTATGAAGTCATTTTTTTAATTATTTTAGTCTTTGTTTGCTGGCAATGTCTTGTATGCATTGTTCTCTTATTTGCCAGATATCGTTTAAAGACAGGTTGGTTTTATTAGGACTATTTAACCATGTAGTGAGATAATTTTTATGGTAATTTACTTTGAAGTCGGTAATTTGTAATGGTGTTATTTTTATTTCTTCTAACAAATCTTTTACAAAATCTAAAGGGTATTCTTTTGTAAAATCAAGAATGGTATCATTGTATTTTAAATAGCAATGAGCTTCCGGAATATAATCTAACTTGTAAAGTGCTAATGTTTCTGATACCTCAGGAGTATTTAGACTATTCATTTTATAAAGTCCAACTATTAGTTTTAGTTCATCATAATTATTTTCAGTTGCTAATGTCTTAAGCAGAGCATGTTTGGTGCCGCAGGTTCCGCGGTTATCTGTAAATAATGAAAGGAGGTTGGATTTGTCAGCATTTCTGCCATAAGGCAGAAGTTTAATATACTCTGCTGCTTCCAGGAATGATTCTTTATTAATTCCAAGAAAATATGAGGAAACAGGTAATGAAGATTGAATTTTGAAGTTATAGGGTGATGGCATTAAAATTTCTTTTTTGAATTTTAAGTTTAAAAAATGAATTTAATTTCTTATAAATAGCCAGTAAATTATTATCCAGATACCTATAAAGAAAAAACCAAGGTAAAGATTATTGACTTGTGTTTTAAGGTCCTTTTTTATTAATAACCTGTAAAGTGCCCATAGAAGAAAAAGGGCAATAAAAACCAAGGGGAATAGAAGTCTGAACATAATTTATTTCCTTAAATTCAAATTATTCATCATCATTATCTGTTTCCAGGTGAAACCTGTGCATAACACGATGTATCAATGGGGCAAACAAAATAGCCACCGTACTGATTAACGTAATTCCGCTATACAATGCATAAAAGGAAGCGAAATACTTGGCGGCAGCGGTATGTAAAGTATCCACCGGACCCATGCCCCCCAGTATCATACTTGCATTCAGTAAGGCATCTACAAAGGATTGCTCCCCCCAATGCATATACCCTACAATGCCCATGGCCAGGGAAAAAGCAATAATAATCAGCGCAAGAAAAAAATTGTATATTAATCTCCTGTAGTATTGTTTTTTTGAAAGTAAGGGTTTGGTTCTGTGTTCGTATTTAAACATAAATCAGGTTTTGTTTATAAACGTTTTGTAATTATGAAAATTAAAAAGTTTAATACTTTTCGTTATAAAGTCTTACTGCTTCATTTGTTTTCAACCTTGACGAATGCTTTAACACCCCAGCGGTAATAGGGCAAGCAATGGCCACCACCCCGCAAAGAGCGGCAATGGTTAAATATTTTGTACGTTCTGCTGATGAAAGAACATACGCAGTACTGTAACTGTAACCCGAATAAACACTTCGTTTTTGTTCAGCAACATTAAAAAGCAAAAGACCTATTATTCCGCTGGGAATGGAACCAAAAGGCAGGAATCTCGCATTGTTCTGTTTTTTAGCAAGTGTACTCAGGCCCATTATTTTTTTATCTTTTGTTTTCATTAACACATCCTGAACTTCGTAAAAATTCAATGCATTTGCCTTGTACATATATCTTCCTCCCAGAATTTCTATCTTACTGTTTTCAGGTGGAGCATAATTAACGGTACCAGCAAATCTTGTTGTTCTTTCAGGCTGTTCGGTTTTTACAAAATAATCTTTGTTTCCGTTCGCGTACTTTATCATTGTTACTGCCGCTTTGTTTTCAATATACAGCGGACCATCCGGAAAATCAAATCGTTTGTATTTTATTTCTTCAGTATTTATTTCCATTACTTTTGCTCTTATCTTGTCTCCATTGTTTTTAAAAATGGTATCCTGCGATAAGGAAATTTTGGTAATAAAAATAAGGAAGGAGAGGAATAGAATTTTTTTCATAAAGTAAGTTGTTTTTAGTTAAAGCAAACCAAAATAAAGAGTATTGATTTTTTTATTTGTTTGATTGATTTCAATAGTATCAATACGGATATATTAAACTCAAATTTCTTTGTAAATCCCATCTTTCAGTAATGATACTGTTTGTTTCTATTTCTTTCCTGATTAACCCAATATAATCTGCCCAATAATAATATTTGAAATTTGGCGAATAGCCTAAAGATATTTTTTTAACATGATGATAGGTATGGTTATTTATGGTTAATGAATCTATCATTGCTGTTAGTGTTGTTAACCCTGAATTTGTCCCAACGGTTGTTCCTCCAAGATATATGTATCCCGAAGAATAATCTCCGATACTAATTACATCACCGATATAGGTTTCGTGAAAAGTATTATTGGTATGAGAACTATATAAAGTATTTACAAAAATTTCTTCTGTTCCTTGCGAGCCTGTTCCCGGATTTAAAGGCGGTACATTATATGTACTTCTGTTTACATCAGTTAATGCCACACTATCAAGAGCATTAGAAACAGTATCTCTGTATACCCAGTAAGAATTGGTATTAAACAACAATGGATATAACCCAGAACTTATTTTCTCCGGACTTTGCTCTATAGGTGTCGCATCTTTTTTCCGTTTGCATGCGGAAAGCAAAATGAAGGAAAACAAAAGTAGCAGGAGTACCTTTTTCATAGTAGCTTTATTTTAAATTTTAACCATTGTAAAGTTAATACTTTTCATTGTATAGTTTAATGGCCTGTCTGTTATATTTCCTGCGGCTTATATCTGCAATTTTCGATATTACAGGAAATGAAATGGTGGCACTTGCAAAGATTCCGATAACAGTTAACCATTGGTTGTATTCTTTTGCGGAAAGTTGATGGGTAATAGTTTGGTTGGGCGAGTTATTATAACTATCAAGGTTGGCTTTAAATACAAGTAATGATACAACACAACCAACCCCGGCAGGAATGGCAGCATACCCGATATGTTTATTCCATGAGGAGATGTTTGAATTCCTTACCAGTCGAATAAGGTTTTCATCTTTTGTTTCTTTAAAAACAGATTGCATGTTATCTTCTGAAACCCATTTGTCGTTGCATTTGTATTTACCAAAACGTTCTGAAAATTTGAATGATATTCTTGGTATACTATCCTGTGCAGTTATTTTTTGAAAAGGAAAGGTGTAAATTAGAAAAAGGAAGAATAAATATTTCATTAAGTTTATTAAAATTAATAACCACTTTTTCTCCCCCCAGCTTCCTACCACAAATATAAAACAATCCCCTCAACCCATTCGTATTTTTCTTCCAAGGGATGAAAAATGTATTAAAGATCAAGTCTGAATTCAATAAAAAAAATAATTTGAATGATAGGCAAGGATAAAACAATCCTGTTCTTTAAAAGAACGGGATTGTTTGTTTTTGGGAAGAATAGGGTATATTTACGAAGAATTTAAAACAATAGGTTATGAAAAGAATACTATTTACAGTTATGGCATTTATTTTAACATTTAGTTGTTTTTCGCAAACGCCAGGTTGGGAATGGGCCGAACTAATTTCTGCACCAAGCACTACGGTTCATCATGTCAATTTTCTTGCAAAAGATGGAGCGGGTAATATTTATGTCACAGGATATTTTTCAAATGGAGGAATGCATCTTGGGGCAACAACTTTAAATAATGCAGGAGGAAAAGATGCTTTTCTAGTTAAATATGATCAAAATGGAAATATGATATGGGCGAAGAGTTTTGGCAGTAATTCTGATGAATTTTTAAATTCGGTTACTGTAGATCCATCAGGTGATATTTACGTGGTGGGTTACTTTTCCAGTTCTTCTTTAATAATAGGAAGCACCACATTAACAAATTCAGGTATGTCCGATGTTTTATTGTAAAACTCGATTCTTCTGGAACAGTTTTATGGGTAAAAAGTGAGGGTGGAATATCGGATGATTTTGGTAATTATATTATTGCTGATGCCTCCGGAGTTTATATAACTGGTAAATTTACTAGTAATACAATTGTTTTTGGCTCCACGATTTTGACAAATAGTTCTGTACTGTCTGACTTTTACATTGCTAAATATGATTTAAATGGTACAGTTCTTTGGGCTAAAAGTAGTGGTGGGAGTTTAAATGATTATGGGACTGCAATTTCGTTGGATGCAACAGGTGTATATGTAGTTGGGAGTTTTTTGAGTTCTTCAATTAGTTTTGGAGCAGTAGCATTAACAAATGCAGGCAGTTCGGATTTATTTGTCGTTAAATACAATTCAAGTGGTAATGTGATTTGGGCAAAAAAAGGTGGTGGAAACTCTGCAGAGTATGCAACATCTGTTGCTTCTGATCCAACAGGCATATATGTAACCGGAAGTTTTTCAAGTGCAAGTGTAACATTTGGCTCTACCACTTTAAATAATTCAGGAGCTTCAAATATATACATTGTGAAATACACAACTAATGGAAATGTAATTTGGGCAAAGAAAGAAGGTGGCTATAGTTATTTACGATCAAATTATATTTATACATATTCATCTTCTGTTTATTTAACAGGTTATTTTGGAGATTCAACAATTGTATTTGGTTCAACTACATTGTTAAATTCAAATCCAATGTATCCTGACACTTTTGTAGCAAAATATGATGCAAATGGAAATAATATTTGGGCCAAAAGTGCTCATGGTGATGCATCAGATGATGGAACCTCATTGTGTGTTAGTTCGTCTGGGGTTTATGTTACTGGAAATTTTGATTATTCTATGTATTTTGATTCTACATTTCTAAATTCTGTTTTTAACGCTCCATATTTAATATATCTTGCAAAACTTAGTTATTCAACCGGTATTGATGAGTTGGGTGTTTCTTCCTCCTTAACCAACGTTTCACCTAACCCTTTCACTTCTCAAACTACCCTTACTTTTTACAAAGAAGGGAAATACACTATTAAAATAACCGATGTATTAGGCAAGGAAATAAAAACAATAACTTTTTCTGGAAAAGAGTATATTCTTGAAAGAGGAGAAATGGAAAAAGGAATTTATTTTTTACAGATAATGGATGAGAATAAAAATGTAAGGAATAAAAAAATAGTAGTTCAATAAAAGGTCTGACTAATTTATAAGAAAACAATCCTGTTCTTTAAAAGAACGGGATTGTTTGTTTTTTGGAAAAGAATAGTTTATTTTTTACAGGAAATTAAAACAAGTTACATAATGAAAAAAATACTACTTCTTATTGCGGTTATAGCCATAACTTCGGTTAAGGCTCAAATAACAGTTGATAATACACAAACACCAACCCAGTGGGTGCAGGGTTTGTTCCTTGGCAGCGCGGTTACAGTTAGTAATGTTACCTATACCGGGGCAGCTCAGGCTACTGGTGCTTTTACAGATACGGCTAATAGTATTGGTTTTGGAGGCGGGGTGCTATTAACTACCGGAAGTATACAAAATGCAATTGGTCCCAACAATTCAGGAAACATTTCTGTTGATAATAGCCTACCTGGCGACCCTGATATTGATTTAATTATGAACCCAACAACGAGCAATGATGCATCGGTTCTCGAATTTGATTTTGTTCCGGTAGGAGATACTGTAATATTTCAATATTCATTTGCATCTGATGAGTATATGGAATAGGCAAATGCAGGTATTACTGATGCATTTGGTTTTTTTGCAAGCGGACCTGGAATTAGTGGACCGTTTTCCAACAATTCGATAAACATTGCATTAATTCCCGGAACTACCACCCCGGTGAGTATTGATAATGTTAATTTGAATTTTAATCCTGTTTATTATGTTGATAATGAAAATCCTCCCGGCATAATGATTCAGTACGATGGATATACCACTCCTTTATTTGCAATGATGTTAGTAGTTCCGGGTCAAACGTATCATATCAAAATAGTAATTGCGGACGGTTCTGACGGAATCCTCGATTCAGGAGTTTTCCTGGAAGCATATAGTTTTTCAAGTCTTGTAAGTAATCCATCTCCTTTAAGAGCAACCGAAAGTTTCTGCCCGGCAGATTCTACTTATATGCTTGTTGCCCCTGCCGGTTTTACCGGTTATCAATGGTATGATGCTGCAGGTGATTTTATTCATGCCAACCAGGGTGGCACAAACGATACCTTATGGATTCATAACCCCAACTATGGTGATATTTATAGGCTTGTGATGATTCCTGCAAACAATGTAGGTACTATACTTTATGATACTTTAATAAGCACCGTTAATTCTAACTGTTCAAGTTTAGGAATTACAAATAAAATAATTAATGAAACAATTTCAGTTTCACCTAACCCTTTCACTTCTCTAACTACTCTTACGTTTAACAAGGAAGGGAAGTACGCAATAAAAATAACTGATGTTCTTGGTAAAGAAATAAAAACAATAAATTTTTCGGGAAAAGAATATGTTCTTGAAAAAGGAGAAATGGAAAATGGAATTTATTTTTTACAGATAATGGATGAGAATAAAAATGTAACAAATAAAAAGATAGTCGTTCAATAACGAGTAACAAAATAATAACGGTACCATTCTGTATATACGGAATGGTACCTTTTTATTTGTGAGAAACTATCCCGCCTTTTTCTTATTCAGAATTACAAAACCTAAAGTAGCAATCGAAGTAAGTGCAATAACAGAAATAAACATAGTATTAAAACCATATTTACCTGCTATGCCAAGACCAAGCAATGGGGCTGCTATATTGGCAAGACCAAACGAAATGGAATACAGGGCCGTGTATTGTCCCTGTCTTTCTTTTAACGGTCGGGAAAGTGCATAACTCATCATAAAAGGCATGGCCATTATTTCTGAAAGAGTAATCACAAAGGTATACAGCAAGGCTGCTATCATCAGGCCGTTTCCGAATTGCAGAATTAAAAATGAAACAATCAGGCAGAAGCAACCACCAATAATATATGGAAAAATGATTTTACTTTTTTCCAATGAAGCAATAAGAGGCATTTCTATTATTACCACCAACAGGCCGTTCAGCGCTAACAATAATCCTATGGTATCTTCCCGGTAATTACAAACAGTACTGAAATATTGCGGAACACTTGCAAACAGCTGGAAGAAACAAATGCCATAAACAGCTACCAGTAAAATAAAAACCAGGTATTCCTTGTCACGGTAAGCAGAAGTGCTGGAGTCCTGCAGTACTTCATTTTTATGTCGGTCTTTTTCCATTTTACTTTTTGGGAGGTAATACAACATCATTGCAGCCGCTGCAAAACTGGTGAATGAATCCAATACAAATAACCAATGATACCCCAGACGAATGGCAATAAATCCCCCTAATGCAGGACCGACAGAAAAACCAAGATTGATGGCCAGGCGCATTAAGGAAACAGAACGCGTTCTGTTTTCAGGGGTACTGTATGCTGCAATACCCACCGAATTAGCGGGGCGGAACATGTCCGCTGTGAACGCATAAGCAAATATAATTGCAGAAATAAGGGCAGGGGAGGAGGTAAGCAGCATCAGTAACAAAATTAATCCGCAACTGATTAACGAAAAAATCATGATGTTGTAATAGTTGATTCTATCCGTCAGCCAGCCTCCTGCATAACTTCCCAATACACTGCCTATGCCGTAAAAGCTTAAAACAATTCCTGCCTGAGGAATGGTGAAATGTAATTCTTTGGTTAAATAAAGTGAGGTAAATAATAATACAACAGCGCCACTGCGGTTAATAAAACTCGCAATGGACAATATCCAGATGTTTCGCTGAAGATTGGAGAAGGCCTGTTTATATAAGGAAAAGAGAAGCAAGATATTTTGTTTTTTTCTGAAATAAATGTTCAATAAAAAAGGGACAACTTTCGCCATCCCTTCCTTACTAATTAACTAAGCACTCAAACTATTCGAAGCTAACATTTATAGTTAACCGATATTATTCATTTACATTTTCAAACTTAACAATGTCAGCAGCAAAGTCCATAAAGAATTTATGAGCAGAAGTAAAGAGGATTCTGTTATCACCAATCTTCTCTACAATATTTCTACGGTTTAAGGTATTAATAAAATTCTTACGCGCATCTGTATCTTTCAGTTGTTTGTTACTCAAAATTAAATCAATGTAAGAAGAGTTAGCGAAATAATTTTCTATTTCATCCAATTCAAACTCGGTGTACTGAATGCGCTCCAGGAAGTTCTTGCCATCCCTGTCCAGTTCATAACTTAGCAATGCAAAGAAAATACACATATCTCTCGAAAGCATTTCTGCAGATTCGTCCGAAACCAGGTAAGCATAATGCTGTGTAAATTTCAAATCGTAATTAAAAGATACTTTGAAAAAATCAGCATAAAATTCTTCGTTTTCTTTTAATACTTCGTAATGCTGTTCGATGGGTAAAATAAATTTACCATTCATCAATTCATCAACTATTTTTCGGTGGTTTTTAGGATATTCCATGATTATTGATTGTAATTTTTGGTACTGTTAATGTTAAATCGTTTATTTTTATTTTATCAAACTCTGCTTTCACAGGGTATTCCAACTGAAGGTCATCATCAAAAGCTAATGATGTTAAAGCAAAGAATTTTTCAATCTCTACTTTTTTATAGTCTTCTTTCAATGTTTTATTACACCATTTAAAGAAATCCGTTACCGGTAAATTATCCTTTAACTTGTCTTTATAAAGTTGTTTATCAAAAATCCATTTTTCATCTTCGTATTCTTCGTCTTCAATAAATACATCCACATCATTTTTAAATGCATCAAAAAATTCAGCAGCATTAAAGAACGTATCTTTTGAGTAAATGTAATTTCTTTTTGATTCCAGTATTTTCGGCACTTTTTTCTTATGAGGTGCTTTTAAGAAATTAATCCAACCGGTAAGAATAATAGATTCGGTACGAATGCGCTCAATCAATGGCAATAATTCATTGGTCAGTATTTTTGACTGGCGCAACAAATTATCATTCACTTGTATCAACGAGAAATAAAGTTTCTCAAACTGTATACGCGTACTTTCATCATCAAAATTCAAACGATAACGATTAGTATATTCCGATACTTCGTATAGCTTGGTAGTTAATGAAGTGGAATGATTCAAATCCAGGATTTTATTAAGCGGGATGATGTATTCGTCAATCCATCGGGAAGCACGAATGATCTTTTCCCGGTAATCCACTTTTTTTACATTTGCTTTTAATTCACGTGTTTCATTCAATAATGCAAGTGTATTCTTTTCAACTGATTCATAGAAATTATTAATTTCATTGCTTAACTCTGTTATCCGTTGATTCAAAATTACTTTATCTCCATTGATGTTCTCACGTATTTTGCGAAACAATTCACCAATTGAAACATGATACTTTTCAATGGTTTCGGGTAGCATCGGTTTGAATTCGCTCAGGATAAATTCAATAAGGCTGGCAAATACAGGACGAAACTGGTAGTTCTCCGCCACATTGCTTATGATTTTGTATTCCAGCAACTGAATCTTTACATCCATTTTATGTTTGGATGTAATTTCATTCATTACCTCGTAGGTAATGATGTTGTCCTTTGTCTGAGTATCAAACAGGTCCTTTATTATATCAAAATACTCTAATAAAAATCGGAGTACGGTTCTTGGTTCTGCCTTCATTTTAATAGTTTAATTATGACTTTACTTTTTTAGCAATCTTTTCTATCACTCCGTTTTTCTCAACTACAATAGCATTTTGCTTTTCATTGATGTTGATTTTGTTTTTGGAAGGATAGATAAAATAGTATTTGTTGAATCCTTCCACTGCATCCGGTGCCGCAAAAATAGGGATGAAGAAATGTTCGTTACAGAACTTCACAATCTCCGGACGGTTTTGTTTATCAATGGTTGCTACTTCATCTATAAAGAGAACAATTTTGTTTTCCTCATCGGTTACCGCCAAACGGTTGATGATGGACATAATCATTACCAAACGAATCATCCTGTCTGTTCCGTCCGATTCCACCTGGTTGGCAAGGTCCACATGTTTTTCACTTCCCTGTATAGTCAATACCAACTGGATGTTGAACAATTCATCAAAGTTTATTTTCTTACCGGTATCCAGGTAGCTGTTCAATGTTTTTAAGTTTTCCGATTGGTCAAATTCAAAACTCATTTGCCCGTTGAACTCCTGTATCGCGCTGATTTGTTTTAACTCACCAATGATTCTTTCGTTATCCAATAACTCTACTCTCATCGATTCGATGTTGGAGATGCGAGTTTTAGAAAGTTTGGTATTAAATTTTGTGTAAACAAATTGTTTGAACTCTTCGTAACGTTTAATAAGCGCATGAGCAGGTGTAGCAAACTGCATGGAGATACTTTGCAACAAACCATCAATACTTCTTTCTTTATCACTCAAACAAAGAATTTCTTCCTGTACAAATTTGATGAACTCTTCCTCATCGGCAATGTCATTGTTCAGTTTGTTTTTCAAACTATCGAACACTCTGCCTTTGTTCAGTTTAATATCCATCCTGTCATTTTGGTGGATGCGTATTTTCTGGTAAATGTGATCTAAGTTGTCGGTGGTTTCAAATTCAGTCGGCTCAATGTCGGTGATGGTTTCCACTTCCATTTTGCGTTCTTTCAGTTCTTTCAAGCGAACTTCAAAGTTTCTTCGCTCATCCTGCAACGCTTCCAAAGCAATTTGTTTCTGAGCAATCTCTTTCACCAAATCTTTTAATGATTCATCCAGATCGTTTTGCTCTCCTGTTAATTTCTTAATTTCTGCCTGCACAGAAGCAAGGTGTTTCTCCAATTGTGGTTTGCTCACAATCTTTTTGATTTTCTCTTTTATCTCTTCGATGTCAACAATAATCTGTTTTAACTTCGAATCTGTTTTTTCCTTGTCAGTAACTACTTTTAACAATTCCAGCGTTTGGTTTTTCTCGTGCTCCAACGCTTTCAATTCATCTTTAAATTCCTTGATGGATTTGAATTCTTTTAATATTAAGCCTTTCGAAATATCAATCTCTCCATCAAAAATGCTCATTAATTTGTTAGAGATTTTCTTGATAGGTTTTTTAATCTGTTTGCTCGATAAACTTGCAACCTGTTCCGAAAGGACAGTGTTTAATAGTTTCTTCACATCCTCATCATCCGAAATTTTATGGATTAATAAGTTATTGTAACCATCAATTTGTTTTTCGGTAATGGCAATCTGCTGATTGATTTTATCCAAACGCATTTCCAATTGTTTGCTCGAAAGTTTCTGAGATTCAATGGTAGTAATACGCGACTCAATCTCCTTACGCGATTTGTCCAGGTTTTTTAACTGTTCGGTCAAAAAGTCGATGGTTTCAAACTTATTGATTTCGTTTAGTTCTGCCTGTTTATCCAGGTAATAATTGGTTTTGTTTTTTATATCCGATTTCTTTTCACCTATGCGGGTTGCAAAATCCAACTCTTTTGGCTGAAGTATTTCGTTTATTTCATTTTGAATGGAAGTAACACCTTGTCCTTTTTCCACGATGGTGTTTTCAAACTGCGGAATAGCAGTGATATAGGCTTTATTAAAAGAGTAAAGCAATTCACTTACTATTTTTGATTTTGAATTAAACACACGAACGGTTTCTCTGAATTCAAGGAAGTCGTGCTGAATGCCTTTTATATTGCGTATTTCCTGATTTGCTTTTAATAAACTAAGAATATCTGTTTTGTTTCGTTGCGAAAAGTTCAACCCTTCATTCTCCCTGTTATCCGCTATAATCAACGAATCCTTAAGGGTTTTGTTGGTAATCAACTTGGAGTTGATTAAGTAACGGTAAATCTTAGAGAAGTTATTACTCAAACCATCCGTTTTTACAGCATCTTCCAGCCATACCACTGCATTGTTGTTTTTTCCTCTTTTGTATACTTCGTTAAACACCTCTGTTTTATTAGCATATTTTCTATACTCAACACCTTTGGAGTTTAATACCATTTCTATTTCATCAAAGCTACGGATACGGTGCTTTTCCTGGCTGTCGAAAAAGAACTCTTCGTTGTATTCGCTTTCTATCTTGTAATACTCCAGTTCCCATTCAGTAGTTGCTTTTACGAGGATACAGTAATACCCCTGCTTGTTAACTTCAAACACCAGGAAACTTTTATTATGAGTCGGGAAATAATGGTGAATGGTTTCCTTATCCCCTTTACGTTGCCCACTGAACGACATTTTCTGTCCGTCCACAATGAACAAAAAGTTCAATGCATAAATCAACGTACTTTTCCCGATATTATTGGGCCCTACCAACTGAAGGGAGTCGCAGTTGTCTAATTTCAGTTCGGCTTTTCCGTAACCTTTCGAGTTGATTAACGATATTCTTGTAAGCATCTTTTATAGTTATATAAAATTATTTAATGCTCAAATATAGTCAGAAGGGAGGCTGTATAAGGAGTGTGTTTTGGTTGTTAATAATAAATGATTGAAATTGTGCTGATTGCAAAAAATATTGTTGAAAAATTGTTCAGAAGAGATTTGAAATAAACCGCAGAGAAACGCTGAGAAAATTAGAGAGCCGCAGAAAATATAACTTGTCTCCCCGGCTCTCTTCGAATTCCTCCTTTTTCTCTGCGGTTAAATCAGAATTACTTTCTCCATCACCCCACTAATTCCTTCTCCAAAAAACTCACCAACACTTCACCATCTGCATCCAAAGCATCAAGGGTTACTTCTCTCAATTGGTTAATCAAGGCTGGGTTATAAGGAGTTTTCACCTTAATATAATTATCTGTAAAGCCATGCATAAAACCTTCCTTGTGGTCGGCTTCGAACAATACGGTGCGGGTTTCGCCCAAGTGCGCTTCATAAAAACTACGAAGTTTTTTAGCGGATAGTATGCGCAACATTTTATTTCTTTTTTTGCGAACAGCTACCGGAACCACATTTTTCAGCAGTATAGCATCTGTATTATCACGTTCGGAATAGGTAAAAACATGCAGGTAAGAAATGTTTAATTCATTCAGGAAATTATAGGTTTCCAGGAAATCTTCATCCGTTTCTCCCGGAAAACCAACGATCACATCCACACCAATGCAGCAATGCGGCATCAGCGATTTGATGGTAGCTACCCTGTCGGCATAGAGTTCCCGAAGGTATCTCCTGCGCATGGCTTTCAGTATTTTATTACTTCCTGATTGTAATGGAATATGAAAATGAGGAACAAAACGGGCCGATTTGGAAACATATTCAATCGTCTCATCTTTCAGCAGGTTGGGTTCAATGGACGAAATCCGTATACGTTCTATCCCTTCCACCTTGTCCATTTCCTTTACCAATTCTAAAAAAGTATCTCTCGTCCCTCGTCCTTCGTCACCGGCTCTCGCCCCTCCTTTCCCAAAATCCCCAAGGTTAACACCCGTCAGCACTATTTCCTTTTTACCCTGTTCAGCAACTTTCTTTGCATTGTTCACCGCATTTTCGATACTGTCGCTGCGGCTTTTACCTCTAGCCAAAGGAATGGTACAAAACGAACAATTGTAATCGCAGCCATCCTGCACTTTCAGGAACACACGGGTACGGTCGCCAAAGGAATAGGAATCCACAAAAAAGTTGGCTTCCTCTATTTCGCAACTGTATATTTCCGCTTTCGTTTTCTTGGTAAGGTCGTTCAGGTAGTTCAATAATTTGAATTTCTCAGAAGCACCTAATACTAAATCCACACCTTCTATGTTGGCTATTTCTTCCGGTTTCAGCTGGGCATAACATCCCACTACCACTATGTACGCATCGGGCGAAACACTCAATGCTGATTTTACTATCAGCTTACATTCCTTGTCCGCATTGGCTGTTACCGAACAGGTATTGATAACATAAATATCCGAAGGCTCTTTAAAATCCACCTTCTGATAATCCTGTTCTTCGAACAAACGCGCAATGGTGCTCGTTTCCGAAAAATTCAGTTTACAACCTAATGTATGAAATGCTACTTTTTTTGTCATTTTTGGACTGCGAAAGTACAAAAAAAACCGCTGCTTTTTAAGGCAGCGGTTCATTCAAACTATAATCACAAACTATAAACTAAAAACTAGGGGTAAAAACGGTATGCTCTGTGGCAGTTGTATTGGTGGTAGTGCCGGTACCAATTGTAAAATTAATATTAACAATATTCGGTTGCACATCATCCTCATCACCATCATTGCCCTCGTGGCCGCCATGATGATGTCCGCACCCACCGCCATTTCCATGGTCAGGTCCGCCATCTTTGGTATCAGCCACACTCACTTTATCAGTCCCTGTATAATTTAAAGCAGGAGTATATAGGTACACAGTATTTCCTGATGCATCTTTCGATACTTCGCTTATGCTGTAATGCCCCGCCTGGCTGGTAATTTTATAAGGTATTGGAGTAGGGTTGGCAGGCAAAGTAAATGTGTACGCTTCGTTTTGCTTCAGCGTAATGTTCAAATCAGTAGTAACAGGTACAGGAGGATGGTGTTCTTTTTTACACGACTGTAAGCCCGCAATTCCTAGAACTGCTGCGGCTAAAAGGATAATTGATTTTTTCATTTTCGTATAGATTTTAAATTTATATGTACAAAAGTAACTAATAAATAGTTGCACAATCTCCCGATGCGATGAATAGCGGGAATGTTTACCTGAATGTAATTATTCCCCTCTGTGTGTTTGCATTAGCGAAAGCGAGAGGGGGTAGGGGGTGTGTCATTTTTTTAATTAATATTTTTCTGCTTCTTTTTTTATTCCCCTCTGTGTGTTTGCCTTTGCGAAAGCGAGAGGGGGTAGGGGTGTGTTTTTCTTTATTAAGATTTGTTTTGCTTCTTTTTTTATTCCCCTCTGTGTGTTTGCATTAGCGAAAGCGAGAGGGGTAGGGGGTGTGTCATTTTTTTAATTAATATTCCTTTGCTTCCTTTTTATTCCCCCCTCTGTGTTTGCCTTTGCTTAGCCATTTCCTGCTACCCCTGTCAGGGTTCAAAACCCTGACAGGGGTAATACATTCCATTCGATTGACGAAACAATAATAATAATCAGGGCAGACACTTTATCCCCTCTATCCACCTGTCTTCCCGCCCTCGCACGGTATCTTTTTTTTAATCACCTCCTCCCTCCGAATCCGGTCCTTTCCTGATCTGGAGGTTAAAGCTCCTTACTAACTGTCCAATCAAAAAAAGGATACTCACGCGGGTCGGGTGCAAAGGGAGCGTTTATAGCTTTTAGTTAAGTTTTTATTTACCGGATTATAAAAAATGTATTCATTTAATTTACAGGAATTATTTATCTTTGGTGGAGGAATTAATGAAATGGCAACTACTACTGACATAACCACTATGCAACAGTTGGCCGAACACTATGGCGGCAAGTGTTTGAGCAAGGAATATATTGATGAACACAGTTTGTTGGAATGGATGTGTGAAAAGGGACACCGCTGGGAAAGCCCTTATAAAGTGGTGAACCAGGGAGCCTGGTGTAAACAATGCTTAAAAAAGAGAAAGACCAGGGAAGAAATACTGGAAGAACTGAAACAAATTGCAAAAGATAAGGGAGGGGAATGCTTAACCAAAGAATTTCCTAAGGACAGTAGAAATGTGGCTTGCATTTGTAAGAATGGTCATATCTGGGTAATCAAAGCTGAAACATTAAAAGAAGGGGGCTGGTGCAGAACGTGTATTACTGATGATATTAGTAAGCAACAATTGGAAGAACTTAATGAAATTGCAGCAAAAAAAGGCGGTAAATGTTTAGCCGAAAAATATATTAATAATAGCACCCGTTTAAATTTTTCCTGCGAAAATGATCATGTTTGGGAAACAAATGCAGCCATAATAAAAAGAGGCGGATGGTGCCCGGAATGTGCACAGGAGAAAATCAGTAAAGAACAGATAGCAATTGTTAAATCAATTGCTATTCAAAAAGGTGGTAAGTATATCTCCGGTAACTATATTAAGAACACTTCCAAACTTAAATTTGAATGTGCTAAAGGACATAATTTTTTTGTAACAACACATAACATTAAAGGTGGACAATGGTGTCGGGAATGTGTTTTAGAAAGCCTGCGGGATTCTATTGATGTGTTTCATAAAATTGCTTCTGAAAAAGGAGGCAAATGCTTATCGTCTGAATACAAAAGCAGCAAGGATAAGCTGGAGTTTGAATGCGCTGAAGGACATAGATGGAAAACTGCTGCAGGAACCATAAAAAGCGGATGTTGGTGTTCGGTTTGCGGCCATAAACAAGCGGGCCTTACCAGAAGAGGTCCATTAGAACCTTTCTATAAAATTGCAGCTTCACATAATGGAAAATGTATTTCATTTGAGTATAAAAATAGCAGATATATTTATTTGGTTTTTGAATGTTCTGAAGGACATAGATGGAAAGCATCCGGAGCGAATGTTAAGAATGGAAGCTGGTGTCCTAAATGTGCTGATAAAAAAAAGGGCGAAAGGTCTCGACACACCATCGAAATGTACCAGGAGATTGCAGAATTAAAAGGAGGCAAATGTTTATCATCAGAATATGTTAACAGTAAATCAAAACTTAAATTTGAATGTGGCCTTGGGCATAAATGGGCAGCCATTCCTAATACTATTAAAATGGGCAACTGGTGCCCGAAATGCGGTAAATTAAAATTAGCAGAGAAGTATAGAGATTCGATAGAAATATACCATACCATAGCAACAGAAAAAGGAGGTAAATGCCTGAGTACGGAATATAAAAACATGAATTCCCGGATAAAAATGGAATGTGCAGAGGGACATGTGTGGGAAACACAAGCCCATGGAATAAAAATGGGAACCTGGTGCCCTAAATGTGCTATTAAAAAAGCAGCGGAAAGACAAAGGGATTCGATTGAAACCTATTATAAAATAGCAGCCGGAAATAATGGTAAATGTTTGTCATCGGATTATAAAAACAATCATTCAAGGTTGTTATTTGAATGTGCAAACGGACATCGCTGGACCGACATAGCTTCAAAAATTAAGGGTGGAAAATGGTGTACAAAGTGCAATGGTAAAAAGATAGGGCGAAAAACAACTGTAACCATAGAAAGATACATAACTATTGCTGCCGAACATAATGGTAAATGTTTATCCAATGAATATGTGAATCATAAAACGGTATTGGAATTTGAATGTAGCCAAGGGCATATATGGAAAACGAAAGCAAGTGTAGTCAGTACAGGTGCATGGTGTCCTCAGTGCTATGATAAAACAAGAGGAGAGGCAACTAGGGGGTCTATTGAAACCTATCAGCAAATAGCAGCAGATAATGGTGGTAAATGTTTGTCTGCAGCATATATTAACCTTGAAACCAAACTGCAGTTCGTTTGCTCAAATGGTCATCAGTGGCAAGCGGCTCCTTATAGTATCAAAAGGGGAGTATGGTGCAAGGTTTGCAAAGAAAACGAAAAAAAGAAAAGGAAGGAAGATGCCTGACAGGGGGCTTAATGGAGGGAAACAAAAGTAAAAATACGATTGTGCACCCCCAGTTAAGCGTAGCGTCCCCCTACGTCCTGTTTAACCGGCATCCTCCCGAAATACCCTCAGGCACAGGCGTATTTTGCTGCGTCCCGCCACCTTATATATACACTTCCGTTTGCCTCCCTTCTTCACCTCCATCGCTCCATCATTTAGCATAACTTGTACCCTCCCGAGCACAACTTGATGGCAGTCTAGCCCAACTTGATGGCAGTTTTACGCCATTTTGACACATTTTAACTCACAAGAAAATCCCCTTATAGTAGCTAAGCTGATGCCTTATTGAGTAAGTTAAGCTTACATTTGAAAATCCCCCCAGTTGGGCGTAGGGTCCCCCTACGTCCAGTTTAACAAGGCGTCCCGCCTTATTTAATTCATCCCTACCAACTCCGCATACTTCCTGTTATTTGGTGGCGTCCCCCCTGTAGGAGCTAAGCTGAAGCCTTGATAAGTGCGGCTGTGCTTAGGTTCAAATTAATTGAGTAAGTTAAGCTTACATCTGAAAATCCCCCAGTTGAGCGTAGCGTCCCCCTACGTCCTGTTTAACCGGCATCCTCCCGAAATACCCTCAGGCACAGGCGTATTTTGCTGTATCCCTATTTTTTAGGGGCATTCGTCACACTGATTGCCTCGCAAAGCTTGTCCTTACTCAGCTTTTTCAATAAAAAACCGGGTAAAACCCCCGAACGCCCTAAAGTTACTGGCGTTCCGCCACTTTAAGTATTTCACAAAGCGTTGCCTGATTCTCATTTTTCAAAGAAAAACCGGGTAAAACCCCGTAAAACAGGTCAATAACATCGTTGGAACTTCCAATAAAACGACCTGAACTTTCAATAAAATCGTTGGAACTTCCAATAAAATGACCTGAACTTCCAATAAAATCGTTGGAACTTCCAATAAAATGACTTGAACTTCCAATAAAATCGTTGGAACTTCCAATAAAACGACCTGAACTTTCAATAAAATCGTTGGAACTTCCAATTAAATCGTGCGAACTTCCAATTAAACCGTTGGAACTTCCAATAAAACCGTGCGAATCTCAAAGGAAATCACTGGTATTTTCAATCAAATTGTCGGCATTTTCATTCAAAGCAACAAAACCTTACCCATAAAAATTCGTTAATTCCCAAATACAGGGTCCCCCTTGTAAAAGCTAAGCTGAAGCTTTGATAAATGCGGCTGTGCATAGGTTCAAATTAATGGAGTAGGTTACCTTACACCCGAAAAATCCCGGTTGAACGTCAGGCAAAAGGATTTTTACGAAGAAATATTTTTTTATATTTGTAGGACGTTTTTTTTAATAACAAAGAAAATATGTTTACAAAAGAAGAAGAGTATTGTTTTAAACTGCTGTTAGCAGGTTCTAGGGAACGACTAAACCAAATGCTGAAAGCATATAAAAACGGAAGGCAGTTTGAAGGCTCTGATTATAGCCCCGAGGATTTAGCAGAAAGCGCTATAGAAGTGGAAATAATTATAAACATGCTAATGGGCTTTTTTGAAATTCCCGAAATGGTATTTAAGTCCACAGAACCAAAAGACTTATTCATGATTTTAATGTTTTGCAACCCCTTAACTGATGTTGGCTTTCATAACAGATATAGGTATTCAATTGTAAAAAAAATTGAAGACCAGATAGTATTTCTTAAACCAGGTTATGATCGGATGTATCCTTAACCATAGGTTAGTACATTCCGCTTTTAGGTATTGGGTCTCCCCCCGCTCAATTTAAGCGGCATCCTACCCAAAATCAATAGTGTTAGTTTTAATTTTCTTATATCTTTGTACAAGTTTAATAGTATAGATTATTTAATTTTGGTGTTGGGTTATTGTTCTGCACCTATTCAAAATTCTATACCCCGATACCGTTAGCCGTCATGATGAGAAACGTGCTAACGAACTTTATCGCAACGAACAGAATTTAAAACAGAAATAAAATTTAAACAGAGAGGATGGCCGAGACCACCATAAAAACAGAAGTTTATAAAAAACACAAACAAACAAGAAACGTATGAAAAAATTACTTTTTTTAATTTTATTAATCCCTCAATTTTCAATAGCTCAAAAAAAGATTTTTCAATTCAATTTTGATAAAGGGGATGAATCTCTATCGTTTTTGAAAGAAGACTCTGTACTAAATTATGGCTTCTGGGCGGAGAATATTATGACAAATGATAAAATAACAGAAGCTCAATATGTTTCAGAAGTTACAGCACGGGAAAATAAAAGGGTTTGGGGAAATGGTGATAAATGGGCAGCGCAATGGTATAGTTACAAAAAAGATGTCTATTATCCAGCATTTACTACAGGCTTATTGAATGAATTGAACAAGAAAAAAACCAAATTGAAAATGGCGAATGTAAGTGGTAAATTTTCAACTGGAAAGTATTATATGGTTGTTGTTATCGTTAATATTTGGTCCACTTGGGAGACTGCGATTGGGCAAAGCAATCCAATGATTGATTTTCAGGTTCAATGGAAAGAACTTGCATCGAATAAAACGGTAGCTTATTGTTCTTTTAGGACGATGAACTGGGATTTAAACGGTCCATATGAATATGGAATGTGTAACAGATGTTACACAGAATGCTATAGAATTGCAGGTGAAAAAATAGGTAATTATATTGCAAAGAAACTTAAATAAACATTAGCCCCCCGTTGGGCATAAGGTCCCCCTACGTCCTGTTTTACCATCATCCTGCCGAAAATCAATAGTATAGGTTTTAATTTTCCAATATCTTTGTAAAAGTTTAATAGTAAAAAATATTTAATTTTGGTGTTGAGGGCAAATGGAGTTTTATAATGCATGCACCCGACAAAGGAAATTATGCCAATGAATGTGAGTTTATCAAAATAGAGCCTCCGTCACTCATTGCCTTCAAACTATTTTCAAAACCTATTTTCCGGGTGGTGGCCGCATTTGAAGAAGTGGAGAAAGACAAAATGAAACTTGTCTTATACTTTTCTTTTTATCTCTGCCAGTAATACCTGTCAGTCTTTAAACCCCCTTTCTTAATACAACAAACTTCCATTTAACTTTCCTTTAATGGGCGAACAAAATAAAGTTGTATATTTGCACGAATTTTATTTATAAAAAATTCAAATTCCCAACCACATGTCATTAGATTCCAGCAAATTTGTAGGCGAAGGCTTAACCTACGATGATGTATTATTAGTACCCGCTTATTCGGAAGTACTGCCAAGAGAAGTGGACATATCTTCTTATTTTTCCCAAAAAATCAAACTGAATACCCCTGTGGTTTCGGCTGCTATGGATACCGTAACGGAGTACCAGTTGGCTATTGCCATTGCTCAAGAGGGAGGAATAGGTGTATTGCATAAAAACATGACCATTGCCGAACAGGCCGAGCAGGTACGTAAGGTAAAACGTTCGGAAAGCGGGATGATACAGGAACCGGTGACCGTGCTGGAAACAGCTACTGTTAAGGATGCCAAGGACCTGATGAAGGAAAACAAGATAGGAGGCATACCGGTTATTAATGGAGATAAAAAATTGCTTGGGATAGTTACCAATCGTGATTTGCGTTTTGAAAAAAACATGAAACGCCTGGTGAAAGAAGTGATGACCAGCAAGGACCTGATAGTGGCAAAGGAAGGAACTGACCTGAAAAAAGCGGAACAGATACTACAAAACCATAAGATAGAAAAACTACCGGTGGTGGATAAGAACAACAGGTTGGTAGGGTTGATTACATACAGAGATATTATTAAAGTAAAAGTACATCCGTTTGCAAACAAGGATAGCCTTGGTCGTTTGCGGGTAGCAGCAGCAGTGGGTGTTACTGCTGATATGATGGATAGAATAGACGGGTTGGTAACAGCAGGAGTGGATGCAGTCATTATAGATACTGCACATGGTCATTCGAAAGGGGTAATAGAAGCATTAAAAAGAGCAAAGAAAAAATACCCGAAACTGGAAGTAGTGGTAGGGAATGTGGCTACAGCCGAAGCGGCAATCGCATTGGTAAAAGCAGGAGCAGATGCTGTGAAGGTGGGAATAGGTCCAGGGTCTATTTGTACCACACGTATCATTGCAGGTGTGGGAGTTCCTCAATTTACAGCGGTGATAGAAGTAGCCAAGGCATTGAGAAATACAGGAGTGCCTGTAATTGCTGATGGAGGAATAAGGTTTACCGGTGATATAGTAAAAGCCCTTGCAGCAGGTGCCGATTCGGTAATGATGGGTTCGATGTTTGCCGGGGTGGAAGAAGCACCGGGTGAAAATATTATTTTTGAAGGAAGAAAATTTAAGTCGTATCGTGGAATGGGTTCTATTGAAGCCATGCAGAAAGGCAGTAAGGACCGTTATTTCCAGGATGCGGAAGATGATATTAAAAAACTGGTGCCGGAAGGCATCTCCGGAAGAGTGCCCGTGAAAGGGAATCTTTCTGAAGTAGTGTTCCAGTTCATTGGCGGATTACGCGCAGGTATGGGCTATTGCGGTGCTAAAAACATAGATGCTTTGCAAAAGGCAAAATTCATTCGCATTACCAGTTCAGGTATAAGGGAAAGTCATCCTCATGGGGTTTCCATTACCAGGGAAGCACCTAATTACAGCAGGTAATCTTTTTTTCTTAACAATTAATTATATGAAATAGCAGGGCGTGCCCCCGATGAAAAATCGGGGTCGGGCTTTTCGTTGCAATCTTTTTAGTGAAGAACTAAAAAGGATTTTCACTACAAATGGAGCTTAGTGGAATTCATTCATTCCATAAAGAAAAAATTACGCATGGATAATCCCTCACGCGCAGGAACTTCGAATAAGTAGAAATGAGTTTTAAATTACCAGATAAAAATTCTACATTTGTTTTTTATTAAAACGAATGCTATGAAAAAACTTTACTTCTTTATTATTGTTCTCTCTTCTTTTTCATTGAAGTTAAATGCACAAGCTTCGAGCTGTGCCAATGCGGTGGAATTTTGCACCAGTTCAAATTATTATTTTTCCAATGTTACAGGAGTAGGTTCCATCGGTGGAGGAGGAGTGTATGGTTGTGTGAACTCCACACCTAATGCCAAATGGTTTTACATGCAGGTAACCACTTCCGGGAATATTATTTTTACCATTAACCAAACAGACCTTGGTGGCACACCACGCGATGTAGATTTTGTTTGCTGGGGACCGTTTGCAAGTCCTGGGGCAGGTTGCACTGTAATCGGTGATACTTTATTAGGAGCAGGAGCCATAGTAAGTTGCGGATATACCGGTTCTGCGTCAGAGGTTTGTACCATTAACGGAGCTGTTGCAGGTAATTATTATGTTTTGCTTTGCACCAATTATTCCAACCTTGCAGGTAATATTACATTTGTTCAAAGCCCGAATAGCACGGGTACTTCGCAATGTACTTCTTCCTGTTCGGTTTCATCAGTTACTGCCGTTCCGACAGCCTGTAATGCACCTTCCAATACCTATATATTAAACGGACAAATTAATTTTACTTCACCACCTGCTACAGGCATACTTACGGTAAGCACCACTGGCGGGGGAAGTGTTACCTTTAATGCACCATTTACCAATCCGGTAAATTATAGCATTCCCAATCTTCAATCCACAGGTACCGTCTGCACGGTGCATGCTTCTTTTTCGGATGAAGGAAGTTGTTTCCAGACTGCTACCTATACAGCACCTATACCTTGTATTCCATGCACAGTAGCTATTTCGAATAACGGACCGTTATGCGTTGGTGCTGCTTTAAATTTAACTGCCACTGCCGTTACAGGCGGAACCTATGCCTGGACAGGTCCTAACGGTTTTACATCGAACGTCCAGAATCCAACAATACCTTCAGTAACCATGGTAGATGCCGGAACGTATACTCTCGTGGTAACAGTTACAGCGAATGGAATGACCTGTTCTCATTCTACCAATGTATTGATACATCCTGCACCTATAGTGACAGTTAATTCTCCCACCATTTGTTCAGGACAAACCGTTACACTTAACGCAATTTCACCTTCACAAGGAGGTAGCTTTTTATGGTCACCAACCAATGATACAGCCAGCAGTATATCAATAACACCTTCAGCAGACACCAGTTTTATTGTGGGATATACATTGGCAGGTTGTACCAATACCGGTTATGATACGGCTATGATTACCGTGATTCAACGGCCTACGGTAACCTGCAATTCCACTTCCATCTGTGTCGGGCAAAGTGCGGTACTAACAGCCTCTCCTTCGGCTCCCGGAGGTACTTATTACTGGTCGAACAGTGGACAAACCACACAAAGTATTGCTGTGACTCCTACTGCAACCACTGCCTATCTTGTATTTTATACCTTAAACGGATGTGCCAATACAGTAGCGGGAATCGTTTCCATTATTACCACTCCGGTAATTACTTTAAATTCGACTACTATTTGTGATGGAGCAACCGCAACGCTTACCGCAAGTGCTGTTCCTTTAGGAGGAACCTACACCTGGGCAGGAGGATTAGGGAGCAATGCAGGCATTTCAGTTAGTCCATCTTCCACTTCCACTTATACCGTAACTTATACATCTGTGGGATGTGCCAATACAGCCACCGATTCTGCAACCGTTACTGTAAATCCTTCACCATCTGTTACCAGTAATTCAGATACGATGTGTTCCGGTGAAAGTGTTACTCTTACTGCTGTATCTTCTCCTGCGGGAGGAAGCTATTCCTGGTCGGATGGAGGACTGACACAAAGTACGGTGGTTAATCCATTTTCAAGTACCACTTATACGGTCACCTATACGTTAGCAGGCTGTTCAGCCAGTTACATCAGCTCTGTTACAGTAAACCCGATTCCTTCAACCCCTGTAATTGCACAAAATGGGATGACATTAACATCGAGTGCGTCAACAGGAAATCAATGGTACATGAATAATAGCAGCATTACAAGTGCTACCGGATCTACTTATTTGGTTAGTCAAAACGGAACCTATTATGTAATTGTAAGCAATAATGGCTGTTCTTCCGATACTTCCGCACAGGTAGTAATTAATAATATAGGTATCACCGAACTTTCGGATGCTAATCTGTTTACCATCTATCCTAACCCGGCCAGTTCCGTTTCCACACTTTATTATTCTTTAAAAAGTGGCGGTATGGTAAATATAGAAGTGGATAATAGACTGGGAGAAAAGGTACACATTATTGTTAATAATCAGCAACAACGAGCAGGAGAGTATCGGTATGAGTTTTCGCTATCTGATACCGGAATATATCTTGTGAAGATGCAAACCGAACAAGGTACATCAGTAAAAAGAGTTGTGTTCCTTCAGTAGTGTCTCTTATTTCATTAAGGAATAAATCACTTCCTGTATTTTTGTTCGAATGCCTGATTTCGCAAGTTTATTATCATCTGCATCAGGGTACACCCGGTTGGAAAGAAAAACATATACGGTACCGTTAACTGGGTCCGCCCATGTTAATGTTCCGGTAAACCCTGAATGACCAAAGCTTTCAGGGTTACACGATAAACTTACAGGACTTTCTTTTCCTATTGACATTTCCGGTTTATCAAACCCCATTCCTCTCCTGTTTTCAAAGCAGTACTGACATTTTGTAAATTCATGCACCGTTGAAGAATCGATATAACGGGTACCTCCGTAAGTACCATGATTAAGATACATCTGCATCATTACGCCTAAGTCGTTAGCATCCGAAAACAAACCAGCATGTCCTCCCACACCGCCCAGCATGGCAGCCCCCTGGTCGTGTACATCTCCATGAACCAATTGTTTTCTGAATTTTTTATCAAGTTCTGTCGGAATAATCCGGTTGGTATCAAATCGTTCTCTTGGCTTATAACCCATGGTGGTTAGTCCTAAAGGAGCATAAAATGTTTTATAGGTGTATTCATCTTCAGTCATTGAAGTTTGTTGTTCAATAATTTTTTTCAGGAAATAATAACCCAGGTCGCTGTATAATAATTTCCCTTTTTCTTTTACGGGCGATTCTATGATTTGTTTATAAATAGTATCCTCATAGTTTTTATTGATGTATAAATGTTCGGCCACTCGTTTGGTATAAATATCGTTTTGGGAATTATTGTAAATAGCAGGATTATAAGCACCATTATTCATTGTTTTTCCCCAGAAAGGAATCCAGTCTTTAAGGCCGGCCTGATGAGCCATCATTTCCCTGATAATTATGTTTTCCTTATTACTTCCTTTCAGCATGGGCAGGTAAGTGACTAATTTCTCATTTACTTTTACTTTTTTTGCATCATAGAGTTTCATAATACTTGGTGTGGAAGCACCTATTTTGGTGACAGATGCAAGGTCATAAATGTCATCGTTCTTCACCTTTTCTTTTTTAGAATACGTATGATAACCAAATGATTTTTGGTAAATGACTTTTCCATCTTTTGCAATAAAAACCTGACACCCCGGATATACCTTATCCTTTATGCCTTTTAAGGCAATCGTATCAATTTTTGATAATGCTTTAGAATCAATGCCTAATTCCTCAGGTATGGTATATTTAAAGCGAACCGCTTTTGTAGTTATTCCTGTTCCAAGTTTAAAATAAGAACTAGCGGTTACCGGCAATTTGCCAGAGGCAGCAACTCCGCCAAAAATTAACTGTGCGGCATACGACCCGCTTAAATCGGTATCTTCATAACTCATCACCACCGCATCAGCAAACTGTATACTATCCATCTTTGCAAGGATGTAAGGATTGGCACTTACGTTCACAATTACTTTTGACTGGCGCATCACCGCTTTTAATAAGTCCATCACCTTTGGTTCTAACCCGAAATCTTTATCCGGCTTATTGTTGGTATTGTTGAGGTGAATAATCACCAGGTTATAGTTTTTCAGCTGCGAAAGAATGGTATCGAACGCAGGTTTCTTTGCTTCCTTATCAATACCGAAATGTGCAACATTTGCGTAATTGGAAAGCATTTGCTGGAAGGCGTTTACTTCTTTATTTCCCAGGGAAAGCGAGGCTATCCTTAATGTATCCAGATTTTTTATGGGGATAATGTTGTTTTTATTTTGCAAAAGAGTTAATGATGCTTCGGTTAATTTGCGATTGATAACCTCTGCATTAATCGTGTTCAGATCTTTGTACAGGTTTTTGGTTTTAATTTTTGTATAATGATTTAAGCCGGCCCATTGCTTTGCTTTTAAAATTTTCAAACATCTTTTGTCAATTTCTTCCTGTGTCACCAAACCACTATCCACTGCTTCTTTTATTTTTTTAATGGCAGTGGGCACATCTTCAGGAAAGAGTAATACATCGTTCCCGGCTAAAATGGCTTTTAAATCTGCTTCCCCGGGTTTATAAAACTTGGTTACTCCCTGCATATTCATAGCATCTGTAAATACCAGACCTTTGAAACCTAAGGTGTCTTTCAATAACCCTGTCACAATTCTTTTGGTCAGTGTAGAAGGCTGGTTGGGTGTGGTGTCTAATGCAGGTATGGATAAATGAGCCACCATCATGCTTCCCAGTCCTTTTGACATTAATTGTTTGAAAGGGTATAATTCAAGGGTGTCCAATCGCGCTCTTGAAGATTTTATGGTTGGCAATGTTTTGTGCGAGTCACTATCGGTATCTCCATGTCCCGGAAAATGTTTGGCATTCGCAAGAACTCCATTATTCTGCATTCCTTGCATGTACATTAATGCTTTTGAAGTTACATTGTATTTATTCTCCCCGAATGAACGGGTTCCTATTACAGGGTTCAGAGGATTGTTGTTAATGTCCACATCCGGTGCAAAATTTATCTGCATTCCTATTCGTTTAAATTGGCGGGCTATTTCTACACCCATGGTATAAATCAACGAATCGTTTTGTATAGCACCCAATGTCATTTGTCTTGGAAATCTTACCGTGCTGTCCAGTCGCATTGCCAATCCCCACTCAGCATCCATGGCGACAAACAATGGTACTTTTGAAATTGCCTGGTATTCATTGGTAAGATTAGCCTGCCTTAAAGGCCCACCCTGGAAAAAAATCAATCCCCCGATTTTATATTCCTTCACTAATTTTTTTATTTCTTTTATATGCGTTTTATCTTTGTTGGAATAGGCAGCTACCATAAACAGCTGTCCGATTCGTTCTTCGGGTGTTAGTGTTTTGATTACAGAATCTGCCCAACGTGAATCAGGTTTGTAAAATACAGCTTCCTGGTTTTTATCTTTATCAATAAAACTTACGGAAACAGCAATAAATAGGGATAGTATAAAGAATATAATTTTTTTCATATTGAATTTTAAAGTATTGTATCGTCTTCACAAAATAGACCCTATAAAAGTACACCTAATAAAAAGTAGCAATGGAACCACTATGGTTTACTTTTCAACTTCATAATGTTGATTGAAATCAACAAACAACTACTGAATTAAATGTCTAAGGCTGTAATTTTGTTTTGCCATCTTTTCCTTAAGGATTCAATTTTAGTTGTATGTATAAAAAAATATTCAATTTAATGGTTTTAATGATTAGTGTTCTCGTTGTCAACCTGGTGACTACGTTCATCACTGATCGAATCATTCATTCAAAGATTGGAATCAACCCATTTAAGTTTACAGCAATAGCTATGGTGAGCCTGGTTTTTATTTTAGTACCTTCCTTTCGCTATATGAGCAGTAAGATAGAAGTGATGGTAGCGCGAGTATTGCTTTCCGGAACAAATTCGCTGGGAAAAACCATTGGTTTGCTTTTTTCCTTCGTACTTGTATTTGGTATTCTTTTTTTAATTTATCTGCATCATTGGTTCAATATTAATATTCTGGATATTATCAATCCTTCTGATAATCATTAGTTTGAAATATTAACACTTTTTTAAATCTTTCCTTTAGTCAAAAATAGAACGGCTTTCTTATCTTTGCAAATAAGAAAAATCGCATGTCAGACATCATTCAGCTTTTACCGGATTCCGTAGCCAACCAGATAGCAGCTGGTGAAGTGGTTCAGCGACCTGCCTCTGCGGTTAAGGAGCTTATGGAAAACGCATTGGATGCCGGAAGCAGCCAGGTTAAACTCATTGTTAAAGACGCAGGCAAGACATTAATACAGGTGATTGACAATGGTTGCGGTATGAGTGAAACGGACGCCAGAATGAGTTTTGAACGGCATGCCACTTCCAAAATCCGTAAAGCTGAAGATTTATTTGCCATCCTTACAATGGGCTTCAGGGGGGAGGCGCTTGCTTCCATTGCTGCTATTGCCCAGGTGGAACTGAAAACCAAACGCATCGGGGACGAAGTAGGGGTGAAGATAGATATGGAAGGCAGTGAGCTCAAGACCCATGAAGCTTCCAGTTGCCCTGAAGGAACAAGTATTTCTGTCCGTAATTTATTTTACAACGTACCCGCGAGAAGAAATTTCTTAAAAACAGATTCTGTCGAACTTCGCCACATAATTGACGAATTTCAGCGGGTCGCCATTCCCAACCCGCAGGTTGCATTTTCATTCCATCAAAATAACACAGAAGTATTTAACCTGCCTGTTGGAAACCTGAAACAACGGCTGATGGGCATTTTCGGAAATTCATACAATACACGATTGGTTCCGGTTGAAGAAAATACAGACATTGTGAAAATCAAAGGATATGTGATTAAGCCTGATTTTGCAAAGAAAACAAGAGGAGAGCAGTTTTTCTTTCTTAATAAACGTTTTATAAAAAGTGCTTATTTGCATCATGCGGTGCAATCTGCTTTCGAACAATTACTGCCCAGCGATAGTTTTGCTTCTTATTTCCTGATGCTGGATGTAGACCCTAAGAGTATTGATATCAATATACATCCTACCAAAACGGAAGTAAAGTTCGAAGATGAAAAAGCCATCTATGCATTTTTAAGGTCGGCAATTAAAAAATCACTGGGACAGTTTAACATTGCCCCCAGTCTTGATTTTAACCAGGAGGCGCACATGTATAATATGCCGCTTAAGCCGGTGGATGGGATTTATAAACAACCTACCATTAAGGTCGATCCGAATTACAATCCGTTTAAAACGGAAACAATGCCTTCTGTAAAACCATCGGAAAGGCAGTTGCATAATAATGCCAACTGGGAAAAAATGTATAGTCGTCATGCAGACAACCAACTGGAATTTGAAATAAAAAAGGAAGAACCACAACAAACCATTAATACCGATTGGGATAATGACTTGCATGAAAGTAATTTAAAGTCGTCCTACCAGTTGCATAACAAATATATTTTAACACACATCAAAACCGGCTTTATGGTGATTGACCAGCAGGGAGCTCATGAACGGATTTTGTATGAACGAATTTTGGATGCTTTTGAAAAAAACAAATCAGCCACCCAGCAGGAACTATTTCCCAAAACAATAGAACTAAGCGGCAGTGATTTCGCTTTGGTAAAAGAGTTGCAAACCGAAATCCGATCAATGGGTTTTGATATAAGCGAATTCGGGAAAAACACTTTTGTTATTCACGGAATTCCTGCAGATACCATCAACTTCGATTCGGTTACTTTGTTGGAGGGATTGATTGAAAATTATAAACAGAATTTGCTGGAATTAAAATCTGACAAAAGAGAGAACCTTGCCCGCTCTATGGCACGAAATATGTCAATAAAATCAGGAAAGGCATTGACCCAGGAAGAAATGAATAACCTGATAGACGAGCTTTTTGCCTGCAGCATGCCATATAGCACACCTTCGGGTAAACCAACAATAACTACTTTTTCGAGTGAAGACCTCGACAAAAGATTTAAAAAATAAAGAATAAAAAATATGGCTTACGAACAATATCGCCCGAATAGTTTCAGAGTATTACCCCCTGTTGTAAAAAATTTATTAATACTGAATGGATTATTTTACCTTGGTACATTGGTTTTACAAAGCCGGTTTTCTGTCGATTTGTCAGAAACATTAGGTTTGCATTTCCCTCTTTCAGAAAAATTTCGCCCTTATC
Source organism: Bacteroidota bacterium (assembly GCA_947479085.1). Lineage (GTDB taxonomy): Bacteria > Bacteroidota > Bacteroidia > 2-12-FULL-35-15 > 2-12-FULL-35-15 > 2-12-FULL-35-15. The sequence continues at coordinate 79,456 of CANJYB010000008.1, read as the reverse complement.
AATTGGTGACTTACATGTTTATGCATGGAAGCTTTATGCATTTGTTTTTTAATATGTTTGCTTTGTGGATGTTTGGAAATGTTCTGGAGAATTACTGGGGACCAAAACGATTTTTAATTTATTATATGGTTACGGGGATTGGAGCAGGTTGCATTCAGTTACTTGTAACTTATTTCAGACTGGAATCTCTTTATACCCAAGTTTCACCCGAAGACTTAAATATGATTTTGTCAAAAGGTTCGGAAATATTAGGAGAAGGAAAGAACTTTATAGACAATGCGGCCGGTGAAGTGAACATACTTTTAAATACAGCAACCATAGGTGCTTCCGGAGCTGTGTTTGGAATATTGCTCGCCTTCGGAATGCTTTTTCCAAATACATTGTTGTACATTTATTTTGCTATTCCAATCAAAGCAAAATGGTTCGTGATTTTATACGGGGCGATGGAATTGTTTTCTGGAATTGCAAATAACCCCGAAGATAACGTGGCTCACTTTGCTCACCTCGGGGGAATGTTATTTGGTTTTATTTTAATCAAGATTTGGCAAAAGAATAAGAAGAAAATTTATTAGAAATGGCAAATCCGATTGTTGAAGATATTAAATTAAAGATTAAGGGTGGTAATACGGTAACTCGTCTTATCATTATAAATGTTGCGGTATTTTTAATTATCAGTTTATTTCGCATACTCCTTTTTCTTACGGGTAACAATGGTGGTTTTACTTCACTTTTAAACTTCATTGTCGGGAACATTTCTCTTCCATTAAGTTTTTCAGGTTTTTTACATAAACCCTGGACCCTGTTTACTTATATGTTTGTGCATATAGAACTGATGCATATTTTTTGGAATATGATTACACTTTTCTGGTTCGGGCAAATTTTATCCGGCTTTACCGATTCTAAAAAAGTAATTCCACTTTACCTGATGGGAGGAATATTAGGGGGATTAATCACTATTATCCTGATTGCTCTTGTTCCGGGTTTTTCTGTTTTTAATGGCTTGCCTCTTATTGGTGCTTCTGCAGGGGTAACAGCCATCATCATTGCATCTGCTACCTTGGTTCCCAATTACCAAATGAATCTGATGTTCATCGGTCCGGTTAAACTGATTTATGTTGCATTGTTTGTTTTGTTTATTGATGTGTTAAGTGTTGCATCATACAATAATGTTGGTGGAAACCTGGCTCATCTTGGCGGAGCATTAATGGGTTTTGTTTTTATTCAGCAATATAAAAAGGGAAGGGATTTATCAAAATGGATGAATCGTTTTTTTGATTGGATAACAGGCTTATTTAAATCTTCTCCTAAAAGTAAAATGAAGGTTGCTTATAAACGAACTGTTTCGGACGAAGAATACAATTACAAAAAAAATGTTACCCAGCAACAGATTGATGCTATCCTTGATAAAATTTCCAAATCGGGATATGAAAGTCTGAGTAAAGGTGAAAAGGAAATTTTATTTAAAGCCAGTAAAAATTAATCTTTAATTTCGGTGCAATGTTTCATGAAGGTTCTGTAAAAATCAAATTCGAATAAGAAACATAAAACTGAATTGTGGCAAAAAAAGAAGGAATATATACTAATCAGGAAACCAAAGTCCGTAAAGGCAAACGTTATTTTTTTAATAAGTTTGCCATGTTCTGCAACCATCTTGCTGCTATCAGTTTGCTTATTGCTTATCTCGCGCCTCACGTCAGTCCTGAAAATTTTTATTTTATTGCATTTTTTGGTTTAGCTTACCCCACCTTAGTTATTCTTAATTTAGTCTTTGTTATTTACTGGGCAATTCAATTAAGCAAAAGAGGTTTTTATTCATTAATAATAATACTTGCCGGCTGGATAAGCATTCATCATTATGTACAGATTAGTTTAAATAACAATCCTGACAAGTTAAAAAAGTTAATCAAGGTAATGTCTTACAATGTCAAGGTTTTTGATTTGTATAACTGGAGCCACAATATTGAAACAAGAGCAAAAATGTTCAGCCTTATTAAGGATGAACGGCCGGATATCATGTGCTTCCAGGAATTCTTTTCGCGTGATAGCAGTAAGTTTGACAATATTGATTCACTGGTTCATTTGCAAAAGGCAAAATACGTTCATGTGGAATACACTTCACATGCCCGTCTGCATCAGCATTTCGGAATTGCCACTTTCAGTACTTATCCTATTATTTCAAAAGGCAAAATAGACTTTGGATATAAAAGCAATAATGTTTGTATTTATACTGATATTAAAATGGGTGCAGATACTGTGAGGGTTTACAATATGCATTTACAGTCCATTGCTTTTGCGCCCAATGATTATAAATATATGGAGGATTTGCAAAACGATGTGGAAAATGAAGATATGGAGCATTCAAAGAATATTTTAAGAAGATTAAAAATTGCTTTCATTAAACGTGCAAAACAAGCAGAGTTAATTTCTGCAAGTATTGCAACGTGCCGTTATCCTGTAATCATTTGCGGAGATTTTAATGATACTCCTGGTTCCTATACCTACCATACTATTTCTAAAAACATGGATGACGCATTTGTTGAAAGTGGTAATGGATTGGGAAGAAGTTATGTGGGTAAATTTCCTTCTTTCCGGATTGATTATATATTGCACTCCGATAAATTTAAAGCATATAATTTTAAAACCATCAGGGAACAACTTTCCGACCATTTTCCAATCGTTACTTATCTGGAGGTTCAATAGAATTTCAAAAAATAAAACGGAGGCTCGTTACTTAATAATCTTTTTTACTTTTTTAAGTGAAAGAAGGTTCATAGGATTAAGTGTAAGTCCGCTGACACCATTCTGAACCAGCCTTACCACTTCATCATAATACAAAGGGACAACCGGAGCATCTTCAATTAAAAGTTTATCCAGTTCCCTGTAATAATTATAACGTATAGAATCATTTAACTCCTCCTGTGATTTTTCGTAAAGCTCATCAAACGCTGCATTATTATAATGGGTATAGTTAAATCCTTTCGGGCTAAGGTTTTTAGAATAAAATGGAGAAAGAAAATTTTCTCCATCGGCATAATCAGCCACCCATGATTTCCGAAAGAAATTTATTTTCGAATTCGAAGCATTCTCTGAAAGTACAGAAGGTTTCTGCACATCTATTTTTATTTTAATTCCAAACTCACCCAGTTGCGATTGAATGTACTCAGCTAATTCAAGGTATTGGTTGCTGGTTGCGAGTGAAATGTCGGGTAATCCCTTTCCATTCGGATATCCGGCTTCTGCCAATAATGCTCTTACCTTATCCGGGTTATACTCATATCCCTTTACTTTTGATGCATCATAAGAAGGCAAACCCGGTGGTATAAAACCACTGATTGCAGGAATACCGAGGTTCCTACGTAAATACTGCACCATCTTCTTTCTGTCAATTCCATAATTAATTGCTTTACGAAGGGCTTTAATTTTTAATGGTGAATTTTTTACAATAGGCAAACTTTCATCTACCACTATACCAAGATAATCTGTTTTTAGAAACGGTGTGGTCTGTAACCTGAATTTACTTTTATACTCATCGTTCAATACTCCTTCCGGTGTTAGCACTTCATCGGTATTAATGGCATCAATTCCCGAGACCATATCAGTAACTCCTTTCAGGAAATTCAAAAAGGAAGTCTCTCGGTCTTTAATAAAAGTAACAGAAACAGCATCTAAATAAGGCAGTCTGGTGTTCCCTTCAAATTCAAAATAGTTTGGGTTCTTCAGCAAAACAAGTTTGGAACCTTCTTCCCACATTTTAAATTGAAAAGGACCTGTACCTACCGGGTTTAACCTGAAATCTTCAGCATAGATATTTATTGCTTCTGTCGGAACAACTGAAAAGAATTTCATTGTAATAATTCCAAGAAACGGAACAAATGGTTTTTTTAGATGAATTAAAAAAGTAGAATCATTTGCTGCTTCAAATCCTTTTTCTCTTTCGTTATTAACGTACGTGAGCAAACTTGTTGCACTTGATACTTTCGCATCCAGCAATCGGCTAAAGCTGAATACAAAATCATCAGCTGTTACTTTTCTTCCTTTTCCGTTTGCAAAACAATTATTGTCGTGAAAAAAAACATCATTTCTTAAATGAAATGTATAAGTCATTTCATCACTTGAAATGGTCCATGATTTTGCAATGCAAGGTTCTATTCGCAGCGAATCATTCATCTGTACAAGTCCATTGTATAGTTGATTGACTAATGCAATGTTTTCAAAATTGACGGCAGCTGCGGGGTCAAGCGAAGTGACCGACCCCATTTCATTGTATTTAAAAACAGTCCTGGTTTCTTTTTTTTCTTCATTCGAAGAACAGGAGGAAAGAGCCACCAAAACGAAAAAGAAAAAAACTGTTTTTTGCATTTGAATAAACTGATTTTAATAAAAACCCCTTTCAAAGTATTAGCTTTGAAAGGGGTATAAATCATGTACTTTTATTTATTGAAGTATTAATTTTTTAGAAATAAATTCATCTCCCGAACGAAGCGTAACTGTATATATTCCTTTTGGCTGGTTCGATAAATCAGCTTCAATACTTTCAGCAGTCAGGTTTTTAAATTCATAATCATATACTTTTTTACCAAGCATATCAAATATCTCTACCTTACCATCTTTCCTGCTTGATAGGTCAATATTAATATACACATGTCCATCAGTAGGGTTAGGGAATACATTTAACTGTGCTTTATCTGTAAAAATAAACTCATTAACTGAAGAAGTTAATCCAACAGTAAACTGCTGATATATTTTACCTCCAAAGTCAGCACCGAAAGATTTAAGAACTGCATTAGGAGTTACTTTTCTGAACTGAAGGTAACCTGCACCCTGAGCAGTGTTGGCCCACCATTGCAATCCATCACCACCGCCTCCGCCATTACCGGCAGCATTGTCATTTAGTTCGAATGTATAACATCCGTTTGCAAGGTTCACAGTATCTTTATAAGTAATATTTGCTGATAACCCATTTCTTGAAAGAATAACATTTCCCGCATCATCTTTTAAGGTGTAGGCGTTATCCTGAGGAAAGGAATTTGTTTTTAAAACAATAACAAACTGGGAAGGCATTACCTGCGGATAAGAGAAACGAGATAATTTAGTATTATTATTAGCATACTGGTCAGTACCTCCATTCGGATTGCCTACCGTTACTGTAAAATCAGTTGCTCCCTGCATCCAGGCAAACGTACCAAGGGTAACAGTAGCTGTTTCTGTAAATTTCAAATTCCCGTTCCAGTGATAAATGGATAATGTACCTCCAGCCAAACCATAAGTAATATCAAGAGAAGTTAAAGTGGTAGAACCTGTATTTTTTATCTTAATTATCGGGTTAGTACATACCGGGTTCATTCGTTGCCACATCTGGTCTTTGCTTGGCGAAAGAATATCTTCAACCGCTGCATCTAACGAAAAGTTAGGACCACCATAAGTCACAAGTTGGTCTTCTATCTGGAAATAATCCCAACCACCTGAATGTATATATGGATCTACGGTGTGATTTAAACTAACAGTACTGCCGGGAAGGGCAAACGGTGAAAGTTCCCAGTCATATGTCCATACTTCGGCACCCGGACACCAGTTAGCACGGCTGTAAACCCAGGTTCCCCCCTGAGGATATAAAGGATTTAAATCACAATTTTCTCTCCATACGGATTTGGAAAACCGTTGAACTCCATCTACTTTAAAATAATGTGTTTTTGCGCAAAATTCAGCACAGTTTTGAGGGGTATCCATTCCATGACCTGTTATTCTTGATTTCCAGCGCGATGTTGTGTAGGCATAGCGGGTAGTTGTTGGAGTATTAATATTTATTGGAGCCAAATGATTAATCGAGTCATTCGCGTTACCGTAATTAAATCCTCCGTTCCATAAATTTTTCACTGAAATAGGGTCTCTTGGCGGAATTCCTTTTATTAATAAAAATTTCACATCCAGCAATTCCTGCCAGTTTCCGGCATTCAGGTGAACACTGTCTGCCAGTAAGGTCCTGTAATCGCTCACATCAAATGTCCATGTAAACCCATTGCCAAGGCTCAACCCATTTCCATAAGGAGTAATAAATCGAGCAAGCTCATAACGGATTACCTGCGGAAATTTAGTGTACCAGTTATAAAAATGTTCTGTAATAGTACTATCCACCGGCACCAAAGTAGAATCATAAGCAACTCCCTGCGGAGTATATAAATAGTTGGAATAATAAGCAGGCCAAACATTCATAGTATCCGTTGCCACTCCCGGATTATTAATCGAATCGTTATAGGTAATTATCTGCACCGGTGCATTCACAGTAGAATCTACCACCAACACCGAATCAAGATGTTGCGTGTACACTCCCTGTTCAAAAATAATATTTGGTCGGAAAGTAGTTCTGTTAAAATTCGAAATAATCTCCTTTGCAGGTCTAAGCGGATTATCCACCGAAGCAAGCGTTGCAGGAGCATTACCTCCCATAGCTATATCATAAAAAGTTTGATAATTTCCATCATCACAATGATAATAGGCAGCCAGGTTATTATAATTCGGATGCAATGCATCTATCTGTTTATTCATATAAGCCTGTATCGTAGCGGCCGAAAGTTCTGAATTAAATACCGCAAATTCATCTATCTTTCCTTCATAGGTTTGCGAACCATTCCAGTTTCCTTTTCCTATTCTGAAATGTTTAATACCTCTCATACTTTTTGTTTTCGCAGTTCCCGTATGCCATAGCACACCGTTTAGGTAAACATTCATCACACCCGTCACCGTGTTTTTTGTAAATGCCCAGTGATTCCATCTGCCTTTAATCTCAAGGCTTGTAGCAGGTTTATTTATCCTGTCATACGAAGTTCCTCCGTATCCCGCGTCCCAATACACATTACTATTCGACCATGGAAGATGAGAATTCAGCAAACGATTCCCTACCGAATCCACTGCCTCAAATGCAGTTCCATCCATAGGTTGAAGCGTTGGCGAACCATAACACCAGAACGTAACCGTAACAAACGAATCAATAGCAACCAGCTTATTATTCAGCGGTACATTTACATAACCATACTGATGAAATGCAGCAACCCTGTCAGCTCCCGAGTTATACAACGCTGCCGGAAACGATGTTGCCGAAGAAGCCACCTCATTATCAACATCAGCCACAGTATTATCATAAGTAATATCAATCAATACATTCGATGTCCCGTTCCAGTTAAAAGGAGTTGTAAATTGCAAACTATTCCATCCTGTGGCAGAAAACTGCGTATTCAAAGAGTAAACAGTCGTTAGCACACTATCACTGTAAGTATCCTGTGTAAGCGAATCCAAAGGCGAATGTTTCATCCTGATTGTAAGGTTATGCATCCCACCTCCCAACGACAGCAAATAAAACTGCAAACCCGTAATATTTCCTGCACTCATCCCCCCGGCTGAAATCTCACTTGCCTTCCATAAATATTGCGAATGAGATACAGGAGTCGAAACCCCGAAAGGAATATTATCATTAGCAGTCCCATTCCCCACCGTATCACTAACCAGCGAAGTAGCACCCGTATTCGTCATAAAATATTGCCAGGTAGGATGATAACTATAACTTGGAGAATACATATAGCCATAACTCATTGGCGAACCACCATTAACAGTATAAGTCGGCTGATGCACCATAGTCGAATCCTGCAACCCCGTATGTTTATACAAATAAGTATACGTCAGGTAATCCCACTCCCCGCAGGCCGGACTCTGTGCCGGATTACACTTCAGCGTATATTTCATCAACACCTTTTCACATCTCAGCGTATCCTTCGGAAACACAAACCATGCATCCTGTGGAGACCCGAACGTAAACGCCTGCACCACCACCGTATCACCCGGACTCGCAAATGCGCGCAAACCTGTCAACATCATTATCGCTAAACTTAACAGTACTGTTTTTTTCATTTAATTAATTTTTAATTTTTAAAGTCCCAAAGCTAACAAAAATATCAACGCACTTCCATCTTCCTTTTCCACACATTCCATACCCCCATCCCATACCCAAAAATAATAATCAGGGCAGGTACATTGACACTTCGTTCTTTCCTGTCTTCCCGCCCACACGCGGTATCTTTTTTAAAATATTTTTTTCCCTGCGGGGCGATGGCAAAAAAGGATACTTCACGCGGGTCGGGTGCAGATTGCCAGTGTCTTTCTTCGTAGGATAGTTTTAAATTTTTTCATCCGTCATCGGACATCCGTCATCGGACATCCAACATCTAACATCCAACATCTAACATCTCTAAACAGCAGGAACCCCAGTTGGGCGTAGGGTCCCCCTAAGTCCGGTCTAATCGGCCTCAGGCCGCTTTTTTCTATATGTTTCCATGTGCCTATGTGGTAAAAAAAGAAAACCACACCATCTCAGAACTCCAAAAATGCATTTTAGCCCCCGATTTTCACAAAATCATACTCAAAATCAAAGAAATCATAACCAAAAACCCATAAAATGGCAGACCCGTTCAAACCAAAACCCCTTTTTGAGCCAAAAAACACTTGGCAACTCATCCTCCTTATAATTTCCGTCATAGTAATTATAGAAGGGCTAAATATGTTGGTTGGTTTATTCTTCGAAATGGCAACCTAACCGCCTCTTCTTTCACGCTCTCCCTTTTCTTAATTAGCTGTATTTCATTATTTTGCAATATAACTTCCCTCTTTTTATACCAATTCCTGCCATCCCGGTAATAGGTCAACACCATACCATATAAAGTTCCTGGCATACCATCCATAGTAAAGCTCCATACGGTATAAAGTTAAACGGCATACAGTATAAAGTTATTGGCATACAAGGTAAAGTAAAGCGCCATACAAGGTAAAGTAAAATGGCATACAAGGTAAAGTTAAGAGCCATACTAGATAAAGTGGAGAGCCATACAAGGTAAAGTAAAGCGCCATACAAAGTAAAGTAAAATGGTATACAAGGTAAAGTTAAGATCCATACTAGATAAAGTGGAGAGCCATACAAGGTAAAGTTAAGAGCCATACAAGGCAACCGCAGAAAACATACAACCAAATTAAACAAACAACATAAAATAACTTTTTTACCCCTCGCCCATCTTTCAAATCCCAAAATCCCCTTTCCAAAACAACCATAACTCACATTTCAGGTTCATATTATTAGCCATACCATCCCTACCTCAGCAAACACACAGAGAGGAATTAGATAACATTAACCCTGACAGGGGTAGAGGAAAAGCGCCTACCTAATAGTGAAGAGCGAATGGAAACCTCCAAATTCGGAAAGGACCGAATTCGGAGGATGAAAATTATATAAAAAACAGAACGTATAGTGTAAGCGCTGTGTGAGGGATTAGGCGGACTTTTGTGCCGAACCAAATAAATAAACTTTCAAAAAAATAATATGGACACTTTAAAATCGATTGACGAAATGAATGTATTGATAGAAATAAATTACGACCGGATAGAGGGCTACAGAGCGGCAGCAGCGGAAACGGATGATGAGGATTTGAAAACGTTGTTTCTGCAACTGGCGGATAGGAGTGGAGAATGCAGAATAAAACTGGCAAATGAGGTGATAAGTGCGGGTGGTACGCCTTCGGAACAAACGGGTTCGAACGGAAAGTTTTTGAGGGCATGGAAAACAGTGAAACTGGCGGTGACGAACAAGGATCGGAAAGCGATTTTTAATTCGGTGGAGTTTGGTGAGGAAGCGATAGATGATATTTATAATAATGCCTTGATTAGTTACAGTGATGATATTAATGAAGAGCAATGTAATCTGCTAACGGGGCAACATTCTCTTATAAAAGCTAATAACGAAAGGACAAAAAAACTGAATACAGAATTATTGCTCGCTTAGATAAATTTATTTGCAATAGGACAAATAACAATTCTTTTAAAAATCCCTTGGGTTATTCCGGGGATTTTTTTTGTTATTGCTGTTGATCCAACTTTTAATAATTAAAGATACGATTTTTAGGTTTGCTTTGAATGATATACATTTTATTATCATAGAGTGGGGGACGGGAAAACGGCAAAGCCGTTTTCCCGTCCCCCACCAAAACATAAGAGACCTTGTCATTCAGAGCGAAGCGAAGAATCTATGCAAACTCCTTTTTTAATACTTTCTGAAAACCTCTTATACAAACTGTAAATTGTGTAAGTATTGCCTGCTGTTATGCAAAGGGTAAATGCTGAAAGAAAGCCAACTTTGCGGGGTTAATGAAACGAAGTTTACTTGTGCATTAACAAAATTTATGGAAGATAAAGACAATACGGATTTGGAAATAATGTTGCTGTTACAGGCGCTGTATCATAAGTATGGATACGATTTCAGGGAATATTCATCCGCTCATATCCGAAGAAGAATAATGGGAAGATATGGTCTGGAGAGGTTTGGAAGCATTTCGGAAATGCAGAACAGGATACTGAATGATGAAGTATTTGCTTCACAATTATTACAAGATCTTTCGATAACGGTAACGGAAATGTTTCGTGACCCACAGTTTTACAAGGCATTGCGCGAGCAGGTAATACCTGTATTAAAAACCTACCCGTTTATTAAAATATGGCATGCTGGCTGTGCTACGGGCGAGGAAGCTTATTCCATGAGTATAGTAATACAGGAAGCTGGCCTGCAAGACAGGACCACGATATATGCCACGGACTTTAACCAGCGGGCATTGAATGCGGCTAAAGATGGAATCTTTTCGAATAAACTGATGAAGGACTTTACGATGAATTACCAGCTTTCGGGCGGTAAAGAAGAGTTCTCGGGCTATTATGCTGCGGATAATAATAATGTGATAATGAATCAATCGCTGAAAAAAAATATAGTATGGGCCAATCATAACCTGGTTACGGATAGTGTATTTGCGGAAGTTCACCTGATACTGTGTCGTAATGTGCTTATTTATTTTAACAGGGATTTGCAAAACAAGGTGCAGCATTTGTTTTACAACAGCCTTGCCAATGGTGCCATATTGTGCCTTGGTTCCAAGGAAGGGTTAACATTTATGGATGTGGCACCAAAATATTCGGATGTGGATAAAAAGTATCGTATCTATAAAAAGAAATATTAACCGATGAATTATGAAGCGATAGTCATCGGGGTTTCTTCGGGTGGAATGAGTGCCATGAAAGTATTGTTTGCAGGATTGCCGTCAACTTTTGCAACACCGATAATAATAGTGCAACATATCAATGCCCGGTCAGACAGCCAATGGATAGAGTTGCTGAACCAGAAGAGCCCGCTGCCAATAAAGGAAGCGGATGAAAAAGAAAAAATAGAAAGAGGTATTATATACATAGCACCGCCCAATTATCACCTGCTGGTGGAAAAAGATAAAACCTTTTCGCTGACAATAGATGAACGGGTGAATTTTGCAAGGCCAGCCATAGATGTTTTGTTTGAAACAGCTGCCGAAGCATATACCAATAAGCTTGTCGGGGTGATACTTACCGGAGCTAACAATGATGGAACAAACGGAATGAAAGTAATAAAAAAATATGGTGGGGTTACTATTGCACAAGATCCGGAAACTGCCGAATCGAGCTATATGCCTGCTTCGGCCATAGCGGCTGTAGAGATGGATTATATTTTATCGCTTGAAAAAATAACGGAATTACTGGTGAAGAAATATAATCAATAACACCCCTCCCCTTAATCCCCTCCCCAAAGGAGAGGGGGTAACTGGTGAGATGCAAGAAAAAAATATACATAAGAAATTTAAAGTAAAACACACTGAAATAAAAACAACATGACAATAAGAAAAAAAATACTGATTGGCTTTATAACCTGCGGTGTGGTGCTGGCAGGTGTAGCCATATTTGCAATAAAAAACAGCGCTAAATTTATTGAATCGAATGCATTGGTGGACCATACCAATAAAGTGATATCGGAGTTTGAACAGATACTGGTTGCTACTATTAATGCAGAGAGTATTACCCGAGGTTATGTTATTACAGGGGAAAATAATTTTATGGAATCGTTTCCGAAAAATCAACGTGAAGCTACTGATCATCTAAGCATAGTAAAAGATCTTACACTAGATAACCCCAGCCAGCAAAAAAACATTGAAGCGCTGGAAAGTTTAGTGAACAAACGGTTTGACATCCTGAAGGAATGTATTGAACAGAGAAAAAAAGGTTTTGAACAGGCCAGGATTTTTGTAACATCAGGTGCCGGAAAACGAATACAAGATGCCATCGAAAAACAATTGGAACGTTCGATGGAAATAGAAAACCTGCTGATGAAGGAACGAAAACAAAACAATGACCGCGAAGCATCCAATTTTAATATTGTGTTTGGAGTTTTGTTGCTTGTTATTTTAGTTATTCTACTGGTGGTGTATAATATTATTAGCAGCAACCTGAAAGCTTTGAAAACAGCAGAAACGGAAAGTGCAGATAAAAACTGGGTGCTGACAGGAAACACATTGCTGAACGAAAAAATAAGTGAAGCGGGAAGTTTAAATGAGTTGGCGAATAATACTATTGGATTTCTATGTACATACTTAAAAGCCAATATAGGGGCAGTTTATCTTTTAAATGAAAAAGAGAATACACTTTCGTTGAATGGCCAATATGCATTTTCGACAGAAGGAAATGTGAAACAAAGTTTTAAACTGAACGAAGGCTTGATAGGTCAGGCAGCAGAGGAACAAAAACAAATAGTACTAAGCGACCTGCAGGATGAACAGATACGGGTGACATCATTGGTACTGAATGCCAAACCAAAACATTTAATAATTACTCCGTTTGTATTTGAAGGAAAAACAATGGGGGTGATAGAAATAGGTAGTCTGAAAGATTTTAATGAAAAGGAAAAGGAATTAATTGCTGCTTCGATGGATAGTATTGCAGTGTCGGTAAATACTGCAATGAACCAGGACGCACAAAGGGAATTGTTAGCAAGAATACAAACTCAGAAAGATGAAATAGAAATATCCGCACTGGAACTGGAGCAACAAATTAATTCGTTGAACAAAGCTGCTATTGTATCCATAACGGATGCCAATGGAATTATTATATACGCAAATGACAATTTCTGTAGCATTTCAAAATACTCGAGGGAGGAATTGCTGGGAAAAAATCACAGGATATTGAAATCGGAAAAGCAACCTGAAGGTTTGTTTGTAGGTATGTGGGCTTCTATAGCGCTTGGTAAAACCTGGAAAGGAGAAATACTGAATAAAGCAAAAGATGGCAGCTTTTATTGGGTAGATACCACCATTACACCTTTTAAAGAAATTGATGGAACGATTGAAAAGCATGTCTCCATCCGATTTGATATTACGGATTCGAAGAACCAAATGATAGAACTTGGCAAACTATCAGAAGAAAGAGAGAAACGTTCGGCAGAATTGGTGATAGTAAATAAGGAATTAATTTTTCAAAGTGATGAAAAAGAAAAAAGGGCAGCAGAATTAGTTATTGCCAATAAAGAACTTGCATTTCAGAGTGATGAAAAAGAAAAACGTTCGGAAGAATTAATTATTGCAAATAAGGAACTGGCTTTTCAGGCGGAAGAACTGCAAGCACAGCAGGAAGAACTGAGGCAAATGAATGAGGAACTGGAAGAGCAAACCCAAAACCTCAAACAGCAACAGGAAGAATTGCAGATGACCAACGAAGAACTGGAAGAACAAACCCAATCTCTTGAAATAAAAAACAAGGAAGTGGAAAACGCTAAGAACGACATTGAAAAAAAAACAAAACAACTGGAGATAAGTAGCAAATACAAATCAGAATTTCTTGCTAATATGTCGCACGAGTTGAGAACACCGCTGAACAGCTTACTTATTCTTTCGAAAGATTTATCGGAAAACAAAAAGAAAAACTTGGATAAAATACAAGTGGAAAGTGCAGAAATAATTTACAGAAGCGGGCATGATTTACTCGTGCTGATAAATGAAGTGCTGGACCTTTCGAAGATTGAAGCAGGTAAAATGTCATTAACTATTGAACGTGTTTCTTTGAAATTTTTCCTTGAAGATATGGTCAGGAATTTTAAACATAGCACAGAAGAAAAAGGATTAAAACTGATTTCAAAACTTGATAAGGAAGTTCCAGAGTCAATGAGGACTGATTCGCAAAGGTTAAATCAAGTAGTAAAAAATCTGTTATCAAACGCCATAAAATTTACAGAAAAAGGAAGCGTAAGTATTCACATCAGTAAATACAGCGCAGATAAGCTTGCGATTACAGTTATTGATACCGGCATCGGAATAATAGAAGAAAAACAAATGGCCATATTTGAGGCCTTTCAGCAGGCTGATGGAGGTACATCAAGGAAATATGGTGGGACAGGTTTGGGGCTTTCTATCTCACGGGAACTCGCTAAACTATTAGGTGCAGAAATAAAAGTGGAAAGTAAAATTAACGAGGGCGCTACGTTTACTTTAATAATTCCATTGGAAATTCGAGAAGAAAATGAACCGGTAAACACTACAATAGAAACAGAAACTGTGGCAAATAAACCAAGTGTGGAAAACAATGCCCAATACCTTAATTATCCTACCATAGAAGATGACAGAAATTCGATAACAAAGAAGGATAAAGTGGTACTGGTAATTGAAGATGATTTGAAGTTTGCTGCGATACTTTTAAACCAGGCAAATAAAAAAGGATTCAAATGTTTATCCGCTTCTACCGGAGAAGATGGTTTAGTATTGGTTTCGAAATACAAACCACAAGCCATCATACTCGATATGGACCTGCCGGGAATCAATGGTCATCGTGTTCTCTTGGAATTAAAAGCCAACCCATCTGTAAGACATATACCTGTACATGTGATATCGGCCAATGAACGTTCTCTTGAACCAATTAAAGAAGGAGCGGTGGAATACCTGATGAAACCAATTGAAAAAACAGACCTTGAAAATGCCTTTACCCGAATTGAAAACTTTGTAAACCGAAAAATAAAAAATCTTCTTATTATCGAAGACAGTGAAAACTCCAGGAAAGCTATGAAAATATTAATTGGGAGCGGGGATGTAAAATGTTTTGAAGCGGCTAACGGAAAGGAGGCAATAGACATGTATACAAAAAATCATATTGATTGTATTATCCTTGATATTGGTTTACCGGATATTAGTGGGTTCGACCTGATACGTCAACTAAAGGAGATAAAGAACAATAATATCCCTCCTATCATTGTGTACACCGGCAAAGAACTTACCAGAGAAGAAAACAACGAATTGCAGAAATATGCAAAAAGCATCATTATAAAAGGAGTAAAATCGGAAGAACGACTGTTGGACGAAACAGCTTTGTTCCTGCACCGTACCATAAGCAATTTACCCGAATCGAAACAACTTATAATAAACAGCCTTTATGATAAAGAGGCAATATTTCATTCCAAAAAGGTATTGCTGGTGGATGATGATTCGAGGAACGTTTTTGCTTTAACACAAATATTAATTGAGCTCGGTATTGCAGTAATAAAAGCTGAAAATGGGAAAATAGCTTTGGATATGCTGGCTACTCATCCTGATGTCGATCTTGTTTTGATGGATATAATGATGCCGGTAATGGATGGGTATGAGGCCATGAAAAAAATAAGGCTACAGATGAAATACCGCCACCTGCCGGTAATTGCATTAACAGCAAAGGCGATGAAAGATGATAAACAAAAATGCATAGATGCAGGTGCCAACGATTATATTACCAAGCCAATAGATGTTGAAAGATTACTTTCATTAATGAGGGTGTGGCTTAGTAAATAAGAGTAAACAATAAAAAATAACATTAGTAAAAAAGAAAGAAGATAATCGGGTTAAACTATTATTGGTAGATGACAGAGCAGAAAACCTGTTTGCCCTTGAAATAATTTTATCGAACGAAAATTATGCCTGTGTAAAAGCGAGTTCGGGAAAGGAAGCATTAGAGATTTTGGATAAAGAACATGAATTTGCAATTATACTGATGGACGTACAAATGCCCATGATGGACGGATTTGAAACTGTGGAACTGATTCGGCAAAAAGAAAAACTAAAGCATGTACCAATTATTTTTTTAACAGCCAATATGGATGCTCCAGGACATATTTTTAAAGGATACCAAGCAGGAGCAGTTGATTTTATGATTAAACCTCTTTCGCCAGATATACTAAGAGCAAAGGTAGCCGTGTTTGTAGATTTGTATAACAAAAAACATGAGTTGCTTATTCAGGCGGAGGAAATGAAAATGCTGATCAGTGATGTAACTGCTCAAAAACTACTTGCCAAGTATTCGCTTAGTCTAATTGAAGCTAGTCACGATCCTTTATTTGCAATCGGCACAGATGGAAAAATTACGGACATGAATAATGCTTCCATAAAAGTAACAGGTGTATCCAGAAGAAAATTAATAGGCTCCGACTTTCATGATTATTTTACAGAACCCGAAAAAGCAAGAGCTGTTTATTTACAGATATTTGATAAAGGTTTTGTTGTGGATTTTCCATTAACAATAAAAGATGGAGTTTTAACAAAAGTGTTATTTAATGGTTCTGTGTACAAAGATGAAAAAGGAATTGTATTAGGTGTGGTAATGGTAGCAAGAGACATTACTGAACAAAAAAGATTTGAAAACGAACTGATAGAATCCAAGAACAAAGCCGAACAAGCCACTTTAAAAGCAGAAGAATCGACTAAATTGAAAGAAGCATTCCTTGCCAATATGAGCCATGAGATAAGAACACCAATGAACGCTATCATTGGTTTTTCGGATATATTATTTAAAAGTCAGCTACAAGCCAAGGAAAAAGAATACGTTAAAATAATAAAATATTCAGGAGAAAACCTGCTGACTATAATAAATGATATTCTCGATATTTCGAAACTCGATTCGGGAATGATGGCATTTGAAGAAAGTAATTTCAGTGTAAAAGAAACACTTTCCTCCATCAATGAAATGCTGATAGAAAAAGCAAAAGAAAAAAATCTTGAATTGCAATTTACCTGTGACGATGATGTGCCGGAAAATTTACTTGGCGACCCTACGAGACTTATACAGATAATTATCAATCTGGCAGGAAATGCAATAAAATTTACGGAGCAAGGAAATGTGAATGTGCATGCTAAAGTGCATGAGGTAAAAAATTCGCTTGTGTTGCTGGAGTTTACTATTTCGGATACAGGAATAGGAATACAGGAAGAAAAACTTGGGCATATCTTTGAACGTTTTCGCCAGGCAGAATCTCATACTACAAGAAAATACGGAGGAACCGGACTTGGGTTAAGCATTGCCAAACAACTGGTGGAACTGCAGGGAGGACAATTAAGCGTAAAAAGCAAATTCAAAAAAGGGTCCGTTTTTACCTTCTTTATTCCATACAAAAAAACTACATATGAAGCTCCGAAAAATAGAGTGATTGAAAAAAAATATAACTCCGAAGAATTAAGCAGGCTGAACATTTTGCTTGTAGAAGACAACCAGCTCAATGTAAAACTGATATTAAGTTTGTTCATTGCAAAAAAGCTAAACCTTCAGGTGGCTGAGAATGGAAGCGTTTGTATTGAAAAACTAAAAAAAAATAATTTTGATATTATACTAATGGATATGGAGATGCCGGTAATGAACGGATATGAAACCACTACCATCATCAGGGAGAAATTAAAAAACAATGTCCCAATAATTGCCATGACGGCTAATGCCATGTCAGGAGAAAAAGAAAGATGTCTGAACCTTGGAATGAACGATTATATTTCGAAACCAATAAACTCAGATTTACTTTTTGAAAAAATACATGATCTGACAATTAATACTTAACTGAAAAACAACAAATAATACTTACCAATAGTTCTTATAAAATGCCACCTGCTCTCAAACCAAAAGGTTGCCTTTTTTTATCTGTATCTGAATCGAAAAAGAATTTGATTTAAACTGAGAGAATTGAATTTTTATCGCAAATTTGGTATTTTTTAACAATTATATTATAAAAAAAGGTACTTTAGTACAATGTTTTAAAAAATCATTGTGTGAAACCTCTAAAAGAATCTTTTCTTTTATTATTTTTTATAGGTTTGTCTTTTCTTTCCTTTTCTCAGCGCGGGAAAGATGGCCCCAGAACAATTAACACCGCAAATGTTATTGTAAATGAATACACCAGGCTAACAGCTGATGCTTCTATTGGTTCAACCTCTATCACAGTTGCTGCAAGCGGACTAAATGCTAATGCCAGATTTGCCGCATCTCTTGCTCCGGGTGATTTAATAATGATTATACAAATGCAGGGAGCTACGCTAAGTGGTTCCGCTGTTGAATCCCCGGTTGGCAGTGGTATATTTGTTGGTTCACCAAATAATAATTCCTTAGGTGCTGTGGTATCCTATAATAACTGTGGTAATTACGAATTTTGTGAAGTAAATGCGGTTCCTAATGCCACAACTATTACCGTTGATTGTGGCTTATTGCATAATTATACAGCCGCTGGAAGGGTACAGATTGTAAGAGTTCCCCGATTCAGTTCACTTACCATTAATAGCCCCGGAAATATATATGGGACTGTTTGGGGAGCTGCTTATGTAGGTGGCGTAATAGCCATTGAAGTTCAGTATAATACTGTAATTAATGTTGTTGCCGGAATTACAGCATCAGCAATTGGTTTCAGAGGAGGTGGCCTGGCTACCAATAATCCTGCTGGGTTCGGTGGTTCACAATTTGCCGGAACAAGTTATACAATAGGTTCAAATAAAGGGGAAGGAATAGGAGGATACCAGTCGGATTACAATTCGATGGGAGGACAATACGGAAGAGGTTCAGCTGCAAATGCAGGTGGAGGAGGCGATTGTAAAAATTCCGGAGGTGGCGGAGGTTCGAATGCAGGCTCTCTTATTGGATGGGATGGTTTGGGAAATCCTGATGTGAGTGGTGGTGCCGGATGGGTAAATGCATGGAACCTGGAAGCTCCCGGATTTGCTTTGCATACTTCACCGGGAGGAGGAAGGGGAGGATATTCCACAGCTTTAAATAATCAGGATGCGACACTTATCGGACCAAATAATCCGCTTTGGGGAGGAGATAACAGGCTGGCAAATGGTGGTTTGGGAGGACGAAACCTGGATTATTCAACAGGAAAGTTATTTATGGGTGGTGGCGGTGGTGCCGGAGACAGGGATAATTCAACAGGTGGCGTTGGTCAGGCCGGGGGAGGATTAATTTATTTTATGAGTTATGGAAATATAAGTGGGATAGGTTCTGTTGTTTCACATGGGGGTAATTGCCTGAATGCCGGAGGGGATGGAGCTGGTGGTGCAGGTGGCGGTGGTACAATTATATTGAATTCAGTTGGTCCGATTTCCGGAATTACCGCATCTGTTAATGGAGGTACCGGTGGGAATCAAATGCTTGTTGCAGGAATTATTGAATCAGAAGGACCTGGTGGTGGCGGTGGTGCCGGCTACATTGCCCAATCTGGAGGAGTATTTACACAAATTTCGAATGGAGGAGGAAGTGGGACAACCAACGCGGGAGGGCTTACTGAATTTCCACCCAATGGAGCCACAAAAGGTGCAGCAGGATTAACTAATCAGGTGATAACTCATGACACCATAACAACAACCAATGTTACAATTTGTAACGGGAATACGGCAACACTTACTGCATCTATTGCTGGTCCTATAGGAGCTACCATCTATTGGTACAACACCCTGGTAGGAGGTGCTCCTATAGCAACTGGGACAACATTCACCACCCCTCCTTTATTTGCAACCACCACTTACTATGCAGGATTTTGTCCTGGTACCTATCGTAAACCTGTTGTTGTCACCATTAATGGAGTAGCCATTGTGCCAGGCCTTATTTCTGGTCCAACTCCGGTTTGTCCGAATGCAACCGGGATGGTATATTTGATTCCCAATACAGTCGGAATTACCTATACCTGGGCAGTACCTGCAGGGGCAACAATTACTTCAGGACAAGGAACAAATCAAATAACGGTCAACTTTGGTGCAATCGCAGGAACGGTATCCGTTGTTCAATCTAATATTTGCAGAAGCGACCCTGCTATCACCTTTTTAGTTACCATGACCCCTTTGCCTGTAGCAACGGCAATTACGGGAACTACACCAGTATGTCCAAATGCCACCGGTATTATTTTTTCTGTTGCCAATGTCGCACTAAGTACCTATAACTGGACTGTGCCGGCAGGGGCAGCCATTACAGCCGGACAAGGGTCTAATCAGATAACAGTTGACTTTGCAGGAACAGGTGGAAATGTTTCAGTTATTCAAAGTAATCCCTGTGGGGTTGCTCCGGCAGTTAACTTTCCTTTAGCAATTTTCCCATTGCCGGTAACCTCTGCCATTGCCGGTGTCACGCCTGTTTGTGCAAACCAGACAGGTCTAGTTTATTCCGTTACCAATGTTCCGGGAGATACTTATGCCTGGATCGTTCCGGTCGGAGCAACCATTACAGGAGGTCAGGGAACCAATCAAATAACTGTAACCTGGGGTGCTGCCAGTGGCACTGTTTCAGTCGTGCAAACAAATGTTTGCGGTTCCGGTGCGTCAGTGAATTATGCTGTTGCAGTTACTCCTCTGCCTGTTACTTCTTCCATCACAGGAACCACACCCGTATGCCCAACCGCAGCAGGAGTTGTTTATTCAGTAACCAATGTTCCTGGTGACACCTATGCATGGACTGTTCCGGCTGGTGCTATCATTACTGCAGGACAAGGAACTAATCAGATAACCGTTACATTTGCAGGAACAGGCGGTAATGTTTCGGTTACAGAAACCAACACCTGCGGATCCGGAACAGCAGTTAACTTTGCTGTGGCTATAACTCCATTACCTGTAACTTCTGCAATAACAGGCACTACTCCAGTTTGTCTTAATTCGACAGGAGTCGTTTATTCTGTAACCAATGTTGCAGGAGATACTTATAACTGGACTGTACCAGCCGGAGCAACCATCACAGCCGGGCAAGGAACCAATCAAATAACTGTAAACTGGGGTGTGACCAGTGGAAATGTTACTGTGGTACAAACAAATATTTGCGGACCAGGACCGGCCGTTATTTTACCGGTAACAGTAACTCAATTGCCTGTAACATCAGCTATTACTGGCACTACACCTGTTTGCCCAACCGCAGCGGGAGTTATCTATTCTGTCACCAATGTTGTTGGAAATACTTATAACTGGACTGTTCCTGCAGGAGCGACCATCACATCTGGTCAGGGAACCAATCAGATTACAGTAACTTTTGCAGGAACAGGTGGAACCGTTTTTGTAATTGAAACAAATAATTGCGGTCCGGGTGTAGCAGTAAATTTTGCGGTAGCCATTTTTCCATTACCTGTAACATCTGCCATTACAGGTGTTACCCCCGTTTGTCCGACACAGACAGGAGTCGTTTATTCTGTAACCAATGTTGCCGCAGATACTTATAACTGGACAGTTCCGGCCGGAGCAACAATTACTGCAGGACAGGGAACAAATCAGATAACAGTGAATTGGGGCGGTATTGGAGGAAATGTTTCGGTAACTCAAACAAATATTTGCGGACCGGGAGTAGCAGTTAACTTTGCTGTTGCAATAACTCCATTACCTGTAACATCTGCTATTACAGGCACTACACCCGTTTGCCCTAACACAACAGGAGTAATTTATTCAGTAACGAATGTGGTTGGTGATACTTATAACTGGACAGTTCCTGCGGGAGCAACAATTACTTCAGGACAAGGAACTAATCAGATTACAGTTAATTTTGGAGCAACAGGTGGAACTATTTCTGTTATAGAAACCAATATTTGCGGACCGGGACCAGCAGTTAATTTTGCATTGGTTGTTACTCCTATTCCTGTAACTTCTGTTATTACAGGTCCTTCACCTGTTTGTGCAAATTCAACGGCAATCGTTTATTCCGTAACCAATGTGGCTGGAAATACCTATAACTGGTCTGTAACCGGAAGTGGAGTTATCACCTCAGGGCAAGGTACAAACCAGGTAACAATTAATTGGGGTGCCACCGGGGGTACTGTTTCCGTTATCGAATCGAATGTTTGTGGAATCGGGGCAGCAGTAAATCTTCCTGTTGCTATTACATTATTACCTGTAACATCTGCTATAACAGGTACTTCGTCCGTTTGTTCAAATTCTACAGGTTTAACTTTTTCAGTTATCAATTCTGCTGGAAGCACCTATGCATGGACAGTTTCGGCTGGTGCAACTATAACGGCAGGACAGGGAACAAATCAAATAACAGTTAATTGGGGTTCATCCGGAGGAAATGTTTCGGTTACGGAAACCGCATCATGCGGAGTTGGAGCAACTGTTAACTTTCCTGTAAGCATTTTCCCATTGCCTGTAACATCAGCCATTACAGGAACAACACCAGTTTGTCCGAATGCAACAGGAATAATTTATTCTGTGACCAACGTTGCGGGTGATACCTATGCATGGACAGTGCCAGCCGGAGCAACCATTACAGCCGGGCAAGGAACAAATCAAATTACAGTAAATTGGGGAGTGACAGGAGGAACAGTTTCTGTAATCCAAACAAATATGTGCGGACCAGGACCTGCGGTTAATTTTGCAGTAGCTATTTCGTCTTTACCAGCAACATCAGCAATAACCGGCACTACTCCTGTTTGTTTGAATTCAACAGGAGTAATTTATTCTGTTACTAATACAATTGGAAACACTTATGCATGGACTGTGCCCGCAGGTGCAACCATTACAGCCGGACAAGGCACTAATCAAATTACAGTTAATTTTGGAGCAACCTCCGGAACTGTTTCCGTTATCGAATCAAATAATTGCGGTCCCGGAACGGCTGTCAACTTTGCAGTTGCGGTGACTCAGCTTCCGGTTACATCCATAATAACAGGCACAACTCCTGTTTGTCCTAATGCAACAGGAGTTATTTATTCTGTTACCAATACGGTTGGAAATACTTATGCATGGACAGTGCCGGCAGGGGCAGTAATTACTTCCGGGCAAGGTACAAATCAAATTACAGTAACTTTTGCAGGAACAGCAGGGAATGTTTCGGTTATTGAATCAAATAATTGTGGACCCGGCACAGCCGTAATTTTTGCAGTTGCAATATCACCATTACCTGTTACATCAACTATTACCGGAACTACACCGGTATGCCCTACTGCATCAGGAATTATTTATTCAGTTACTAATGTTGCCGGAAATACTTATAACTGGACAGTTCCGGCTGGTGCAATTATTACAGCAGGGCAGGGAACCAATCAAATTACAGTAACTTTTGCAGGAACAGGAGGAAATGTTTCAGTAGTTGAAACGAATAATTGTGGCCCTGGAACTGCCGTTAATTTTGCTGTTGCTATTACTCCCATCCCTGTAACTTCTGCTATCGTAGGTCCTTCACCTGTTTGTTTGAACGCAACAGGAATTGTATATTCGGTAACCAATGTTGTCGGAAGTTCTTATGCATGGACAGTTCCGGCAGGTGCTACCATTACAGCAGGACAAGGAACAAATCAAATAACAGTTGACTTTGGAATTACAACTGGAACTATTTCTGTAATTGAATCAAATGTTTGCGGCAGTGGTGCTGCTGTTAATTTAGCACTTGGAATTACGGTATTGCCGATAACATCAGCTATCACGGGTACTTCACCTGTTTGCCCGAATGCAACAGGGATTATTTTTTCTGTAATTAATAGTACAGGAAGTACCTATGCATGGACAGCTCCTGTTGGTGCAACAATAACTTCCGGTCAAGGTAGCAACCAAATAACAGTTGATTTTGGTGCCACAGCAGGCACAATTTCTGTTGCTGAAACTGCATCCTGCGGAGTTGGAGCTACAGTTAATTTTGCTGTTTCATCTATTACAGCGCCTGCTACATCTGCTATTGCAGGTGCCACACCAGTTTGCCCAAATGCAACAGGCGTTATATATTCCGTTACAAATAATGCCGGTAATACTTATGCATGGACAGTCCCCGTAGGCGCTAACATTACCTCGGGGCAAGGCACGAATCAGATAACTATTGACTTTGGTGCCACAGCAGGAAATGTTTCTGTCACGGAAACCAATATTTGCGGAGCTAATACTGTGGTTAATTTACCTATTGTTATTTCTACACTTCCTGTAACATCTGTTATTACAGGAACTACTCCTGTATGCCCTACTGCGTCAGGAATTATTTATTCAGTTACTAACGTTGCCGGAGATACTTATAACTGGACAGTTCCGGCTGGTGCAATTATTACAGCAGGGCAGGGAACCAATCAAATTACAGTAACTTTTGCAGGAACAGGAGGAAATGTTTCAGTAGTTGAAACGAATAATTGTGGCCCTGGAACTACCGTTAATTTCGCTGTTGCTATTACTCCTATCCCTGTAACTTCTGCTATCGTAGGCCCTTCACCTGTTTGTTTGAACGCTACTGGAATTGTATATTCGGTAACCAATGTTGTCGGAAGTTCTTATGCATGGACAGTTCCGGCAGGTGCTACCATTACAGCAGGACAAGGAACAAATCAAATAACGGTTGACTTTGGAATTACAGCTGGAACTATTTCTGTAATTGAATCAAATGTTTGCGGCAGTGGTGCTGCAGTTAACCTGGCTCTTGGAATAACAGTGTTGCCAGTTACATCTCCTATTACAGGGACCGCACTTGTTTGTCCGAATGCAACAGGAATAACTTTTTCTGTTATCAATACAACAGGAAGTACCTATGCATGGACAGCTCCTTTTGGTGCAACAATAACTTCAGGACAAGGAACCAATCAAATAACAGTTGATTTTGGTGCCACAGCAGGAACAATTTCTGTCACTGAAACAGCTTCCTGCGGTGTTGGAGTTGCCATTAATTTTGTGGTTACATTTATAAACGCACCTGCCACGTCTGCTATTACAGGCACCTCTCCCGTTTGCCCGAATGCAACAGGACTTGCCTATTCCGTAACGAATAATACTGGTAACACCTATGCCTGGATTGTTCCGGCAGGAGCAACTATTACAGCAGGTCAGGGAACCAACCAGTTAACTGTTGATTTTGGCGCTACAGCAGGTAATGTTTCTGTCACTGAAACTAATATTTGCGGGGCTTCCACTGTAGTTAACTTACCTATTGTTATTTCCTCACTACCTGCAACATTAGTTATTACAGGCACTACACCTGTATGCCCTACTGCAACCGGAGTTGTTTTTTCAGTTATTAATACCGTGGGCGATACATATACATGGACAGTTCCAGCTGGAGCAACTATTACTTCTGGTCAGGGTACAAACCAGATTACAGTTGACTTTGGAGGAACTGCAGGAAATGTTTCTGTGATAGAAACTAATAATTGCGGACCGGGAACACAGGTTGATTTTGCTGTTGCTATTTTCCCATTGCCTGTAACATCAGCTATTACCGGAACTACACCTGTTTGTCCGAACGCAACCGGAGTAATTTATTCTGTTACTAATACCATTGGAAACACTTATGCATGGGCGGTTCCGGCAGGAGCAACTATTACCTCTGGTCAGGGTACAAATCAGGTTACAGTTGATTTGGGAGTAACAGCAGGAAATGTTTCCGTAATAGAAACAAATAATTGCGGACCCGGAACCCAGGTTAATTTCGCAGTTGCTATTTCATCATTACCTGCAACATCAGCTATTACAGGAACTACACCTGTTTGTCTGAATTCAACCGGAATAACCTATTCAGTTACCAATGTTGTTGGAGATACTTACAACTGGACAGTTCCTGCAGGTGCAATCATCACAGCAGGACAAGGCACCAATCAAATAACAGTTGATTTTGGAACGACTGGTGGAACTGTTTCCGTTATCGAAACAAATAATTGCGGACCAGGAACAGCTGTTAACTTTAATGTTACAGTTACTCAACTGCCTGTTACTTCTGCAATAACTGGCACAACTCCTGTTTGTCCAAATGCAACAGGAATAATTTATTCTGTTACCAATACCGTTGGGAGTACTTATGCATGGACAGTTCCTGCAGGAGCTGCTATTACAGCGGGACAAGGAACAAATCAAATTACTGTCACTTTTGGTGCTGCCGGAGCAGGTGCAATTTCAGTTACTGAGACTGGTACATGCGGTGCCGGGGCAGGTGTTACGTATAATGTCGTTATCAGTGCTCCTACTGCTCCAATTGTTATTTCTCCGTTAACTTATTGTCAGAATGATGTAGCTCCGGCATTAACTGCAATCGGGGTTAGCCTGCTCTGGTATACAAACGCTTCAGGAGGCATAGGCAATGCTGCCGCACCAATTCCTTCTACTTCGGTGGCAGGAACAATAGATTATTATGTTACGCAAACTTCAGCCGGATGTGAAAGTCCGAGAGCGGATATAACTGTGGTTGTTAATCCTCTTCCGAGCGTTACAGTTAGTTCACCAACTATCTGTGCTGGAAGTTCCGCAACAATAACGGCAGGCGGTGCCACCAGCTATACCTGGAGTGCAGGAGCCACTTCGACAGGTTTAACCATAGCGACTGCTTCTCCGGTTGTAACAACTACTTACACAGTAACGGGTACTTCTCTCGGTTGTTCAGCAACCGCAGTTTCAACAGTTACTGTGAATAATCTACCTTTCGTAATCCTTAATTCACTTAGTATTTGTACCGGACAGTCTGCTACTTTAATAGCAATTGGAAATTTGGCAACTTACAATTGGTCTACAGGAGTCATTACAGATTCTATTACTGTTTCACCGATGACTACTACAAGCTATACAGTAACAGGAACAACTTTGGGATGCAGCAGCAGCGCTGTTGCCACAGTAACCGTAAATAGTATTCCTGTTGTAACAGTTAATTCACAAACAGTTTGCGCAGGTACTTCTGTAATATTGACTGCTACCGGAGCTAACAGTTATTTATGGAATAACGGTTCTAATTCCAATACTATAGTAGTTACACCTGACGCCACAACTACTTATACAGCTACCGGAACAACAACCGGCTGTTCAAGTACCGGAGCAGGTACAGTAACAGTAAACGTTATGCCGGTGGCTGAATTTACTGCTCCTCTTACAACAAGTATACTTTACCCGGTTGTTAACTTTACAAATACATCTACCGATGCAACCCTTTGGAACTGGGATTTCGGAGATAATTTCAATGCATCCACCAATACAAGTACCATTAAGAATCCTACACATGAATATTCTCAAATTGGAAGTTATTGCGTATTGCTTACAGTTTCCAATGCGAACTGTATTGACACGACTAATCATTGTATTTCAATCGAAGGTGTTTTTACTTTTTATGTTCCAAATTCATTTTCTCCTAATGGGGATGGCTTGAATGATGAATTCTTTGGAGTGGGCGAAGGCATTACTGAATACGAAATGACAATTTTTGACCGTTGGGGAAACCAGGTTTTTTACGGAGATGATATAAGTAAACATTGGAATGGAACCTATATGGGAAGTATAGTGCAGGAAGATGTATATGTATATTTAATTAATTTAACCGACAATCATAACGAGGGCCATAAATATATGGGCAGTGTTACTATCGTAAAATAAATTGATATAATCCAACCCAACCGCTCAATAGCTTTCCTTATTCTTGGTCACCAGTTAAAACATCCCAAGGAACAATTGTATTAAATAATTTATACTTTTGCGGCCATAAAAAATATTCATTAATAGAATCAATAATATATGTCTATCAGTCAGGAGTTAAAAAACAGGAATCAGGATTTATGCGAATTATGCAATACAGAACCAGCAACAATTGAGTATACAGTAAGTCCTAAAAATGATGATTCAATAGATAATCAGGTAGGCATTTGCGAAACCTGCCTGAAAGCTATGGATGATAAAGATGCGGGCTTTCACTGGCGTTGCATCGAAGGCAGTATCTGGAGCCCTTATGCAAGTGTGCAGGCATTGAGTTACCGCATCCTCAACAAATACAAAGAAGAAGGATGGGCAAGCGATTTAATAAGTTCTGTTGACCTGGATGAAAATGTGGTGCAATGGGCTATGATTGCTTTTGAAGTGGCAGAGGTACACAAAGATGCTTTTGGAAACACACTTGAAAATGGAGATACTGTTGTGCTTACTCAAGCATTAAATGTAAAGGGAACCAACTTTACAGCATCAAAAGGAACGGTGGTGAAAAAGATAAAACTGGTGCACGACAATGCTGAACAGATTGAAGGAAAGATAAACGACCAGACTATTGTTATTCTTTGCAAGTTTGTGAAGAAGGGATAAATTTTTAAATAGTAAATAAAAAGGGAAGGCTACATTAAGTAACCTTCCCTTTTTATTTGAATTATTTAAGACTTAATAATTAATCCTCATCATTCTCAAACGTAAGCTCTGCTTCCTTTTCCCATATTTCCATTTCGCAGGGCTTGCAGTTAAACTTAAGTTTGTATTCGTTCTCTCCATGTTTTAAGGTAAGTGGCTCCACAAGCTTTTCTCCCATTGTGTCTTTGTTGTATCTCCAGCACTTGCCACATTCATACTTTACACAATACTTTGTTGTCATCACTCTTGATTTACCAGGGTCCCATTGCAACTCAAATGCCTTTTCCATTTCAGTTACGCCATGCCTTGTGTAAAAGGCCCTTGCCAATTGGTTGGAAACATTGTAAGTGAAATCTAATTTGGAAACAGGGTAGGGGTGGTCTGTTTTTTTTATCTCAATTTCCCTTCGCTGATAACCTTTTACTCTGATATCAATCAATTGCTCCAGCACCACTCTTCTTATTTCATTTATTTTAGAAATAGGCAGAAACCAGTTTTGTGAAAATTCAATCTCTATATCATCAACAATGAAAGGAGTATTCCCGGTTTTACTCAGGTTCTTTTTAATATTTGGAATAGTAGACTCGCTATTTTTAGCAACCTCTTTTTCTGCAAGAAATGAAGAAACACTTTCATGCCCATCTTCATCAATGGCTAATAATTGAAACCCATCAATAGTTTCAGTAAATTTTAATTTTACACTTATCTTACGAATGGCGCTATCTTCCCTTTCCACCAAGCGATTAAATTCAGCATCTGAATTTCTGTAAATCATGGTTCCGGGTTTTATCTCTTTAAAAGAATTAGGCACGACAATATTATTATTGATAACATTTACCTGCATGCCATCTGGTTCGTTATTTTCATTTATGAAATAAAGACCGTCACCATTATTCAGCTTATTGTAATTTTCAATCACATAACCATTGGCTTTTGTTTCAACAAGTTTTCCTATCAATTGCCCTTGCGATTTGGGGCTTTCCCAGGAACCAATTTTGTCGGTGCGCTTGTCCACAAAGTAGTTGGTGTAGCCCCTGTTAAAGCTCCTGTCCATTTCAGCTTCAAAGTTATAATGCGTTTTTCCGGAAGAAGCTTTTTGGTAGGTATCATTATTTTCTAAAAAAGCATCCAACTTTTTGCGCAAATAAGAAGTGTTATTTTTTACATACACCATGTCCTTTAACCGCCCTTCTATTTTAAAAGAAGTAATTCCTGCTTCAATCAGCTCGGGCAATTTATCACTCAGGTCTAAATCTTTAATAGAAAGTAAATGACTATTGCTGATAAGTGTCTTGCCATTGCCATCTATCAACGTATAAGGCAAACGGCAGTTTTGTGCGCAAGAACCACGGTTGGCGCTACGTTCGCCATTGGCCACACTCATGTAACAATTGCCGCTGAAAGAAACACAAAGCGCTCCGGAAACAAAAAACTCCAGCTCCACATCGGTGGCATTACTTATTTCCTTTATCTGGTCAAGGTTTAATTCACGGGCAAGCACCACGCGCTTCATTCCGGCATCTTTCAGAAATTTTACATGCTTTGGGTCCCTGTTATTGGCCTGTGTACTTGCATGAATTACAATTGGCGGCAAATCCATTTCCATTATTGCCATATCCTGCACTATCAGTGCATCCACACCAATATCATACAACTCATAAATCATCTTTTTTACATCCGCCAGTTCATAGTCATACAAAATAGTATTGACCACCACAAAAACCTGCGCCTTAAATAAGTGAGCATATTTTACCAGTTCTGCAATATCCTCAATGGAGTTGGTAGCATTGGACCTAGCACCAAATTGCGGAGCCCCAATGTAAACAGCATCAGCACCGGCATTGATGGCAGCCATTCCCTGTATCAGGTTTTTAGCAGGTGACAATATTTCTATTTTCTTTTTCATTTGAGGTGCAAAGGTCTGATATTTATTTAAATCATACAAAAATTACCAGTCAGAAGAATTTAGGCTGACATTGCTTCGTGAAATAATAGGAGGAATAAAAAGCCCCTGATTACTCAAGGGCTTTGATGGTTGTGGAGTCGGAGGGATTCGAACCCTCGTCCAAACAAGGAACTAATATGCTTTCTACATGTGTAGCAGACTTTTGATTTTCGTTAAACTTAGGCAAATCTACGGGCCAACAGGTTTACTTATCTTCTTTATCTCATCACGGGTCGAAGCTCCCCGCAACTATTTCTTCATTTGTGATGCTTCACAGGAGACGCAGAAGATCAGAGCTTCTCCGGAAACAAAGGCACTTAATACTTGGTATTAAGCAGCCATAGCGTAGTTAGACTCGCCATATAGAAATTTGAGAATTAGTATTTACGTGTCATATTCACAACACACGACATGCTTACATAAAAATCGCACTCGCTGTCAAAACCGTACGACCCCATGTGGTCAAAGAACCTAAATACAAAGGTACGGAAAATTAATCTGCAATTTTTATAATTTAGTAATGTTTACCTTAAACAACTAGTGACAAATGACCAATGACTAATGAACAAATTTCTATCTTTGCCGCAAATTGAAGAAAATGAATAAACTGAGAATAGGTGTATTGAGGGAAGAAAAAAATCCACCGGATAAAAGGGTGCCATTGACTCCGCTAATTTGTGCCGAGTTAATGCGAACTTACCCGAACCTTAAAATTTATGTTCAACCGAGCAAAATACGTTGTTATGCAGATGATGAATACACCGCATTTGGAGTAATGCTAAAAGAAGACCTGAGCGGTTGCGATATATTGATGGGAGTTAAAGAAGTTCCCAAGGAACGATTGATAGAAGGGAAAAAATATTTTTTCTTTTCTCATACCATCAAAAAACAAGCGCATAACCAAAAACTGATGCACGCCCTGATAGAAAAGAAAATTCAGATGATTGATTATGAAACATTAACTGACAAACATAACAACCGCATCATTGGATTTGGAAGGTATGCGGGTATTGTGGGGGCTTACAATGCTATATTGGGTTATGGAAAAAAATATGATTTGTTTTTATTAAAACCAGCCAACCAATGCCGTGACCGGGCTGAAATGGAAGATGAACTGAAACGTGCCAAACTTCCGAATATTAAAATTGCCCTTACCGGTGGAGGAAGAGTTGCAAACGGTGTTATAGAAACACTTAGCGCATTGCGCATTCGCAAAGTTACTGCTGAAGAATTTCTGATGGGAGCATTCAGGGAGCCGGTTTATTGTCAGCTGAATCCAAGAGATTATGTGGAACGCACCGATGATCACAATTTTGATTTACACGACTTTTTTAAACATCCTGAACATTTCAAATCCATATTTAACCCTTATACCAAGTCTGCAGACATCTACATCTCCGCTCATTACTGGGATCCTAAAGCCCCAAGATTGTTTGAGCTTTCGGATATAAAAGCAAATGATTTCCGTATCAGTGTAATTGCAGATATAACCTGTGATATGAACGGCTCTGTGCCAACCACCATTCGTTCCAGCACCATTACTGAGCCTTTTTATGGATATAATATTAAACAGGACAAGGAAGATTTACCTTTTAATAAAGATACCGTTTGTATTATGGCCGTGGATAATTTACCATGCGAACTACCGCGCGATGCAAGTGATGATTTTGGAAAAGACCTGATGGAGCGAGCATTACCAAATATAATTGGGGAAGATAAGGATGCTGTGATTGAACGGGCTTCTATCTGTAAAGATGGCAAATTAACTCCTCCTTTTGAGTATTTGAGTGATTATGCTTATTAATAGTTAAGCTAAAAAAGTGGGATGAATAAATATATTTATCCCCTTTTTATTTCAGCTATACCTTCCTTTTTATCCTGTTAACAATGGATGCGACTGACATGGTAGCCACAAAAAATATCATGAGCTTAACAGAATCAATTATGATATCCTTTACTCCTCCACCTCTTAAAAATAATTCATAAAATCCTGATAAGGCCCAGTTGAGAGGAGATACTACACTTATGTGGCGCATTACTTCAGGCATTACATAAGTAGGTACCCAGATACCGCCAATAGCTGATAAAAGCAAAACCGATAACGAACCTGTTATTGCACCTTGTTGTTCGGTATTAGCAATGGTTCCCATCATTACTCCGAAACCGGTTGCCGCAAACGCAGTAGCACTTGACAAAATGAGCACCCCAGGAATGCTATTACCAATGTCCAATACAGGTAGGCCGAGCATAGGAAGAAACACCAGACCGACTGATAACATTAAGGCAAATTGTAATAAACAAACAATTACATACACCACAATTTTCCCATTTATCAATATTAAAAATGAGCTGGGCATGGTATGCAGCCTGAAAACACTTCCTTCATTTTTTTCCTTCACCATACTTCCGGCAAGAGGAAGAACAATAAAGAACATAGCAAATATGGTCCAGGCAGGAACATTATGCTGAACTGAGTTGGGAACAATTTCGCCAAAGCCTTTGGAAGCATACACCTCACTGAACTTAATAATTTGTGTTTGTCCGAACGCATTGTAAGGAGTTTTTTTCTTATCAGGAATTATCTCTGCCAATTGGTCGGCAAAGGTTTTGAACATGATCTTGGTCTTTATATTCGATACGAATTCGCGTAAAGTGCTGCTTACCGAAGTTAAAAAAGATTTTTTAGTAATAGGGTCTACGAAGATGGTGATATCCACAGAATCCTTTACTGACGATTTATCTGATGCCACAGGAACAGAATCGGTATTTAATGTCTGCTGAACCAGTTTAGTCACATTATTCCGAATAGCCTGCGTAGCTCCTTTCGGAATAATAACCCCCACCAAGAACTTACCGTCAGTTACTGCTTTTTTTGCAGATTCCTCAGTGGCAGGAACACCATTAATAGAATCGTGGAAAGAACATAAGCTTGAACTTCTTAACCCCTGTTCAATGGCATAGCCCATGGAATCTTTGTCGTTATTGACAAAGACAATAAGAATACCTTTTTCGTTTAATGTTTTAAATGCTGAATCCTGGATAAGAGTCATCACAAATATTAAAACCATTGGCATAATAAACAAACTGGAAAGCCCTACCCTGTCTCTCAATAGAATAAGGGTTTCCTTTTTTATCGCTGCTAAAAGTTTTTCAATCATTGCAATTAATCTCTTAATGCTTTATTGGTTAATTTCAAAAATACATTTTCCAAGTTGCTGCATCCTTCATTATCATTTACCAGTTGTTTCGGACTACCTTCAATAATAATATTACCATTATCAATAATAGCAACACGGGAACAAAAATGCTCTGCTTCATCCATATGGTGCGAAGTATAAATAATGGTAGTACCCTGCCTGTTCAATTCTTTTAAATATTCAATAATCACATTTCTTGACTGTACATCCACCCCCACAGTAGGTTCATCTAAAAACAAAACTTTTGGGCTATGCAGAATACCAGCAATCAAATTTACCCTTCGTTTCATACCGCCTGAATAGCCAGATACGCGCCTGTTTGAAGCTTCCGTTAACCCGAAATTTGAAAGCCATACATCAATTTTATCCTTGAGTTGCTTTCCCTTTAAACCATACATGTGACCGTAAAAGTTCAGGTTTTCGCGACCGGTAAGAGTTGGATACAAAGCAATATCCTGAGGTACCACCCCGACAATTTGTTTTATGCCTTCAAGGTCATTATGTAAATTAAGTCCGTTAATTGTTACTTGCCCGCTGGTTGGAGGAAATAAACCGCACAATATTGAGATAGTTGTAGTTTTACCGGCACCATTAGGGCCAAGCAAACCAAAAATTTCATTTCTTTGTATGGTAAGAGAGAGATTTTTAACGGCTGGTTCGAAGGCTCCAATAAAGGTTTTCGATAAATTTTTTATCTCTATTATAGAATCGTTATTCATTTTTTCAAAAGCACCGCGAAGTTAATAAAATTTGACACACTCTTCCTGTTGGTTTTTGAAACAAGCTTAGGGTAGAATGCAACTTAGTTATTAATTCAATGAATAGGTCAAATGATGCTGCTCCAATAATTCTATCATTTCATTATTTGGGTTCACTTTTATTTTTTTTGCGGGAAGAAACACAGAAATATTCTCATCCGGGTCAATTACTTTAAATCTCAATGTACAATTCCTTGGCAGTGCATCCGCATTTTCATTAATTATCCCGTTCACCTTTTCAATGAACTCATCATTCAAATCAGTTAATGAAACATTCACGGTAATTATTTTGGCCAGCTTATCCCTTAATTCAGAAAGTAATTGAATAGTACTTACCTTAAATTCCAAATTATCTGCCTGCCGGAAGCGTTCCTGTATTTTTCCTTTGATATAGAGAAATAAACCATTCACCATGTATTGTTTGAACTTCACGTAATCTTCGCCAAAGAAAGCAAGTTCAGCCGATTCACGATAATCCTCCACCGTGATTTTACCCCATGGATTTCCGGTCTTGGTTACCCCATTGTGAACTGCTGTGACAATTCCTCCAAACACCAATTCCTTATTTTTATTCTCCTGCAATTTCTTGGTATCGGTTACGGAATGAAAACAGAAATTCTCCATTTCCAATTTATAAGTATCCAATGGATGCCCGGAAATAAAGAATCCCACCACATCCTTTTCATTTTTCAACTGGATTAGTTTATTCCATTCTTCGCAAACAGGAACCTTAGGTTCAGGCATATCTTCAGAAGTTTCGTCACCAAACAAGGATACCTGTGCCGAGTTAATACCATCCTGGTGAGAACCTCCGTATCGGATAACACGTTCCAGAAAATTAGTGCTGTCATTTCCTTCGGTAAAAAAATAGGTAGCCCGGTGAATTCCGAATGAGTCTAAACCACCAGAATACGCAAGGCTTTCAAAGGTTTTCTTATTTGCTGCGCGAAGATTAATTCTTCTCACAAAATCAAAAATGGTTTTGTACGGACCATTTGCTTTACGCTCTTCCACAATAGATGCCACTGCACTCTCTCCTACACCTTTTACTGCACCCATTCCAAAACGAATCTGCCCGTTTTTATTTACTGAAAACTGGTATTGACTTTCATTAACATCAGGACCAAGAACCGGAACCCCCATTCGTTTGCACTCATCCATAAAGAAAGTAATCTTATCAATATTACTTAAGTTATGGGTAAGTACCGCTGACATGTATTCTCCCGGATAATGTGCTTTTAAATAGGCTGTCTGAAATGCAACAAATGCATAACAGGTGGAGTGCGATTTATTGAATGCATACTGTGCAAACTTTTCCCAATCGGTCCAGATTTTTTCCAGTTTATCCTTTGGTAATTCCTTAGCAGTTGCTCCTTCAATGAATTTACTTTTCATTTTATCAAGGGTAGCCCTGTCTTTTTTTCCCATTGCTTTCCTCAAAACGTCTGCATCTCCTTTTGTAAAGCCGGCTAACTTTTGAGAAAGCAACATCACCTGTTCCTGGTAAACTGTGATACCATAAGTATCAGCAAGGTATTCTTCCATCTCCGGCAAATCGTAGGTAATGGCTTCTTTCCCATTTTTACGGGCAATGAAATTCGGAATATACTCAATCGGGCCCGGACGATACAAGGCATTCATGGCTATCAAATCCGCAAACTTATCGGGCTTCAGGTTGATAAGATGTTTTTGCATCCCGGGACTTTCAAACTGGAATGTACCGTTGGTATCGCCACGCTGGTAAAGCTCAAATGTTTTTAAATCATCCAGCGGAACATCATCAATCACTAAATCAATTCCGTGGTTCTCTTTTATTAATCGTAAGGCATCCCTGATAATGGTCAAAGTTTTTAAACCTAAGAAGTCCATCTTAATAACCCCTGCATCTTCAATCACTTTACCATCGTACTGGGTAATTAACAAAGTAGTTTCCTTTGATGATGCAACCGGAATAATCTCCGTTAAATCTTTCGGAGCAATGATAATGGCAGAAGCATGAATACCGGTGCCTCTTACAGAGCCTTCCAGAATTAATGCCTCTCGCAATACTCTTGCCTGCATATCCGTTCCTGCAAGAATAGCCCTTAATTTTTTTGCATCTTCTATCTCTTCTTTCGACAAGCCTTCTTTGGTTTCAAGGCTGTCATCACCTGTAAGCGGAGCTTTAAGTACCCGTTTCAATTCAATGCCCGGACGTTCGGGAACCATCTTTGCAAGCAAATTGGATTCCTGCAAAGGCAAATCCAACACACGGGCTACATCTTTAATACTGCTCTTGGCGGCCATTGTACCATAGGTTACAATTTGTGCCACCTGGTTACGGCCGTATTTTTCCACCACATAATCAATCACTTTCTGACGGCCTTCATCATCAAAGTCCGTATCAATATCGGGCATTGTTTTCCTGTCCGGATTTAGGAAACGCTCGAATAGTAAATTATATTTTATCGGGTCAATGTTGGTAATGCCAATACAATAAGCCACCGCAGAACCTGCAGCCGAACCACGGCCAGGGCCCACAAACACTCCGATATCTTTTCCTGCTTTAACAAAGTCGGCCACAATAAGAAAGTACCCTGCAAAACCCATGATGCGGATGGTATTCAATTCGAAATTTAATCGTTCTTCTACTTCAGGACTTATCTCTTTGTATCGCTCCTTGGCACCGCTAAATGTAAGGTGATGCAGGTAGTCGTCCTGGGTAAGGAAAGTAGTAGGTATTACAAAATTAGGCAACATGATGTCCTGCTTCAGTTTTAGCGGGGTTATCTTGCCAACTATATCATTGGTATTATCAATTGCTTCCGGTATATCGCTGAACAATTGCGACATTTCGGCAGTGGTTTTAAAATAAAACTGGTCGTTGTAAAAAGCAAAACGCTTGCCTTTGGTAGACACAGAATCATCATCACCAAAATCCTTCATCGTTGGTGTGCTTTGCTTTTCCCCTGTATTGATGCATAGTAAAATGTCGTGCGCATTAGAATCAGCCTGGTCCACATAATGCGAATCATTGGAAGCAATGATTTTTACATTGTATTTTCTGGCCAGTTTAATCAATACTTCATTCACCTGATTTTGCTCCGGAATATCATGACGTTGCAACTCCACATAATAATCTTCACCAAAAATATCCAGCCACCATTTGAATTCCTTTTCACCTTCTTCTTCTCCTTTTTTAAGAATAACGCGAGGAACGGAAGCCCCCAGGCAGCAAGTGGTTGCAATTAAGCCGGTATGGTATTTTAAAATCAGTTCTTTATCAATGCGGGGATACTTTCCATATAACCCTTCCATATAACCTGCCGAACAAAGCTTCAACAGGTTTTTATATCCTTCCGTATTTTTTGCAAGTAATAACTGGTGATATCGAACATCTTTATCTTCCTTGGTAAATGCGCGCTTATCACGGTTTTCCACCACATAAAATTCGCAGCCCACAATTGGTTTTATCTTGTTTGGGTTTTCAGGAGTATTGTGTTTTGCTGCTTCCGCAACAAACTTGAATACCCCGAACATATTACCATGGTCAGTAATTGCAATGGCAGGCATATTGTCCTTGATGGCTTTTTTATACATCGTGGAAATATCGGCAGCCCCGTCAAGTAATGAAAACTGTGTATGTACGTGAAGATGAGAAAAATTCATTTTGATAATTTGATTTTTGGAAGGCGCAACTGTAGCCCTTTTCTTTGATTGTAAAGGTAAAAATTAAACCCTTTTATTTTTTGAGTGTTGAAAAGTATGAATAAAAAAAATCCTGTTCTGCATAATTGCTGAACAGGATTTTAAATTTTAGTATTCGTTTATCTATGCCACCTTTAATTTGTTCAGCATCGATTTTTTCAGCTTTTCTTTTGCATAACGAAGAGACACACTGATCTCTTTTACAGAAGCATCGGAAGGGGTATTGTACATCATGTCCATCATAATGGCTTCGCAAATGGAACGCAGACCTCTTGCTCCCAGTTTAAATTCCATTGCTTTTTCCACAATATAATCCAACACTCCTTTTTCAAACTTAATTTTAACACCATCCATTTCAAACAAATGAGTGTATTGTTTTATCAAAGCATTCTTTGGTTCCGTTAATATTCTAAGCAAGGTATCTGCATCCAACGGATTGAGGTAGGTTAATACCGGCAAACGACCAATCAGTTCGGGTATTAAACCAAAACGTTTGATGTCCTGCGGAGAAACGTATTGAAGTAAATTTTCCTTGTCAATGCTTTCCACATCATTATCAATGCTGTATCCAATGGCTTGTGTATTTAAACGGTTACCAATGTGACGGGTAATACCATCAAAAGCACCTCCGCAAATAAACAAAATGTTTTTGGTATTCACCTGCACCATTTTCTGTTCCGGGTGTTTACGTCCGCCTTGCGGGGGAACGCCAACGGTAGAACCTTCCAATAGTTTAAGTAATCCCTGCTGAACGCCTTCTCCAGAAACGTCACGGGTAATGGAAGGGTTATCACTTTTACGGGCTATTTTATCCAACTCATCAATAAATACAATTCCTCTTTCTGCTGCTGCCACATCAAAATCGGCTGCCTGCAACAAGCGGGACAATATACTTTCCACATCCTCTCCCACATAACCGGCTTCCGTTAATACAGTAGCATCAGCAATACAGAACGGAACATTCAATACCTTGGCAATGGTGCGGGCCAGTAATGTTTTACCGGTACCTGTTTCGCCAACCATAATTACGTTCGACTTTTCTATTTCGATATCGTCTTTATGAGTAGTCTTTGATTGTGTTTGTATCAACCGTTTGTAATGGTTATACACCGCCACAGAAAGTACTTTCTTGGCTTCATCCTGGCCAATAACATACTCGTCCAGGTGCTTCTTAATATCATGTGGCTTCAGCAAATGCAAAGCAGAAAACATGGAAGCATTGGTCCGCTGGCTCACCTCATCGCGTACTATGGTTTGTGCCTGGGTAACACAATGGTTACAGATATGCCCGGTAATACCCGCAATCAGCACATCTGTGCCTTGTTTGCTTCGTCCGCAAAAAGAACATTTAATTTCCTTTTCTTCTTTTTCTTTTGCCATTATTTTTTATTCAGATGTTGGATATTGGATGTTTGATGTTGGATGTTGGATTTTAGCGTTTCTAATATCTAAAATCCAACATCTAACATCCAAACAATACTATTTAGTTCTTAATAAAAGTTCATCCACCATACCGTAATCTTTGGCTTCTTCCGAAGTCATCCAATAATCACGGTCGCTGTCTGCCCATACTTTTTCATACGTCTGACCACTGTGTTTAGCAATGATTTCGTACAATTCCTTTTTCAGTTTCTGTATTTCCTTTGCAGTAATTTCGATATCAGAAGCCTGTCCTTCAGCACCACCCATTGGCTGGTGAATCATTACACGCGCATGTTTCAAAGCTGCACGTTTTCCTTTTGCTCCTGCACACATTAATACTGCACCCATTGATGCTGCCATACCTGTACAGATAGTAGCTACATCCGGAGAGATGTATTGCATGGTATCATAAATACCTAAACCTGCATATACCGAACCACCAGGGCTGTTCAGGTATATCTGGATGTCTTTTTTGGCATCCACTGATTGTAAAAACAAAAGCTGTGCCTGGATAATATTTGCCACTTGGTCGTCAATACCTGTCCCCAGAAAAATAATGCGGTCCATCATCAGACGGGAAAAAACGTCCATCTGGGCCACGTTTAACTGACGCTCCTCAATAATATAAGGTGTCATGCTGGTGACATTGTGACGGGAATAAGAATCGAATGTGCTTCCACTGATTCCTCTGTGCTTTACAGCGTATTTGCGAAATTCATTGTTGTCGAACATATTTTATAGAATTATGAATTATTAGTTATGA
Source organism: Bacteroidota bacterium (assembly GCA_947479085.1). Classification (GTDB taxonomy): domain Bacteria; phylum Bacteroidota; class Bacteroidia; order 2-12-FULL-35-15; family 2-12-FULL-35-15; genus 2-12-FULL-35-15. The sequence goes on along the minus strand of CANJYB010000008.1, from coordinate 39,527 downwards.
ATTATAAATTATTACACGAAAGTACTTTTATTTTTTAACATTGAAAAAATCAGTATAGCTCACCTCTTTGTTTTCAAGTGTATATTTAGACTTGAACAAATCCTTCATTTTACCTTCGAAAATGCGTTCTGCTATTTTCTTCACTTCTTCGTTGTTTGATAAAACCGTTTTCAGACTCTTGTCCATTTCTTCATCCGAAATAGGATTTGGGCTGTACTGGCGGTATTGCTCATTAATCAGCATTTTTGTAAAGTCCACCAACTCTTCCTGCGTTACCGAAAGGTTATTGTCTTTTATCAGTTTTCCTTCTATCAGCTGCCATTTAACACCGTTAGCATATTTCACATAATCTGTTTCCACGTCAGTCGGTGTTATTTTATCATCAGCCACCAATATCCAACGTTTCAAAAATTCGTCCGGAAGGTTTACTTTCACGTTGTCCATCAAATACTGAACCACGTCATTGTAAAATTTCGTTTCACTGTCGTTCACAAACATGCCTGCAAGTTCGGTTTTAAACCTCAAACGGAACTCTTCTTCGCTTGTTACATCGCCCGGTCCGAATATTTTATCAAATAATTCCTGATTGATTTCGGCAGGCAACATCCTGGTAATTCCTTTCAGGGTGAACTGCAATTTTGTCATAAGCGTTTCTGCCACGGCTTTATCAATTGATAAAACTACTGCCAGATCCACATTACTTTCTCTCAGTTGTGCTGTATCCAACACCACCTTATCGTCTTTTTTAATTCCGGTCAATGATTTTTTAGCAGCACCATCTTTTATTTTATCCATAAACAGGGAACCTGTTTTGAAAATACCACCTGCCAGTATTTCTCCGTTTGCATCCAGCTCCACAAAATCTCCGTACAGCAAATCTCCGTCCTGTGCTATTTCTGCCTGCTCCACTTTACCGTAACGTTTTGCCACGTCAGAAATGTAGGTGTTCAAAAACTCATCATCTATTTTAATGGTCTGGTATTCAAACTTTGTTTTAGGCGAAAGTTCCACATCAAACTTTGGAACCAGGCCCATATCGAACATAAATTCAAATTCCTTTTGGTTTTCCCAATCCATTATTCTAGCCGACTTTTCGTTCGGAATCGGTTGACCAATCAGTTCAATCTGGTTGTCTTTAATATAATTCTGCATCGAGTCGTTCAGCACCTTGTACACCTCATCCGACACGATGGCTTTTCCATACATTTTTTTAATTAACCCTACAGGGGTTTTGCCGGGGCGAAAACCCGGAGCACTGTGTTTGCGCTGTGCTTCCTTTAATGCCGTCTCCACTTTTGGCAGGTAATCTTCTGCCACCACTTTTACTTTTAATACTGCGTTTAATTCGTCAATCGCTTCGTGATTAATATTCATTTTTTTGTAGTTTTTGTTTTTATTTTTGAAAAGGAGCACAAAAGTACATATTTTTTTGGATGTAAGGTATATTTTGCCTTCCGGCAAAGGAGGCTGAAAAAGAAAAACTCCTTACGGTTTGGTAAGGAGTTTTTTTGTTTTAAAGTTACTTAGATAAACCTTCAAGGTTTTAAAAACCTTGAAGGTTTCTGTTACTTTGCGAGTTTGGAGGTTATGTTTTTAATTATTCAAACACTATCTTCCCGCTATACACTTTATTTTTATTACCCAGCGTTACATTATATATTCCCGTAGCTTCTTCTTGTATATTTATTTTTACCTTTTCCTGTTGCACCTGCACAGGTTGCTGTTGTATTAGTTTTCCATTGGCATCGTATATATTTAATACCAGGTTTTGCTCATTTAGTAAATCATTAGGTACTGTTATGTTGCAGGTGCCTTTGTTTGGGTTGGCATAGATGGTTAAGGTATTATTGGTATTTAACATTTTTTCTTCCACTTTGGTTATCGCATCACATTTTGCAACATATAAATCGTTATTAGGCCCAGCGTTACTATAATTTGTAAAAGTTGAACTACCTATTGTAACGGTATTGCTCGAGAAAGCCCCCGTAACCCAAAATGAATTACCATCTGAACAAACTGCTGTAGCATCAGCTCTTCCAAAGTTTTTTACGCCTAAACAAACCCCACTACTGTCGTAGCGGGCTACAAACATATCCTGCGAACTTACACTAGAGGCGGAAGTAGAGGAGGTAACAGTATAAGGCCCAAAGTGAGCTGTACCTGAAAAATAGCCTGAAAGATAACTATACCCATCGCTATTTGTAGAAATATTCATTGCCCATCCTCCTGAATGACCTATCGTATCACCGCTGGAGTTCAATTGTTTTACCCATTTTAAATTTCCGTTAATATCAAACTTGACTATAAAACCATCTCCCAAACCATTAGGATCAATTAATGTACTATTCCCAAAATGAGCACTATCATAAAAAAGACCTGGAAGATAACTATTACCTTGGTTATCCATTGAAAAATCAGATCCGATAAAACTCCCAGTACTGCTGGTCCCAGTAAGTTTTAACCATTGTACGTCACCATTCAGATTAAAGGAGGCAATTACAGTTGCTTGTAATGGATTGTTATAAGCAGTAATAGTATCAACTATAATTGTATCATTTATTGAGAAACCAGCAACAATAATGTTGGAATTGAAAATTCTTATCCCCTGGGAAAGGACTTCTGAATAACCCTGCCAAACAGGGTTTGCCATCCTGAATTCATTTTTAGCCCACATACAATTTCCGCTGGCATCGTATTTTGCAATAAAACCTCCTGCAGAAATCGAATTTGAGCCAAAAGTTGAACTCAAAGTATTCTGTCCGCATACATATATATTTCCGCTGTTATCTACTGTTACTCCACTTCCTCCTGATTTCCCGCCAGATGTATCTTGTTTTGCCCAAATACAATTCCCGTTCAAATCGAACTTTGCGAGAAAAAACCCTTGTTGGGGACAGGATAGTAAGGTGCTTCCAAATAATGCGGATGGGGAAAAACTTCCTGTAACATAGAAATAATTGTTTGCTGCATCGTAACACATTCCTCCTATTCCTTCAGAATTGGAAGGTGAATTATTGCCTCCAAATCTTTTAACCCACTGCTCCGTTCCGCTGCTACTGTATTTTGCTATATAAAAATCGCTATACCCGCCCGGATATAAAGTATCGGTATCAAAATAACAAGGCAATTGAAAACTTCCGCAAACATAACTATTACTGTTTTGGTCCACAAACATTGTAGAGCCACCAAAATCGTAACCACTAACTCCGCCAATATGTTTAGCCCATTGCCAACTTTGGGCTTGCGTTATACTATTTATCAATAATAATATGATTATGATTGATTTCTTTTTTTCTATTGTTTTCATTTTTATTGAATTATTAGTTTTTGAATTTTAGAATTAATTTGAATATAATATATGCCTTTTGATAGAGAGCTTAAATTTAAGGAAAATAAAGGAACAGATTGGGCTGAAGTATATACGAATCTCCCAATCAAATCCATTATTTTTACCTGGTATTGAGGGTTAATAGTTTCATTATCTATTATTTCTATATTAAAAATATCTTTTCCCGGATTGGGATAAACAGAAAAACCAAATTGGTTTTTTGCCGGAAGAAACTTTAATTCTATTTCCGAATTTCCATTGTTGCTGTCCCCATTATCAGTTGAAGCACTTGTATTCCGATAACTACTGAAAGCTGGGCAATCAGGAAATGTTTCTGCAATAAAAATATGGGTTTCACTTCCATTTTCAGCATGAAATCCTGAATTTACATGAATTTCCTCCCTTGCGGTGAAATCAGAAACGGCACCGGATTGAACCGTAACGGTATTGAGGGTGGTTAGTGTATTTCCCCCGGGGAAATTTTGGGTACCTGAATTTACCGTTACATTATTGACAAAAACATCGTTCTGAAAATTAAGATTCCTTGTTAATACAAAATTATTACTGCAACCACTACCACTGCAAATTCCAATAAGAGTTGGGTTTGTATTTGTCCCTGCATCAGTATGGGTATTATTATTCCCTCTCTCAATGCGGTCAGTTCCCACCGCAGAAATTTGCAAAATATTTACCAATGGGTTTATTGGAGGTGATGGGTCATAATCGTAGGGAATTAAATTAAAATCACCATTTGCATCAGTAAATGTATAATGTTGAACCCAATAAATACCGTTAATATTCGTTCCGATAGGCGAATTACCTGTTACCACAGCATCTGGTATAGGTCCGTTTTGGTCTGATACATTACCAGTAACGGTATAGGTACCTGCCGCTGGATGCGAAAATGGATTGTAATATACTGGTGATGGCCCTGAAAACGAAGCTACAAGAGGAGGAATGCCTGTGGAGGATGGAGTTAAATAATTATAAAATACAGATGATGCGGCTTGCCTTTCAGCGTTAGCACTATAATTTCCGCTCGAATTAGGGTCTTCAAATTGCTTTATTAATCCAAGATTTCCGCTATCGTCACCGTCAGCGAATGACCACCACGAATAGCCACTACCACCTGCATTTCGAACCGCTTTCAATGTGTAATCTGCAAAGTATGCCTGGTTTGGTTCACTTGTTCCATAATAGCCGCTAGCAACTGAACCACATGATGTTTCGCCAATTATCCATGGAATGGGGCAGTTTTTTTGCAGCCAGGCAACATGGTCAGTCCAACGGTAAAGTGCCTTAGTTGGATCGTTGCCATCTGCTCCGGATAGGTAAGGATAAATATGAGCGGAAAGAAAATCCATTTTCATTACACCTACATCCCATTGCCATGAATCTTCGAAGCTAAACAAGCCAATAGTTACGAGGTGGTTTGGGTCATTGGTTGGCGATTTTATAGCATCAAACCATAATTTTGACCATTCACAAAGTTCTTGTTTGGTATGATAATACATTGGATTATACCATCCTCCGGGTTCATTCCATAAATCATAAGCCAGAATAGCAGTATCGTTTCTAAAATAGTTAGTATAAACAGACAATATAGCAGCATAATCAGCTGCATTTTTATCCTGGGTGCTTCCACTTCCCGAAGTAACACCTGATAAAGGAGAGGTATCATTATTGAGTAAATATTTGCCTCCACCTGGAATCAGTATTACTTTTAATCCTTCGTCATCCGCCACATCTATAACATCATTAATTGCTGCTAATAATTTTCGTAAATTACTACCTGGATTAGAGCTTTAAGGGAAGGTATTATATTCTAAAAAACCAAATGCATTTGCATCACATCCGGAAAAAGGAAAATACTTAAAAGTAGATACAAAATGATCTTTATAAACATTCACACCAGAGCTTCCTGTACTACAATTTGCTGCTGGATATGAGAAATCATCTTTTTTTACCTCTGCGCCCATAATCCTTACCGAGTTAAATCCCATTCTTTTTATTTCACGAAAATCGAAACGGAGGTGTTGCAGGCAGCTTCCATTTCCTCCTCCTGCACCATTGCACTCAATTTGCTCACCTCCTGCACCAGGCCAAGGATTTGAACCATAATTGAAATGTGGCATTAGAAAATAATTTGTATGATCAAAAGCCAAGTCGACAACATAATTACAAACCAAAGGATAAAAATTGCTACCATCGGCTTTCTTAAACTGCCTGCCCTGCAAGGTTACATATTGCCCCATAGTTTGTAAACTAAAGGCAAACAGCAGGCAACAACAAAATATAAATTTTATACTTTTCATAGTTAACCCTCCTGTTTACTTGTTTTTCAATTCAGCTAGTTGTTTCTTTAATTCATCCATTTGCTTTTGCAAATCAATAATATATAATGTTTGCTCCTCTACTGTCTTCACAAGTTTGGTTTGCATATCTCCAATTTCATAACCTTCGTTTTTTTCTATTTCTTTGGCAGAAAGCAATCCCGGAAGGTGTTTGTTTTCTTTTAAGAATTTATCCAATTCATAAATCGTCATCAGGTTATAGTTCTTTTCAAACACATAATCAGGAAAAGTATTGGCAGTTACTTTTACATCGCGGGTGGCAATACCACCTTCAACATATAATTTATATAATGTATTCGTACTACTGGTACATGTAGAACAAATGCCCATCCCTATAAATACTTTGCTATAAGGGTTATTGGCCATAGTTACATGTCCGCCTCCATAACAAATATCAACATTACTTGAGCAATAAGAATTAATTTTTAAAGTTGTAGCCGGGTTAGGAATAAATACGGCATTATCTCCATACTCAATATATCCGTTAGTTCCGTCATTTCTAAAATCAAGCATGTTATTATTTACTGCATTTGTTATACTAGCCCTGTTAAACTGAATATTACCTGTTGCGAATGCCGGTGCACATGAAGGGATTGGCCTTACGGTACCTCCTCCAATAGACATTATACTTCCTCCTCCTGATAAATGTAATGTTTTTAATTCTAGGTTATCCGAAGGAGTACCCACTTTTAAAACTGAAGCGGTTACACTGCTATCAATAGTAACATTCCCAGTTGTTCCTATCCTCATCCTTTCGGTATTATTCGTTTTAAAAATCAGCGGTGCATTATTAACCGTCCCAATCGAATTAGTTGTATCAGCAATATTACTGTTCAATGTCCAGCCACCGGCAGCGGGTTCAGCCAACCTTGTCAGGTTTTCTGCTGTACATCCATTTGCATCAGTAACCGTTACTGAATATTCACCAACACCCAAAGCGGTCCGGTTAGCAGTAATTTGACTGCCTTCCCATAAATAAGTATAAGTTGAAGTGCCTCCTGTAACATTAGTAGTGATAGTACCATCGGTGCAACCGTTACAACTGATATTATACCCTATGTAAGAAGAAGGTGTTAAAACTATTTTTAAATTATTGGGCTCGGTTAATGTTATAGAATCGTAAGCTGTTGCTCCATTGGCATCTGTAACTATTACCGAATAATCCCCAGCCGATAATTTAGAAGGGTCCTCAAAAAAATCACCATTACTCCATTCATAATAATATTTACCCTCTGCATTAAGCACACCACCTGTTACTGTTAAGTTGATGGATCCATCTTTTCCACGGTAACAGGAAATATTATTTCCATTGTGGTTTGCAGCAGTAATACCCGTAATACTCAATACAGAAGGTTCAGTTAACGTTTTATTATCATTAGCAGTACAGCCGTTGTCATCCGTTACGGTAACGGTATAGCTTCCGGCAGTTAATCCATCTATATTTGCTGTTGTAGCAGAGTTGCTCCACAGGTAAGTAAAAGGGCTGCTTCCTCCATACATTTGAGTAGAGATGCTTCCATCATTTCCTCCATGCTTGCTTATCCCATAATTCCCGTTGTATTGTGAGGGAGTTATTCCTATGTATAATGAACCTGGTTCGTATAAATGAATTACCGCAGTATCTTTTTTGTTCACGCTGTCCGTAATTATTAAAGTATATGTACCGGCACCTACTGACGATAAATCTTCGGTAGTGGCACTATTGCTCCAATCGAATGTTATTGGTGCTGTTCCTCCCACCACGGTTACATTTATCCAACCATCTGTTGCTCCATGGCAGGATATGTTTTTACCACTCGCATAGGTGGAAACATTGTAAGTAATTTTCTGAGAGTACATTTGATTAATACTAAATAATAAAATTACCGTAGCGATAATTTTTGTTGGTGTTGATTTAATTGTATTCATATTTTTGAGTTTTGGTTTAGAGAATATTTTATTTGCTTAAACGAAGATAAGTTATTTTATCATTACAAAACCGACTTTTGAATAAAAATTTATGGCATAATCTATGATGAAACAAAATAAATGAAAAACAATTTCACAAAAAAGAGGCAACCTTTTCCCGTTTTCGCGTCTTATATATAGAGGGGAAATAAATTTTAAAATAATTACAAAAAAACGTAACCCTTTATAAAAGCAAACGTATAATACCAATAAAGCAGTTAACTAAACAGTTTGCCAAAGGCGAACAAACAGAAACCTAAAACCTGAATCTGCATGAAACACGACTACCGCATTTAATTTTATCCTCCGTTTATCGAAAGGATAACCCAGCTCCGGGTCCGGAGAAAACAATCACCTTAACCTTTTAACAAGTACGCTTACCTATTAATTAACTTATTTATTAATCCGGCTTTGTGCATTGCACCTGCAGGCGCATCGCCATAAACTTACATAGCCATGATAACCACAGCGGAATATCTGGAATTGCTCGCTTTTATTAATTATAAATTAATAAGGTCGAGGTTCAGAGGCACTATCCTTGCGGGAGATATTGCCAACAGCATTTTTGTAGCCCACCCGAAACTATCGTTGAAAGGGCTGAAAAACTTAGTAAAAAGCAGCATTAGCGGGGAAATAAAAGCAGAACAGCTGGCCCGGCTAAATGCTGCTGCATTGGAAAGAAAAAAGGAAGCGGAAAAGGAATGGGTAGAAAATGAAAAAGCTACCAACCCTGAATACGTTATTAAATGTCAGCAGAAAAATAACGATTGGGAAAAAGAGAAACGTAAAAACGATGTTGCCTGGAAAAAAAGACGAAATAAAAAGCAACGGAACAAAAAACGTAAACTCAAAAAACTCAAGGATAAACTCAGGAAAAAGAAATAAACAGGGAGGTTTTTCCTGAGTTTGCCTCTTCAAAATTGTCCCAAAAGGGCTGTTTTCGCTCCTGTTTTTAGTGTTTTCGTAAAATAAGGGCTGTGGTTACAAAACCACCCCTTGTTTAGTGTCTTCTTCCAAATAAGCAACAATGCAAATCTCGGTCTTTAAATTAAGTCACGTTTGCAAGACCGATGAGTGAGTGGGCGGTCTCGCCCACTCATTGGGCGGTCGTGACCACACAGTGGGCAGTCTCGACCACTCAGTGGGCAGTCTCGACCACTCAGTGGGCAGTCTCGACTACTCAGTGGGCAGTCTCGACCACTCAGTGGACAGTCTCGACCACTCAGTGGGCGGTTGCGACCACTCGGTGGGCGGTCGTGACCACGTTCTATGTACTATTATTATAGGGTTGTTCAGAGTGACTATCGAATGAAATAGTTTATCATCTTTTTTCGGTTTGCTTTTATAAACAGTATGTGTAACGCAATTGATTGGAGATTCCTCACTACTTTCGGAATGACAAACATTTCGTGTATATGTGAAGGAGGAGAGAAAACCGGCTTTGCCGGTTTTCTCTCCTCCTTCCTAAGAATTAACCAGACTTGTCATTCCGAACCCAGGGAGGAATCTCCGGTTGTAATTATGAAACGGGGCTTTACAGAAAACTTTTGTTTCACTTCAAATACATCTTTTTTGCCCCTTTCAACTCTCTTTTTTCTGCCTTTTTATGAATTTTCCAAATTTACTTTTTTGCATTTTTTATTTTTGCAAAAGCATTGACAATAAAGGAACACAGAGGCAATTTTAGCCAAAAACGGTACACAGTAAATCCATATATATAGAGGGCAGTGTTTGAAATACAAAAGCTGTACTCCGAAAATAAAAAAGTAGTATTAACAATTTAATCAAAAAAAATGGCAACAAAAAGGCCCATCGCAGTGTTCAAAGCACCTAAGCCGATAGACAAGTTGATATTTAAGGTCCGGGCCTTAATTATCAATTTACTTGGAAATCCCGGTTACTTCACTGGTATTGTACCGACTCCTGCATCGGTTACCACCAATGTTGACGATTTAGAATTAAAACAAGGAAATGTGGTTGCAAAAAAAGTTGGAGCAGCCGCTCTTCGTAATGTTATTCTTAAAACAGTAAAAACTAATATTTACGACCTGGTGGCAGATGTGCAGTCGCTGGCCGATAATTCAAGTACTGTGGAAGATTCCATTGCTATTATTCAGGCAGCAGGTCTGCATGTAAAAGTAAATGGTGTGCATGTAAAATCACCTTTTGGAGTAAAAATGAAAGAAGGCGCTTCAGGAGTGGTTGTATTAAAAATGAAAAGTGTTAAAAATGCATCGTACGATTGGCAAGTATCGTACGACAGAGGAGCCACTTTTAATCCATTGCCGGGAACAAGGTCCGCAGAAACCATCCTGGAAGGGTTATCAAGAGGAAGTCAGTTAATGTTTCGCGCACGTGCCAATGTCGGCAACTTGCCCGGAGTATGGCAACCTGCAGAACTGATAGTACTGTAAGTAAAAATTGCAGGTAATAAAAATCCCGTGTTGCACATCAGCACGGGATTTTTTTATTTTAATTATGTAGTTATAAAAACAGGAGTTTCGTCATTGCGAGGTACGAAGCAATCTGATTGTTGGGTGATTTAATAAGAGATTGCTTCGTTCCCTGCAATAACGTATATTTGAATTCTTACTTCTTCTCCCCATATTAATATTGCCAACTCTTTGTACTGATTTTTACTGATGAAAGAAGCTGGCTTTATCCTATTATTCCATTACCTGCTAATGGAATCGGTTTTCAATTAGAGGTATCTTTTCCCCTCCCTTTTTTTATCAAAAACCACTTGTTATTAACTCCCCCCATCTCCCCATCTCTTAAAATTTAAAATCTTATACCTTTACAAAAAAAACAACCACCCGGCCCTAATGAAAGTCCATCTTATTTCATTCCTCATCACCCTCACCATTGCAGCAGCAGCCCAGCCTGCCGAAAAAACATTTCCGGTAAAACAATTCAAATTAGGCGAATCCTGGGTGTCGCTCAAAAACACGTTTGATTTCTCCACCCTCAAAAAAGCAAATCAGGACACCCTATGGCTCGAAATCTGTTCCGATAACATATTTTCCCCCTTTGGCATCTTTGGCGACACCATCCAACTTCCAAAATCTCAACTCAAAACCTACAAAATGAGAACGCGGGCAGGAGTTGGAGATGAAGTAAACGTAGTACAAGCCAACCTTTGGAAAGACACCAATAACATCACCCTTTATTTTTTTCATAGCTCCGAATACGCACCTCATTCATATATCATACACGGAAACATCTTCGACCCCCAGCTGAAGTTATACAAAACCATACAGATAGGCGTCAGCAAAACTGATTTTTACAAAACCTTTTTTAATTCATTTCCAAAAGAATTGGAACCCCGTTTCCGCTACATTGTTTTCGAAACCTGCATTTACGGAATACAACAAATTTACCGCTTCGAAAACAATGCATTACTATCCGTCCGTTTCCGTTGCCCCGATTGTGTGGGAGTAAAAAGAATTGATAAATATTAAAACAGCAGATGAAAAAGCAATTGCTGTTCCCTGCTTTTTGTTTACTGCTCCTCCAAAGTACTTATGCGCAGGAATCATCAGCCTGTGGTCATTGGGCAGGTGTTTTTTTTACCAGCGAAACTTTTCTCACCAACACCTTCAGCGATAGTATTTGCCTCGATAAAAAGGGAAATGCTGTATGGGTTGGAAATAATTCAATTGTAAACATGGATTCCGAAAGCGGAAAGAAAAAATTTAAACTGGGGCAATTAACTGGATATAATGATGGCGCGAATAAGTACAAATACTTTTACGATGAAAAGGATGAAGACGGTTATTTCGGATATTTTAAAATAGAACAATCGCAAACCTTAATTATCTATTCGCAATGGTATTTGCATGGAGGAGATATATTTTTCTACAGTAAAGGAATGGAAGGTGCCATAAAAGTATTAACTAAAAAAAATCTGCAACGCGATTTTGCAAACGAGGATTTTATTAAAGAAATAAAAAACTTAGGAAATACAGAAAGGAGCAGGGAAGCTGCCCTGAAAGTGAATGAGATTGTACAAAAGTATTTCGAAAAAAAGTAAAGAGTGATGCTGAGAATTTTTATTCCCCTTCGGGAAAATATCCGGGTAACTATTTAGCCAAAATCTTTATCGCATCTTTTACCGGAATCAATTCGTCTTTATTATAAGCCACCAGGAAAGCATCTTTTATTCCAAATGTTTTCCTTATTTCTTCTTTAAAGTCTTTTGCCTGTTTATAATCCGTGAACTCACCTGCCACATACCTTATGTTTCCATCAGCATCTTTTTGAGATTTCACCCCATTAATTTTTGCATATACTGCCTGAACACCACCTGGAGGCAAAGATTTAAACTTACCTAATTGAACCTTAATAAATACTTCATTTTTATTAGCATTTGCAATAGCAGGTTCTTCTTCCGCCACCACTGTTTTTATTTCTTCTGCCAGAATAGGAGTAACCCCTGCTTCTTTCATGGTAATGCGCACACCGTCTTTGTAAGCAGTAACATAAGTTCCATCATAGCCTTTATTTACCAACTCGTTTTTATAAGCGTTTGCTTCTTCATACTTTCTATACGAACCGCTGGCGTATCGGTATAGCTCATCTTCCATTTTAATTTCAACCACATCTTTTATATCCTGCAAAACTATTTTTGGAAGTCGTTCCTTAAAAGCACCTATCTGAATACGAAAAACGATTCCCGGAGTTTTAATATCCGTGTATGGATAATAATCTTTTTCAGAAAGTTTTTCACCTTCTTTATAATTCCGGAACAATGTTTTTTTCTTAACCGGTTTTACAGTTCGGTTTTGTAATTTAGCCAGAGTCGCTTTGTTATCTTCCGTATTATCTGCCAACACATTGGTATCATCGGTAGCTTCCTCAGTAATGGTACCATCTGCATTTATGCGCTTCCTGATTTTAGGATAAGGGTTGTAAAATCTGCCATGCTGTTTTAAAACTACCCTTGCCTTGCTAAAACCAATCACCTGCATTTCCAATTTCCTGTTTTCGGCATCCGGTAAAATTTTAAAGTCGCCTGCAGTGTACATGGTGGTGCTGGCATCTATTTCATTGCTTGCCACATCAGGTAGGCTTAATAAGATATTCATAACCGGAACAGGAACTCCCTGGCGGAAAGAGCCTAAATCCACCATGTATTCCTTTTTATAAAATTCATCGTAAGCAGTTTTTTCATTATGATCATGTATCACTTGAGGGTTATAGGCACCTGTAGAGTCCATGTACACCTGATATTGACGGGCCAATAGCGAATCATTTAAGGTTACCCCGCGTAAATCCACAATAGCCTCTTTAGCCGACTCTGGTTCATCATCTTTAAAATTAGGGACATTATCAATATCTCCATCCAACGGACAACCTTTGCTGGTTACAGAAACCCCATGAGGAGTGCCCGGGCAATCGTCCCTGAAGTCAGGAACATTATCCCCATCTTCATCTGATTTCTCCAATGCCTTCATCAGTTTATAATCCTTGTCTTTTACTTTCCCGAAAGTATAACTCAAGGCCACAGAAGTCATCATATAATTATCTTTCTTGCTGTTCCCTGCTCTGTTGCCACTGCTTTTATCAGTAATACCGTCAATATAATCTGTAAATGTAAAGTGCATGGTAGCGCCCATTTTAAATTTAATATTGTCGTTGATGTTAAAAATGAAACCACCGCCAGCCGGCACAGCAAAGGAAGAGGTGGAATAATTTCCAAAACCATCCGCGTTTAAAGAACGGATATCGGTTTCATATTTATAATCTCTTTGAATAATTACTGCTGAAGTAGCATTAATATCGTTTTCATCAAGGTTGCGTATACTGCCATCTGTCCAGTAATGATAGCTATTGCCATCTTTGTCAAGCAGGTCGGTTTTAGACGCAAATTGAAACATCTCGAATCCAACGGTTATATATGGATTTGCAATTCGTTCTTTCTTCAGAAAGTTACCAAAATCATATTGCAGGTTTATTCCTCCCGAGGTAATTTGCGATTGAAAATTGAGGTTCCTGTTATTGGCAGCAAAGCGTTCATTGGCGGATAATTTCCCGTACAACACAAATAAGTTTACATCAAGATAGTCAGTTATGGCATGCCCCAGGTATCCTTCAAGGGCTATTTTACTTACTGTTGGCGATGTAAAATGTTTGTCATACATGTCGCCATAAAAGGAAAGCATGCCTGCCCCTAAACCTAACTTGGGGCGGAAAAAGAATTTTTTTTCCGGTTTATCTTCCGATGAAACATACGCACTGGATGCCTTTTGAGAGGAGGCAGTATTCACCTTGCCTGAATCAACAGGCGAAGTGTTTACCTGCGAAAAGGTGAAACAATGAATAGAAATGAATAGAAAAATAATTCGAATTTTCATAAACATTGGCAAATGTAAAATAAAAAACCCAATTTTACATTTAGATGAGCTGAATGTTAAATCAGGTTTTTGGACAAAAGTTTATCTGGTTTATGGGGTTTAAAACTGTATTATTTCCCTAAAGCTTCTTTCATTGGTATTCTTACCCCATTTTTATAAGCGGTAACATAAGCACCCGCATAACCTTTGTTTAGCAATTCATTTTTATAAGCATCCGCCTGCGCATATTTGTCAAAAGCACCACTTGTGTATCTATATAGTCCATCACCAATAATAATTTCAATAATATCATTTATATCTTTCACAAAGCTTTTTGGTTGCCGTTCAATAAAGGCTCCAACTTGAACACGAAAAACAATCCCGGGAATTTGTATATTGGTTTCAGGGTAATAATTCTTTCCTTTCAGTCGCTCATTTTTTGCATTCTTTCTATGCGATTTATTTCCTTCAACAGTTACATTACTTTTTGTTTGTATTCCTTTATTTGGTTTTAACTCATTTGTTCCTGCATTTTTCGGAAGTTTTCCTTTCTCTTTCAAAACTACTTTTGCTTTTAAGAAACCAATTGCATTCATTTCCTGTTTTCGTTTTTCTGCTTTATAAATATCTGTGTAATTACCAACCAGGTATTCGGATGAATTTGCACTTCTTTCCACTATTTCCATATCAGGAATACTTAACAGGATTTTCATTAACGTATCAGGAATTCCTTTTTCAAAAGAACCAAGACTTACCATATATTCTACATTATCAGATGCCCCCGTAGCTTTTGTGTTTTTCTTTTTATCCTTTTTTATTATTTTATCACTTGCAGTAACCAACGAATCTTTAGGAGCAGATTGCTGGACAACTGTAGTATCGACATCTTTAACAGTTACACCTTTTGCATCAACCATCGCCCCTTTTGCCGACTCCGGTTCGTCATCCCGGTAATCAGGAACATTATCCTTATCCTTATCTAAAGGACAACCCTTGCTATCAACAGAAACTCCCTTTGGCGTACCTGGACATTGGTCATTAAAATCAAGTATTTTATCATTGTCTTCATCCGCATTTTCGAGTTCATTAAATAATTCGGATTCTTCTTTTTTTAACTTTCCAAACGTATAACTCAACGAAAGTGCAGCTACTGTAAAATTGTCTTTCTTATTATTGCCAGCTCTTGCCCCAATACTTTTCTCTGTAATTCCATCAATATAATCGGTAAAAGTGAAATGCATAGCAGCACCTGCTTTTAATTTAATTCTATCACTCAGATTAAAAATAACACCTGCACCTACCGGCACCCCCACAGCTATATTCGAATAGTTTCCAAAACCGTCAGCATTCAAGGCTCTCAAATCTGTTTCGTAAGTAAAATCTCTTTGTAGTTCGGTTGCGCCCGAAGCATTAATATCGCTTTCAGGAAGATTACGGATACTGCCATCTGCCCAGTAACAATAAATGTTTCCATTTTTATCTTTCAAATCTGTTTTTGAGTTAAACTGAAAAATTTCAACTCCTAATGAAATGTAAGGGCTTAACATTCTTTCTTTCTTTAAAAAATTGCCAAAATTATATTGTAAATTTAATCCCCCCGAAATAATTTGAGATTCAAAATTAAGATTCCTGCCCGTATTGGCGTATCGCTCTTCAGCCGACAACTTTCCATATAGAAAAAAAATATCAGCTTTAAGATAATCAGTTAGTGCATGACCTACAGAAATATCAAAACCGATTTTATTTTTTGATGGCGGAGAAAAATGTTTATCATACATATCACCGTAAAAAGAAAGTTTGCAAAAGCCTAAGCCAAGTTCAGGACGAAAAGAAAATTTATTTGAGGGTGAATTATTCGAAACAGAATTGGAATCAATTGTTGCCTTCTGCGAAAAAGCAATGTAGTTTAATAGTATAAAAAAGGTAATGAAATTTAGTTTCATATAAAGTAGCAAATTTAAAACAAAAAACCCAATTTAACATTTAGATATGCTTAATGTTAAATCGGGCCTTTTTACAAAAGCATAATTAGTTTACTTATACCATTTCTGACTTGTAATCATTAATGCTTCCTGTACAGTAATTCTTTTTCCTTTGTTATAGGCAGTAACCCATGCATCCGAAACTCCTTTTATTTTTATCTGGTCGCGTGCATCATGAGCTTCTTTATACACTTTATGAGAACCTACTACGTATTTAGTATATCCATCAGCCATTTCTGTGTTTACTTTTTGATTGATATTATACATTGCAGCCAGTTGTTCTGGTTGTCTTGCATTGTGCAATGCTGCAATCTGAACACTATAAGCAACATCACCTTGAGGAGCAGGAATAGATGTTGCAGCCATTTCCTGTACTTTTGGTTCAGGATTAGATTTTGTTGCACTTGCTGTTACTGCAGTTTCTACTGCTTTGGTTTCTGTTGGTTGTTCTGTTATCACCACAGGTTGTGTAACAACCGGTTGTTCCTTGGTAACCGGAGTAATGGTAGCTACCGGAGTTTCAGTGGTAGTTGCCGGAGGCGTTACAACAGGTTGTTCTGTCGTTGTAGTTGGCGGATTAGCGCTGGTTACTGCAGGAGCAGCTGTAGAACTAATATTAACATTATTTAAAGGAAGTGCAAATCGTTTTGTTTCATCATTTTCAATGTAAGAAAACGAACCATCTATTGGCTGCATTCCTGTTGTACCTGCTACAATTGAAACTTTATAAGATATTTTAAAACTAGTAGCCGTTGGCAAGGAAACCCAAACGTATTTTATTTTTCCATCAGAAAATGAAAAAGAAGCTCCGGAAGATTCTTTTGCAGAAGCTACAAGTCCATTAGGTAAAGTTTCTATGTATTTTGCAAAACCACTGATGTTACCTTTATTAATAGTTATTTCCACAATAAATGATGATTCGCTAACACTTTCAGGGGCAACTCTTGAACAAACAACGGTGGCTGATTCCGGTCCTGTAGCAGCAGGAGCTGTTGTTGCACTTTTAACTTCAGGAACAGTTGTAGTTGCAGGAGCTTCGGTAGTGGTAGGCGGTGCCTGGTAAGCTACAGGTGGTTCCGTAGTTGTTGTTGGTGGAGCAACATTTGTTACAACTGGTGTTTCAGTAGTTGTGGCAGGTGGAGGATTGCTTGCAACCGGTGCATTACCTGTCAAGTCTTTTGTTAATATAACTGTTCCTTTAGCGTCTTTATAGTTTGCCTTAGACTTTGGTCCTATTATATGAGTATCTGTTTCTTCCAGTCCAACAATTCTGTTTTGGTCATTCGTTAATTTAGAAAAAGCGAAAAACCCTAAACTGTCAGTTGTGGTTGAAGTAATGGTTTCATTTTTATCGTTTTTCAACAAAACCTTTAAGTTAGAAACGGGAACATCTTTATCATCCAGATACGTTCCTGAAATGGAAATCAAATTATCTTCAGCAGGAGCTGAAGGTATACCCACCGGTGGTGCAGCTGCTGCCACAGGAGCTGCTGCCGCATCTATATTAATTGTTACAGGAGAGATTTCAACCTGCTGTTTAACATTGTTAACAACGTAAGCAAACTTACCGGCAATGAATTTTTCACCGGTTATTATACTCGCATCTACTTTTACTTTGTAAGATACTTTGAATTCTTTATCACTTGGCAAAGCCATCCAGATAAATTTAACAGAATTATTGGTAAAGGCAAATGAAGCACCACTTGTGGTTCCTTCCGTAGCCTCAAAGCCATCAGGTAATTCCTGCTGAAGTTTTGCAAAGCCATCTGCATCACCTTTTTTAATGGTTAGTTCCACGGTAAACACGGTTCCTGGTTTTGCACTGGCAGGCGCTTTTTGCGTAATGGTAATTCCATCAGCAAAGAAAAACTGATAAATCAACAATGCTACAGTGTTGAATAATAAGACTACATATTTTATCATAGTGTTTTGGTTTTGGTTTTACTTACTTTTTACTTTTACTTAAATTGTTGTTTAGTTATTAATTGTTGTTTAGAAATTCGTTTATTAAGTTTATTGGTCAAAGAAGAAATCAATCAGTTCATTGAGTTTTTCTACTGTAAAGCTGGACTCTCCGTCAAAAAAGCTATCAATTGCTGCGGTAATTTCTGCAGTTGTAATCAAACCGTCATTATCTTTATCTGCGGGTTTTAATGATTCAGGAATTGTCATTCCTGGTTTTCCACCGTTTTGTGCCGATTCTTTTACTTTAGCTTCCACTTCCTGTAAATAAGACAGCGAAGGGTTTTCATAAAGCATTTTGCTTCTTTCGGTAGCCAATGAATCAAATTGCTGTTGTTTTAATGCAAGTGTTGAATCGGAGAGAGTAACACCGGCATCATCCACAATTCCGCCTGGTGCTGTAAATACTTCCTTGTCAAGGTAATCTGGTACTCCATCTCCGTCTCCATCCAATGGACAGCCGTTGAGATCTACTTTCACCCCGACAGGAGTTCCCGGACACTTATCATCTTTGTCTTTTATTTTATCTCCATCTGTATCCTGATTATCAATGGCAGAAAAATCGACCGATTTATAACGTACCGGGCTATTATCTTCTCTTTTTCCAAAATTATACTGCAGTGAAAAATGAGTAAAAAGGTATTTATCATTTTTGCCATCTTTTACATTATCTATCCAGTCGGTCATAGTAACGTAATAAGTAGCTCCCAGATTTACATCAATATTATAAGCAAGCTTTAATTTGAATCCCAAGCCTAATGGAAACGAAAGTGAACTTCTTTTATAATCGGTGGTACTGTCTTTTAATTGGGTCTCATAAGTATAATCCCTCTTTAATTCCTTGGCTTTAAAATAAGCCGGGTCCGATTCAGCCAGATCTTTTATTGACCCATCTCTCCAATAATAATAGGTGTTGCCATTTGCATCTTTCAAATCTCCGTAAGGGTCAAATTTCAAAAAACCTACACCTGCCATTAAATAAGGGGCAAAAATGCTTTTGCGCTGGAATATTAAATCATTATCAAAATGCGCAACAAGGCATAGGTCGGCTTGTATTATTTTAGATTGAAAATTTAAGTTACGGGTCTCCGTACTTTCATTATCTGATAGTTTCCCGTATAGTCCCGAAATGGACACACCTATGTATTTCCCTATTCTTTGTTCTACTGTTAAATTAAGCCCTCCTTTTATCTTGCTGTATTTACTTGGCTTAATTCCATTTCCTATATCCCCGTTAAAAGTCAGGATACCAATACCTAAAGCTACCGATGGCAGCTGTTTAGGTTTCTCTTCGTCTTCTTTTGTTTGAGATAACAAAGTCCCTTTAACAGAAAGCATCGCAACCAAAAGAAGCAAAAAAGTTTTCTTTTTGTGAGTACTAATCAATATAGGTAACAAGAGTTTTTTCAATTCTTTATTATTTTCTTTGGGCAAATCTATTCTTAATTAAAATTGTTTTTTCACCAGTACGATTTGTAATTGCAAACAGCATTATGTTGATAACTGATTTTTTGATGAAAATAAAAATAGGTGCTTAATGTAAAATAAATGTGCCTTATTCTGTTAATAAAATCAATGGTTTTAAGACTTAGGTAAGTTTTGTGTTTTGTAAAGAAATCCACACGTTATTAACAATTGTTTTTTAATAACTATTGATTCCTTTTTTTGTTTAAAACCATTTCGCAAATTAAAAAACAGGTCATTTTTTGGTTTGGATTAGCTTCTTTCTTATTTTGACTCACCGGATTAATTTTCTAATGTTTTAAAATTCGGGGACTTTGAATTTCAGTTTGAATATATCATAGTTTTTAAGAAAGGTGTTCTTCCGAAATTCAATGATAGAAAAGGCTTTAGTTCTTTCAGTTAAATAATTGGTGGACGAATAGTTAGGTGTTTAAAAAATAAACTAAAAAAATGTTAATAAATGTTTGTTTAAATTGAAATTATTTTAATACATTTATCTTCGAATTCAAAACAATGCTAATCTAAAACTCTAAAAGATTGAAAAAACTCCTACTTATTCTCGTTATCTGTATTTTGAATTTTCTTGCGCTTCAGGCCCAACCTTTTCAATTATTTACAGAAGATTTTGAACTTACCAATGCATTTACGCTCAATAGTGGCGGACCGGCAGCTGCTTCAGGTAACAATAACTGGATAGTTAATGACAGTTATATCGGAGCTCCAACCTATCCTAATACCATGAGGCAGGATAGTACTTACAGTGGTGCAATAACTTTTGCTCCTTTCAGTAAGTACCTGCACATTCATAATAGTGCTTCGGTAATTGATAATGCAAATTTTGATCCCTCCAATCCTTCCGATAATTTTGCTTTTCTAACAAATGGCTTATGTACCTTAGGCATGGATAGCGTTCAGTTAGTATTTTTCTATTTATGCGAGGGTTCTTCAAATGCCTATGGCGAGGTGTATTATAGTATTAACAATGGCCCATGGGTTCAAACAGGCCAGGCGCAGTACAACAATAAGTATAAATGGCAATACGAAAGCATTATGGACCCGGTTTTTAATAACCAGTTCAATGTTCGTTTTGGTTTCCGCTGGGTGAATGGAAATTCGGCCAATCCGGCCAACGAGTCTTTTTCCATTGATGATGTGGATATTATTGCAACAGGAGGAGGCGCTGCACTTAATCCGGTTACTTGTTCGGTAGACAGCGTAGTTCCTAATCCTGTTTGCCAGGGAAATTACATTTACATTTACTGGCACCTTTCCGATACTTTATGTGACGGAAGTTATACCATCCAGTTATCTAATGCTACCGGTGGTTTCCCGACAACAAATAACTGGATATTCAATATTTATTATCCTCAAACAAGTGGAGTGATTCCCATTCAGCTTCCTAATTCAGTATTGCCTGGGACCTGTTATAAGATACGAATAAATCGAACGACCCCGCTCCCGGCCATAACGGGAGTAGCCAGTGCATGTTTCACGATTTTAAGTTGTCCTAATACCATCACAACGCTACAGCCTGTCGTCACCATGGATACCAATGCAGTCTGCATTGGTAGCGCAATTGACATACCTTTCTGGGCCCTCGGTGTATATGTGTTTAACACCTATACTGCAGAACTTTCCGATTCTAATGGTGTGTTCCCTGCTGTGCCTACGGTAATTAATAGTATGTTTAATTCAAGTACGTACGACCCTGCATTACCACCTTATCAGCCCGGAAGCATTTCAGGAATAGTTCCTACTGTTACTCCCGGATGTAATTATTATATCCGGGTCGTCTCGTCCAATCCGGTTGCGATCGGGGCAGCATGGGGGCCATTTTGTATCCGGCAATGCGACATCGAAACAAATAATAATACCGACCTTCATTTTTGTGTTACCGACTGTTCGGCCGCTCCTTTAGGGCAAAATACGACCATCCCGGTAGGCATTAATACTTTTGATTCGGTTGCATTGTATAATCCCGGAAATATTTTTAAATCTCAACTGATGAGCAGCATGACATTTGCTCAAATCGGAGCAAACGGAATTTTGGGTTCTGTTGCAGCTACTCATGATACTATTATGCCTATTCATGTTCCCTGCAAGGATAGTTTACCAACTTACGGGATACCTCTTGGAATGAATTATATGCGGGCAATTGCTACCAGTACTACCGAACCGGATGATGCTTTGGGCAGCCTTATAAGGGTTACTGTTGGAGCTACTCATGCTGTTGGACCAAATATAACTATAGTTGACTATACTACATTTACTGAAAAAGATACATTCTGTGTGGGAGAACAGGTATATCCTTACATACCATATCCTATTTGGAATCCTGCAGATAACTCCACATATTTATGGTCTATAAGCGGGTTTAATGGCGGAAATCCTTTTCAAAATCCAAGTGGGGCAAACCAAAACAGTTCCGGATATGCTTTTAATTTTAATCCCGGTACTTATACTTTTTCTGTTCAGGAAACAAACAATGGTTGTGTAGGTCCATGGTCTCCTTTGGAAACCATAGTTGTGTTAGGCCCTCCTGTTGTTACCATTTCCGGTCCTCCCATAATTTGCTTGGGCGATACTTTGCATTATTCAATTCCTGCTCAGGGTGTTGTTACCGGTGGGGTATGGAGTGCCACCAATCAACCTGCCATCGATCAATTAATTAATTCCACCAATACCGAAACAGATGCCATAGCCAATGGGGTAGGAGCATTTGTGCTTACCATACAGGCTTTCAACACCTGCGGAACAGCTACAAGTTCAAGAACCATACAGGTGAAAGACCATCCTAACATCACTGCTGCTTCCGCATTTGATGATACAGTTATTTGTAATAGCCAGCCTATTACATTAACTACTAATTCGGGCACAGGGTACTCCTATGTCTGGTCGAATGGGGGAAGTACAGTAAGTTCTTCGCAAACGGCTACAGTCAATCCGCAGGTATCAACTTCTTATTTTTTAACCGTTACGGGTCCCGGTCAGTGTAAGAGCAAAGATACAATAGATGTTATCGTACAGACACCTTCAACTGCTGGGCTGACAGATGCAGTTTGTCCCTTGGGAAGTAATCCGATTACACTTGCTGCTGATAGTGCCGGCACTAGCTATTTATGGAGTCCGGGCGGAGAAACCACACAAAGTATAACAGTAAACGATACAGGTGTATATTCTGTTTCTATTACCATGCCGGGCAGAGCTTGTCCGAGATTGGTAACCTTTGATGTTGGTCCTGAACCGTGCCCGTATGATATGTACCTTGTGTTGCCGAATGTGTTTTCACCTGACGGAAGTGCAAACAATGATTTCTTTACTCCTATTACTTCGGGAGATTTTGAAACATTTAAAATAAAGATATACGACCGCTGGGGATTGCTGATGTTTGAATCTGCCGATCCATTCTTTATGTGGGACGGAACTCACAATGGAAAAAAATGTCCGGAAGGGGTGTATTATTACATAGCCAATTATCAGCAGGCAGGAAAAGAAGCCGCTTCGCAGGCAGGCTTTCTTACTTTAACCAGAAAATAATTTAAACCTGATTTGTTCTCCTTTTGTTTAATGGAGAATAAATCAGATTGTTTTTTTGTGATTGAAACATCGTACAACATTAATGAAGTTCCTTACATACATAATTAATACTCCTGTTAAAAGGAAATCATACTTTTTTGTTTTGCTGCTTTCCTGTTTTTTTATTTCAGGAATAGTTCCTTTGTCTTTTTCCCAGGAAAGTGAAGCACGCTTAAAAGTGGGGCATTATAATCCCCGCTTATCCGGTATGTATTCTTCATTAAATCCTTCTGCTGTTTCTGAGAGAGAAACCACTTCAGATTTCTTTCCTGATAAATTTCCTTTGGATAAAAAACATTGCACTGAAGACCTCAGCAAACGTACTTTGAAATCGCGCACATACATTTCGGATGACGGGCAGGTGGTGGTGGAAAGCGCCTTGGAGAGCATCAATTATTATGACCGGAATAAACAACTTCAACCATTATACCCTAAACTTTCTTCGTGCGTAAATGGCTGGGAAGCCCAAAGACAGGAGTTCCCAGCTTTTCTTAACAGAAATGGAAGCACAGAAATTTCACTTTACGAAAAGACTTTTGAATTCAATTCCAATTGTAAAATAAATAACCAGGAAATTAACCTTGCTGATTATACTGTAGGTAAAGATGGCATGTATGCCCGAAATGTTGTTCCTTTTATTGACAAAAAAATTCTGTTCAATGAAAATATGATAGAAACCGATTACATTATTCATCAACCGGTTTCCACTTCGCAACAAAATCTTGTTTTTTCGGAAGAGATAAATTTACCGGAGGGGTATTCCATCAGGCGAAATCCAAAACCTGTTCCGTTTGCTATGGAAGGAGTGCCAAGGATAAGCGAGGAAGACATGGACGAATATGTGGTGATGGATGCAGCAGGAAGGGTGCAGGCTCAGTTAAAAACTCCTGTGTATTATGATAAAAAAATGGCCTTTATGGCAGGCAAATACAACCTGATGTTTGAAAACAATAAAACCATTTTGCAACTCATAGTTCCCAATGCATGGCTGAATGATGCTTCCCGTGCTTTCCCTGTTACTATCGACCCTGTTGTGTTCGGGCCGTATTCTTGGTATCCTCCTGTTATTGGACCTTTCACTTATCCCATTGGCTGGTTGCCAAGTTGCCAGTTTCCTAACTGGTCTTCGGATAGTATGCTGGTTACAGTTCCTGCAAATATTACCGTTACTAACTTTATAGTCTGGGACAGTTATTATGCCGACCTTGTAAATCCTATTCAGCCTATACAAATGATTTGGGGGAAAATGTACCTCAACGATGTATGCGGAACTACCCCCGTATATGTAGCCGGTGGAGTGGGAGCAGATTCTGCAGGATATGCATACCTGGATAGTGCTGATTTAAAATCCTATTTGGGTTGTTGTTTTATGCCTTCCTGCAATACGCAGTCCTTTTATTTGTCTCATCACTTTTCCCGCATGGCTTTCCTGGGGCCTGGTTGCAATTTGAGTTATGTGTATTACAGCCCCAACAGCCCATGGAGGTTTCATTGTTTTTTTATAGGACATACAGTTGAAACTACCCAGGCCCAATGGTTCGTTTTTCCTTCACCTGTTTGTTCAGACAGTTGTACCATTAAACTCCGGGCCATTACCAATTATGGTGTGCCACCTTATACGCTCACCCATCCTTGGGCTGCCGGAAGTATTACTTACGGGCAATCTTCCAGCGGATGTAATAGCAGCGGTACAGATACCATATTATTAACCATACCCGGATGTCCTACCTATTGTGGAGCTACCCAGACACTTGCTGTTCCTCCACCATCCATTGTGGATGTTTGTGGAAATACTGTTGCTGGTTTAACTCCTAAAAATATTACCATAAACCCTGCACCTGATGTGCAGGCCACCAATGTTAACGTTTGTGCCGGAACTCCTGTCACCATACCGCTTACTTCCTGTGTGGCCACTGCCACTTTTGCATGGACGGGAAGCAACCTTAATAATGGGACAGGAAATATTACGGATAATATTGCCAATGGAGGAGTAGTCACCTATACGGTAACACCTACAGCCAATGGCTGTGCCGGAGGTACTGCCACTGTTACCGCTACAGCTGCTCCGCAACCTACTGCCAGTATTGCCAATACAGGTACTTTTATTTGTGGCGGACAACCCGTTACTCTTACCGGTTCGGGTGGGCCTCCTTACCAGTGGAGCGGGGGAAGTACTTCTACTAACTCCACCATCACCGTATCTCCGGCTGCTACCACCACTTATACCCTGACAGTTGGTTCAGGCCTATGTACCGATTGGGACAGTGTAACCATTGCTGTGGCTGCCTTTCCTGTGCCTACGGTTGCGGGTAATCAAACCATTTGTGTTGGCGAAAGTACCACCCTTACTGCAACCGGTGCTAACACGTATGTATGGAGCGGAGGCACCAACAGTACCAATGCTTCCATTGTTGTTTCACCTGCCGTTACCACCACTTTTTACGTTACCGGAAGTACTGCCTGTGGCACTGCTAACGATACCGCCATTGTTTTTGTAAATCCATTGCCTGTTATTACTACTCCTAATAATGATACTACTGTAACGGGCGGAACTTCCGTTCAGCTTTATGCTGCAGGTGGCAGTTCGTATGTATGGTCGGGTTCCAACAGCAGCGAAATATCCTGTACCGCCTGCCCAAACCCTGTTGTTACACCACTTACCACTACCACTTATACCCTTACCGGAACAGATACCAACGGCTGTGTAAGTACCGATTACTTTACCATCACCGTATTGCCGGGCGAAGATGAATTATACATTCCCAATACCATTACCCCGAACGGCAATGATAGAAACGAAGTGTTTTATGTATATGGTATCAATATTCACGATATCCACATGCAGGTATTTAACCGCTGGGGCGAACTGATATTTGAAAGTATTGATAAATCCAAGGGTTGGGATGGCACCATTAACCGCATACCTGTGCCGCTCGGGGTATATGTATATGTGGTGTATTGCACCTTTAATGATAAAAAATCAGTAAAACGGATTGGCAATATTAATGTGATCGAGTAGGAGAGGGGTATGATTCTTCTGAAATGGTTACCGGTTATGTTTCCTCTTTTTTTTATTTGTTTTTATTTTTCAGGTTAAATCTAACAACCACTTTTCTTAGTAAAAAATCCATTTTTACAGACTTACGAAATTCAGAATATGGCAAATAGGTTCATTTGCCTCGTTCCCCAATTGGACATAAGGGCAAATAGGTTCATTTGCCCCATTCCTTAATTAATATAAGGCTCGGACACTTGTCTTGGCCTTATGTCGAATAAGGGAATAGTCTCGAACACTTGTCTTAGCCCATTCCCCAACTAAGGAATGCGTCAAGACACTTGTCTTGGCCTTATGTCGAATAAGGGAATGGTCTCGGACACTTGTCTTGGCCCATTCCCCAACTAAGGAATGCGTCAAGACACTTGTTTTGGCCTTATGTCGAATAAGGGAATAGTCTCGGACACTTGTCTTAGCCCATTCCCCAACTAAGGAATGCGTCAAGACACTTGTCTTGGCGTTATGTCGAATAAGGGAATAGTCTCGGACACTTGTCTTGGCCCATTCCCCAACTAAGGAATTCGTCAAGACACTTGTCTTGGCGTTATGTCGAATAAGGGAATATTCTCGGACACTTGTCTTAGCCCATTCCCTAACTTAGGAATGTGTCAAGACACATGTCTTGCCCTATTCCTGAATTAAGAAAAGCTAAAAAAGCAACAAGTTGATGGTTTAGGTGAGAGGTAATGAGGAAAATTGAAATCCATTGACACTTCGATTGTTTCTTAGAACGAGCTATAGGGTAAGGTCACTCCTTTTTAATGCAATGGTCAAAGGCATATTTGTTTACTTTGACAAAAAAGTGGAAATAGAATGATTGAAAGAAGTTTTATGTTTTTTGGCGAGACGCTATTGAATAATCGGCTCAGGAGAAACACGCCATCACCTGCTGGGAAAAAGGGAGCAATGTGTGAATTGTGTAAGTTTTTGAATTAATTAAACAACAGGCCCCATGCTCACAAAATCAACCTTTGCCAATTATGAACACCACACACAAAGCACCACTGTTTATTCTGCTCGCAGAAGACGATAAGGACGATATTTATTTCTTTAAAAAAGCATTGGCCGAAATTCCAATTTCAACACGACTTACCATTGTGAATGATGGAGAAGAACTGATGCAGTACATAACCACTGATCACGAATTTTTTCCTGTTCTTCTTTTTCTGGACCTCAGTATGCCTCGCAAAAACGGGTTCGAATGCCTGATAGAAATAAAACAAAATGAACAATTAAAAAATCTTCCTGTCATTGTATTAACCACTTCCATACCCAGGAATATTCATTTTGAAGAAACGATGAGCAAAACGCTTACTAACATGGGAGCATTGGAATACATTCGCAAACCTTTTAATTATACTGAACTAAGGCAAATAATTCATACAAAGCTTACCGAACTGATAGATAGAAAAATGACAGGTGATAACCAATAACAAAAATAAATGAAAACAAAGCAACGTAACATTTTATTAGCAGATGATGACAAGGATGATCGTTATTTCTTTGACAAGGCATTAAAAGAAATAGAGGTCTCCGCAAACCTTATTACAGTTAATGATGGGGAAGCACTGATGGCCTACCTTTCAGAAAATTCGGAACAACTACCCGATATTCTTTTTCTGGATATTAATATGCCGGGCAAAAACGGGCTGGAATGTTTGCAGGGAATACAATGCAATGAAAAGCTTAAACTACTATCCGTGGTAATGTTTTCGACATCGAATGATTCTCAGGAAATAAGTATGCTGTTTAAAAGCGGTGCACACGTATATATTCACAAACCCAGCGATTTTTCAGAACTAAAACAAGTAATTAGCCATGCGCTTCCTATTGCAGACGATAAAATGGTACCTGCAAGTAAAGTGAAATATATACTGAACGCGTGAGTATAAAACCACTAAACATATTACTGGCAGATGACGACATGGACGATTGCACTTTTTTTAAACAGGCCTTAATAGATTTTAACATACCAACACTGCTTACCACTTTGCAAAATGGCGAACAACTGATGCAACTTCTGTCGAGCATTAATAAACTAAACGGGCTAAAATCCTTACCTCTTCCGGATATGCTGTTTCTTGACCTGAATATGCCACGCAAAAACGGCAGCGAATGTTTATCAGAAATACAACAAAGCAACAAGTTGAAAAAGTTACCGGTAATAGTATTTTCCACTTCGTATGAAAAAGAAGTAGTGAATAATCTTTACCAAAACGGTGCACATTATTTTATTCGCAAGCCCGCTGAATTTTCACAACTCAAAAAAATAATACGGAAGACGGTTAGCTTTATAGCTAACGGAAACACCCCTGAACGAACCAGGGAAAACTTTGTAATCTCTTTGCAAAAGGGGTGAAAGCTGTAACATGATTAATTAATAAAAGTGAAAATATGGCAAAAAAAATAAAATCAAACGTAGAAGAATTAAGCAATACGCAAAAAGAACTTGTTTTTCAAAAAAGCGAAAAGGAAAAACTAGCTGCGGAATTAGTAATTGCAAAAAAAGAACTTTCCTTTTTAAAGAAGGAAAAAGAAAAACGATTAGCAGAATTGGGTATTGCCAATAAAGAACTTGTGTTTCAGGATGAAGAAAAGGGAAAACGGGCTGCAGAGTTGGGCATTGCTAATATAGAACTTGCATTCCAGGATGAAGAAAAAGGAAAACGAGCCGAAGAGTTAGGTATTGCCAATATAGAACTTGCATTTCAGGATGAAGAAAAAGGCAAGCGGGCTGGAGAACTTATTATTGCCAATAAGGAATTGCTGTTTCAAAATCAGGAAAAAGAAAAACGAGCCGAGGAGTTAATAATAGCCAATGAAGAATTACTTTTTCAAAACAAAGAAAAAGAAAAAAGGGCAGAAGAACTTATTATTGCCAATAAAGAATTATTGTTTCAAAATAAAGAAAAGGAAAAACGGGCAGCCGAATTAATTATAGCTAACAAAGAGCTGCTGGCCTTTACCTATATTTCAAGCCACGATTTGCAGGAACCGCTGCGAAAAATACAAACCTTTGTTACCATTATACTGGAAAACGAAAGTAAAAACCTATCTGAGGACGGTAAATATAATTTTGGTCGAATGCAAATGGCTGCGGGAAGAATGCAGCAATTGATTGATGATTTGCTTGCCTTTTCTCGTATCACTACCACCGAACTTAAGTTTGAAAAGACATCACTCAGTAACATTATTGATCAGGTAAAAGCAGAGTTAAAAGATACTATTCTCGAAAAGAAGGCCACCATAGAGGCTTCTGAACTTGGTTTTGTTAACATTATTCCGTTTCAGTTTCGCCAACTTATGTACAATCTTATTAGCAATGCTCTCAAGTTTTCACAACCCGATATTCCATCGCATATACTTATAAAGAGCATTTTAGTAAAAGGAAGTGCGGCAAAGAATAAAAAACTTTCGTTCGTAAAAGACTATTGCCACATAACTATTAAAGACAATGGCATTGGTTTCGAGCCACATTTCAGCGAACGTATTTTTGAAGTGTTTCAAAAACTTCATGGCAAAGAGGTATATGGAGGCACTGGTATAGGGCTGGCAATTGTTAAAAAAATAATAGAAAACCATAATGGAGTTATTACTGCTACAAGTCAATTAAAGAAAGGTGCATCGTTTGATATTTATATTCCTGCATAATTAATTTTTTTTCTTTCTTCCAGTTTTACTATTACCTGGGGTGGCTTGGACGAGTAACCTAGTCAACTTTTTTTAAACATAAACCCCAGCGAGTTGGACAGTTATGCAGAGGAGAGACGCCAAATCATAATAAGCGCAGGTGAAATGCTCATAAGCCTTAGAAAAACAAATTATCCCAACCCAAAACCATAGTTCTCACATCAAAAGGAATAGTTCCCCAAATGATTCAGTTTTGTATTCAAAAAACGATATGGTTATTACGAACTCTATATAAGGATGTAAAGGTTACATTTTTAAATGGTAGAACCTTTTTGAACCACCTGAAATAGGATAAAGTAACTTCCGTATCAATAAACTATATCCACTTATTCATGCTCTTACAGGTAATAAAATGGAATTGTGTTAAAAACCTTTTTAACGGTAGAAGCAATGAAAACGGAATATCTACTTTTGTTGCCGAAAAATTACATCGGTTCGCTAAGATGAATCGGGAATGTACTTAGAGTTGTTGTTTTGGGTTATAATAATTAGGAGGCATTTCATTTTTCATTTTTGTAAACCGGTGGAATTTTTTTTAATAATTAGAAACAAATAATAATAAACAAAAGGAACAAGTATGTTAATGAAACAAAAATCAATCAATCAATTATTTTATTGCTTTTCTGCAGTAGCTATTATCTCATTGAGCTCATGTGGAGGTTCAAGTGATGTAAAAACAGAAGCAACAACAGAAAGTGCTGCACCGGCTGCAGAAAAAATTACTATTGACGGTACAGGCTGGGCTCCGGTTGATTTGAGTACTATTGCTCCAATGATTCATGTAACTATGAATGTGCCAACTGATGCAAAGATGGAAAAGAACGGGAATGGTGGAGTTGATATTATGTTGAACAAAGCATATACTATTACAGTTTCTATGAATGCTTCGAGCAGTGTGGCTGATGCAATTACTTCTGATAAAAGTTTGAGTGTTACGAATACTACTTCTTATATGAATGGTAAAGCAATAGTGGACGAGCCAAATGGTTTTGTATATTCCATGCAAATGAAAGACGAAGCAAATGGCAATAAATATGAGCCGGAAGCACATTTTGCTTTTTATCTGGAGAAAGACGGAGCTATTTATTCTATAATGGATGCCCGCCCGATGGATAATATGTTTTTAGCGGGAAGTACTTATAGTGAAGAGAATGCAAAGAAATTATATGACCTTGTAAAAGGTTCAGCAACGATAAAATAGAAAACAAACACTCGCTTTCGATTAATTAAAATCCTCCGAATATTTCGGGGGATTTTTTTGTTTATAAGGTTTGTGTAATAAGTATTTTTTATTTATCGAGCCACGATTTGAAATCGTTTACTCTTTCGCGGCTAACTATGCAATCGTCACCTGAAAGGGCGGGAGAGGTGATGATGAGGCGACTATTAAAATAGGCACTTACTTTTTGAATGGCATTGATATTAATAATGACTTTGCGGTTCATCCGAAAAAATGATTCGGGAGCAATGAGTGTTTCTAGTTGGTCGAGAGTATAATCAATTGCAAAACGTTTTCCGGCAGTGGTGGTAAGCAGCACTATTTTATCTTCTGCAATAAAATGAGAGATGTCATCAGCCTTTACTGAGGTAATGTTTTCGCCCATTTTTACCATGAAACGGTTTTTGTATTGTTTGTTCAGGCTGTTATAGGCATTGGTAATATTTTCGATAATCAGCGACTGATGGCGCTCATTCAGTTTGTTAAATTTGGTAATAGCATTCCGCAGGTCGTCTATTCCAATTGGTTTTAAAAGGTAATCTACGCTGTTTGTTTTAAAAGCCCTGATGGCATATTCATCATAAGCGGTGGTAAATATTACAGGAATATCGATACTGATTTTGTTGAACAGCTCGAAACTTAATCCATCGGCCAGGTGAATATCTACAAACAATAGGTCGGCTTTTATTCCTTTCTGAAAAGCTTCAAGACTTTTCTTTACACTGTCGAAAGTGGCAATGATGGTAATGCTTTTATCAATTTTATGTAAAAGGGTAACCAGGTGCTCGGCCGAAAGTTGTTCGTCTTCTATGATAATTGCATTCATTATGGATGTAATAAAGGAAGAGTGACATTGAATGTTTTTTCGTCATTGATTACTTTTACTTCGTTGGTAGTAAAGTATTGGTAACGGTCGATGATGTTTTGCAGGCCTGTTTTGGAACTTGGTTCGGCATTGCTGCGAAGTTGAAGATTATTGGAAATACTCAACACTTCTTTGGCTGCTGAAATGGAAATGGTTAATGGAAGTTCGTTTGAAATTTCATTGTGTTTGATGGCATTTTCAATCAGCATTTGTAATGACATAGGAGGAATCAAACGCTGCTGCATAGTAGGTTCGATGTCGATATTAAAAAGAATGTTTTTATCGAAACGAATTTTGAGCAGGTAAGTGTAAGAATGAATAAAAGTCATTTCATTTTCGAGCGTTACCAGTTCGCTGTTCCTGTTATCCAAAAGGTAACGATATACTTTTGAAAGCTGGTTGATAAAATCTACTGCCTTGTCCTGGTCTTTGTAAACCAATGAAGAAAGCACACTCAGGTTGTTGAAAAGGAAGTGAGGATTGATTTGGTTTTTCAGGTTTTGTAATTGAGCCTGTGCGGTTTCGGTTTTGTGTTTTTCAATTTCGAGTAAGGAGTTTTTCCAGTTGTAAAAAAACTGCATGCTGATTTCGATGGCTAGTAATATAGATGTAACCAATAAGCCTACTACTATACATACACTAAGTAAGGTGCCTTGATTTTGAGAAGGAAGTTTACATATAATACGGTTAAATACCAGCATCATGAAATAAATAACCAATGCGCTGTAAAGTATACTTACGGGAGATTGGATGAGTACTCTTTTCATGGATTTGGACTGCCATGGGTATTTTATATTCATCCAGCTATCAATGCGCAATACTCCTTCCCAAACTGTAATGGTGATGATGATGGACATGAGCATTCCGTAAAACCTGTTGTAATTCGGGTTTTGAAACGGCATGATCGAATCGAGGAGTAAGGAAATACCTATCCCGACCAGTACCATGTATATAAAACGCTTTGGGTTATTCCTCATGTGTTAAAAGTAACAAAAAATATTTCACACAAAGACCAAAGTTCCCAAAGAACATATTTTGTAATAAATCCTTTGCGCTCTTTAAGTCTTTGCGTGACATCTTTCAATTCATTCTTATCGTCTTTTTGATTTTATTATTATCTAAAACTGAACCTTATAAACAAAATTAGGGAAAAACCCGATTTGATAAGCTGTGTTGATGTTGTTTGTTTGCGGATTGTATCTTTCAGCAAATACATTTTTGTTGTTGGTCACGTTTTGAATGTCAAAGAATAATGATTGCGCCAGTTTTCTTTTTTTACTGTTCACTGTTATACCAGCTTTTACATCAAGGCGAAAAAAATCTGTATTGCGTTCGGTATATGCATAATCATCTCCCTGCAATACCTGCTGATGTGCGGCCTGAGATGCAGCCAAATCTACCGGTGTATAATATCTCCCTCCGGCTTCTGTCATTTTAACATCAATAGAAATGGCATTGCGTTTTTGTTTGCCAATTTTAAATTCTTTTCCGATTAATATATTGTAAACGTATTTTCCGTTAAAGGCGGTATTGTGTTCCACCCCATCACTGCCTTTGTATTTCGATTCGTATAAAGTTCCTGTAAGCAAGCCATAATATCCTTTGCTGAAAAATTTCTCTAAAGTAAATTCCACTCCGTAATTAGTCCCTGTTCCTTTATTTTCAAGGTAACTATTTTCGTTCGGATTAAAACTTGCACCAGTATTTAACATCGAAAAACTACCTGGTTGAACTGTTACGGGTACATTAGACAACATCTGGTAGTACGTTTCCAGTTTTATTCTCCAATCTTTTGCTGGCAATACATCATAGCCCAATACAAAATGCTGACTTCTTGTGAAATCCAGGTTGTGGTTCGATTCATCATAAGTCCCATCCGGCTTTAAGGCACGATAAAAATAAACATCGGTAGGTTGCATCTGGCTATGCATGCCATAACCAAGACTTAATGCATTTTTTTCATTCACCTGGTATTTGAATCCTACGCGTGGTTCAACGGAATAGGAATTATTTAATGTCAGCCATTGACCGTGCAAACCTGCATTGAGCGTTAGTTTTTCTGTAAAGCTGTATTTGGCATGAACGTACCCCTGCACTAAAGTAGCATAATCGTTGAAGTCCCAGATTTGTTTCCAGTAAGGAGTAAACTGCCTTCTGCGATCGAAGAGATGAAGGTAAAGTTCTTCACCGATAGCACCGATTTTAATAAATAATTTGGAATTTACTTTTGTGTTAAATGAGGTGTTGATTGAATAATGAATCTGCGTTACTTTGTTTTCAATGATTCTCAGGGTTGATGCATCCGACCTTGAAACGGAATCCTGGGTAAAATATGAAGCTGCATAAGTGGAACCAATAACGGTACTGAAATAAGATTTTTCTCCAACACGTATAAAATGTTTTAACCCGATTAATCCTACATCGCTTGTAAAGTAGCTATCCATAGTTGGGTCGGCAAACAAATCCGTACTGTCAATTTTATCATGCTTAAATTCTATTTTACTACGTCCACCTAATCCAAAAAGAGTGAACTTTCCGAATTTTGTAGTTCCGCTGTTTATTTTAAAAGAAATGTCCTGGTAGAATGGAGTAGCAGTAGTACCTACAGATAAACCTAATGCCTGTGCAAACCCAGTGAAGGAGTAACGATATGCAATGAGATAGGAAGAACCTTTTTCCTTGTTAATGGGACCTTCGGTCATGGCTTCCAATCCGGTGAGCGCGCCAAATTGAATTGTATGTTCGCGTTTATCGGAATTGCCGTTACGAAAACCTAAATCAAAAACGCCTGCATTTGCATTGCCATATTCGGAAGGAAAAGCAGAAGTAAAGAAATCAGAGTTTTTGAGAACGTTTGTATTAATTGCACTTACAGGACCACCTGTGGTACCCACTGTGGAAAAATGGTTAGGGTTTGGAATGTTTAATCCTTCAATTCTCCATAAAACACCCGTTGGTGAATTACCACGAATGACAATATCATTTCGGGAATCGTCAGGAGAACTTACTCCTGCAAAATTAGCTGCTAATCGGGATGGGTCGGAACGACCACCTGCATACCGGTTCACTTCTTCCATGGAAAACGAACGACCACTCACCGTTGCCAGTTCGTTATTGGTTTCGTTTTTCTTTGTTCCTGAAATGACGACTTCCTTTAGCGAATTTACATTTTCTTCCAGGCCAATGTCGACTGAAACTTCTTTACCTGAAGTAACCACCACATTGGGAATTACAATTTCGCGGTACCCCACATAAGTTATTTTTAAATCGTAACGACCGGGGGTAACATCCGAAATTTTAAAATGCCCGTCAAGGTCGGAGGTTGTTCCTTTTAATGGTTCGGAACCCATTATAATAATGTTAACCCCAGGTATAGTTGCCTGAGAAAGTTTATCGGTGACTGTTCCTTTAATGGTTTGAGTGGATGATTGTGCATTAACAGTTGTGGTTGCAAATACTCCTGCAATGAAGAGTACTAAGAAGGTGTGAATTTTTTTCATTTGAATAATTTTTGTGTTAAGAGTTATTTGGTTTTGATGCGACAAAATTACTTTGAATGGCAAACATGGGAAAGTTGAAAACGGATGAGTTGTTGAATTTAAAGGATGAATTGTAAACGGGGGAGGGGAGGCGTTAACTTATCTTTTTAATGACTGTAGATTTGTCG
Organism: Bacteroidota bacterium; assembly: GCA_947479085.1. Classification (GTDB taxonomy): domain Bacteria; phylum Bacteroidota; class Bacteroidia; order 2-12-FULL-35-15; family 2-12-FULL-35-15; genus 2-12-FULL-35-15. The sequence goes on along the minus strand of CANJYB010000008.1, from coordinate 4,083 downwards.
TATTGCTCCAGTAATTGTTTTAACTGTTTTTCGTTTTTGGCAATTTTTAATCTCAATAAGGATAGGCTCCAGTTGGTTTTATATTTTGCAATGGCATCTTTTTCCTGCTGAACAAATAACCACTGAAGCCAATCTCCAAGGTGTTGTTTGTTCAGGCTGTCGGTTAAAGGAACAAAAATAAATGAAATTTCATTTCCAAATTGTTCTATCAGTTGATTGACCTGGTCAATATCTGATAAAGAAGAAATGATAACCACCGAAGCGTCTTTTGGTTTTATGTAATCGCGCAGTTCCTTTTCCTTGTGCCATTGACTTACCGAGATGGTGTACTTTACCTGTTCATCCTGATTATTCATTTTAGACTGTGGAATATTCTGGTCGGCAACAAATCGAACTTCAAGGCCCTTTCCCTGCAATTGTTTGTAGACACTCCAGCATAAGGTTTTATAATAGTTCAGGAAAGGAATTTCCACGACTTCATTTCCTGAAATTTCGAAAGCAGAAAAGAAAGAAGCATAAAGATAAATATGAGAAGCATAGGGGTCTAATATTTCGGGAATACGAACCACCAGTTCTTTGTTTTTTGCATAAATTTTCCAGACAATTCTTCGCACATCGTCATTGCTTTCAAAGTTTTTATAATTGATGTGTTCGCCTTCCACTTTTTTTATTTCTTCAATCCGGGTGCTGGTTTCTTCTGTTTTTCGAGGAAAGGCATTCATCATTTCAGAAGAATGAGCAACAGGCTGAGTATGGAAATTACTGTTTGTATGGATAGTTAAAGCAAAAGAAAAGAATTGAAAAAAATCTTCAAAATAAAGTATCACTTTTTCAACCCGGTATTCTTTTATTTCCGTTAAACCCCAGTTGTATTTACCTTCAAGGGTAGTGTTAAAGAATTTGAATTGAGTTGGTTTTATTAAATAAAACTTTTCTGAGTAATGCGTTTTGTCGTACTTCAAACGTAATTTGATAAACCCTAAAAAAGGTTTCAATACCGGGTGAAGATAAATTTCGATTGGCTGTTTTCCCATTTGTATTTCAGAAGCGGTAGGGGTGGTAATTCTGAAATCTATCCCGGTTTTCTTTTTTTTCCATAAAAAGTAAATGACAGAAATACCGGTAAAAAGAAGCGCCAGGCCAAGAAGAACCAGAACAAAATAAACTGCGAAGCGAAACAGTAATGAAAAAATATCAGAAAAGGCCGAATCAGGAAAGCTGTCTTGTTTTTTCAACCATAAAGTACCAAGGCCGGAAGCAACAGTGAACAAAACAAAATACCATGTGAAAGGAATGTAAAACCCTATTCGTTTTAAAAACAGAAAAAAACTCTTAACCCTGTTTCGCATTTTTATTTAATTGACATTAATTATTTCAAGAAAAATTATTCTTCGACAATATTACAAATTTAACTTTTACAATAAAAAATATAAAGATTTAAAAACTGTTAAGAAGTGCTTTGTTTGTATATGCATAACCATTGAAGGAAGATGTTTTTTCTGTGCAAAAATCTTTGTGTTCGGCATCCGTTTCTTTGATTAGTTTGATTACTTTTGTTACCCTTTAAAAAACAAACAAAACTATTAAACATGAAGAAATTATTACTATTTATCGCTGTGCTTTTTATTTCGCATTTGAATGCACAAACAATTACAGTTACAGCACCTAACGGTGGGGAGGTATTATACTCCTGTCAGCAATATACTGTCACCTGGACACAAACAGGAAGTCCTTCCAATTACTGGAACATTGATTACTCACTTGATGGAGGAACCATTTGGTCTTCTGTAAGCAGTAACTATCTTTCCACCAACGGAACTTTTGTATGGACGGTGCCGAACGTGCAATCTTCCACCGTGCTTATGCGTGTGAAAGATGCATTGAACAGTTCGACTGTTGACCAAAGCAATGCGTATTTTACTATTAACGTTCCGGTAGTTCTTACATCTCCAAATGGTGGAGAAACATGGCAGGGCAATACTGTTCATAATATTACGTGGAATGCTCAGGGTACATCTAATATTTATAACATAGCATATTCTATAGATGGCGGAGCAACCTGGGTGAATATTGTTACCAACTATTCAAATGTTACAGGTATTTATGCGTGGACTGTTCCAAATCTTCCATCAACCAATTGTCTGGTTAGAGTTATGGATTATGTTCAAAATTGTATGCAGGATGTAAGCAACGCAGTATTTACCATCACACCGGCCACACCAATATTGATAACACCAAACGGAGGGGAAGTATTAAACTCCCAATGTAATTATGCCATCACGTGGAATGCAGCCTCTTTTTATTCCACAGTAAAACTGGAATACTCATTATTCTTTACAGTTTATCCAGTTCTTTCATATCCTCATCCGAAAGTTCGAGAGCAGCAGCTTTTATATTTTCTTCCAGATGTTTCACACTCGAGGTGCCGGGTATAAGCAAAATGGCGTTGGAATGATGCAGCAACCAGCTTAACGCCACCTGATGAACAGTGCTTTTATTTTGGTCTGCTATTTTTTGTAACACAGTTAATTTTTCCACCTTGCCAGCATTTAAGGGATACCAGGGTATAAATGCAATATTATTTGCCTCGCAGTATTCCAGTTCACTTTCCCATTTTCGGTTATCTATGCTGTACATGTTTTGCACTGATACCACTTCAAAAAACGTTCTTCCCATTTTTATTTCCGATATGTTTACTTCTGATAAACCGATGTGTTTTATTTTCCCATCTTGTTGCGCCTGTTTAAGGAATGAAAAAGTTTCTTCTGCCGGAACTTTAGAGTCGATGCGGTGCAACTGATAGAGGTCAATACAATCCAGCTTTAGCCGTTTTAGGCTGCCTTCGAGAGCTTGTTTTAAATGCTTGGGACTGGCATCAATGCTCCATTCGCCAGGCCCTGACCTGCGGAATCCTCCCTTAGTGCCAATCACCAAATCGTTGGAGTAGGGGTAGAGCGCTTCGGCTATAAGCTCTTCCGAAACATTAGGTCCGTAACTATCGGCAGTATCTATAAAGTTAACACCAAGTTCCACTGCTCGTTTCAATACTTTTATTGCCTCCGGTTTATTTTCGGGAGGCCCCCAAACTCCTGAACCTGTTATTCGCATTGCACCGAAACCAAGGCGGTTAACGGTTAAGTCCTCACCTAAAGTAAATGTTTTTCCTGTTTTCGAATTGCTCATTTTTAATTCTATTTTTAGTGATACTTATTTAAAGTACTCTTGTTTTGATAATTATTGAAATGCAAAGCTACTGTCTTTTAATTAAATGAAATCAAACTTTCTTAGTTTCTCCTTTTAGTAAAATAAAAATCTCCCGATATTTCTACCGGGAGGTTTTGAATTTCAGCTTTTACTAAAATCTGTTCTTACTCTTTAATCACCGTTTGCGAATGAATCACATTTGAATCAACATCAAAACACCCCCCGGCAATATAACCCAAAATATATTTCCTTTTTGTAGCAACCTTCGCTACAACCCAAATGTCCAGAAAAACTAAGCAACGCCCAATTTTGTAAAGCCTTTCGCTACACTTTTTTTTTGGTTATTTTTTAAAATAATTCCAGGAAACTACAAACCAGGCATACATTCAAATCCTGCCTCTTTAATAATTGTACTTGCCTGTTCCGGGTTGTTTTTTGCTATTTCTTTTACTGTTTTGGAAAGGTTATGCAGATGGTTTAGCACTTCCATTCGTTGTGTTTTTAATGAATGAAAGTTATGGAGGTTGTTATCCATTCCACGTTGATTCAGCCTGTCTTCCATTTCGGTAACCGAACGCACCAGCACATTTATGTTGCTTTTCGATTGCGCGAAGTTGGGGTTAAAGTGCATGGCAAAAATCACTTTCCGTGCAAACTCCGTTAATGCCTTGTCGGGAAGCAACTGATAGTTGCGCGATACTGCTACTTGTTTTTGGACCGGCACCTGCACGGGCAATGTCATTAAGTTAAGGAATTAGAAAGCATGCTTAAAGTTCTTTGTTAACGGAGGTTTCTTTCGGTTTCGATACTTCGATGTATTTCGTTCAAAACTCCTTTTTGGTCTTATCGGAATAACATTTTTCACAAACAACTTTTCTA
>CANJYB010000007.1 GCA_947479085.1 Bacteroidota bacterium | reverse complement strand
GTTAGAAAAGTTGTTTGTGAAAAATGTTATTCCGATAAGACCAAAAAGGAGTTTTGAACGAAATACATCGAAGTATCGAAACCGAAAGAAACCTCCGTTAACAAAGAACTTTAAGCATGCTTTCTAATTCCTTAACTTAATGACATTGGACGCGGGGGTGGGTGTTGTTGAAGCAGGAGCAGCCGCAGTTGACTTTGCACCTTTTTTAGAAGTACTGCAGGCAGCAATAGTTATAGCTATTACAAACAATAAACTGATTTTAGTTTTTTTCATATTTCTTTTGGTTTTAAAATTTATGCAACAAAAGTAGTTTTAATTTAAAACAGAACTTGTTAGTGAGAAGTTATTCTGTTGTTAACGACTTGTTAATGCTGTTTGTATCAATTATAAAAAGGCTAATTTTGGACCATCTAATGAAATTGAACCGTACCTATTTATTTATCGCCATCTCTTCCATTGCCTTGGTTATAGTGCTGATTATACAGGTAAACTGGATACTTCAAACCGCTAAAATCAAAGAAGACTTTTTTAACGAAAAAGCCGATATGGTGCTTTCAAAAACCATTGAAGCATTGCGTTCTGATAAACAGGCCTGCCAGAGCATTGGAGCATGTGTTCAACCCGAAGATGCTCCCGGAACAGTCGCTAACCTGGGAAAAAGCGAAGTGCACAAAATAGATTCCTTGTTTACTTATTACTTGCGGTTTTATAATTTTCATATCGACTATACTTTTGTGGTTACCAAACCCGAAAAATTTATTCATGTGAACGAAAACAATCTAATTCTCAACAGCTACTATAAACCTCTTGAGGACAGAACAAATAAAAGCCTTGCTAACCTGAAACTTATCTTCCCTGAAAAAAATCAATTCATCATTGCCGAAATGGGAACCATGTTCATTACCTCGGTTGTTCTTATTCTCATTGTATTGGTGCTATTCTGGCGAACCATTTTATCCTTAATGAAAGAAAAAAAAATATCGGAACATACCACCGAGTTTTTAAACAATATGACCCACGAATTTAAAACTCCTTTAACTAACATTGCCCTTGCAGGTAAAATGATTCAAAAGGACAACTCCCTTGGCGATAAAACAAAACATTACTCCGGAATAATACTGGAAGAGAACGAAAAATTAAGACTCCAGGTGGAACAGGTATTAAGCATGACCGCTTTAGAAAGAGGCGAAATACCTTTACATAAATCAGAATTGCACGTTAATGACCTGATTCAGGATGCCCTCAAATGTATGTCTATCCAGCTCGAGCATAAACATGGAAATATAAAATTAAACCTTACTGCAGTTCATTGCGTAATAATGGGAAATAAAACTCATCTCACCAATGCCCTCCACAACCTGAAAACAAACTTGCTATTTTATATGTTTTTTTCATTGGGCAAAATTACTATTATTTTTAATCTTATTGTCGTTTCGTGCAATTCGGTCAAAGTTAGCACGTCACCCAGCATTACTGATAATATCCTGATTTCCCCCCACTTGCAATAATACTAATTTATTCATTACCAGCACCCCCAAAAAACTTACGCACTTTTATGTCAGGATTTATGAACTTTTAAAACCATACATATATATATGTATAAAACCAGCCGGGCAAAAATCCCCCTTTTTCCGAAATTGCCCCTAAAACGCTTTTTTGCTAAAAAACCGGAAAACACGCAACAAAAATTATAATGCGTTATAACCTGCGTATGGAGGTTTTTTCTTTCCAAATGTTTGGAATGGCATGTTGCAGTGTGCGGAAGCCCTATCCAAAAGTTAGGAATGGCATGTTGCAGTGTGCGGAAGCCCTATCCAAAAGTTAGGAATGGCATGTTGCAGTGTGCGGAAGCCCTATCCGAAAGTTTGGAATGGCATGTTGCAGTGTGCGGAAGCCCTATCCAAAAGTTAGGAATGGCATGTTGCAGTGTGCGGAAGCCCTATCCGAAAGTTACGGGTGGCATATCCGACACTTTTGACAGGCTATTATGGACTAAAAGTCGCTTCCGGAAAGGGAAATTAACCTGTTCGGGGTGCTGTGGGGCACGATAGAAGCAATTATTTTGCTCATCAATGTGTTTTGTATTAATATTTTTTCCATATTTGCATCACTAATCTTTAAAACTCAAAATATGATAAACTTAGAAAACTTTTTTACCAACCCTATTGCGGCTACAGATGCTTCGTACGAAAACAAACGACTTTTTAGCGAAGCTCATTTAGGGAAACTAACGGCCCAAAACACTGCAAACCAGTACGACACCATGCTTGCTGCTCATACCGCTTTTTTTGGCGATGTAAATAATGAGGCCATTAAACTTGCAGTACAAAAAACACAAACCAAACTGGTGGACAAAATTATGGCGGACTTTACAAAAGCAGCCAGCCAGCTGAATGCTTATTTTGTTTCTACAGGGTTAAATGAATTGCCACTGTATGATACCTTTTTTCCGCAAGGAGTGCAGGCAGTTACCAGAGATACAAACAAAGGAAACATATCATCTCATATAGATGTATTGGTGGCTGCCATTACCGCCAATACCACCGAAGCAGGAGGAGCAGCTGTATTAACCAAATTTACAGCGTTTCAAACCAACTATGGTACTGCCCGTGCATTGCAAACCACCAAAATGGGACAAACCGAAGGAGCCCGCACCGACCGCGATGCTGCCGAAATAGTCTGGGAAGACCAGGTGAATGATGATTTGCTGGATTTGGCAAAATTATTTAAACGCCAGCCCGATAAAATGAACGACTTTTTTACTCAGCATTATCTTCGCCCGGAACATCACGAAGCTACCGACCACAAAGGTACCCTTGGTGGATTGATTACCCGCGATGGCAGCACAGATGCCGAGGGAGATGTGAAAGTACATGTAATAGATGGCGGGATAGACAATGCCTATAGCAAGGCTGATGGCAAATACAAAACTCAGAAACTGGTAACAGGTTTTTACATGGTAGAATTCAGCAAACCCGGATTCAGAACTCAAACCATAAGGGTGGAAATAATGGACGATGGCAGCACCGAACTGAATGTTATTATGTCTATTGAATAGGTTGCATTTTTTTTTATTTACAATTACAAAAGCCTCTCAGCAATGAGGGGCTTTTGTTTTTTTCAGAAGAGGATTTATTTTTTATTAAAACATATCTAAAAAAAAGCCATTTAAGGCAACTGAACCTTTCTCCCTAAACCCGATTGCAACGGAAATCCTTTTTCTTTTTTTATTTCAAAAAAAGAAAAAGATTGAAGTGTAAAGCGGGAAGACAGGTTTTTAATCAGCAGGGAGTGTCTTTCAAATAAAAAACAATTCTTTTTTTATGGAAGTTTGTTGGAGAAAACAACAACAAAGGCTGAATACCATAGTACCTAACCACCCTTCTCCTACCATTTATATTTTATTAACTCTCCTTCTCTACCTTAAATACTTTAATTTCCTACTTTTATACCAATATTTAAAACAATGATTCCCTGCCCCAATCTCCAAGGCAGGTCTTATTTTTACCAATACCATCAGTAGCATGAAATTTAAAATAACCATCATCAGTCTTTTTATTTTAATTACTGTTACCACCCATGCCCAAAACAATTTCCGTGCAGTGGTAAAAGACAGTGCCGGCCACGAACCGCTGGTAGGCGCCACTGTAAGTGTAGAAGGAACCAACATAGCCGACATCACCAACGACAAAGGTTCTGTCACGCTTCGCAAAGTACCCGATGGAGAACAAACAATAGTCATCTATGCCTTTGCCCATAAAAAAACAAAAATCACCTACACCTTTCCGCTCGATTCAAAAAAAACAATCACCATCTTTCTGCCCGAAACAGACACCAACCTGGATGAAGTAGTCATCACCACATCCCGCACCAACTCGCGCATAGAAGACTCTCCCACCATGGTAGAAGTAATGGGCCAGGAAGAAATGGACGAGGAAAGCGCTGTGGTACCCGGAAACATATCCAGCCTTTTGGGCGATTTATCTATCATCACCGTGCAACACACCAGCCCGATAAACGGAAACGAAGCCATCCGTATGCAGGGCCTCGATTCGAAATATACACAAATCATGCGCGATGGAATGCCCTTGTTTGGTGGCTTTTCGGGTAGCCTTGGTGTGCTTTCCATCCCGCCCCTGGATTTAAAACAGGTTGAAATAATAAAAGGAGCAGCCTCTACACTCTACGGTGGTGGCGCCATTGGTGGATTAATAAATTTAATATCCAAAACACCGGGCGAAACACCCGAAGCCACCATCACTGCCAGTGCATCCAGCCTTGGCGAAGGCAACCTGAATGCTTACACCTCCGGTAAATTAAATAAAACAGGTTATACACTTTTTGCAGGAGCCAATGTAAAACAAGCGCAAGACATTAACGGAGACGGCTTTGCCGAAGTGCCAAAAAACACAAACTATACCGTTCATCCCCGTTTGTTTTTTGAAGTAAATCCCAAAACCAAAATCATTCTTAGCTTCACTTCCACCTATGATAGCCGCACCGGTGGCGACATTCAAGCCATCGACTTCGGTCCGGATGATGCACATCCCTTTATCCAAACCGAAAACACCTATAGAAATACACTTGATTTTTCTATTGTCAACAAACATTCGCATAAACATACCTTCTCCTTTAAGGCAGCTGGCAGTGCTTACGAGCGCGATGCCGATTATTCGGGAGCCATATTTAATGGCATTCAGTATTCCTCCTATTCCGAATTAAATGATGTTATTAAACTGAAAAAACATACCATGGTATTAGGTTTAAATTTCATTTCCGAAAACTTTGTATTGGTTCAAAATGATTCCACCCGCTTTGGCAATTACGATAATTACACAGCCGGAAGCTTTATACAGGACGACTGGAACATCAGCAGCAAGCTTATTATGCAGATGGGCATGCGTTACGATTATCATTTCACTTTCAATTCCTTTTATCTCCCAAGGGTATCGTTTCTTTACAAACCAAACAGAAAAATTTCGTTCCGCCTTGCGGGAGGTTCAGGTTACAAAACACCTAACATGTTCGATTTGGCAGCACCTTCGCGCTACCTCAATCCTGTGGGCATAGAAGTTAAATCTGAAAATGCGTATGGTGCCAATGCCGATATTATTTATCATACCGTTTTGTTCGAAGCCTTAAACCTGCAGATAGACCAGGCCTTTTATTACGCACACATTACTAACCCGATAGTACTGCAAACGGATACCACCCAAAACCTATTTGCTGCCAATGCAGATTACAAAACCAACAGTTACGGAACAGATACCTACGCAAGGTTAACATACAAACAAGTGGAAGTGTACCTTGGTTACAATCATACCGAATCGCGCCAGAAATTCGATACCACGTTCATCAATACACCATTCAATCCAAAGGATAAATTCTCATCTGTGATAACCTATACGGTGGAAGAAAAATGGAGATTCGCTTTAGAAGCTGCTTTTACAGCCAATCAGTATATTTACAACAACGATAAAGTAAACGACTTTTGGTTCATGGCAGCCATGATAGAAAGGAAATTCAAATTTGGAAGTATTGTTTTAAATTGCGAAAACCTGTTGAATAATAAACAATCCAAATACGAAAGTCTGGTGGAAGGCACCAAACAAAAACCGGTATTCAAACCAGTATGGAATTCTCTGGAAGGAAGAGTGATTAACCTATCACTTAAGTGGACTTTGTAAATAGTTGGTCAATTAATAAATCACCAGTTTCTTTCCAATACTCCCTTTTGAATTTTTAATAGAAAGAAGATATACCCCTTTCGGGAAAAGATTTACATCAATGCTCGTTTCCATTTTTCCTGAAAAAGAAACATACTTTTTGGTATAAATAATTTTGCCCAATACATCAGTCAGATTAATTACCAGGTCATCTGTAGTATTTTGTTGCAAAGTAATGGTGGTTAGATTACTGGCAGGATTAGTAAAAACAAGGTAAGAAACACCCATATCGGTGAGTTCATTAATTCCAACAAAATTCAGCGAAGCAGCCGAACAACCTGTCACGCTATCCGTAACAATTACTTTAAACAAATTTCCACCGTTTATAACTACATAATAAGGATGCGTTTCACCGGGCAAAACAACTCCATTCATTAGCCATTGATTCCCGAAAGGAGCACTCGAAAACAAAGTATCACCCGAAATAGTAATTGTAGGAATAGCAGGCGCCTGAACAGAATAAATATGAACAGTATCCGATACGGTTGAACAACTGAATACATCTGTGGTAGTAACAGCAAAGGCACCGGTTGTATTTGCCGAAATACCAATTGTGGTTTGATTTCCCGGCCACCAGTGATAAGTCTGTGCAGGACTCGAAACAAGCTGCCCTGTGGTATTGGAACAAATAGTATCTCCGGGGTTACGATAAATAAGCGGTCGCAGGTTAGGACTCACTGCAATATAAGAATACTTGGTAACCGAATCGGTACCATTGGCATTGGTCACTAAAAGAGTTACATTATTATAAGTGCCGGGAGTATTATATGTCACCACCGGATTCTGAAGTGAAGATGTATCAGGTGTTCCTCCCGGAAAACGCCATTGCCAGGCAATGGGAGTATTGAGCGTGCTATCATAAAACTGAACATTAAAACCGGGACAGCCACTCAAGGTATCTCCTCTAAAATTAGCAAAAGGTAAATTGGATGCAGGGTCGCGAATAGGTGTTTCCCACAATCCCCTGCCAAAGGTAGCAGCCCGAAGCAAACTGCTTGGGTAGTGAATCTCGAGTTCATCCACTATTACATTCGGCAATCCGTTTGAAAAAGGCATCCAGGAAGTCATTGTATTGTCTTTATAATAAACCCCAAGGTCAGTACCCACATACACTCCGTCCGCAGTTCCTGTCTGATTTATTACACAGTTAGCCGGAATATTAGGCAGATTATAGGAAATGTTGGTCCAGCTTACTCCACCATTAACGGATTTAAAAACTTTTTTACCTGCTGTATATCCCGAAACAGTTGCCCATACAATAAGTGGATTGGTAGTACAAACCGTAAGGTAGGATATCGCTCCCGTGTTTCCGGTTACAATACCACTGTTCCATGTTGTTCCTCCATCGGTAGTTCTGTAAACAAGTGTACCGTTTGTTGTATAAATGTAATTGGGGTTGGAAGCAGCCACGGCCAATGACTTTAAACCTGCTGAATTAAAAGTAGAAATAGCAGTCCAGTTATCACCCCTATCTACCGATTTCCATACGTTTTTAAATCCGGCATAAATAGTAGTGGACACCTGCGGGTCCTGGCACCATGGGGTTACCCACTGTCCGGTTTCGTTTATCTGGTTCATTATATTCTGAAAACTGGCTCCATAATCCACCGACCTCCTTAAAGCACCATATTGATATTCTGCATACATATAACGGGAAGTATTCCAGTCAATAAAACATTCCATGCCATCTCCTCCCACCACATGGTCCCATGTTCCTGCATTAAAAAGGTTGCTACCATTATCCTGCCAGCCTTGTATAACTTTATCCCAATGAGTATAAGAACCTCCAAGACAATACAACTGCCCTATTTGAAGTCCGGCACTGATGTCTGTCCAAGATAGCCCGCCATCGGTTGTTTTAAAAACTCCACCATCTGTCCCGGCAAATAAAGCACTTCCATCCGGCTTATAAGTTAAATCGTGTACATCAGCATGCACATAAGGCACTCCGCTAGCTCCTGTCCAATGTCCGATAATGGACCAGGTATCTCCACCATCCATCGATTTCCATGTATTAACACCACCTACCACCACTTCATATTGATCAATAGGATTAACAGCCAAAGAAAGCGTGTACCAGCCTTGTCCGCCATTTCCTCCACCGTTTACATCCCAACCCAATAATTCAGGGGAACTTGATCGTAAAACAAAAGAGGTTCCTGAATTAGTAGAACGATACAAACCATAAAAACCACTGTTTGCATTATCAGAAGCCAATAAATACACATAACCGGGAGCTGCAGGACTAACGGCAATAGCTAACCTGTTAACACCCGAAGGCGAAGGAAGCCCACCAAAAATCGATGTCCAGGTATTGCCTGTATCCATTGATTTCAAAAAAGTATTGGACGAAACTGCATACATTACTGTACTACTTCCCGGTCTGAATTCAATATCGTGAATAGTTCCGGAAGCAGAAACACGCACCCATGTAACACCCGCATCAATTGATTTGAAAATGCCATTACTTGCTCCCGCAAAAATCATATTATGGTCATAAGGGTTCATTAATAATTTATAAACCAAACGCGCCTGGATGGTGGTGGAACTTAGTCCTGTAATGTTCCAGGTGATCCCACCATCTATTGACTTTAGAACTCCTACACTGTAAGTATCCGCATGGTCACCATCGCCACTGGCTACATACATAACATTTGAATTCAAAGGGTCAACCAGCACATCATTTATACCAAGCGAAGGGAGTGCATCAGTATTGGTTACCCAGCCGGAGCCTCCGGCTGTTGATTTCCATAATCCTCCTGCAGGAGCTCCTGCAAATAAAGTATTAGGATGTGACGGGTCAAAACGAACACAGTTTACACGCCCTGCTCCTCCTCCACTGTCAGGCACTACAAAGGAACCTATTGGCGACCAGTTACCTCCCACCTGTCGGGAAGCTTTATATTGATGATCATTAATTAGTTTTCTGATTTCTGAATTACCCGCTTCCATAACGCTTCGGTCACCGGATGGGTATATACGCGGTTCAACAAAGTTTTCCCAACGTTTGTAAAGCATCATTCCTTCGTTTTCTTCTTCCGATTCTTTTCTGAAAGTAAACAGGGACTTGAACTTTTCTTTGCGTTCTTCCTTTGCCCAATATTTAGTAAATGATTTTTTTACATCATAAAAATTTACAGTGGAATCCTGCATTTTTTTTACCCAATCCTGGGCAATCGTGGTGTTTGTAAAAAACAAAACGATGAACAATAAAGAAAGTAGTTTTCGTAGCATTCGAAAGATTTGAGAGCGCAAGGTATAAAAAACAATTGAGTATTGATTAAGAAGTGGAGAGCAATCTTCAGGAAGCGATTAATCAATATTTACAAAGGATGAATTCGTTTAATCATCATAAAATCATTCATATAAAATCCCACTCCTATTTCCTTGTCAAACGAATACTTAATGGTAAAGCCAAGCTTAAAATAAAAGTTAATGGCTTTATAATTTATGCGGTTTACAGCAAGTTCTATAGTCTCCGCATTCGGAATTTGATTTAAAACATGTTCAAACAGTTTTGCTCCTATTCCTTTTCTATGTATATCTGTAAGCACATAAAATTTATTCAGGAAATAATCCTTACCGTTTTCTGTACTTATCGAAATGTATCCAACCGGAACATTCTCCAAATAAACAAGCGTAAACTGATGGCCTTGTTTCATTTGTTCTGCAAGTGCTGCTGTCGAATACATCTTATCCAACATATAATCAATCTGCTCCATGGTAATAATAGACGGATAATGTTTTTTCCAGATAACATCAGCTAATTGATTAATGATAGGAATGTCTTTTTCTTCAGCCTTTTTAAATGTCAGTTTCATTTCTTAATTAGTTATCCAGTTCCTTATTATTTCCAAACCATATTCCGATAAAATACTTTCCGGGTGAAATTGCACTCCCCTTAAGTCATACTCTTTATGTCTAAGAGCCATACAATTACCGAATTCATCCACTGCAGTTATTTCGAGTTCAGCAGGCAAATCAACCTTATTTACTACCCAGGAATGATAACGACCTACATTGAAAGTTTTGGGAACATTATTAAAAAGATAATCATCTGCAACAATAGTAACCGGGGAGGCAACCCCATGAAATACTTCATTGAGGTTTAACAATGTCCCTCCAAAAGTTTCTGCAATGGCCTGCTGACCCAAACAAATCCCGAATATACTTTTTGTTTTATAATATTTTTTTAACAGTTGAGGCATAATCCCTGCATCTTTTGGTAATCCCGCCCCCGGGGAAAGCATTATTTTGTCGTACTTTTCAATATCACTCAATTCTATTTCATTGTTTCTAAAAACAGCTACAGTTCCTTCTAAAACCTGTTCTATATAATGAACAAGATTATAAGTAAAACTATCGTAATTATCTAAAAGTAAAATTTTCACCGTTGGTTAAGTCTATCAGGGTGTAAAGCTAAAACATATTCCTTTATTTAAAATTTCCATAAATTTTTTTAATCATACTAAATCCAAAAAAAACTTTGCTTCGTAAGTGATAGTATAAACAATTAAAACCAATAACAAATGAAAAAATTAGTTCTATTAGCAAGTATTGTTTGCTTCGCGTTTACAGCAAATGCAACAATAAGTAAAGTAAAAATCTCAAAGGTGTTGGTAACCGCTACCGATTGGATGAAATCAAAAGACGGCACATGGCAAGAAATGAAAGGTGGCAAAACAGTTTGGTACAAACTGAATGCTAAAGATGCAAGAGTATGGATGTCGATGGATGGAAAAAAATGGGATGCTGTGAAAGATGGCATGTGGCAGGACAAAGATGGAAAATGGCTTAAGATTGACATGAAAATGTTAAAATGATCAGCTGATGGTGGAAAAACCTGGTCTGAAGTTCCTGAGTGGAAATGGTCAGGTTCTGATGGAGTTTGGAACAAGTTTGAAAAAGACTGGTCTTTGTGGACAATGGGTGGTAAAATGTAATTCACCACAAAAATAAAGTCCCGAAATAATTGCGGGACTTTATTTTTTTAGAAACAGCTTCTCTAATTTAGCCGTGGTACTTTGCCAGTTAAAATTATTAATCACAAAATTATACCCGTTATAAGCTATCTGTTTTGCTTTCGTTTCGTTTTCCAGTAGTTCAATAATGTGTTTCGCGTATTCTTCAGGAGTATCTGCCACCATTACCTGGTTATCATGCTTTGCTCCTATTGCATTATTGGCAAGTGTGGAAGTAACACAGGGTAACTGCATCGCCATTGCTTCCAATAATTTATTCTGAAGACCAATACTGATTTGCATGGGTGCTACCAATACTTTTGAAATAGCAAAATTATAACGTATATCATCCACCCAACCACTTACTTCCACTTTCTCTGATTTTAACGCCAGTACTTTTTTACTTGGTGATGCACCCGAAATCAATAACCTTGCATTAGGCAACTTAGTCCATACCAGCGGCATTATTTTATTCACCAGGTATTCCACACTTTCCACATTGGGAGGGTAATTCATATTACCGTTAAAGAGTAATTCAAATTCCTTTTCAAACTTTATGGCTTTAAAATACTCCGTATCCACTCCATTGGGAATTACAGTAATTTCATTTTTATCCGGGTGAGGAATCAGGTTTTTATCCTGCTCGGAAATAATGGTTTTATTCTTAAAATAAGAGAATATATCATGTTCATACTTCAATAGCCTTCGGTATTCCATTCCTAAAAATGGCTTCATATAAAATGGATCTGTTGTTTTCCTTCGTTCTATTCCCTTCGAAAACACATCCATATAGTCAAATGTTTTAGGTATATCCTTATACTTTTTCACGTATTCGGTAGTACGAATGAGCTGACAGTAAATATGATCCGGTTGATGTTTTTTTATCACTTCGTCCACCTTGCTTTGCGCCTTACTGAAATAAAAATATCCCACCTGCAATGGTTTACTGCTGAAAAAAGTCCTTACCAGGTTTTTAAAAACAGTCAGTTTGGAAAATGGAACAATAGAAATGGCCACACAATATTTTTTCAATTCATCCAATGCTCTTGGGTCGAGTTTGGAATCATTTAATGCTACCAAAATGATTTTATTTCTTTTCGAAAGCTCCTTTATTTGGTTAAACGCCCTTAGCTTATCCCCTTTTTCAAGGGGATAGGGAACACGGGATAATATAACAAGGAGTTTCATTTCGTTAGCTTGTGGTGTCATTACCCCTGTCAGGGTTTGGAACCCTGACAGGGGTAGAATTTAAAATTAATTGATGATAAAATTCAGTTAGCTTTTTACAGATTGCTAAATTATCATATTTATTTTCTGCAAGTATTCGAGCATTGTGAGCAACCCTTTCAGTATACGTTTTATCACCCAGGCATTTGTTTAATGCTTCCACAAACTCGCCAGCAGTATTGGCAATCAAAATATCTTTTCCATTTTCATATTCTATTCCCTCTGCTCCTATGGAAGTGGAAATAATGGCTTTGCCTAAGGCCATGCCTTCTATAATTTTTACCCTCATGCCTCCACCTGAAGAAAGCGGAACTATCATTATTGATTTGGAATTAATGAACAAATGAGAATCTTCCACCTCTCCCACTACTACTACATTTTGCATTTTTAATTGGCTTAACCATTCCGGCATATTACGCCCAGCCAGATATAACTTTACATCGGGATGAAGCGCAGGAATTTGTTTCCATACATTTTCAAGAAACCATTTTATCCCGTCTGAATTCGGCATCCAATCCATTGCCCCGATATGAAACACAGAAGGGAATTCGGCACTCAATTTATCTTCTTTATATTTTGAAATATCTATTCCAAACGGAATATTAATAACTGGAACGGTACATCCTAATTTTTTAAAGGCATTTCCGTCAATATCTGTAATGGTTGCAATGCCATCGTATTTATTAAGCATGGAAAGCTCATAATTCTTTAGCCGCTTTGCAAGCAGTTTCAAATACATTTTTTTCAAGGGATTGGAAGCCGCTTCTGCCAGGCGTTCCCAAATGGCATATTCCACGTTTTGCGAACGCAATACTATTTTTGCCTTTGAATGTTTCCTGATAACATCAACATAAAGCGCCACCCACAATGTTTCCAGTTGCACCACATCAAACTCCTGACTTTTTAATATTTTTATCAGTTTCGTTTCCAAATCATTCGAATAAAAACGAACGACATTATAGGATTGAGAGCTAAACAAATTTACAAAAGCCGAAAAGGGTTTGATGGAAGTATTAATAAATACCGATTTAAAATCAGTTCTTTTCCTGTATTCGCGGTCAATGTTTTCTTCCTTTATAAAGTGTTTGGGAGTATTTACAGCAAGTACCTTTACTTCATTACCACATTTTATTAAACCTTCCGTAAGTATATTCATAGCAATACTTCCTCCATCTTTTGGTGGAAAAGGCATTTTGCTACATATCTGTAAAATCTTCATATATTTTAATTGCGGGCAAATAAATATGCAATCAGGACAAATATAACAATTACCTGCAAGAAAGTATTTATTGTTTTCATTTCTGCTTTGCAGATGTTGCTATTCTTCACTTTTTATTTCACCACCTACCCTTTACTTCCACTTCAAAATATTGTTTACTTTTGCCAACCCAATAAATAAATGAAGAAAGAAAAATATTTAATTACCGGTTTTTCGGGATTTGTGAGCAAACATTTTTTAGATTACCTCGAAGCAAATAAAATTGCTTCCGAAGTATTGGGTATTGACATTAATCAAACCGATCTGAACCTTACTCATTTCGAATATATTTCCTGTAGTTTTCGTAAAATAGATTTGCTGAACAAGGAACAGGTGGAACAGGTTATCTCCGACTTTAAACCTGATTATGTATTGCATCTTGCTTCTAACAGCAGTGTGGCCATGAGTTGGAAAAAACCGGTGGAAAGTTTTACCAACAATACCAATATTTTCCTGAATCTTATTGAAACCATACGCTTGCTGGAAATTAAATGCCGCATTCTTTCCATTGGTTCTTCAGAGGAATATGGAAACGTAAATGCAGCCGATTTACCTTTAAAGGAAGAACATACATTGCAACCTGTTAGCCCTTATGCAGTAGCAAGAGTATCCCAGGAAATGCTATCAAAAGTATATGTAGACAGTTACGGAATGGACATAGTAATGACCCGTTCGTTCAATCATATTGGCAGTTATCAGAAAGATATTTTTGTTATTCCATCCTTTGCAAAGCAACTGATTGCATTGAGTAAAAATAATTCGGAAGTAAAAGACCTGACCACAGGCGACACCTCCATTATCCGGGATTTTGTGGATGTAAGAGATGTGGTACAAGCCTATTATCTTTTGTTTAAAAAAGGAGTAAAGGGCCAGTTGTATAATGTATGCACCTGCAAAGGCACTTCATTAAATGAAGCCATTCAAATAATGGCTGCTGAATTAAACATCAATGTTAGCCATCATACGGATTCGGCTCTTGTTCGCCCTAACGATAACACGATAATAATTGGCAGCAACGAAAAAATCAGGAAAGATACCGGTTGGACTCCTACCATCTCCACTGAACAAAGTTTAAAAGACGTTCTTCATTATTATAAGTCGGTCGACTCAATTTCTTAGTATTCCTCACTTACTCTTCTTCCCAGAAATTAAAAGATTGCTTTTTTTATTTATTTTGTTCCTGATTTTATCGTTTTGAAAATTCACTTTTTCTTCTAAAAAATTAAAGTAGATTTGTTACTTATTCTCATTGTTTTCTTTTCTACTTTGAATTAGAATAAACGGATGAAACCCAGTTATTAATTCCTCTTGCTAAAACAAAAATTAATAATGAGTCTATTATTATATATAATAAAACTCTGGAAGAAATTAATTCTCTACTTATCGCATTCAAGGAACTGATGAAATAATCAGTATAATCATTTTAAGAAACGTTAACATTAATATAATGCATATTCCATTGCAGGATTAAAATCATTACCTACTTTTGTGCCGTAAAAAATAAAACAAATGCAATCACTGAAACATAAGATGTCTGTAAAATGCTGGATGCGCAAGCACCCTGCAGCGATATTGCTTTTTGTGATGATGAAATGAAATTGATAAAAAACACATTATATAAAAACAAGCCCTGCAAAATATTGCAGGGCTTTTTTTGCTCTTAACCTTAACCAAATAAAAATAAACCAAATCTGAAAAAATGAAACTGATAACAAAAAAAATAGTGCTGGCCCGGGACATTGGCATTCATGGCAACCTGTTCGGAGGCACATTAATGGCCTGGATAGACGAGGCGGCAGCTGCTTTTGCCACCGAATACTGTTACACCCCTAACATGGTGACTGTGAGGGTGGGCGAACTCCTGTTTAAAAAACCGCTGAAAGCCGGGCAACACCTTCGTATCTTAGGGGAAGTGGTGGAACTGGGCACCACCTCCATTACACTAGCGCTGGAGGCAAGGAAATACAGCCTGTATAGCGGGGAAGAAACCCTTGTTTGCAGCACAAATATTACCTTTGTGAGGATAGATGATGATGGCACCCCCACTCCCATCGGAGAATCTGTGCGGAGGAAACACCATGAGAAAATGAAAGTGATGGTAGCCTAAACTCAAAAACAACAAAAAGAGGTAATATATCAGGATGTAAAAATCCGGAATTCTTTCTTTTTTATAAAAACTGCCAAAAATGAGTTTCTTTTTACGAATCTCTGAAACTCAATAAAAACAACTGTGTGAGCATTGTTGTAAAAATGCAACATAGCTCCCACAACTCTTTTTGCGTAGTTGTAAAAATGCAAGTATGCTCACACAAGTCTGTGAGCATAGTTGCAAAAATGCAAGTTTATAAGTACAATTGGTTGAATGCAGTTGTAAATTAGCAAAAAAGCTCCAACGATTGTAGTTGCATAGTTTAATTTTTACAATACAATAAAACCCATTTTAACAATATGTTAAAAAATATTTTATTCCTCAATGAGATTTCTAATCACCTTGGGGTTATGCATACGAAAATGAACCGCAACAGCTTTCGTTAGAATACGAAAAGAAATTTAAAGCCAACAAAACAGCACGGAAGTTTTTTACTGAACAAGCTCCCTCCTATCAAAGAGTAATTATCCACCGTATAATGAATGTAAAGCAGGAAACAACCCGTTTTTCTAGGCTGGAGCAAGTCATTCGTGAAAGTGAAAAAGGCAAAAGAATTTTATAACACAGGATGTAATTTAAGTCCAATTTGTTTTGTATACCTTTGTAAAAAAAATGAAGCCAAAACAAAAAATAATAATTGTAGGTGGCGGATTTGCAGGAATACAATTTGTAAAAACATTAAATGAAGATTTGTTTGATGTTTTATTAATTGACAAAGTTAATCACCACCAGTTCCAGCCTTTGTTCTACCAGGTAGCCACTTCGCAAATAGAACCTTCCAGTATTTCATTTCCTCTGCGCAATGTTTTTAAAAATAAAAAAAATCTACAGGTAAGACTTGCCGAAGTCACCAATATACGACCTACAGAAAACAAAATTGAAACCACCATTGGTGAGTTTGAATACGATTTTCTGGTTATTGCAATCGGTTGTAAAACCAATTTTTTTGGTAATAAAGAAATTGATAATAACTCATTTACTTTAAAATCAACTTCGGATGCCATCACTATCCGTAACCATATACTTCAGACATTCGAAAATATTATCTCCGCAAGAGAAGAAGAAAAAGAAAGTTTACTCAATCTGGTGATAGCCGGTGCAGGCCCAACGGGTGTTGAACTTGCAGGAGCATTTGCAGAAATAAAAAAACACATACTACCCAAAGATTATCCGGGAATTGATTTTTCGAAATTCAACATTACACTTGTGGAAGGAAGCAAACATACCTTGAATAACATGAGTGATACCGCCAAAACAGCTTCGCGAAAATACCTTGAACAAATGGGTATAAAAGTGCTTACTGAAACTCTGGTTAAAAACTATGATGGTAATTTGCTAACCTTTACTAACGGGAATATCATGAAAACAAAAACAGTAATTTGGGCTGCAGGTGTTACTCCCAATCTTATACCCGGACTTACGACTGATTGTTTCACTTCCGGCAACAGGATAAAAGTAAATAGAGTGAATAAAGTGGATGGCATTGAAAACATTTTTGCTTTAGGAGATATTGCTTTTATGGAAACACCTAACTATCCAAGGGGCCATCCGCAGGTGGCCAATGTAGCCATTAACCAGGCAAAGAATCTTGCCAAAAATTTAAAGCGAATACTAAACCAACAACCTACTACGGAATTTGAATATAAAGACCTTGGTACCATGGCAACAGTAGGTCGTAATAAGGCTGTAGTGGATTTACCTTTTATTAAATTCAAAGGTTATTTCGCCTGGATTACGTGGATGTTTCTGCACCTGATGCTCATACTTAGTGTAAGAAATAAACTGATAATATTTATCAACTGGGCATGGGCATATATTACAAAAGACACCTCTTTGAGGTTGATACTTTCTCCTGGCAAAAAGAAATAAGTTAATTAAAAAGGGAAATCAGTTGTCTTCAGGTTTTCAGGCAGGTATTATCTAACCACTGTCACCGTACCTTTATATTTATGTTCGTCTTCAAACACATCGGTAAGCACCACCCTGTAAACATAAACATCCTGTTGAACATAGTTTCCGTTTACCCTTCCATCCCAATGGATATTAATATCATTGGTATGAAATAAATTCATTCCCCAACGATCGTATACATCCATCTGGAAAGATTTAATGCCGGTACCTTGTCCGTAAAACTCATCATTATCTCCATTGCCATTTGGTGTAAAGGCATTGGGAATATAAAAAGTAAATACAGGATGGATGGTCACTGTATGATAAGCCGTATCACTGCATCCATCAGAATTGGAAACTACCTGCATCACCGTGTATGTTCCATCTGTAGTGTACTTATGCAAATTATTGCATGTCAAATCTATTGTCCCATCTCCCCAATACATCTCACAGGTATTGGCTCCGGTGCTATGATCAACTACTGTAACTTCAGGAGTTAAAATATTTGTTTCCTGCGGGTCGATTGAAAAGCCTGCGGTTGGTCGGGGATAAACTGTAATCAGGTTAGTAAGTATAGTTGTATCAGCACAAGGTGTGGTATTGGTTGCAATTAACGTAACCGTATATACTCCCGGGTTTGGATAAGTATGTATTACCCCGGTAGTATTATAAGTATTATTATCCCCAGTATTCCATATATAATTGGTTCCGTTCACCGTTTGATTAGTAAATACAACATCAAGAGGCTGACATCCATTTACTACATCAGGAGTAAACGAAGTTTGTGGTGGTTGAAAAACAGTGTAGCTATTAGTTGCAGTATCCGCACAATTAAATGTATTGGTAGCAATCAAAGTTATGGTGTAAGGGTTATTTGCAATATAGGTAGCAGTAGGATTAACTAAAGTGGAAGTTACTGCATTTCCAAAATCCCATAAATATCCGGCAGCACCTGTGGATGTGTTGGTAAGACTAACCGTTGAAGGTAATGAACAACCGTAAGGAGCACCTACTGTAAAATTCGCAGTCGGGTTAGGATATACATTAATCTGCAATTGCATTGAATCAGTACAACCGTTAAGATTAATTGCCACCATGTTTACATCATAAATACCTGTATTGGGATAGGTATGAGATGGTGCAGGTAATGTGGAAGTATTTCCATCTCCAAAATCCCAGGTATAAAAGGTAGCATTGCTGCTGGTATTGGTAAAATTAACAGCCAATACTAAACATCCGAAAGCCACATTGGAAGAGACATTGGGAACTGGTAGAGAATTAACAGTATATGTTTGCGTTATACTATCAAGGCAACCAAAAGAAGCAGATGTGCCCTCCAGGGTAATCGTATAGGTTCCACCTGCAGCATACAGATGAACAGGACTGGTAAGATTAGAGGTTGTTCCATCACCAAAGTTCCAGTTATAATTAACCGAATTAGTAGAACTGTTGATAAATGTTATCGGTTGATTGGCACAAACTACAGGCATATCAGGAGCAAAAGCTAATAAAGGAGATGGGTGAATGGTAATAACTATGGATGTAGTATCATAACTGCAACCATTGTTTACATATTCATAACAAGTGTACGTTCCGGCATTCAGATAGGTGTGCACAGGGTTAAGCTGAGTGGAAACATTTCCATCACCAAAATCCCACGAAACAAAGGTAGCTCCGGTGGAAACATCGGTAAATGTTACTGTATGAGGGGCACAACCAGAAACAGGTGTAGTATTAAAAAAAGCAGTAACACTGTTATGCATCACCAATATAGAATGAGTTACCGTATCTGAACCGCAAAGATTAATACCCACCAATGTAATTATATAAGTAGTATCCGTAGCTCCGGTCGTATAGGTATGGAAGCCAGGATTGGCTGTATTTACAAGCGGAGAACCATCACCAAAATCCCAGATGAACTGGGAAGAATTTCCTGTAGAATTATTATTCACTAATAAGTTAAAAGGAGAACATCCTGAATTTACATTCGTTCCGAAATTAACAACAGGAGTAGGATGAACAAGCACAGAATCAGTAAATGTATTCGAACCGCATGAGTTGGTAGTTGTTAAAGTAAACACATAAGTGGTATCGTATAAGCCTTGCAAATAGGTTTGATTGGGAGCCGCAGCAAGTGCAGAAGAATTTCCATTTCCAAAATTCCATGCATAAGTGGTTATTACTCCTGTTGAATTATTGGTAAAGGAAACATTCAATGGAGCACAACCTACATCAGGAAAGGTAGTAAAATTGGAAACGGGAACATTATTTATCTGGATAGTGTTGGTTATAGAGTCGCTGCAACCTAGTGGTGAATAAGCAATAAGATGGATAGTATAATTTCCGGGAGTGGTATAAGTATGCGAAGGTGTTGTTGCAATAGAGGTTCCTCCATCACCAAAATTCCATGAATAGGTTGTAGCTCCAGTTGTATTATTAGTAAAAGTAACGGGGTTATTTATACAATCAATCGCATTGTTAGTAAATGCAACCACCGGAAGTGCACCCACAGTTACTGTTTTTGTATTCGTATTAGTACAGGTAGTTACTGGGTCCGTGTATGTATAGGTTAATGTAAACGTTCCAACACCAGTTGTTGCAGGATTAAATGTTCCAAGAGCACCATTGGTAATACCCGTTCCTGACCAGGTTCCACCTAGAGGAGAAAAACCGGTTAAGTTATATGCAGCTGTGCTGATACAGGTATTCTCATTTGCCCCGGGAATAATAACCGGCAAAGCAAGAACAGTTATCGTTTTCGTATCAGTGGTTAAGCAGGTACCAGTTCCATAAGTAAGGGTAAGGGTAAATGTTCCAACTCCCGAAACAGCAGGATTAAATACTCCTGAAGGATTGGTAATACCTGTTCCGGTCCAGGTGGCTGCTAATGGCGACCAACCAGTTAAATTAAATAATCCATTGTTCAAACAAATGGTATCATCCGGCCCGGCATTAGCAAACACAGGAAGTACAATGGTATTGATTATATTATCAGAGTTTATACAACCGTTTGCATTAGTAAATGTATATGTTAATATGTTAGTTCCAACCGCTGGGACAGAAGGGTTAAATGTTCCGAGTGCACCATTTATTATTCCTGTTCC
The DNA here is from genome assembly GCA_947479085.1 of Bacteroidota bacterium. Classification (GTDB taxonomy): domain Bacteria; phylum Bacteroidota; class Bacteroidia; order 2-12-FULL-35-15; family 2-12-FULL-35-15; genus 2-12-FULL-35-15. The sequence goes on along the minus strand of CANJYB010000007.1, from coordinate 166,362 downwards.
TGTCCATGTTCCGCCTGCAGGGGAATACCCAGCCAAGGTAATAGTTGATGATTGATTACAATAGGTTACTCCTGTTCCTGCATTTACTATTGGCAATGGATTTACTGTTACAGTTCCTGTGGCAGTGCTGCTGCATCCGGTGGCTGTTATGGTTCCTGTTACTGTATAAGTTGTGGTTGCGGCAGGTGTTACCGTTATTGGATTTAAAACAGAAGCCGTTGACCAAAGATAAGTTGTCGCTCCGGTAGCAGTAAGTGTGGCTGTTTGTCCTGCACAAATGGTTTGAGAATTTACATTCACCGTTGGCTGAGGATTTACTGTTACCATTATAGTATCCGTTGATAAACAGGTGGCAGCACCATACGAATAAGTGAGTATAAAATTACCTGATCCGGCACTGGTAGGATTAAATGTATTTCCTGCTATTCCGGTTCCTGACCATGTTCCCCCGGCAGGACTAAAACCTGTAAGGTTTACAACAGCTGCATTCGAACAAATAGGAAAGCCTGTACCTGCATTAGCTGTTTGACCAGCTATGACAGTTACAATCATAGTATCTGAACTACTACATGTGGTTACAACATTAGTAAAAGTATAAGTAAGAGTGAAATTACCGATAGCAGAAGGAGTGAATATACCTCCAGCTGTAACCCCTGCCCCACTCCACGTTCCTCCTGCCGGAGAAAAACCCGCTAAGTTATAAGGAATCGGTTGATTACATAGCGTTATGCTTGGTCCGGCATTTACTACCGGTAAAGGATTTACAGTAACAGTACTAACAGCAGTATTGGTGCAGCTTGTTAATGTGGTGGTACCTGCAACGGTATAACTTGTAGTTACAACAGGGCTTACCGAAATCGAGTTAATAACAGCGGCTGTTGACCAAACATAAGTATTTGCTCCGTTTGCGGTGAGTGTTGCTGTTTGTCCTGCACATATTGTAGATGAATTAACAGTAACATTTGGTGGTACATTCACCGTCACCATTATAGTATCTGAAGATGCGCAGGTACCAGTACCAAACGTATAAGTAAGTATAAATGCACCTGCACCTGCAGTTGCAGGATTAAAAGAATTACCTGCTATTCCTGTTCCTGTCCATGTTCCACCTGCAGGACTAAAACCGGCAAGTGCAACAGTTGCTGCGTTTGAACAAACTGTAAATCCTGTCCCGGCATTGGCAGTCTGTGGTGCTACAATTGTCACAATCATGGTATCTGTATTACTACAGGTAGTTGCAGGATTGGTATATGAATAAGTAAGTGTAAAATTCCCTGCAACAGAAGGAGTAAACACACCACCTGCTGTAACCCCTGCTCCACTCCATGTTCCGCCAGCCGGAGAAAAACCGGTTAAGTTATAAGGAATCGGCTGATTACAAAGTGTTATACTTGGTCCCGCATTTACTATAGGTAATGGATTCACAGTAGCCGTGCTTGTAGCAGTAGCCGAACAACCTGTAGCTGTAATTGTTCCTGTAACTGTATAGGTGGTAGTAATTGCAGGACTTACATTTATAGGATTTAATATTGATGCTGTTGACCATAGATAGGTATTTGCGCCACCGGCAGTCAGAACTCCAGTTCCTCCAATACAAATGGTTGGTGAATTAACAGTAACAACCGGTAATGGATTTACAGTTACCACCACCTGTGCAGTTGAAGTACATAAACCGGCATCGGTAACGGTTAATGAATAGGTAGTAGTAACGATAGGAGAAACAGAAGGGTTTTGCGATGCAGAAACAAATCCTGCAGGGTTGCTTGTCCATGCATAAGAATATCCCGGTGTACCACCTGCGGCACTTCCTGAAAGATTGGTAGGTACTCCTGCACAAATGGAAACATTTGGTCCTGCATTGGCCACCGGTAATGGATTAACATTAAATGAAGTATTGGCAGGTGTTGAACCACATTCATTGGTAACTGAAAGAGAAATAGTATGATTACCGTTTGCCGCAAATGAAACAGCAGGTGGGGCGACAACCGCTGAATTAGCAGGTACCCCACCACCAAAAGTCCAGGCATATACCGGTGCATTGGTGCCGCAATTGATTACGTTTGATGTTGGTGAAACGCTTGCAGGTCCGCATGAATTAGGTACAGGAGTTACCGTAACTATCGGAGGACCTTTTACCACGACATTCTGGCTTGTGGTAAACGTTCCGCAAGGATTCGTTACAGCAAGCGTAATGGTATAGGTTCCTGCATTAACAAATGAAAACGAAGCATTAGTGGAAGTAGCAGTTGTTCCACCGGTAAAACTATAAGAAGAGAATACCGCACAGGGAGGAGCTGCAGTATAAGTAATGGTCCATAAATAAGTTGCAGCCACACAATTATTCAATGTGTTGGAAGTATTTGTAGCATTTACGTTTAAAGGAGCACATCCGGTATTGTTATTTAAAGTGAATGCCGGAGTTGGTGTAGGTGTTACACAAACCTGTTGTGTAATATTTTAGAACCGCAACCATTGGAAGTGGATAATGAAATGGTATAAGTTCCGGCAGTTGCAAAAGAATGGCAGGGAGGAGTTCCTGCAGCAGATGTGTTAAGACCAGCCGATGCTGGATCTCCAAAGTTCCATGCATATATCGTTCCTGTTGAACAATTAGGTCCGTAACCTGCTGCACTGGTATTGGTAAAACAAACAGGAACACCCACACAGGCAGGAGTTGGTGTTGCAGTAAAGTTTGCAATAGGTCTTGTCCTTACCTGAATATTTGATGCCGTATAAGCAGTACTAGAACAGGCATTAGTTACAGTAAGTATGGCAGTAAAAGATGGAGTGGCAGGACAAGGAGATGTGGTGTAGGTATGATAAACCGTATCTTGTGTTAATCCCGGATTCAAAGGATGAGTAAGAAGCACTGAAGTACCATCACCAAAATCAAGGTTATAGGTTGTTCCGGGTGAATTGCTTTGCCAGTTATTAATCAAAAAAGGTAATGTTATCGGACCGCAACCTGCTGTACTTCCTAATGTGGAGAGACCACCGGCCGGATTACTTTGGTTAGCTACCAGGTAAGTGGATGAACCGGTGCAGCCGTTAGCACCGATGGCATTTACCACTATATTAAAAGCACCAAGAGAAGTATAAATATGTTGCAAAGGAAATACAGCTCCTGTTAATCCATTCTGAATATTTCCATCTCCCCAATTGATATTATAAGTAGTGATACAACCTGCACTTGGTGAAATATTATTCACCACAATGGTATCATTGGGATTCGATTGAGAAGGGTTGTTCAAACAATTACTGAACGGACTTAAAACATTTGCATCAGCCAACTGAACATCGGGTGCCTGCAAAACGGTTATTGGATTAGAAACCGTATCCCGGCATCCATTCGCATCTGTAACAATCAACGTATTGTTAAGATTAACCGATCCACATCCAACAGAAGTAAAAGTATGGCTGGGGTTTGCAGCAGTGGAAGTACCACCACCTCCAAATGTCCATGAATAGGAATAAGGTGGAGTACCGTTCACAACATTGGAAGTAAAATTAACAGCAGTACCTGAGCAGGCATTATTAGGGCCAAAGACAAATGTTGCAACCGGTTTTGGATGAACGACAACCTGTATTTGTGCTTGTCCATTATTTCCACCACCGCAATTTCCGGTAACCGTATAAGTTGTTGTAAAATTTGGAGATGCCATTACACTTGCAGCGGTTGGCGAACTTAAACTACCACCATTACTCCAACTATAGGTGTTGGCACCGGAGGCAGTAAGCATAACAGAATCTCCTCTGCAAATACTAACGGGACTATTAGGAACTATAGTAACGGTACATTGGGCAGATAAGGTTTGCCATCCCAAAAATAAAATAATGAATATAAGAAAAATGAGTTTTCTTATCAGGAGTTTTGTATTACGAATCATGTTAGTGTTTAAAAACTCCGAAAGATAAGAAATAATAGAATACGATAAATCAGAATCTTATTTCCAGTACTTTAACACTTCCTTTTCATGCCATGATTTAATTTTATTTACAAATGCCGCCACCTCTTTTGGTTGCCATTGAGGCAGGTAGTGACCATCATTTGTCTGGCAATATAAGGTCATTTGAAACAATGCTCTCAAGGTGCTGAAATAAGGAATCAGTTTAAGCTCGGTGGGTGACAGTTTCCTTTCTGTTTGATAGCCTTCTAAAAAGCTGTTTATTATTTCAGGTGTTTTGTTTTTATGGTCGTACCAGATAAATACACCAATGTCGTAAGCCAGGAATCCCTTCCCGATAAAGTCGAAATCAAAAATGGTTATCCTATTGTAATTAGTAAAGTGAATGTTTTCTGCCTGTAAATCCCCATGACAAATTCCATACGCCAACTCCTCCATATTGGAATCAATAAATGTATTAATAAAATCTTTTTGCAGCTTTACCAGGTAATCATATTGCTCCGGGAAGTCTTTAAGAATGGGTTTGAGAATAGTTAAGGTAAGTTTAAATTGCGAAGCAATATCATAATTATGACCGGTGGTTCCTCCTTCAAATGTCAAAGAGAAATTATGAATTCTTGCTGCTTCCCTTCCCAGTATATATGCTTGCTCGGTTGACAATTTCCTTATCTGTTCTCCCTCAGCATAAGAAAACAACACCCCGGTTCTTACACCTTCAGGTGCTTTTATCTCTATTATCAAACCATCTGTTTTCTTTTCAATCGGATAAGAAATACCAATATCAGTATTGTCTTTCATCATTGATAAAATAACCAATTCAGTATTTATACTTCCAATCGTTCTTCTGTTATTATTATATACCCTGAAAATATATTTCTTTCCATCAGGTTTGGTTATCAGGTAAGTATCATTAAATCCTCTTTTTAAAAAAGTAATAGTAGCATTCGCATCAACTTCATAATTTTCAATTATCAGTTGCAGCAATGCTTTTGTATCAAGCGTAGAATAGTTTACAGGGAATGTGTTCATTGGTTAATGTATAGTTGTCAGCAGTTATTTATTGGTTTCATAATCATACAATTTTCCGTTGTAATAAAACCCAATGGTATTTGTTCCATATTTAAAAACGGGCAAGTCCCAGATAAGGTACATGTCTTTTACCTCTTCGTTCATAAAATCGGTAGCCAATTTTCCTTTATAAAAATACTTTGGTCGTTTGTTATTATCCAAGTATAGAGCTGAATTAGGACCCAATAAAACATAAGGATTGGGAATAAATTTATCCACATTATACGTCCTGCCTCCGTAAATCATTTTCAGGTCGGTATTGTTAAAGTATTCTATCATATTACCTCTCGCTTTTTGGGCAAGAGGCACCCACGATTCCAGTTGAACTATTGATCCATTATAAAACAACATAAAATTATCGTCAAAATCCACATAACTGACCATGTTGGCTGCCACCGTATAACTCTTTGGAACACGGTCACTTATTTGCCTTGCTTTATTATTGTAAAACACGTTGAACGTATTATTAAACCCATCCACATAGGCAACTATGTTTTTTCCACAGGCATAATCGGTAATTAAGGTAGCCCCCGTTTCATAAACCTGTCCACCATAATAAACCTTAAAATTATTATTCATATCGCTGTAAGCAAATATATTATTCCCCGTCCTGCAGCTCCTGATAACATTGGCTGAAACAGAACCTTCCACAATGTTGGTTTGCCCGTTTTCGTGCGCCATAATATATACACTTTGCATATCCACCCAGGTAACTATGTTTTCTTCGGCAGTAAATTCATACACTGCTTTTGCCAATTGCTTTTTTTCTCCATGTTCAAACACCATTAACCGTTGTGCCATTTTATATACCAATGCGTAAGGAGTGGCAAACATAGAACTTGGCACATCTTCTTCAATGGTTTGAGTTTCTCCATTATAATACACTCTTAAAGTTCCCCGGTAATCAATATAAGCTATGTAATCTACCCCTGCCCGAATACTGTCCACATGGTTGCTTTCCAACTGAATGTTGTTTCCTTTGTCAAACACATTAAAATGTCCGTTGTAATCGTAATAATATCCTAAACCACCCTGCGCGAAAGAGCAAGAAAGAATGAAGATGAAAATAACTGCAATGTAAATTTTTTTCAAAAGCCTTTATTCTTTAAAGAAATGATTTTAATGAGATACAAAGGTATTGTTATTATTTATTAGTTAGGTAACAAAGGAAAGTTATTGGACATTGGTCATTGGGTTATAATTTAGACGGTTGTTATAAACTCAATTGTTTATATATGTAATTAATTTATCTTTGTTACATCATACTATCTAAAAACTCCTTGCTATGAAAAAACTTCTACTCTCATTATTCAGTATTCTTGTTGTTTCATTAATAGGTAAATCTCAAAATATTGAATTATGGGGTACTACATGGCATGGAGGAATAAATGAAAACGGAACTATCTTCAAATTAAATATAAACGGAACAGGATTTACAACTGTTTATACATGTGGCGCTACAGGTTGACAGCAGCCTTATTGCAACCTTATAAGATTAGGAAATGGCAACCTTTATGGTGTTTGCTCCTTTAAAGGAAATATGCTTACAGGAACCATTTTTGAAATCAACATGCAAACAAATAATTATACCGATGTTCATAATTTTGACATCACTCATAATAATCTCCCGCAAAGCGGATTAGTGGAAGGCCCAAATGGATTATTGTATGGCACCACCTCATACGGAGGCATTAATAATAAAGGTGTGCTTTATAGTTTCGACCCTGTGAGTAATACATATACTGACTTATTTGATTTTGTAAACATAACCGGTGCTATCCCTTTTTACGTGCCAATAGTAATTAACACTAAATTATATGGTATTGCTTCCGAAGGTGGACCCTTTAATAATAATGCCGGTGCTATATACAGTTACGATTTACTTACAAATACCTATACTGACCTTTTTGATTTTAACGGAACTACTGATGGCAGCAGCCCTTACGGAGGGCTTGTACTGGCAAATGATGGAAAAATATATGGGAATACTTTAGACGGTGGGGCGAATAATAAGGGAGTAATTTTCAGGTTTGACCCTTCTACTAGTGCTTATCAAAAACTATATGACTTTGATATGCTTACAGGAGGAACCCCAATGGGGGCATTGATGCAGGCAAGCAACAATAAACTATATGGAACCGCATCTGCCGGAGGAGTCCATAGCATGGGTACTCTTTTCAGTTTTGATATTGCTTCAAATTCTTATTCTGACTTATTTGATTTTGATTCCATAAACGGCACCATGCCAATTGCCAATCTTATTCAATTATCAAATGGATTATTATACGGTGCTACTTTAACAGCACCGTTTATCATTTATATTTCCTACGTTTTACCTGATTATAAAAATAATTTTTCTCCTTATTACCTTTCAACCCTTTCGCTTCGCGGGCCCCCTGCTGTTTAGCAATTTCCTTTTTTAGCGTTTTTTCTGTTTGGTTATTATTCATTTTATAACCGTAACGGAGCGTATTCAACAGCATTTTTATTTAATCAATAACCAAAACTTATGACCACTAAAGAAATGGAAGTGGCAAAAGAATTATTAAATATTCTCCATACTAATAATGGGAATGTGGCTTTTGAAGAGTATTCGTTAAAATTAATCGGTAACGGTGTTTCGCTTGACGATTTTGTTTTAATAGAAGAAAAATTATTAACCCGCAATTTAATTGCTTTTGCTGATCCTTACAGATACAGGGCCAAACTTACTCCCAGAGGAGAAGAGGCCTGCAAAACGGGAATTGAAAAATTCCTTAAAAACCAGGAGACCAAAGGTGCTCCTGAATACCAACAAACAACAAATAATACTACTAATAAGCATATTATGAAAGTTAAAAATATAAGAGGCGGAAAGGAAGATGAATTAAAACAATTACTGTGTTCAAAGTTTGATGATAAAATAAACATAAAATTACATTATTCGAAAAGTAAAGCAGACGATTTCAAGTACGAAGTGTATAAAGTAAATACACGCTTCTTTTTCTGGAAACTGAAGGAAACTTATCTGGGAAGCATTTCATTAACAGATATGAGCCTGCCTTTTCATGATGACGAATGGGAAGATTTAAAAATTGTCATCCTAGATAGGCATTCGGTTCATCAGTTCAGGGAATTTGCAAAAGATTATGAAACACAAACCGGGAAAAAAGTGATAGTGATTAAGTAAAGCGATTGACCTATTTATGTTCCAGTGAAATGTTTTCATCTCCTTCCTGGTAAGGCAGGTAGGTAACAATAAACTGGAACATCTCATCAGAAGTGCGCATACTTCCCTCCCGCTCTGCTACCAGCCTTGGTGGACTGAACGGGTTGTTCGGATTCTTACGAGTATTGTCGTACACTCCTTCGGCATGCACCACCGAACCTTTTGGTATTTTAACCATGGTTTTAAAGGTGTAAAAATACTGCCATCTGAAATCCCATTTATTTATCCTGATAAGATGTATAGTATCTCCCTTTGGGGTAATGGCATAAGCCAAAAACTGCTTCCCCAACAAGTGCATGTGGGGATTTAAAGTCAGTACCGAAATATCGAAGGGCAACGTATAGTCCGCATGAAAAGTCATTACGGTATCAGGAGGAATAACTAAAACAGGCACAGTAGGCACCACTCCAAATGTCCCCAATTGAAATTCCTTTGCTCTTCTTTTTGGTTGTTCCTTTGCATAAAAAATATTAAAAGCAGTCTGGTCGGTGGTATCTCTGCGGGATGGACCATAATGAATATCTTTCAGAAAAATGGCTCCTTTTCGTGTAAAATCAAACCCTCCGATACCATCAGGATAAATGGGTGGAGTTACTCCCGGCAGGTAATTGGTCAGCGAAAAGGTCATCATGGGATAAGTGCCATCATCATTGGCCAGGTTGAGTTGCTGATAGGCTTCGAGTGTGGTGGGATAATCTTTCACATCCACCACCGAATTTCCGGCAAACACATCCTTTCGTTTATCAAATTCATAACTTAATAATTGTGCATTAACATGGTGTACCAGTTTACGATTATCCGGAACCACTTCCACCACCGAAACAAATGTATCTCTTGGAATCTGGTAAGGCACGCGCATTAATAAAAAGCGGTCCTGTGCATCTCCTTTTATTTTATACACATCCTTGAGTTTTATCACCAGGTCAGGTTTGCCTAATTGTGAACCTACCGGGAATACAGGAGGTGCAGGTAATTTGGCAGAATCACCAACAGGGCAACCCGTATCAGCCCATTTAGCAATCATATCTATCTCTTCCTGTGTCAATACCTTTTCATCAATAAAATGAGAATAGGTGGCATCGGCAGGCCATGGTGGCATAAACCGCGACTGGGTGACATACTTTAATAACTTTCCGCGGGAGGATGCATCCTGGTAAGTCAGTAAATTAAATCCTCCTGCTTCACCAATGCGATGACAGCCGGTACAGTTTTTATAAAGTATGGGCGCTATATGTTCTGAATAGGTAACTTTTTCGGGTAGTTCATTATGGGTGCAGGAAGGTAAAACAAACAGTGTAAAAAAAATAATAGATAGAAAGCTGTATCTTTTTGGAATCATTGCGTTATAAATAATAGGAAACAAAATTAAACTATTGTTTGATTACACTATGAAAAATATTTTGAAGATGAAACAGGTTTACATATTATCTCTATTGTTCATTATAGTTTTTAGTTCCTGCGCAAGAAGGGTGCATACCAATCCTTACCTTACCATGAAAATGAAACCCAGTGAGCAATTGAAAAGGGAAACAGAGAAAAACATAGCCATTGCCAGGAAAGAATACAAGCAACAACTGGTGAATAACAAGGAAAACTTAAATAAATCGAATAAGAAATTTCTGAAGAAAAAGCATCACTGGAAAAAGGGAATGGAATTAAAGAAGGAAAAAGTGAGGGCAAGGTTGTGAGGGGCGGTGCTTTGGTATGGGTTAACAAAGCCCGCCCTCATAACAATGATTTCAAATTAAATAAACATTTTCCAATTGTTTATAATTCCGTTGAGAAAAACGGGAAAGCGAATAAATACAAAGAAGTTATTACTCTACTTTTGTAAAGCAATGAAAAGAATAAATAAGATAAGTCTGTTAGCCATCTGTACTTTGTTAGTAATAACGGTAAGTTCCTGCCATAAATATTCAGGTGGTTATAATCCCTATCTTCATAAAAAAGTAAAGCCAAGCGGGGCAGAATTAGGAAGGCAAACCAAGGCCGACCGTAAAGCAAGAAAAGCATACCGCAGGCAGGAACGAAGAACCAGTATGCATTTTTACGGGCACAAGCCAGGACCGAAGAAATAATAAACAACAAACTGTAAACTGTATACTTTAAACTTTTACAATTCCACTAAAAACTTCATGGTATCCACTCCATCTGCATAATCCGTTAATGCAGGACATTGCGCTTTTCCAAAAGGGATTGAATTGTTGATATCACTGCTTCCAGAAACAATACATTGAATTTGCTCTTTTGCTTTTTCCAGTTCAGTATTTAATGTTTTCACATCGTCATAATATTCAAAAAACAAAACACCTATTGGAGATGAAAAACCGGTGTCTTCTTTTAAGAGCAAAAAATTATTATCTAGTAGGGATGGATGGTTGGCCATTAAATAAACAGTGCGGTTATAATCGTAATTATTGGCATATTTATTATTATTCACCACATTATTGAAATCAAAAATAGATTGATAAAACATATCAAATACATACCCTTTCGGAACGTAGAGTTTCGAAACATTTCGGCAACCCAGGCCAAAGTATTGAAAAACATCATTCCCTAAAAGTCGCAATTGTTCAGTGGTTTCAGTGCCCGTTAGCACCGCTACCGAATTCCTGTTTTTACGAATGATATGAGGATATTTACCAAAATAATATTCGAAATAACGGGCAGAATTATTGCTGCCTGTAGCAATAACTGCATCCATATCTTTTAATTGTCCTTCTGTAAACTCAATCAATCCTGCAAATTCAGGCTCTGTAGCAATGAGTATTTTTGAAAGATAAGGCATTAGAAATTTATCGTCAGAAGAAAGTTTGCCAATAAATATGTTTCCGGACAACAAAACCGAAAGCATATCATGAAAACCAACCATTGGAATATTTCCCGCCATTATTACAGCCACTTGCTTAGGTGCTTTATTTGCGGATAACTGGTGAATATACTTTGAGGCCCATTCCACCAGTTCTTCTTCATTTAAGGTTTGAGCAATTGCACCCAGTGCATTGCGCACATTTTCTTCTGTAAACCAGGGATTGTAAATATGAACGGTTTTAATCAGTTGTTCAAGGTTGTCGTAAAATAAATCATTCAGCGCATTTTCATTCTCTTTTGCTGCATTGGCAGAAAATTGTTTTAAGAAATTTGCAAGTGCAACAAAAGATTTTATTCGTTGGTCTAGTACCATTTTATTATATTTGTCGAAATTATTTTACAAAACTACTAAAAACAAACCAGTGATATGGCAATTAAAATAACTGACGAATGCATTAATTGTGGCGCATGCGAACCTGAATGTCCGAACAATGCAATATATGAAGGAGGGAACGAATGGCGTTTTGCAGACGGTACATCTATAAAAGGAACTTTTACCGGGAAAACAGGTACCACCGCTGATGCAGATGCTCCACAGGAACCTAAAACAATGGATGTTTATTACATAGTACCCGATAAATGTACAGAATGTGTTGGCTTTCATGATGAACCGCAATGTGCTGCTGTTTGCCCTGTAGACTGCTGTGTGGATGACGAAAACTGGAGAGAAAGTAAAGAATCGCTGCTGGCTCAGAAAGGTCAGATGCATGTATAATATTATAAGTTTAGTATTTAATACGTCCCCATTCTATTGAGTTAGGATGGGGATTCTTATAACCTCTTCGACCATTTATATTCATTGCTTTATGCATTTTTGACATCTTTGCATTGAATTAAATATTCAAATAAAACAATAAACCGTAATAACTGTTTAATACTTAAATAATAATAAAATGAATCACCTGATAGCACCATCCGTTCTTTCCGCAGACTTTGCCAACCTGCAAAGGGATGTGGAAATGATTAACAATAGCGAAGCCGATTGGTTTCATGTGGACATAATGGATGGGGTATTTGTTCCTAATATTTCATTTGGTTTTCCTGTAATAAAAGCAATAAAAAAATATGCCACCAAACCATTGGATGTTCACTTAATGATTGCAAACCCTGATCAATACCTGCAACAATTTAAAGAGGCAGGTGCAGATATATTGACTGTTCACCTGGAAGGTTGTACTCATTTACACCGAACCGTTCAGGCTATTAAAGCATTAGGAATGAAAGCGGGGGTAGCTATTAACCCGCATACATCTGTAAACCTGCTGAACGACATCATTAGCGACCTTGATATGGTACTGGTAATGAGTGTTAACCCTGGATTCGGAGGGCAAAAGTTTATTGAAAACACTTATAATAAAATACAAAACTTGCGTGATATTATACGTACCACTAAATCAAAAGCTCTTATTGAAGTGGATGGAGGTGTGGATTTGAATAACTATAAAAAGCTGATTGATTCCAGTGCCAATGTTCTGGTAGCGGGTAATACCGTATTTTCCTCTGCAAGTCCGGCAGCAACAATTTCAACCCTGAAAAACATAAATCAATAGTTGAAAAAAGTAGTAGTAATAGGAGCTGGTTTTGCCGGATTATCTGCAGCCACCTCGCTTGCCAAAAAAGGATTTGATGTTACCTTACTCGAAAAAAACGCTTCGCCGGGCGGGCGTGCACGAAAGCTAGAGATAGATGGGTTTACCTTCGATATGGGACCTTCCTGGTACTGGATGCCTGATGTGTTCGAAAACTATTTTAAAGAATTTAATACCACCGTAGCTGAACAATATGACCTTGTTCGCCTGGACCCTTCTTATGCTGTATTCTTCGGAAAAGATGATGTAATGCGTATTCCGGCCAACCTGAATGAGTTTTATCAGTTATTTGAAAAACATGAAAAGGGAAGCAGTGTTCCGCTTAAAAAATTCCTTGCGGATGCAGAATATAAGTACAATGTGAGTATGAGCGATTTTGTTCACAAACCAAGTCTTTCCATTCTCGAGTTCATCGACTTCCGAATATTGAATGCAGTTGTAAAAATGGATTTATTCAAATCCATCAGCAAATATATTAAGAAACATTTCACCAATCCTCAATTGGTACAACTTTTGGAATTCCCTGTATTGTTCCTTGGGGCCAAACCAAATGAAACCCCGGCTTTATACAGTATGATGAATTATGCCGATATTGTTCTTGGTACCTGGTATCCTATGGGTGGTATGTTTAAGATTGTCGAAGCAATGGTAAATGTAGCTCAAAAACAGGGAGTAAAATTAAAGGCAAATGAAACCGTTGAAAAAATAATTATTGAAAACGGACAGGCCACCGGTGTGATTTCAAACGGAGTTACTTATAAAGCCGATATTGTAATTGGTGCAGCCGATTATCATCATGTTGAACAAAATCTATTGGAGCAAAAATATCGTAACTATACAGAAAGCTATTGGAAGTCGCGCAAGATGGCTCCTTCCTGCCTGATGTATTATATTGGAATTGATAAACGAATAGAAGGACTGGAACATCATAATTTATTTTTTGATGCTGACTTTGATCAACATGCTGAAGAAATATATGACAGACCACAATGGCCTAAGAATCCTCTCTTCTACTCTACCTGCGCTTCCAAAACAGATAAGACAGTGGCACCTGAAGGAAAGGAAAATTTAGTACTTTTAATCCCGATTGCAGTTGACATAGAAGATACGGAAGAAATTCGGGAAAAGTATTATACATTAATGATGGACCGATTGGAACATCTTACAGGGCAAAGCATAAAACCCTTTGTGATAGTAAAGAAAAGTTATGCCATAAAGGATTTTAAAAACGATTACAATTCATTTGGTGGCAATGCTTATGGATTAGCCAATACATTAATGCAGACAGCTATTTTAAAACCATCATTAAAAAACAAAAAAGTTAGTAACCTGTATTATGCAGGTCAACTGACTGTTCCGGGACCAGGTGTTCCGCCTTCCATTATTTCCGGACAGGTAGTGGCAAAGGAAATTAATAAGAAATTCGGAGTTAAAGAATAACAAAAGGTATTAGCATTTTAGCTTTTAAGATGAAAGATTTATACAGTGATGTGTGTTACAAGTGCAGTAAGTTGGTTACCTGCAATTACAGTACTTCCTTTTCTTTGGGGGTAAGCCTGCTTCATAAAGATTTTATTATGCCGATACATGCCATTTATGGTTTTGTAAGGTTTGCTGATGAAATCGTAGACACCTTTCATACCCACAATAAAGAGGAATTGCTGAAACGTTTTATCAAGGATACTCATGATGCTATTTCCGAAAAAATAAGCCTTAACCCTATACTTCATAGTTTCCAAGATACTGTAAACAAATACAATATCGATATGGAACTGATTGATACTTTTTTGAGAAGCATGGAAATGGATCTTGATAAAAGCAAACACAGCCAGGCTACTTATGAGGACTATATTTTAGGCTCTGCAGAAGTAGTAGGATTAATGTGTTTGAAAATATTTGTGGAAGGCAATCAGAAACAATACGATGAATTGAGACATGATGCCATGAAATTAGGTTCAGCTTTTCAGAAAATCAACTTCCTCAGAGATTTAAAAGCAGACTACCATATTCTTGGAAGAGCTTATTTCCCTGGGTTTGAACTGGAAAAATTTAATGCTGAAACAAAAAGAGAAATAGAAAAAGACATTCAAAAAGATTTTGACGCAGGATTAAGAGGAATAAAAAACCTGCCAAAGAAAGCCCGCTTTGGAGTGTACCTTGCCTATATCTATTATTATTCCCTGTTTAATAAAATTCAAAACACTCCTGCTGAAAAGGTTATTTCAACAAGGATTCGCATACCCGATTCCAAAAAGTATTTACTCTTTGTTCGCTCTTATTTAAAACATAGTTTTAACCTGATAAAATAATGAAAAAAGCTTTCCCAGTTTTATTAGTGTTATTGCTTTTTTATGTCGTTTCCTTTTCTCAGAATATATCTTTAGAGAAATTACGAAAGGAATTTCATTTCCTTAATACAGACAGCGTCCAGGTAGCATTGCTTGAAAAAGAGGCGCTTCTTTACAAAGGTAATGACAATACTATATTATGCTATAAGGGAGCTATATCGGCTGCAATGGCCAAACATTCTTCTAACAACAAAGAGAAAATGCAAAAATTTAAAGATGGGAAAAATCAGATAGAACAATGCATTGCTAAAGACAGTAATAATGTAGAACTTCGGTTTTTACGTTATACTATTCAAACCAACTCTCCAAAAGTATTGGGTTACAATAAACAGGCTCCGGCAGATAAAAAATACATTCTTGCTAATTTGAATTCAGTAAAAGATGCAACACTGAGAAGAAATATTGATGCAGTTATGAATGGTGAAAATCGTTCGAAGACCCCAAAAAACAATTAGAAATGTCACTCTCACAAAAAGATAGACGGCTTTTTGTAACCACTGCCATACTTGTAATAGTTAACCTGGTGGGGTTTATCGGCATTCACTCTACCTACCAGGCTTTATTCCTTACCCTTACTCCTTTCAGTTTACTGTTAAGTACCATTTTACTTTTTATTAATTACGATAAATTCAGCAGTAAGTTTATTTTCTTTTGTTTGGCTGTTTTTCTATCTGGCTTCCTGGTCGAAGTAGTGGGTGTTAAAACAGGAGTAATTTTCGGAGAATATAAATATGGAAATACCTTAGGATTTAAACTTTTTGATATACCCTTAATGATAGGCGTAAACTGGTTGATGCTCATTTGTTTTGCCGGTTCCATTTTCAGCGGGTTAAAAACAAACATCGTTATCAAAAGCTTTTTAGGTGCAGGACTACTTGTGTTCCTCGATTTCTTTATTGAACCTGTAGCCATGAATTATGATTTCTGGGCATGGAACAATTCTATTATTCCTTTACAGAACTACATCGCCTGGTTTATTCTTTCATTTGTATTGCTGCTTGGGTTTAATCGGTTTGATTTTAAAAAGAATAATCGTTTCGCAATTATTCTTTTTATCAATCAATTTCTGTTCTTTTATTTTAACAGGGAAGGTTTAGTGCTTGAGATGAAACATTATACTTATTCTTTTTTGCTAATCGCGACCCTTGCCTACCCTATCCTTCAAAGTTTTGAACACCGGCTGGAGTTTTATAAAACTTGGAAGTATCTTTTTCCAGCCATATTGATCACCTCGGTTATTTTTATTGCAGGCGATGTATGGTTTGTTAATATCGGCATCTGGAAATTTAATCCTGACTATGTAGTCGGTAAAATTTTCTTCGACCTACCCTTCGAAGAATGGCTGTTTTTTATTGTCATTCCTTTTGCCTGCGTTTTTATTTATGAGGTACTTCATTATTTTATAAAAAAAGACATTTTAGCATCGCAATCAAAATACATTACCTTGTTTTTGTCTTTCGCATTAATAATTGTTTCCTTTATTTATTATAATAAAATGTACACATTCAGTACATTTTTACTCTTAGGCATATTTCTATTAATACATCAGTTTTTATTAAAGTCTACTTACCTTGGAAGGTTTTACATTACCTGGTTGGTATGTCTACTCCCGTTTTTTCTAGTTAACGGAGTGCTCACTGCCATGCCGGTATTAATATATAACAATTCCCAAATGCTTGGAATCAGATTATATACTATACCTTTGGAAGATGTGTTTTATGGAATGTTACAGATTCTATTAGTGGTTACCTTGTACGAAGAGTTTAAGAAAAGAATGAACCTAAAAAAACAAAAATGAAAAAAAGTATACTAAGTGTTATCATCGCTATCCTTTTAGCTGAAACTACCTTTTGCCAGATAAATCCAGTTCAGGATACAGCCAGTTTGAATTCAAAACTCTTTGATTTTAACAAGTCTCGTAACAGGATAACTTCCAACGGGCTGAAGGCCTTAGGTGTATGGTCTGTTGCCAATGTGGGGGCAAGCAGCTACGGGTACTATAATTCTCATGGGAGTGATGAGTATTTTAACCAGATGAATGTGATGTGGAATAGCGTAAACATAGCTATTGTAGCAGCAAGTTTGTTACCCAAACAAAAGAACAATCTTGATTTTATTGGTTCGCTTAAAGCGCAACATAGTGTTGAAACCATATACATCTCCAATGCTGTTCTTGATTTAGTTTATTCTTCTATTGGATTATATTTAACAGAAAAAGCAAAAAGTGATATACCAAACGCTGCAAAATGGAACGGTTGGGGAAATTCCTTAATTATGCAGGGTGGCTTTCTTTTTCTCCTGGATACTTCTATGTTCATGGTTCATAAAAAACATGGAAAGAAGATTTACAAAATGATTGATGGCACAATGATTCATTAGCCTTCCTTCCTTGCCTAAACGGAATAAAACTGGTCTTGTTGTAAGTTTATCCTACAATTGGGCCGTCATTTTTATCCTCACCACTGTTATTTAACAGAAACTATTCACAATCCTATATTAATATCTCTTGATTTCTACCTTTGCTTAATGAATAAAAAAGCATAAATTTGTGACTTATAATACAAGTTAAAACACTTTGTTGTTTTGGGCAATATCAATTTTAAATAAAAAGGAAACGATTATTCTCATTTTTGAGAGCATAATATGAATAAGCGAATTAATTACATTTACTTATCACTTGTAGTGTTGATTCTGAACACTTCTATTTTAAAAGCCCAACAAAAATTTGCTACCGAAGCTGATTTAAAAAAAGAAGCCAGCACTTTATTCGAAAACGATGAGTTCGACAAGGCGTTCCCTCTTTATTCACAACTTACCAGTATTTATCCCAAAGATCCTGATTACAATTATCGTTTAGGGGTTTGTATGATTTATTCCTTTGAAGACAAGGAAAAACCAATCCGCTTCCTAGAATATGCTTCTACCAAACCTGAGGTGGATAAGGAAGTACTTTATTATCTTGCTAAAGCTTACCATCTCAATTACCGGTTTGATGATGCAATAGTAAAATACAAGGAATACAAGAAAGTTGCTTCTTCAGCTAAAGCACAAAAATTACAAGTGGACAGGCAAATAGAAATGTGTAAAAACGGCAAGTTATTGTTGCGTAACTTATCCGACCTTATTGTAATGGATAAAAAGGAAATGAGCCGGGAAGACTTTTTCCGTGCCTATGATGTTACTGGCCTTGGCGGGAAATTATTGGTAAAACCGGAAGACAAACCTTTTAAAACTTCATTGGACAAAAAGAAAAAGGAAACCTCAGTAATCTTTAGTGCCGCTGCCAATTCTCAAATATTTTTTTCCAGTTACGGAGATGATGCAAGTAAAGGAAAAGATATTTATACCATTAAAAGAAAAGATAACGGAGAATGGACCTCCCCTCAGAATTTAGGTGCTCCGGTAAATACTGAATATGATGAGGATTTCCCATTTTTACATCCTAACGGAAAAATTCTGTATTTCTGTTCAAAGGGGCATAACTCCATGGGAGGATTCGACATTTTTAAATCTGCGTGGAATGAAACCACATTTACCTGGGGCACTCCTGTTAACGTAGATTTTCCGATTAATACTCCTGATGATGACGTTTTATACGTTACCGATTTTTATGAAAAGCAGGCCTATTTTGCATCCTCGCGTTCCAGCACCAGTGGCAAGATTGAAGTGTACCATATTAATGTGGACAGAAAACCCATTGATTTGACCTTTATTAATGGTACTGTTATTAAAAGTCAGGGAGACAATACAATGGATTTAAAAATCATTGTAAAAGACCTGAACAATAATTCTATTCTTGGAATTTATAATACTTCACCGGCAGATGGAACCTATTCAATGAAATTACCTAATGGAGGGAAATATCTTTTTACCATTGAATCTCCTACCCTGCCAACACAATCAGAAGTGGTTGTTTTGCCGGTTCAGCATGAATTTAAACCCATTGCCCAGGAAATAAGTCTTACTGCAAAGAAAGATAAATTGGTTCTTAAAACCATTTTTGAAGGTACCGGAGACGATTCCAATTATTTACTTGCCAGTAACTTTATTAGAGAAAAAGCAAGAATGGAAGTGAACGTAAGTGATTATTCTTCCAATTATTCATCATCTCCCAATCCTCCTGTAAATAACAATCCTAATGTCGCTTCGAACAACTCCAATTCCAATAATGCAAATGCCACAAACGGAAAACCTCCTAAAACAAAATTATCGAATGTGGAATTGGTTAAAATTGCGAAAGATGATGCAAAAGATATTGATATTGCAGCTAAGGATGCCAAGGAACAGGCAGACATTGCATTGAACTATGCCAACCAAAAAAATCAGATGGCTGATAGTAAGACTAAGGAAGCTTCGCAATTACTGGCTGATGCAAATAAAGCAACTGATGTTACCAAGAAGCAAGCCATCATGGCACAGGCCAATGAAAAAAATGCTTTAGCGCAACAATTAAACGATGAAACTGCGGCTGCTTTTAACCTTGCAAAAAAGCTGGATTTAGTATCCGCTGCCAAACAAAAGGAAGCTGACTTATCAAAACAATATGCAAACGATCTGGAGGCTGCAGTAAAATCGACCAATGCAGAAGATGCCATTTCAAAACTGGAAGAACAGCAAAAAAAACTGGAAGCCCTCAGCAAAGAGAACTCCACTACAGGTTCGATAGTACAGAGTTTAAAGCTTGATGAAGAAAATAAGGAAAAGGAACTAGCTAAAGCACAAAGAGGGGTTACTGAAACCAAACAGGAAATAGCAGATAACGAAACCATACTTTCCTCTTTAAAAGCAGACGCAGCGAAAGCAAAAAAAGAAGATTTGAAACAAGGTCTAGCCAAACAAATTGCTGAATTAACCGAGGACAACAATGGACTTGAAAAGGAACTTGCAAAAAAAACAGCAAAAGCCGACCAGTTGGAAAAAGAATACGAAGGAATAAAAAATCAGAGTTCTTTAGTTAAATCTGTTGTTGCTGATTCAAAAACCGGCACCAGCGAAGCGGCTGCAGCAAGTGTTGCCAATATTGATAAAACGAAATTGGAACAAAAAGTTAATGAAATAGCAAAAGTAACCACAGAAAATTCAAATGTCATTTCAGGGATTAGTAATCCTGCTAATCCTGCTAATAATGCCAATAACACGACTGCTGCGACTAATACAAACCAGCCACCTGCTGCTAATTCAAACACTGCTAATACCAATTCTCCGGTATCTTCAACAACACAACCAGTGGTTGCCACTAATACGCCTGCAACCAATACAAGTACAAACCCTGTAACAAATGCTCCTGCAACAAATACAAATGCGGCTAATAATGCTCCAACAACAACTAGCCCTCAACCAACTGTTGTGGCTGTTGAATCTATTAATAAAAAATACCAGGACCAGGTAGCTGCCACCACTAAAATTACCAATGAAGCAGAACGCGAACAAGCCAAATCTGAAGTATTAAAAACATGGAATAAGGAAATTGATGAAAATGTAGCCAAACAAAAAGAAATATTAAAAACCAGTGCCAGTCAGGCTGAAAAGGATCAATTCACCAAAAGCATTGCAGAGGCTGAAAAACTTTCGGGTGACCTGAAAACTCAAACTGCTGAATCGGTAGCAAAAGTGGAAACATTAAAGAAAAACACCACAGTGGTAGCTGCCAACAATCCCGCTAATAATTTAACTAGCAACAATTCTGCTAATCCTCCGGCAAATCAAACCCCGGCAGGAACTAACACAAATGTAACTGCTGCCAATACTAATCCTCCCGCAAATAATGGGACCCCGGTAGCTTCCTCAACAGGCAAAACAGATAACACCACATTTGAATCGTTGAATAAAAAATACGAAGACGAAGTAGCAGCCACTTCTAAACTAACAAATGAAGTGGAAAGAGAACAGGCTAAGACGGAAGTTTTAAAAACATGGAACAAAGCCATAGATGAAAAAATTACAAAACAAAAAGAAGAACTAAAAACAACTACCGACCCGGAAGAGAAAAATTTATACGCAAAGAAAATTGCTGATGCTGAACTGGCTTCTAAAGATTTGCAGAAACAAACTAATGAGTCGGTAGCAAAAGTGGAAACTTTGAAAAAACAACAGGGAGGTGTGGCTGTAACTAATCAGGGTAACAATGCAAATACAACCAACACCACTAGCGAACCGGTAACCAACACAACTTCACAACCCGGTAAAACGAATACGGAAAATGCAGGTACCTCCCCTGCAAACAATACCAACGCAGGCCAGGTTACCAACAATACAACAGTACCCAACCCAACCGGAAATGCTCCTGCTATAGTCAGCCTAGAGAGCATTAATGTTCTTTACCAGGGAAAAATAGCAACAACAGAAAAGATAGCGAATGAAACGGAGCATGAACAAGCCAAATCCGAAATACTAAAAGCTTGGAACACTGCTATTTTAGAAAATGTTTCTAAGCAAAAAGAAATATTGAAAACCATTACACTTCCGGAAGAAAAGAAATTGTTTACCCAAAAAATTGCTGAAGGCGAGCTGGCTTCTAAAGATTTAGAAAAACAGATTACCGACACCGTTGCAAGGATAGAGACATTAAAAAAACAGGAAGCAGAAAAATTGGCTGCCAATACTCCTTCAACCACGCCTGCAGCAAACAACACTGCAACACAACCAACCAATGCTCCTGCACCTGTAACTGCCAATCGTATAAAAATGGCTTTGCCAAGCGAAAGTATCAATTCCAAATACCAGGACCAATTGGCAGCAACTGCCAAAATGACCAACGAACTGGAACGTGAACAAAGCAAATCGGATATTTTAAAAAACTGGGACAATGCTGTTGAAGAAAACCTGACAAAACAATATTCAGATTTGAACACCACAACTGATCAGGATGAAAAGCTGGTGATTTCAAAAAGCATTTCGGAAGCGGAACAATTTTCAAAAGACCTGAAAAAACAAACTTCTGAAAGTTTGGCAAAAGTAGAAACGCTGAAAAAACAACAAGCAGAAACGGTTGCTGCCAATGGAACCAACGCTAATGCCAATACAACCAATACCGGCAGCCAGCAACCTGTAGCAGCCAATACGGAGGCTACTAACAATAACACGACTAATAATACAACAGGAACACAACCTCCTGTTTCAACCACTAATGTACCTGCATCAAATTCCAATACAAACACAACTGTACCCAATGCAAACGCAGCTGTACCCAATACAAATAACACTAACATACCCTCTGCCGTTAATCTTGCAAGCCTGAATCAGAAATATGTGGAGGAAATAAAATCGGCTGACAAAATAACCAACCCGATAGAAAGAGAACAGACTAAAACGGAGGTGTTGAAAACATGGAACAATGAAATTAATAAAAATATTGCTCAGCAAAAAGAAGAGTTAGCAAAAACCGCAGACCCTGAGGAAAGAAACCTGTATGCCAAAATAATAGCAGATGCCGAAAAATTATCTGCTGAAATCTCCAATCAGACCAAACAAAAAGTGGCTAAGGTTGAAACCTTGAAAAAAGAACAAAATTCGGTTGCTGTGAATGCCAATAATCTAGGAAATACTGCTCCGGGTGCTAACAATCCTGTTAATGAACCTTCTTCCACCATTTCTGCCAACAATAACACCATTTCAGAACCAATAGTACTGGCTCCAAATGAAATATATGAACATAAAAATGTAGCGGCTTATTCTGAAACTAAACCTATTCCTCTGGATGAGAAAATACCGGAAGGACTTGTATTTAAAGTTCAGATTGGTGCCTTTGCCAAACCTATTCCTCAGGACTTGTTTGAAGGAATACAACCTATCACTGGCGAAACCACCAAGGAAGGATATACCCGCTATACTGCCGGTATGTTTGTAAAATTCAACTCCGCCCAGAAAGCCAAAGAACAAATCAACGGATTTGGTTACAAAGATGCTTTTGTGGTGGCTTTCTTAAATGGTAAACGCATTTCTATAACCGAGGCATTTGCTTTAATCAATAATAACCCTGCTAATTTTGAAGTAAATCAGCCTTTACCGGTTGCCACTAACAACCAGCCTGTTGCTAATACATCAACTGTTAATCCTCCTGCTGGTAATTCGAATCAACAGAGCGGTAATGAGGTTCCTGCAACTTCCAATACCAATCAAACGGTGACCAATAACTCCCCTTCGGGTGTTAATAATACAGTTGCTACTAATACTACTAATGCTGCTAATACCAATACTGTAAATCCGAACAATGCTACTGTAACTTCCGGCAATAACCCGGTTAATTCTACTCCTGCCAATCCTGTGGCCGTAACTCCCGGTGTGAGTTCAACAACAGGTAATGAACCTGCAACCAATACTTCCACTACCACTTATGTTCCTGTAACTCCGGGGCAGGTAATTTATACGGTGCAGGTTGGTGTTTTCTCTCAACCACTTTCAGAAGATAAAGCAAAGAACATTCCGCAACTTGTTTCTGAAAAAACTCCGAATGGTTATATACGCTACAATTCAGGTAGTTTCGAAAGTCCTAAGTTGGCTGATAAAGTTAAAAATGCAATAGTGGCTGCAGGTTATAAAGATGCATTTGTAACTGCTTATTATAATGGTAAACGTATCTCTGTAACTCAGGCAGAACAGCTTCAAAACCAAGGTGCTCCCGTTATTACTTCACCGGTTGCTTCTGAAACTGCTACCGGAAATATTCCTGCTAATGCTACTGGAAATATCCCTGCTAGTACTCAGCAAAATTCTCCAACCATTGCTGAAATGGTGAAAAACAATGCGGCAAATTCTTCCAACAATGGCAAACAACCTGCTACTAATAACCAGGCTCCAGCCACCGAAGATAAACTTCCTTCTTCTATCGAACAGCTTACCTCCAATATTCAGCAGATGGCCACCAACCAGGAACCTACAGCCGTTACTCCTTCTGAACCTGTATTAAACAGCCAACCGGGTGAACCTGTTATCCGACCAGCAGTTACCAATGCAGTTAAGCCTTCTTCAGCTGAACAAACGCCAACAGCCAATTATACCGAAGCTCCTCCTTCAGGAGAGCAGCTTTCGCCATTACCTGATTCTACTAAACAAAACCTGATTAAAGCCATTGCCAAATTCAATGAAATACCAATGGATTCGGGTGTGGTATTTAAAGTACAGATTGGGGTATTCAAAGAAATGATTCCTTTGCCAATAGCCAATAGTTTTTTGAAAATTGCCAAACAGGGTATTAAAAATTATAAAGACGAAAACGGATATACTGTTTATATTTTAGGTAATTTTAAAACCATGGAAGATGCTGCTAAAACCAAAAACGAGGTGGCAGCATCTGATCAACTGAAAGATGCATTTATAGTGGCTTTTAGTGATGGTAAAAAAATATCGCTGGAAGAAGCCAATAAACTGCTGAACAAATAATAATGTCAGTATGTCATTAATTAGATTTTGGCAAATGGTTTGACTGAAACGGAACACAATTAATAATTCAATATAAATAACAAATAAAATTTCAAGATTATGGCAATAGAAATAACAGATGCTAACTTTGATGAGTTAGTAGCAAAAGCAACAAAACCGGTATTATTAGATTTTTGGGCAGAGTGGTGCGGACCATGCCGCATGGTAGGACCTGTAGTGGAAGAACTATCAAAAGATTATGCAGACACAGCAATAGTAGGTAAAGTAGATGTAGACAGCAATGCCAACATTTCATCCATGTTTGGTATCCGTAATATCCCAACGATATTGTTTTTTAAAGGCGGACAGGTAGTGGACAAACAAGTAGGTGCAGTGCCTAAATCTGTATTGGATGCTAAATTAAAAGCATTAATGTAGTCCAAAGTGATTAAGTTTAAAGTTCAAAGTTGCGGAATGTTTAAAGTACTTTCTTAACTTTGAACTTTTGACTTTTGAACTTTACACTTTTTTATGGAATCCATCAACCAGGCACCCTTACAGCAGTTTACTCATCTTGAGTTTATTGCCAAACAAGTGGTAGAAGGCTTTATTACAGGTCTTCACAAGAGTCCGTTTCACGGGTTCAGTGTGGAGTTTGCGGAGCATCGCCTGCACAACAAAGGAGAATCGACCCGGCATATTGACTGGAAACTTTTCGGACGTACTGACAGGTTGTATGTAAAACGATACGAGGAAGAAACCAACCTTCGCTGCCAGATTATCATTGACGATTCCTCTTCTATGTATTTCCCGCTTCCGGATGATGCCAAAGGAAAGAAAAACAAAATTACCTTTTCGGTATATTGTGCAGCAGCAATGATTGCATTATTAAAGAACCAGCGCGATGCGGTGGGCTTAAGTGTATTTTCAGATAAAGTGGAACTGCATACCCCTGCCAAATCGAGTTCCCTGCACCATAAAATGTTGTATCACCAGTTGGAAAAACTAATACAGCCCTATGATGTAAAGGTTCATAAATCCACATCTGCTGTTAATGCCTTGCATGAAATTTCGGATGCCATTCATAAACGTTCGCTGGTAGTTATTTTCAGTGATATGATGGAATCGAAATCGGAAGATGATAAACTGTTTTCGGCATTGCAGCATTTAAAACACAACAAGCACGAAGTAGTGTTGTTTCATGTGGTGGATAAACAAAAGGAAATGGATTTTGAATTTGATAACCGCCCTTACCGCTTTGTGGATATGGAAACCGGTGAAGAAGTAAAACTCCACCCCAGCCAGATAAAGGAAACTTACCTGGCAAATATGGCAGCCTATAAAAAAGAACTGATGTTGAAATGCGGACAATATAAAATTGATTTTGTGGAAGCCGATATCAATCTTGGTTTTGAACAAGTGCTGATGCCTTACCTGGTGAAGCGCACCAAAATGATGTAACCTAATAAAAAACAAGCCCCTGCCCTACCCAATTATATGTTACAATCCGTTAAAAAAAGCATAAAAAAACTACTCGGCATCAAAACCGTGAGCAGGATAGATGAGCTGAAAAGCCGGGGAATGAAAGTGGGAAGCAATTTTTTTATGTTTGGTGAATGTATCATTGATGGTGGCCATGCATGGCTTATCGAAATTGGTGATAATGTTACCCTTGCTCCCCGTGTGTACATACTGGCCCACGATGCCAGCACCAAAATTTACCTCGATCATTCTAAAATTAAAAAAGTAAAAATAGGCAACAATGTATTTATTGGCGGCTGCGCCATCATTATGCCCGGTGTAACCATTGGCAACGATGTGATAATAGGTGCCGGTTCGGTGGTAACCAAAAATGTGCCCGATAATTCAGTGTATGCCGGCAACCCTGCCCGCTTCCTGGCTCATACCGATACCTACATAGCCGACCAGAAAAAGTTAATGAAAAATAAAAACACCTTTGGTAAAGAATATACCCTTGCGCAAAACATTTCGGAACAAAAAAAGGAAGAAATGAAAAAAGCCCTTGACGAAGAAGGAATGGGGTTTATTTTTTAAAAAATCTTTATTTTCGTTCCATCCTCCCGCTGTATCCTTCTTTTTTCATTGCCCGGAGTATACCCATTAAACCAAATTTTAAAAGTATCAGATGTGATACTTTTTGATTTTATTTTTAAAATAAATAAAATTCGGAGAAACCAATAGAATTAAGTGTTTCAGAAATATTGAACGCTGATTTTCAAGATTTAAAGGACGAAACTACTTTTAAAGCCATCTTTTACACTTTCGAATTTTTATCCGATTATTTTTTTACGGTGTTTTGTCCCCCATCTGTTCAACTCTCCTAACACACTTTTTAATGATTTTCCATGTTCGGTAATAGAATACTCTACTGTAGGCGGAAAGGTATCATATACCGTTCTTTTAACAAGATGGTTAGTTTCTAACTCCTTAAGTTCTTTCGACAGCACTTTATCTGTTACTCCGTTCAATTCTTTTGAAATCTGACCAAACCGTTTGTTTCCGAACATTAAGGAGCTTAATATTTGGAGTTTCCATTTCCCACTTAATACTTCCAATGAATCTTTAATAGGACGGAGAAAAGAAGCACATGCTTCCTTCGAATGAGGCTTTTCCTGTGTATCGCATTTTGTTTTTTCCACGTTACTTTCTTTTTAGATAGTCCTATCCAAATGGATAGTACTATATTTTAGGTAGCAAATATATGTACTATTGCAACGTAAAAATCAATTAATTAAAAAAAACTATAAACTATGAACAACAAACTGAATTTCAAACAAACCATCCTGGCAGGACTTATGGCTGCTGTTGCAGCAGCTATTATTAATGTTATCCTGTTTTTTATTTTCCATGCTGTTGGAATACTATCCGACACTATATTCATTCAACCGAATACACCCCTAAACGTAGTGCCCATTATTATTTCCAGTCTCGTTCCTACCTTAATAGCAAGTATGGTGTTTTTTCTGTTCGAAAAATTTACTAAAAATGGATTTAAAATATTTACCATCGTTTCAATAATTCTGATGGTTTTATCTTTTCTAAATCCGTTTTTGGGAATACCGGGCATAACGATAGGATATGCATTGGTGCTTGATGTGATGCACATTGTGGTGGTAGCGGCTCTGCTATATTTTATAAACAGAGCAAAAAAATCGAACTAGTTTTTCTACCCTATTGCCCACTCTATTTACTAAAAAACGGAACCCTTACTTTCATTTAGGGTTCCGTTTTCTTGTTTTAGTGGAGAGCTATATACAAACTAAATAAAATTAAAAAGTATCACATGTGATACTTTTTGGTTTTATTTCAAAAATGAATAAAAATCATGGAACCCAGGTGGGGCTTGCGTTATCCGTCATAAGTGCCCGAAATCTTTTATATGTCGCTCCATACGGGGCTTTAAAATTCTTACTTACTATTTTTTCTACCGACATTTTGTCCCTACGGGACATCTTAACGCAGTTTTTCTGCTCCGTAGGAGCTAAATCGTAATAGAAACAAATATCTATCATTGCTTC
This sequence comes from Bacteroidota bacterium, assembly GCA_947479085.1. GTDB lineage: Bacteria > Bacteroidota > Bacteroidia > 2-12-FULL-35-15 > 2-12-FULL-35-15 > 2-12-FULL-35-15. Next base: position 138,477 of record CANJYB010000007.1, on the reverse strand, counting down.
TCAGCTCCATTAGGAGCGACATTGGATAATCGTTTTTAAGGTTTCTTACATTTTTGGCTGTTTTGCTTTTGCGGGAGTATACGTATTAATCAAATTTTTAAAAGTATCACATGTGATACTTTTTGATTTTATTTTAAAAATGAATAAATATTGGGAAAATCAATAGAATGAAGCGTTTGAGGAAAAATAGGACCCAAAAGGAAGGTCGGGGTTCTATTTAATTCACTTCGGCAGGAATATACGCATAAAAAAATAAGAAACCTGACACCTAGGTGTCAAAATGCACCCTTTCAAAATTTCCCAAAAAAAAGGGCTCCTCCTTATTGATTAAGGATTCGCGCGCTTTGACGCAGGCGTGTTTCTCTCGCTGGCGCAGGCGTGTTTCGCCTGTGCCGATTATATGGTGGCGTCCCGCCACCATAGCTGGAAAAATATCGAACACCGAATATAGAATTTTGAAGGGTAATGGGTACTTCGAAATTCGAAATTCATTATTCAATATTCGAAATTTTAAAATCCCTATTGCACCACCGTATCCATCACCTGGCTCCAGGCAGTCTGACCTTTAGCAGTAATTGTTGCCCATCGGAAATAATAACGTTCCCTGCTTTTTAGTCCCGAAATAATAGCAGTAGCTGCCGGGCTAGGTTCGGTTTTTACATACGAAGCCTCGTTTTCGGGAGTGGTGGTGTACGAAAACAGGAACATCACATCCTTTTTGGTTCGGGGGCAAACGGCCTTTACAGTGCCACGCGCAGTAGTATTGGTCACCCCGAATGTTCTTTTCTGGCGGGGAGTAAATCGCTGAACGGTCAAACCGCTGCTTTCCACCACCTGTTCGGCTGTAGCAGCATCAGCGTTGGCTATTGTCTGAACGTAGGCTTTCAATGTAGTCATAGATAGTAATAGCCTACGTAACTTTACTTTCACTGCTGCTTTGTCGGCTGTGGCACCATCTTTAGCTTTGGCAACTATGTTTATCAGTTGCAGCCTTTGTCGCCTGATAACCGGCAGGGATGGTTCCGGATCTGGAAATTTTGGGTTGGCAGTCATTTTCAGCAAAATCGAATCTACTGTGGTAATAACCTCAGCCATCGGTATCCGGGTAAGTTTGCATACCACCCTTACTATTCTTGGTGTTGTATTCATTTTTATTGCTCGGTTAGCCAATACACCGAAAGGTTTTGGTTTATATATTACTAATAATCAATCATTTCTTATTCCAGTATTCTCTATCCGCACTTCATTATTTAATCATTCTATACTATTATAGTCACGTTTACTTTCATTATCGTTTCATTTTAGTCCATTGTAATCAGGTTTACTTTCATTATCGTTTCATTCTGCATCATTGTAAGCAGGTTTACTTTCATTATCGTTTCATTCTAAACCATTGTAAGCAGGTTTACTTTCATTTTCGTTTCATTCTGCTTCATTGTAAGCACGTTTACTTTTATTATCGTTTCATTCTAAACCATTGCAACCAGGTTTACTTTCATTATGGTTTCATTCTGCATCATTGTAATCGGGTTTACTTTCATTATCATCACGTTTTACATCATTACTTAATCATAATGAAACACTTTAAGGTAATTTCTGTAAAATTCGGTACGCAGATAAAAATGTTTCTAATTATGATAAGGCAGTACCTGCGGGATTTGGTTTAATGATTGGAATTATGAAAGAAAATAAGATTGTTTCCCTAAAACTTAAATCATAAAAGCCGAAGGCTAAATCATAAATTTAATCATTCAAGTGCGTTCGGAATTGTCTATTCCAATCATTTTTATCAGCGTACTGTTTTTTTAGTTTTACAAAAATAAGTTTTCAAAGAACTGTAAATGAGATACAAACATAGTAATAATTTTAATTCCCTCCAAATTTTTCTTGTTTCATAAAATACCAATATGTCATGCCGGAACACCTGCACGTCATGCCGGAACACCTGCACGTCATGTCGGAATACCTGCTCGTCATGCCAGAGCACCTGCATGACTTATAGGTAATTTTTGCCCCTTTTTTATCTGCCAAAAAACAATTTTAACCAATTTTTAGCGTTTTGGGGACTAAGGGATTCTCTTAGAGAAAAAAAAATCTGCAAAAAGCATTGATTATAGTGCAATAAATTGTTAATATATTAATATGCACTCGTTTGTTTTTAATTGTACTTTTGAAATATAATTTTATTTTTTTTGTGAGGCAAAAAATTAATAAAAAAAAACGAACAAAAAAGCCAAACAAAAATGCTGGTTTGGTATAGTATAAACTAACTAAAAAATAAAGGAGGTAAATTTAAAAACACATGGTTTAAAAAAATACCCCCTTTACAGTCGTGAAATTTTCGAGACCTCACTAACGCAAAGGTAACATTTTGATTATTCCACTGTTACTAAAAAAAACAAAATTTTTCCACATTTTATCATCTGCAAAAGTATAGTAAGCAGATGGTTAGCTATATATGCCTTTCTATAGTTCTTTATGCCTGCTTTAACAGCAGACAATAGGCGAAAATCAAACTTATATATTAAAATAACCAATATATCTTACCCTGCCCTTCGGGGCCAGGGGCGATATATTAAATACAAAAAAAATGAAAAAAATAAATTTAAAAACAATTATTCTGCTCGCCTGTATATTTTTTGGCTTGAGCGGAAAGATGAAAGCGCAAACAGGGTGCTTAATCGCTCCCTTTACTTTTGTGCCAGCTGGCGCATTTGCAGGTGGAATCTATACCGGACAGGACTTGTTTATAGGAGGACCTATAACTATTAACGCTCCCGTTACATTTGACAACTGTAATATTAAAATGGACGCCACCGCATCCATTACCTTATTAACCGGACCAACTACCAGTTTAACAATCACTAATCGTACTCACATTTTTAGTTGCAGTCCCAGTATGTGGATTGGAATAAACCAAGGTACGCTGCCAGCTCCGTTAATAATAAATGGGAATTCGCTGATAGAAGACGCTACTACTGCAGTTACGCTTGGTAAAGGTAATTACAATATAGATAATGTGGTGTTTAACAGAAACAGTACAAGTATCTCGTTTCTTAGCACCACAGGCTCTATAGTGCCAACAAACAACATAAGGAATACTGTCTTTACAAGCAGAACAATGCCTGCTTCTTATTTTAATGCCACATTTGGCTTAGATGCTACATTTAGTTCTACAAACGTAAAGGCTGATATTGTGGCTGGTTTATTGCCATCGGGCCTTTTGAACTCCGGAGGAACTGTTTCTCTTATAGGTATTAAAATTAATTCCATTGGAGGAGTTCAAATAGGCGATGACGGAAGTGCAGGATTTTTGAATACCTTTGACAACATGAATAAAGGTATTAATATTAATGCTTCCAGTGTGGTTGTCTATAATAACCAGTTCCTTAATCAACCCTTGAATGCAGCGATTGGGCTAACAAGTCCAATTGGTATATTTGCACAAGGCGTAAATACTGCAGCATATACTTTAACCATAGGAGGTGCTGGGCTAAACCAAGGCAATGGATTTTCTGAAACCTGGAAAGCCATTGACATTCGTTTTTACAGATCTGTGTTTGTGTATAACAATACTCTTCGCATAAAAGCAACTACACTTAACACAGGAGTATTGGGTATTAGCGTGTGGCCTGCCGATGCAAGCACTACCGAAGTTTTTAATAATGGTATTACCAACTATTCCACCGGTATTAATATTAAAAGAAACACTACCGGGCTTGATGCTACTGATATAAAAGTGGATGGCAATACCATTACCACCTCTCAAGCCAATGGTGTGGGGTATTGTAAGTTTGGGATTGATTTGTCAGATCCGCTTCAAACCGTTGTTGGAATGGCAACTGATAAATACAAGGTAAGGGGCAATACGATTACTAAATGTTTTACTTGTATAGTAGCCACAAATGTCTATTTAGGTTTAACCATATACGACAACCTAAACTTGGAGGTGGTTCATTCCACTGTGGCGGGAACTACCACAGGTAGCGGAATAGAAATACAAAACTGTTTTAAACCAAGGGTGCTTAACAATACCATAAGCTCTACTGATAACACAGTACTTACCGGGCATACGGGAACATATCCGGCAAATGTTACTCCTTGGTACCACGGAATATGGGATAATGCAAGTACAAAGTCTTCTATTGAATGTAATACCATTACAGGGCTGGGCGAAAGCATGACCTTTAGTAATAACGCTGTTGGCTTTAATTTTATTCTCAACAACACCATGAGCCAAGGGCAACATGGGTTGGCGTTGCGTAGTGGTTTTGTGCTGGGGCAGCAAGGCGATGCTACCCACCCAATAGATTTATTGTGGAATACTTCTGCTGGTAACGGGTTTACCAAGGAAACGTATGTGGATAATGTAACTAACAATGCTAATACGGCTTCTGTTTTGTTTTTAGACAATACCCCTACTGGTGGATATATTACATTTCCTACTTTAAATTGGAGCCCTGTTGCTGTTAACACTTATGGTGCTGGTTTGCAAGCTGCATTAGGTACATATTATGACTGTAATAATATAGCGGTTCAGGCAATAGTTGCCGGAGGCGGAGGCAATGGCGATATACTGGCTGCCAGAGAATTGATACCGTTGGCTAATGATACCACTAACTACCAACAATTTACATCTGAACTGCAATACCAAAACAAAGCAGTGGCATATAGCGTACTTGATAGCACCAATGGTGCAGTGGCAGACGATACTTCGGGAGTCTTGCAGAGCTATTACGACAGTGCAAAATATACCACCATGGGGCAACTAAAAGAAGTAGGAAATGCCATAGCTGCAAAAGACTATGCCACAGCCGATGTTACTAATAACAGTGTAACTGCCAGTAACCAAATACAAGCCAACGAAAAGTTGGTAAACTATTATTACCTGCTACAGCAAAACAACCCAGGTTATCAATATACAGCTGGTGATTCTTCAGCTATCTATTCCATAGCCAGCCAATGCCAAAGCCAAGGGGGCAATGTGGTATGGCAGGCAAGAATGATGTATTTTGACATTATTGGTGAGAGGGTAAGTTTCGATGATTATTGTTTGGAGGAGGGAAAAAGTATGGTGCATAATACCAATACAAGTGCTCCTAAACAAAGCAATAATGTAAGACTATATCCAAACCCTAATAATGGTAATTTTACTTTAGAGTATCATTTAGAAGATAATGAAACCGGAAGTATCGCCATTTATGATATTGCCGGAAAACTAATTAAAAATTACACATTAAATGCCAGCAATGCCAGTGCATCAATAGATGCTGATGCTATGGAAGCAGGTATTTATTTATACGATGTGTTGATTAATAACACAAAAGTAAAGAATGACAAACTAGTAATTATTAAATAATAATAAAAGAAACCCTTTTGCTTTTTTGCAAAAGGGTTTCTTTTATTTAAATCCAATTAGCATGAAAAAAGCCTTGTTTGTTACTTATTTCTTATTTCTTATTACATACTCTCAGTCTCAAAATATAGTCCCAAATAATTCGTTTGAAAATTTTACTACTTGTCCAACTTACCCAATTCAAATTTATTTAGCACCGCCTTGGTTTCAGCCCAATTTTTTTAATGGAATTAATAATTCCAGCTCCGACCTATATAATACTTGTGCTAGTGCCGCGTGGGTAGGAGTTCCTTTAAATATTGAAGGGTATCAAAATGCAAAAACTGGCAATGGGTATTCCGGAATCTGTGGTAGCATAGATACTAATAATGTTAGAGAATACATAGAAGTGCCTTTATTAGATACACTGATAGCCAATAGAAAATATTGTGTGGAGTTTTATGTTTCGTTAGCAGGCACTTCGCTTTATGCAATAAGCAATATGGGTGCTTACTTCTCTGTAGATAGTGTTATTCAAACCACTTCGCAGTTTTATGCGTTAAGTAATTATACTCCTCAAATAGAAAATTCATCAAACAATATGCTTAATGATACCACCAACTGGATGTTGGTATCCGGAAATTTTATAGCAACAGGAGGAGAAAAATATATGACTATAGGTAATTTTCATACTCCAGCAACTACTAATATGCAGAACGCGTTTGGAACAATGACAGATGGCGCATATTATTACATAGATGATGTAAGTGTTGTGGATTGCACCAATGACGGTGTAAATGAAGTAACAGAAAATATGAACATAAGTGTTTACCCAAACCCAAGCGAAGGGGTTTTTGAAGTAAAAAGCAGAAAAGAAAAAATAAAAAGTGTTGCTGTTTTTAATATGCTGGGGGAAGAAATAAAGATGCAACAAGTTACTGGCACTAGTATAATTATAGATATAAGTAAAGAGGCAAAGGGAATTTACTTTATAAAAGTAAATACTGAAAACGGGATACTAAATAAAAAGGTTGTAGTACAATAATAAATGGCTGCCAGCAACCAAATTCAAGCCAACGAAAAGTTGGTAAACTACTATTACCTGCTACAGCAAAATAACCCAGGTTATCAATATACAGCTGGCGATTCTTCAGCCATCTATTCCATAGCCAGCCAATGCCAAAACGAAGGCGGAAGCATAGTGTGGCAAGCCAGAATGATGTATTTCGATATTATAGGCGAGCGAGTAAGTTTTGATGACTATTGCTTGGAAATGGGAAAGAGTTTGGTGCATCATGGCAATTCGATTTCAACTGCTTCGTCTAATAATGTAAAGCTATATCCAAATCCTAATAATGGTAATTTTATATTAGAAAAAAGTATTGGAGAACATCAAAATGGCGTGCTTACTATTTTTGATATCACAGGCAAAATAATTAGTTCACATAGTTTTAATGGTGCCGTATCTCACGAAACCATAGATGCAACCCAATTAGATGCTGGTGTATATTTTTATGAAATAAAAATAGATGGCGGTAAAATAAAAACAGATAAATTAGTAATTATTAAATAATCAAAAAAGAAACCCTTTTGCAAAAAAGCAAAAGGGGTTCTTTTTTTACACTAAAAAAAATGAAAAAATTAATATTTGTATTTGCAATTTTATCTAGTATAATGTCATCTGCATTAGGACAAAACCTTGTTCCAAATAGTAGTTTTGAAAATTTCACAAGTTGCCCTGTAGGTCCTGGTTGTCTATGGTTAGCTCCGCCTTGGTTTCAACCGAATTATATTAACGGAATAAACTATACAAGTTCGGATTATTACAACCAATGTGCACCTTATGGTCTTGTTAGTGTACCTGCTAACACATACAGCGGAGCCCAAGTACCTAGAACAGGAAACGCTTATGTTGGCATTTATACCTATCTTGAACCCAATAGAAGGGAATATATTGAAGATTCATTAACAATCCCACTAATAGCAGGGCACACTTATTGCGTTACCTATTATGTTTCACTTTTTGATTCTTGCCAGTATGGGTCAAGTAGTCTTGGTGCCTATTTTTCAACAGATAGTTTACTCTATTCAAGTTCTACTTTTGCCCCCATACAAGTAATACCACAGGTGGAAAACCCTGATACAAATATAATAACAGATAAAAACAACTGGACATTAATATCCGGTAGTTTTTTAGCATTAGGAGGAGAAAGGTTTATTACCATTGGTAATTTTAGAAATGATGTAAATACAATAAAACAAAACGTAGGAGGAGGCGCTCAATTAGGTGCGGGTTTCTACTTTGATGATATAAGTGTGGTGGATTGCACCGGTTTAGGGGTAGGGGAATTAGGTAATAAAGTTGATTTGAAATTATATCCAAACCCAAGTAATGGGAATATGGTGCTGGAATACAACATAGGGGAACATCAAAACGGAGTTCTTACTATTTTTGATGTAACTGGTAAACTAATTGACTCTAATAGTTTTAATGGCTCTGCTAACAATTCAACTATAAACGCAAGTCAACTAGATGCTGGCATCTATTTTTATGAAATAAATATAGATGGTAATAAAATAAAAACAGATAAATTAGTAATTATTAAATAACAAAAAAGCAACCGTTTTGCACATAAGTGCAAACGGTTGCCTTTTTTTAATCCTATTGCCATGAAAAAAGCATTGTTTATTTCTTATTTCTTATTTCTCACTCTCAAGCCCAAAATCTTGTTCCAAACAATTCCTTTGAAACCACCACGTCCTGTTTTGTTGGTCCTGCATATATTTTTAAAGCCCCTCCTTGGTTTCAACCAAATAAATTTGGTGGTACTACAACTAACAGTTCAAGTACTGATTTATTTAATACATGCAGTACAATGGCTTATGGTGATGTTCCTTTAAATATTGCAGGCTATCAAAATGCAAGAACTGGAAATGGATACGGAGGGTTCTATGGTGTTATTGACACTATTAATGCTAGAGAATATATAGAAGTGCCTTTATTAGATTCATTAGTAACTAACAGAAAATATTGTGTAGAATTTTATGTGTCATTAACTGGATCATCGCTCTTTTCAATAAGCAATATGGGAGCATATTTTTCGGAGGATAGTTTATTACAAACAACTGCTCAATTTTATACGTTAAGTAATTATCAACCCCAAATAGAAAATGCCTCCACAAATATTCTTAATGATACCAACAATTGGATGCTTATTTCAGGTGATTTTATTGCTAATGGAGGTGAACGGTTTATGACCATTGGTAATTTTCGTTTACCAGCTAATACAAATATTCAAAGTGGAATGGGAACAGGTGATGATGGTGCTTATTATTAGCAGTAGTTAATTTCAGTACACATAAATCTATGTCAAGACTACTGTTTCACGGCTTTTCAAAAGCCGGAATATTGTATTTCAAAGACAACATAACTATACCTACAAAAGGACATATAACACAAATAGAACTTAACAAAGATTTCCCCTGGCGAATATTTCTCCTGAACATATTTGCAGTAGCTATAATGACAATAGGTGTTTTGTCTGCTGTTTACGCTTCCTACCTGAATCCAGAATACAGAACCACTGCAAGTAATCTATCAGCGTTTATAAACGGGTTTGCGACCATATTAATGTTTGCATTTATTGACCCTCATTTGTCAGCAATGACAGACGATGTTACATTAGGAAAGTGTTCAGAAGCAACTTTCAGAAAATATATTGTGTATATGACCATTGCAAGACTGATAGGAACTATATTTGCTCAAATTCTTTTTATGCCAAGTGCGGAATTACTTGCTTGGTTTGCGAAAATAATATAATACTTCACGATAGAAACGAATGCCAGCAGATAACATAAAATTTATGAACTTAGCGCAGCGTTATCATGAACATAAATAAAATAAACAAAAGTGAATATAAAAAAAAGGGAGGCGAACTACCAGTATGAAGTTTCAAGCATTTAATTACTTTTATAGCGAGGCGTCCCGCTCGTGCGGCCCTCCCCCTCTTTTTTTACTTCATAAATCTTTCAAACGATATAGGCAATCATGCACAAATGTCATCCATAAATAATTAATAAAAAATCACTATGCAAACAATATTAGGATCAGGTGGAGCTATTGGAATACCATTAGCCAAAGAATTGAAAAAGTATACTAATCAGATTAGACTGGTAAGCAGAAGTCCCAAAAAAGTAAACGAGACCGATGAGCTTTATCCTATTGACGTAAATGATTTAACCCAAATTGACAAAGCTATAGCCGGAAGTGAAGTAGTCTATGTTGTTATTGGTTTCGAATATAAATTAAGTGTTTGGCAAAAAATATGGCCCTCGTTTATGAAAGCGGTAATTAATGCGTGCAAAGCCCATAATGCTAAACTTGTTTTTTTCGATAATGTGTATATGTATGATAAATCGGCAATACCGCATATGACCGAAACTTCACCTATTCATGCTCCCAGCAAAAAAGGAGAGGTAAGACAACAACTGCACGAAATGATTATGAATGAAGTGGAGAAAAAAAATCTTACTGCACTTATTGCCAGATCAGCTGATTTTTATGGCCCTGACAATAAAAGCAGCGCCCTGAATATGATGGTTGCTGATAATTTTATGAAAGGGAAAAAGGCACAGGCATTTGGCGACATCAAAAAAATTCATACATATACATATACACCGGATGCCGCTAAGGCAACTGCCTTACTTGGAAATACAACTGATGCATATAATCAAGTATGGCATGTTCCAACAACAAAAGAAAAATTAACAAACCAGCAATGGATCCAGTTAATTGCAAATGAATTGAAGGTAGAGGCTAAAATTCAAATGGTACCTGTGTGGCTGATTAAAATACTTGGCTTGTTTATTCCGATAATGAAAGAGTTTCCAGAGATGATTTATCAAAATGAACAAGATTATATATTCGATAGCGCTAAATTTGAAAAGCGATTTGGAATTACGGCAACAACACCCAAAGAGGGCATCAGAATTCTCATCGAAAGTTTGAAAACTCAAAATGAAAGCCTCTAACAGCGCATTTGCAATAGGCGGAGTTTCGTGCTCCGTAGACAGTTTAGTGGATAAAGAAAGTGAAGTGCTCCGAATAAACATTCGTGCTAAAAAGCATGCCTATCAAAAATCAGCAAACCACTATCTGATATTTTACGAACGCACGCGAACAGGCAATTCTCAATTATGAGCAAACCAGTAATTTACTTTTTTACACTAATTTTCAAAACAACTTTTGCTTTTGGACAGGAGCCAAACATTGCATCAAAAATAGATTCTATTATTTCGGCTAAAACTTCAAAGCCATTTAACGGAACAATTCTAATTTCTCAAAATGGACAAGTGAAATATTCAAAGACCTTTGGGTATTCAAATCTCAAAAATAAAACACCATTAAAACAAGACGACCAGTTTGTTATTGGTTCTATAAGTAAACAGTTTACAGCAGTTTTAGTGCTTCAGGAATTTGAAAAAGGACACCTGAAACTTGATATTCCTATTCGCAATTATTTACCCGAACTAACTCAAAGCTGGGCCGATACAATAACAATTCATCAATTATTAACCCATACTCACGGAATAATGCAACGTGACAAACCACTTGCATTTGAAGCTGGAACTCAATTTGCATATTCGCAAATAGGTTACAACTTATTAGCAACCATTATCGAAAGGACATCTAAAAAATCATTTGCAACTCTTTCAACCGAACTGTTTAAAAAATGTAAAATGCAGAACACATTTAATCCAGACCTGCATAAACACAAAAATTTAGTCAGCGGTTATACTGAAGGAAATGTAACAGAGGAAAAAGAAAGTTTGCAAAACTATGTGGCAGCGGGTTCGTTTATTTCAACAGCAACCGACTTGACTTTATGGGATGAAAATCTGTTTGGTGGTAAACTTTTAAAAGACGAAATATTAAAACTAATGGAAACCAAACAGAAAGGAGCGACAAGAAAACATCCTATATTTGGACTGACAGATTATGGTTATGGAATTACCATTGACAAAAAAGAAGGTGTCCTGCAATATGGACAAACTGGTTTTGCACCAGGTTTTGTTTCTTCGAACTTTTATTTCCCTGAAAGCAAAACAAGCTTTGTTATTTTGGAAAATGTAGCTTATGACACGGACGACCTAAAAAAAACATTTCGTTACCAAACAGAAATATTAAAAATGTTACGGGAAAGTGACTTAAAAAATAAAAGCATCAGATAATTTAAAATATTTGAAATTAAAAAAAATGCGAATCGTAAATTTTAAGCGTCTGCGGTACCCCTCACTTAAAAATTAATTATAGGCGTTTGTACAAAAAACACCAACAAGGACAAAATATATCAAGACAACTATTTATATAACTTATAGTATAATTATTTTTTCTTCGTGCGTTTCCGCATATAGCTCCAGTAAGAGCTAGTATAGTTTACAAAAATTTCTTCCCCTGCTTTTATATCGCGCGAAGCCACAATAAAACACTTGTCACCGTATATAATGTAATCGCTGTTGTTTTTAACACCTTTCAGTCGGGTAATTCCTGCCGCATCGTTTGCATAGCGTGCTTTATATTGAGGGGTATGCAAAGCGTCAATGCTCCTATCCATCCTTACAAAGAACAGGTAATGGTCCTGTTCGTTTCTAGTACGCTTGCGGTACTCGTTATACCCAATGATTTCTCCCCGGTATTCAATAATTTTACTATCTTTACCTATAGCTTTGGTGGTATATAACCCCTTACCGGCACCCGGTAACCGTGATTTTTTTATAATTAATGCCATTTTATAATTCGGCAAATATACTAAAACCACCGCTGATTCAACATGTGCCTTGATATTAGCACACTGATGTTATGTTCTAATTTAACTAAGTGTAAAAGCATTAATAATGTAACATTAACTAAAAATTTTACAATAATTAATCCCTCATAAAATTGGAATTTTGAGGTGTGAAAATTAAAGAAATAGGTAGCCTTTTTAAATCAGCTTACAAAGAATGGAATGAAAAAGACCCGTTCAGGCAAAGTGCTGTTATTGCTTATTATGCTATATTCAGTATCCCGGGTTTATTGGTGCTTATTATTTCTGTCACTGGGTTCTTTTTTGGAAATGAGACTGTAAATAGTAATATAATAACTGAAGTATCAAAAACATTAGGCGAAGCCACAGGTAAACAAATAAAAGAAATACTGGAAAATCTTAATCATTCCAAATCTACTGTGCTGGGTTCTATAATTGGCGGGATTGTATTACTGGTAGGTGCCACAGGGGTATTTGTGGAATTGCAAAAAACATTAAACATCATCTGGAAAGTAAAAGTAGTACCTCAAAAAGGAATCTGGCCGGTACTAAAAGCCCGCCTGTTTTCATTTGGGTTAATCCTCGCCATTGCCTTCCTGCTGTTGGTATCATTGGTCGTTTCAACTGCCATAGCTGCCATGGGGAACCTTGTCAACAGCGATGATTCAGGAATATTATCTTTTATTTATAACATTCTTAATATTGTATTTTCCTTAGCCATTATATCCGTTCTCTTTGCAATAATGTTTAAGTTTTTGCCGGATGCCAAAATAAAATGGAAGCATGTATGGTTAGGTGGATTGGTTACAGGCATTTTGTTTACCCTTGGCAAAACAGCACTTGCGTTTTATTTTGGCAAGGCTCAGCCGGCTTCCACTTATGGTGCTGCAGGGTCCATTATTTTAATCCTTCTCTGGGTTTCGTATTCCTCCATGATTATGTTTTTCGGGGCCGAATTTACAGCAGCGTTTGCAAATAAATATTCGGGTATAGTTCCTCCGTCCGAAATTGCAAAAAAAAGATACCTCAGAAAATAAATTATAAAAACAGGTTTAAATTATTGAGAATATTAAAGACGAATTTTTTGAGAAGTATAAAAAAACTCCTTATATAGTTATATAAGGAGTTTTTTATCTTTTCTATTAAATAAAATTAATAGAAAAACTGCTCAGAACAAACCTGTCCGTCTTTTACACCGAACACACAAATTTCTTCCATTTTCATCCTCCCCTGCCCTTTCATAGTGGCATCCAGTATGCAAACGATACTGAAGAAATTTCTACCTACAATCGGGTCAGAAAAATAAGTACTGTGATTTACCTCAATCATTGCAGCAAATTGTTTTCCTTTTTCCAAAACTGCTGTTTTTCCTGTGGCAGCCGGAAATGGAGAGTAAACGGGTTCTGTACTTGTTACATCTTCCGAAAAAAGTTCCTGTTGTGCTTCAAGAATCTGGCCTTTACGGCACATTTCCACTAATCTGTTTGCGACTTCCTGAGTAGTCATTGTTTTACTTGTTGTTGTCATTTTTTTAGAATTTAAAGGTTAATACGATTTGATTTATACCGTTATAACGATTGAACTTTCAAAATTGGACAAACTATAGAAATATATTTTAACTAAGGGGACTAAAGTCCTGAAATGGAGGCAGTTTTATTTAGTAACCCCAGCCTTAAGGCTGGGGTTAATGAAACCATACCCAATAAGGGCTTTAGCCCAAACACCTTTTTTTATTCGGTTAGTAGTGATTTCTATATATAATATTTGCGAAGTTTTAATCTGAAAATCTTATCCATGTTTTACCCAGTATTTTCTTCCATAGCTACAAAAAATTTCTTCTCCTGTTTTTATTTTCCGGGTAGCCACAATAGCTACATTGTTATCATCATCCAATGCAATTTTAGCATTGTTTTTAAAATCGGCACCCGCAAAGCCTCCGGCATCATTGGCATACTTTGCAAAACACTTTACTTTCATCGAATCAAAAATGCTTCCATCCATCATTTTAATAAAGTACTTGTCGTTTCCTTTCTTTGCCCTTAATGCAGCCTGATGAGCAGTTAACTTTTCACCTTTAAAAACAGAAATAATTTCTTCCCTGTAAATATCGATAGCAGTATGTAGTCCATTACCTGAAAAAGGCAACTGAGATAGTTTAATATATAAATAGACAGATTCGGGCGCATTTATTTTATTGGTTTGATCTGAAACTTTTTGCATAAATATAGATTATGAAGATGAGGAAAAAAAGGAATGATAAGAAAAACGAAGTCTTTTTACTATTTCAATTCTTTCAAAGGTAATGTTAATTAACCCAACGATAACAAATAATGGTTCGGAACTTCCTTATTTCTTAAGTAAATGTAATTCTATATGCAAATTAATATCGCTGTGTAGAATAAAAACCTTATTAGGAAAATCGTCTTTGTATTCGCTTAGTTCCATCAGTACTTTAACAGCCCGCTTTTTTGAATGTTCAATTTTAACGATATGATGACTTGCTTTTTCGGTAAAATAATAATTCTGAAAATTTCCCATTTTAATCTGCTGAACAGTAAACAAGCCCTTTTTATCTTCCATATTTTTCAATGGTTTCCCATCCAGGTTACTCATCAGTAATATTTCAATATCCTGTTGTATGGTCTTCAATAATTTAGGTCGGTTAAACTGGGGAACACAATAATGAAGGGTAAAGGAGGTATCTTTAAATTCGAAGTCAAATAATTTCAAACCTAATTCAGTAGTGAAAATAACCCGGTAATCCGCAGGTGCCATTTGTTTGGTTACCAGCAATCCACTCACCTCTTTACCATAAATAGAAATATTTGTTTTAAAAAGAAAGGAATTAAAATTGTCACCAAAAATTGGTTTAGGAGCCGGAGAATTAGAAACTACTTCCTTCAATCGGTCGTAATGACAAAGAGTACAGCCACCAAGAAGTAAAACTAATAGGCTACTTAATAATAAATGTTTCATCACTTATGGGCTGATTATTTTTCCGGTTGATAAAATCTATGCTTGTATAATCATCGCTGGGCTCTATCATCTTAACCTTTATAACTGAATAATCTGACTTGTCAATATACAACTGGATAACTTTCAGGAAATCCTTTGCTCCTTTCTGCAAGGGCGAAAGTTCCAGTAAATATTGTTTATCATTTTCATAATACTTTGCCTTATAATCTTTGTTGTTTAATAAATTGCCTTGCACCGTATTCACCATCATTTCGTTAATGCTCTTAAACATCTTATTGGAGTTAATATCGTATTTGCTGACTTTTCCATTGTCTTTAATATACATCTTGTCTTTGTTAATAGCAATCAAATACTTGTATGGATTATTGTATTCCCAGCGAAGCATGTTTACCTTTTTAAAATAAAAATGTCCTTTACTAACAATGTTTTCGGACATAACACTTAAATACTTTTCTTGTGTGAAATCGCTTTCAATGGAATTGACCAGTTTCGATTGGGTTTCCATTTTTTGTTTAAAAGCTAAGGTATCTTTTACTGAGGTAAAACCTTTTGGCACCTGCGCAAATAAAACGAATGGAATCATTAAAGCTAATAAGAGAAACTGTTTTTTCATTTTGTAATAATCTATTTTGTAAACGATTTTATTCGTAATTCGTTGTGCTTAATAACTGGTCCATCATTACAATTTTGAAGCCACTTTGTCCTGCCGATTCAAGTGTTTGTTTCAAAACGTTCAGTGTTTTCTCTGAAGTATCATGAAACAGTACAATAGCTCCCGGTTTCAGTTGTTCAAGTACCCTGGATGTTATTTTGTCTTTACTGTCATTGGTAGTATCCAGCGAACGGACATTCCAACCAATTACTTGGTAATTTAACTCTTTAGCCGCTCTTGCAAGATGAGGAGTGGTGACACCATAAGGAGGACGAAACAGTTTCATTCTTTTTCCGGTAACCTTAAATACTGAATCAGCAGTTGCATTCAACTCGTCTTTAAAACCGTTTGCATTTTTAAAATCAATAAAAAAAGAATGGCTAAAGGTATGATTACCTATTATATGCCCTGCAACATCCATACGTTTTAGTATTTCTTCGTTCCCAATGATATTTTTCCCTATTACAAAAAAGGTGGCTTTTGCATCATATTGTTCAAGCAGGGATAATACTTTTGGAGTGTATTCTCTGTTCGGGCCATCATCAAAAGTTATTGCGATTTGTTTCTTATTCGTATCTCCATGACAAAGTGCCTTAATATGAAAATCTGATTGTATGTTCGCAGAACCGATGACAAGCAAAACGTTATAAATAAAAAAAGGAACAAGCATCCACCATAAACTGATACCCGCAAGAAAATGGAACAAACATATCAGACCTATTGAAATAAGAAAGGCAATGCTTGTGTTTTTAAAAGTCATTGAAGAAATGTTATTGGCCTAACATTTAGAAAGCAGGGAAACCGTATGATAGGTATTCATATAGGTATTGTAAATAAGCACATTCTTTATTTCCTTCTTTTTATTTTCACCTATTAAAATGCATACAGGAATAGTCTGTGTTTTTAAAATCATAGCCGCTTCCCACATTGCAAAACTACTTACTGTCTGGTATTCCCCCGATAAATGTTTAAAATAAACCGAAGTACTGTTACCGAAAACTGCCTTTTGTAAATTGTAATAAATATCATCAAACCTTACATCTCCGCTTATACCATACATTACACAATCAATGTCTTCGGGAGTAAGATTTTTCTCTTTTAATAATTCTATAATTTCTGATTGAACATCCTTTTGGTTTTCCGGCTGATAAATCATTTTTACCGCAAGAAGCTTTGCATAATCCGTTTCACTTTTTTGATTGCTTAATAAAAAGAAACCAGCCCCTTCGCCTGATATACTGCCTTCCGTTTTACTGTTAATAATTTCCATAGTAGGAACATTTTCTTCTTTCCAATAGCCCACGCGACTGGTAATCTTAAAATGTTTCTCTGTCATTTCATCATGTCCGCCAATCAACACATTATGTATACCAGCTTCTTCCAACATCATCATACCATCCAATAAAGCACTTTCAAACGAAAATCCTTTATGTACATAAGTGAAATTATAATTCATGCATTTCAGTTGCAGTGCAATCTGCGAACTTACGGTGTTATGGGTAGACTGCATAAACGAAGTAGGGGTAAGAAATTGTTCCTCGTTATCAATAATAGCCAAAAGAAATTTTTCGGTATCCTCATGGCATCCCAATGCTGTACCAGTAATTATAGCATCCGGTATGGGCACTCCACCGTCTTTAAGACAGATGGAAGAGGCAGCTATTCCCATTTTAATTATCCTGCCCATTCTCCTTGCGAGTATAGGGTTCAGGAATTCAGTATAAACAGGCTCAATGCATCTTAACGAATTGGTAGTATATTCAACCGGTTCCGTTAAAAAGTCATGTGTATTAAATGTTTTTTGCGGGGAAACGATTCCGGTTCCTCTTATGTATGCCTCCATAAATTAATGTCGTGAAAAAATTAATGCAGATGAATTGCCCCCAAAACCAAATGAATTGGACAAAACATGGTTAATGGGTTTATCTGTGCTCAGCTCTTTAACAGGAGTAAATGTTAATTCACTCATCTGGTGAACCAAGTTTAAATTAGGATAAACCATATTATATTTTATGGCCAATACGGAGAGAACAGCTTCTATACCTCCACATGCACCTAACGTATGCCCCGTAAATGCTTTGGTAGAACTAATGGCAGGTACTTTATTTCCAAATAATCTTTCAATTGCTGTTCCTTCGGATAAGTCGTTAACACCTGTACCCGTGCCGTGTGCATTGATATAATCAATATCAGCAGGTTTTAAACCGCTTACTTTAAATGCTTTTTCCATTGCCAGATAAGCACCTTCTCCTGTAGGGGAAGAAGCAGTTTGGTGGTAGGCATCATTGGCATTGCCATAGCCTGAAAGTTCGCAAAGTATTTCTTTTCCCGCTGCTGCTTTTTCCGATTCCAGAACTATAAAACCTGCACCTTCGCCCAGGTTCAATCCTTTCCGCTCTGCGTCAAATGGTTTGCATTTTTCCTTGTCAAGTATCATCAATGTCATAAATCCATTGATGGTAAATTTGGATAAAGAATCTGTTCCACCTACTATCACCCTGTCCACAATATTGTTTTTAATCAACCTTGCGCCAAGCATAATGGAATTGGCAGAAGATGAACAGGCGGTACTGATGGTAGAGATATGATCTTTTATTCCCAATACATTTGCAATCGCTTCTGTACTGTCACCACAATCGTGATTCAAAATATAATCAACAAAATCTCCTTTCTTTTCAGGATTCAGAAAATCTTTATAATACATCTCAGTCATAGCCATACCACCTACACTATTGGCAGAAATTAAACCGGTTCTGAATTCCTTAACATCTTTTATTCCGGCACTTTCCATGGCTTCCTTAGCTGCCACAATTCCTAATAGCGTGGTGCGGGTAATTTTTGTTTCAGGAGAAAACCCAAGCAGTTTACTTAATTCTGCATTGGTATGCTTTACTTCTCCTACCGGGATATCATTCTTATGCCTTGTTTCAATATTATCCAATGAACCGATACCTGATTTTTGTTTTCTCACAGAATCAAGCGTTTCGGCCACATTGTCTCCAATGGCTGAAATAATTCCAATACCTGTTACGTATATATTTTTATCCATCATTTTAATTGTCAATCATTAATTGCCAATTATTCGTTCGTTCAAAAAACTATTTTTTGTTTGCTTCTATGTATTCGGCCATGGTGCGGATGGTTTGGAAAATTTTCTTTCCATCTGCCGGGTTGGCTATTTTAATCCCGTAGTTTTTTTCGAGCAATACTATTAATTCCAAAGCATCAATTGAATCCAATCCTAACCCGTCTCCAAATAAAGGAGAATCGTCAGAGATATCTTCTTTTTTTAAATCTTCCAGGTTCAATTGGGTAATAATTTCACCTTTTAATTTGTCCATTAATTCTGTCATCATTTCTGTTTTAATAGCTCTTTCCCTTTCTCTTCTTACGAAGCAGCAAGCTGAGCCTGGTTTATATATAATTTAGTTAATTCTTCCTTTGTATTCGTTATGTTTAAATTCCCTTCCTTGTTTTTCTCCACTGTTATTAAAAAAGCTTCGTAATTGTTGTCATAAAACTCCACCCAACCTGTAATACAGCATTCCTCTTTATTACTGTTCAAAAGTGAATTGACATACGAACTCATAAATTCTGCATCAAATTTATCAAAAATAAAGAAAGTATTTTCTCCTTTTATTTTATTTCTGATGGCAATCTCTCCAATCAGTATATTTGGCAGGGTATAAACAAATACTGCAGGGCTTGGAAAATAATTTACTTTATCCGAAATAGCCTTTTGATGTTCCGTATCCACTTCCAGTGACGAACCACTGTTGGCGATAACAATTGCAATGTCTTCCGACTTATACCTCTCTGTTATTTTATTCGTTTTTATTAAAAGTTCCGAAGCCACCATCGCCAGTTTACATAAGCTATCCATTTTATAAAACTTAGGATAACTTACCTGGTAATGCAAGTAAACAGATTTTAAAAAATCAACATCAGACCCAGCAGCATTATTGGTAAAATCAACTTTATCATTGATCATCACCTTTCCGTTCTTAATTGCACAAACTGCAGTTATATAATTGTTCATTACGTTCAATCAATTTTCTTTCTGAAACAAAACAGCCGCATTGCATCCTCCAAATCCCGCAGCTGTTTTAAGGCAATTAGTTATTTCCAACTCCTTTGTATCCCTGATAATGTTTATCGGAGCAGTTACTCCCAACTCTTTAAAATTATAAGTTCCTATCAGCATACTTTTCCGCATCGAATGAATACCCACAATGGATTCTATTACTCCTGCAGCACCCAGTGTATGACCGAAATAACTTTTCAAACTATTCATGGGTACTTCTGCCAACTTTGCATCTGTCACTGCCAGCGATTCCATGTCGTCATTAAAAATGGTAGCAGTGCCATGTCCCGAGATGTAATCTATTTCCGAAGCAGTAACTCCTGAATCCTTTAATGTCTTTTCAATGGCTAGTAATAATCCATCCCCTGTTCGTGATGGTCCCGAAATATGGTTGGCATCATTAGAACTTGCTCCACCCATAACCTTTATTTTCATTTCCAGATTATCCACCTTCTGCTTATCATTTGTAAGTATTACTGTACCGCAACCTTCTCCCAGTGAAATGCCATTACGGCTTGCATCGTAAGGTTTTGCAATCTCGTTGCTCACCGCCTTAAACGATTGAAACCCCGACACCACAAAATGAGTCATAATATCCACACCGGCCACCACCATGGTATCGTAATTCCCTTCTTCCAACAATCTTTTGCCGGTAATTATGGCCAGCACACCCGATACGCAGGCATTTGAAATAACCACGGGCTGGTTCGGGTTGTTAAAATACTTCCCTATAACATTTGCCGTTTCCCAAAGGTACACTCTTTTTTTATCAAACCTGTTTCCTTCCTCTTTGCCTAGCAAATCAATATTTCCCTTGGTAGTACTAAGTATAATCAACGTTTTGGAGCTGGTAATGTCAATGTTTTTATTTTGTTTCAGAGCATCCGTTACCGAAAGCAGCACCATTTTTTCAAGCTTTGTATATTCTTGCCCTGCATGAAGCTTCTGAAACTCCTTTTCCAGCTGCTCATCGTCTATCACACTTGCAAATACATCTTCCACCGAAAGCGAGGAGCCCGAAATGAGCTTTACACCGGTTTCCATTTGTTTGAGCCGCTCAAAATTTTCGTCACTGGTAAACCCAAGTGGCGAAACGATGTTATCTGCTGCTATATAAACGTTCATTTTTTATTAAAATTCTTAACTGTTTTTTGAAACAAAGTATATCTTTTCTTCTCACCTGTTACCTCTCTCCTTTGGAGAGGGGCTTAAGGGGTGAGGCCCTTATTCTGTTAACTTATTTTTCCTTTTCCATTCCGCAAAAAACTCCGGAACGGTAATAAACAACTCGTGCTGCATATTAATAAAAACCTGTATCGTTTCGGCTTCCGCCACCAGTTCCCCATCACTTAGCCTAAAGATGCGGTACTTAAATATTATTTTTGCCGCAGGCGAATCGATAAAACTGGTTTCTATCCTTACACTATCGCCATATTTCACTGTCTTTTTATAATCAAGCGCCATGTGAACAATGGGGGTGGCAAACCCATGCCCGTAAACATCGAGGTAAGCCAGGCCAAACTGCTTACCAAAAGCCTCCCGGCCATCTTCCATAAATTTTACATAATGCCCGTGCCACACTATCCCAAGCGCATCCACCTCACTAAACCTTACTTGGGTTTCAGTGTTATTTATTAATTGTTTTTCCAATTGAATAGAAATTAGTTATGCGCCTTTTTTCAGGGGCGGCAAATTTATCAAAAATAAACAAATAAAGGGGATAATTGTTTAAAGCAGGCATTCTGTGCACCCGCAATTTTGGCAAGCCATTTAGATACAGTTACCATGTAACGGTATCTTTACAAAAGCCACCCTGCGAACTCTTGTCCGCAGGGCTTTATTTTGCAGTTGGTATTAACTGATTATTTTCGCTTCCGGATATAATTTTTTCCAGGTATCGAAAGATGCAATGCGGTTAATAATGACTACTGTTTTATAGTCTAATCTTACTTTTATTTTTTTCAACAGGTTTTCCTGTTGTGCCGGAATTACTTTTTTAGCTCTCATATTTTTATTTTTTTAATTGTTTTATTATTTAGTACATGGCAAAAGTAAGGCCATAATTATTCCTGATTATTACATAATTAATCCTTATTATTAGATAATTATCAGTTATAGTAATTGCCATTTCACTTATATTAATGGGTTGCATAGTTTTAAGAACTCTCAATTTTGTCCCTAAAAAGAATCTTGGTTTGCTTTCCAGGAACGGTAACCTAATATTTCACCTTTTCATTTATATTAATTAATTATTTTATATAATAAACTTATATGCTTTATATAATAGTGTTAGTCATTTTATATAATAAACTTATATGTTTTATATAATAAACTTATATGTTTTATATAATTGATTTATCCATTTTATATAACTTTATTGTACTTCATATCTTAATAGGGCTATCTCTTACATAAAAGCAGCATCATTTTTTGGCAAAAAAAAATCCTGCTATTGTTTAACAGCAGGATTTTTTAAAGGTTAATAAATGTGGATTAATGCAAAGTGATGTTATAAACATTACCATTAATAGTAACGGTAGCCTGATCGTCACAACTTCCGTTTCCAAAATCAATGTAGCGTGTAGCTTTGCCATTTGGTGTTATAGAAAAACCACCGGCAACGATATAATGACAATTTAATTTAACATCCAAAGCACTTGTAGTTGCGGCAGTATAACTGTTGCCCGAAGCATTAGTTCCTGAAGCGGTACCTGAAATTAAGTACTCATCATCCGACCAGATTGTAGTGGTACTTTCTCCACCAACCCATTCTCTTGTGCGGGTTGATGTCCAGGTAATTGTTCCTCCATTGTTAGCCTTAATAATAGTTCCGTTTACTTGGATAGAGAATGTTAAATGACCGGCAGCATTATGACCATTATTGGTAACAGTTTTAGTTCCCATTATTTTGTTATCGTTTACATAGTAATTTGTAAATGAAATGGTATGAGTAGAAGCTGAATCGCGGTACAGACCGGTATACGAGATATTAATTATACCTCTGCGGTATCTGTTGTCCGAACACAAGCAATTGGTAGAACCAAAATCAACAGTGATGGTATGCGGATTAACAGTAGTGTTGATGGTTACAATGGCACAGGTACTCAACAATCCTTTTTCTCCTGAAGTTGGAGGAGCTAAATAAGAAGTAAGTGTTCCTGAAGAAGCCTGATCAGCAATGTTATTTACATCGCTATATACTCCTTCTGCAAGTGCATTGTCAGACGATGCTGCGGTGTCTTTGTCTGTTTCATCTTCTGTTTTTTTCTTACATGAAGCAAAAAGTATACCTACAATAGCTACTACCGAAAGGTATTTCATTAAATTTTTAGTTTTCATTGTTTTCTTTTTTTAGTTAAATTAATTTATTGTTTTGCTATTTATTGTTTCTATGACGAACCTAAATTATAAAGGTTTAATGCAAAAGTAAATATTTTTTTCAGATGGAGTAAATTACTTAAAGATACATTCATTAATCCACCTTTGTTGATTGCCAATTGACAAGCTGCCATTTGTTTTTACGCTTCCTGTTCACTTCCGTAAATCGCAACTTAACCTTAAAATCTTTACCATCGTATTTGCCAGAAACTTCAACCAGTCCATTAATAATTTCAGTTTTTCCATAATCCTTCCGGCTATTCTCTTTTACCTCCATATTTATATAGATTATTTTTCCGGACATAATATTATGAATATGCTGTGATTTGTTTTCAACTAAGCCATTGGAATGGATATAAATTAAATCATCTGCCAGTATGGCATCCAGTTTGGCAGAATCTCTTTTAATCATTGCTTCCATCCGTTCGTTGTTGTATTGCAATTTTTGTGATTGCGACAAAGCCGGAATTGAAATAATGAAAAAAAGAGAGATGGCTATTACTTTCAATAGTGCTTTCATATTTATTTCCCTTTTCGGGTAGAAAACAACTTGCGAATGGAGGAAAAACCTTTTCTCGGGTTTTCTGTAAATACACCCTGATTGGCATTTCGAATATCTTCTATAGAAAAAAATGCAGACGGATTATATTGTTGAATGATGGATACCACAGCTCCCACATTTTTTCTTTTAATAATTGTAAAAATCATTTTAACAGGCCCCATGCCACCCTGACCTTCTACAACTGTAATTCCATGATTATCTTTTTTTAATGCAGCCAGCAAATCATCACAGTTTTGGTTGGTAATAATACGTATAACCTGCAAGCCTAAGGCAAGTTTTTCTTCAATCTGCAAACCAATATATGTTCCGGAGGCAAAACCACCTGCCCATGCCAGGTAGCAGGCCCAATTATTAAGGTTTTTCATTACCTGGGCCACCACCACAATCCAAATTAACACCTCAAAAAAACCAAGCACAGGCACTATTTTTCTGAACCCTTTGGATATAAAAACATGCCTGATGGTTCCCAAACTGACATCACATATTCTGGAAAAGAAAATGATCAGCGGTAATGTAATCCAACTGTAAAAATCAAAAGGCATATACTTAATAATAAAATTTCCTATTTACACGTCTGCAAACTCTAAATAGTACAATATAATAATTCTAAAAATCTAAAACTCAAGAAATCTAAAAGTTACTTTACTATCACCAGTTTGTTCGTCTTCCTTTTATTATCGGCTGTTAAACTATAATAATAAATACCTGCTTTTAAATTTTTCCTGTCAAACTGAATGGTTTGTTTTCCTTCGGGAAGCATTTCGTCAATTAAGGTTTCTACCAATCGACCACATTCATCCCATATCTGAAGGTTTACTTTTGATTTTTTAGTTAAAGTAAATTCAATTGTACAATTCTCTGCTGTCGGATTTGGAAAAGCAGATAATTTCAATTCTTTCCTTTTTTCTGCAATGTCGTTTATTCTGGTGATATCATTTACAGAAGTAACATGAGTGGAATAAATACCATTTGCATGGGTGGCTATTACTACTAATCCATCAGAAGTTCTTACATCAATCATATCACATACCGCATTACCGATTGTATTTGTTCCTTGCTGCACCCATGAAGTGGTTGTACCCATAAGTGTATCAGTGGCATACATGCCCGTACTGGTTGCTACCATATACACCGTACCGTCCGCCACAGGAATAATACTTGCCCAGCGAATGGAAGGTGCTGTTGCTGATGCCGTTTCAAGGTTTCCACCTGCTTTTGCCCAGGTTGTTCCACCATCAGTAGAATAAAAAATACTATAGGTACCATAGTTGGAAAATATTGCCATGACTTTATTTCCATCTCTCGGGTCCACTGCTATGTTGCTGCAATATGCACCAACAGCAAACAATGCAGTTGTAGTAGTTGAGGTAATATCAATAGGAGTTGGCGTTCCCACATTGGCATTGTCCACCCTGTAAATTCTTTTGTTATCAGTACCATAATACACCCTGTTAGCAGGGATTTTACATGCAGTAACAGCAGTAATAACAGAATTAACAGTAGGAACTGAATCAGTAAATTGTGTCCAGTTTGTGTTTATCGAATCCCAGTTTCCAATCATAGGAATACCTGCAAGATTATCATTTCTCCATAAATATTTACCTCCTGCTAAATACATAATGTCATTGTTATTCGGGTCAAGGGTAAATGGGTTAATAAATTCAGGTTTCTTTAAATTTCTTGGGTCTATCCTTGCATACGAAGTAATGCCACCACTTGCATTAAGAGTTGCTTTCATCATTTTACCCTGCTGAATAGAAAAATAATAATTGGTTTGATTGTCAGCAATAGCGCAATAAGAACCATCACCACTTCGAGGGGTTACCCAAGGCACTGTAGGATTGGAACTATTGGTGTACCAGCTTCCGTTATCCTGAGCGCCTCCTATAATAATGTCGTTATTGGGAGTAGCATGATCAATGGCAACTGTATAAAACATGGTGGTTAAATAACCATTGTTCAATGATTGCCAAACTGTAACAGAATCAGTATTATTGTTTGTTTTAAATACCCCGCCATCATTTGCACTGAACATTACGTCAGGATTAGAGGGCAGGAATTCCAGGCAATGTTGGTCAGGATGATGATTTAGATAGGTGTTAATAACCGGCAAATGAGAATTTTGCTCGTATCCGCCAACAAAAGTGGTATGAGTGGAATCCTGGAAGCCGGAGGTTGAACGATATACATTTGTCCCTCCAATAAAAACAACATTCGAATTTCCCGGTTTTACTTTCACCACCATATCATACGAATCCTGAGTATGAAAAGCATCAAATAAACTTCCGGTGGTTGGTAAATTAACCGATAAATCCTGCCATGCCCCACCTGCACTATCTCCATTGCCTGACAAATAAGTGTATTTCCATAAACTATTCCAATGTGGATTTCCTAAATAGTCAAAGATTTGTTTTCCAAAACCCGGGGTGTTTGCCATGAAATAAACCTCATTCCTGTTATTGGGATTTATTCCTGAAACTATCCTGTTATAAACCGTAGGGAAATTAGGAGGTGTAATCTTCGTAAAAGTAGTTCCATTTGGAGAACGCCAGATGCCTTTTGAACCTCCACCATCATCAGAGAGGGTGGCGTAAACTGTTCCTGCTGTATCCACCTCCACATTGGTAAAATAAGTATTTGCTGCCGTTTTTACCCCTACCCAGGTAGTACCTCCATTTACACTTTTATATACTCCACCGTAAATAGCCGCATAAATAATACTTGCGGTATCAGGAGCTGATACATCGTTTGCCAAAGCCCAAACCAATTGCCATCCTGTGGTGAATCCTCCTGGATTACCACCTGCTGTAGCTGCAATCGGTGACCAGTTTGCACCACCATCTATAGACTTAAATATACCATCGCCCAAATAATAGGAATTACTTCCACTTCCTGATGCGGATGCTCCGTAAGCTTCGCCACTTCCATAATACCATACATTTGTATGATTAGGTCGTTTGTCCTGCGCCAGGCAACTTGCATTTTTTAATTGAGAGTTGGTATTGGTCATACTCCAGGATGCTCCTCCGTCAGAAGAAAGCCACATTCCACCTGAACAGGAACCGGCAAGCAAATGATTTTCATTACTAACATCTACACCAAACGCACGTGTACGACCACCCACATTCCAGGGACCACGATTGGTAAATACCAAAGGATTCGAACGGCTTCCATCCCCATCATTAGGCAGAGTTGCTGCATAAGCAAGTTCTTTCTGACGAACATTTTCAGGGATTTTGCCGGTAGCCGGGTCTGCATATCGCCTCAATTCATAGTTCATGCGTTCCAACGCATCGTCTTCCATTCCCTCCTGTCGAGCTTCGTTTTGTTCTTTTGCAGGATTGCTTACTTTATTTGAAGCTATAAATGCCACTGCCATAAACGACATAGCGATTAATGATAATAGTGTAGTTTTAAATTTCATATAGAGAGAATATTTTTTGTTTAATCAGTTTTCAAAGGTAATAATTTTTTAAAGTAAGAATTAAGATACACCTTAATAATGAAAATGAAGGCAATGTTAGCTGTTAAGTGAATGATAAAAAATACCGTATGTTTGCAAACTGAAATTATACTTTCTGAAATGCAGGACAAACCCGTTTTACGAACTGTAAATGTTACCCGATACATTACTCCTTTAAGAGAAGGTGGTTCGTTACCGGCATTGGCTGAGGCGGATGACGATTTTAAATACGTTCTAAAATTTAAAGGGAATGGCCATGGCCCAAAAGCTTTGATTGCAGAACTCATTGGTGGAGAAATAGCCCGTGCTCTCGGATTAAAATTGCCTGAACTGGTATTTGCTAACCTGGATGAAGCCTTTGGCCGAACTGAAGCGGACGAAGAAATTCAGGATTTATTAAAAGGCAGCCAGGGGCTGAACTTAGCCCTGCATTTTTTATCAGGTGCTATTACTTATGACCCTGTGGTAAATATTGTAGATGCTAAAAAGGCTTCTGAAATAGTGTGGCTGGATGCGTTTATTATCAATATGGACCGTACCTTTAAAAATACCAATATGCTGATGTGGCATAAAGAACTCTGGCTGATTGACCATGGTGCATCTCTTTATTTTCATCATTCATTCGTCAATTGGGAAATGCATGCTAAAAGTCCTTTTACATTAATAAAAGACCACGTGCTGTTGCCACAGGCATCTTTACTCGAAGAAACAAATAAGCGATTCAGCACATTACTGACGGAGCAAAATATCCGGGATATTGTATCGCTGATTCCTGACGAATGGCTGCATTGGGAGGGTATGGATAAAACACCGGAAGAATTACGAGAAGTCTATTTTCAATTCCTGACAATAAGGCTGAAACATTCTGAACTATTTACAACTGAAGCAGAAAATGCAAGAAAAGTACTTATATGAGTATGCCATCATTCGCGTTTTGCCCCAGGTGGAACGTGAAGAATTCCTGAATGTCGGGATTATTCTTTTTTGCAAAAAAGAGAAGTTTATTTCTGTTCGCTATTTACTGAATGAAGAAAAGCTGAAGCTGTTTTCGAAAGATGCAGATGTGGAACAAATAAAACAAAACTTACATTCCTTCGAAAAAATAGCACAAGGCACAGAAAACTGCGGCCCCATTGCCCTGTTGGATGTCCCGGAGCGTTTCCGTTGGCTTACTGCGGTCAGAAGTTCTGTTATTCAAACCTCCAAAACCCATCCCGGGCTTTGTAATGATTTGGCGAAAACAGCCAATCGTTTGTTTGAAGAATTGGTGCTGTAATTTCCTTCTTTCTCTTCCCTTTTGCATATTTTAACGTATTGAACAGCGCCCAAATTGCTGTATATCCAATATTTATAGTACTTTTGTGGCCCGAAAAAAAATATAATGAAAAAAATTGGAGATTACCGCAGGCTATTGGGCGTAACCAAAGCAACTGAGTTAAAAGAATTAAAAACCATTTACAGGGATTTTATGAAAGAATGTCATCCTGACAAATTTCCCGGAAATGAAGCACTTCAACTAGAAGCCGAAGAAAAAAGTAAAGAAATTATTGAGGCTTACCATTTCCTGGTAAGTGTGGCGCCAGAAACCCAGGCTTCCCGCATTGAGGAATATACAGCCACCACCACTTCTTCCGCCATTATTGATTTTGAATACCAATCGTCAGTTCTTAAAATTTCTTTCCTCGATGGAAGCATTTATGAATACTTTGATGTTCCCCGTAATATTTACATCAAACTGGTGAATGCAGATTCGCAAGGGAGATTTGCAAGAAGACATATCTATAATTCCTATTCGTATCGTAACATTGCTAAATCTGCAATGGTGCCTGCTTAGTCCGGAAACATATCAATTGGATAAATAAAAAAGCCCATCAATTAGTTGATGGGCTTTTTATTTATCTGCGAAGAATATTTACTTTTTTTCTGCCGCTTTTGGTGCTTGTTTTGCAGAAGGTGCGCAAGCTGAAGTGCAAACATGTCCTTTTTCTCCATGAACAAAATTGTGCTTTCCGTCTTTGCAGACATCTGTGCAAACGTGTGCTTTTGTATTAGCATCCACAGCTCTTAATTGATCAGCTGATGGTGTTGCTACACGGGTAGCTGTTACTGCCGGAGTAGCTGCAGTCGTTGGAGCAGGAGTTGCTGCCGGTGCTTTTGATTTTCCATCCTGTGCGTTCACTGCCAATGCAAATGAAGAAGCAACAAGAAATAATGCGATTTTTTTCATATTGTTTTTGTTTTTGTGGTTTATTAAAATGATTTGTGAAACAAAAATAAGGTAAATATTTTCATAAATGAAAAAATCAATGTTAATTTAGTAAACTATTATACAAATATAGATTCCTCACTTCGTACGGAATGACAAAATCACAATCGATTAGGGAGAGGAGACGGCTGCTTCGCAGTCGTCTCCTCTCCCTTTACTATCTCGAAAAACCTGTCATTCCGAACGAAGTGAGGAATCTCAAAAATACGTATACAAATTTAGTTACTTAGTTAAAATGGGAGGAATTGCTTCAAAATAATCATCGGCAGATTCCCCTCCTCCCCTTCCAGACGCATAGTTAAAGACTAATCGATTATAATTCCACGCATTCAAACCCTTTTTCGCTGGTCTCCATAATAATATCAGCATAAGATAACCTAGTAGTTACTACCCTCAGCACCTTGTCACAGTCGTCCAGGTCGATATTCCATTTAATAATTTCAGGCTTATTAAAAACCGAGGATAGTTTTTCTACTTCACTTCGTTTCCTGATATTGGTTTTAAAAACCAATACGGTTTGATTGTTTTCTGCAATTGGTAAATTCATATTAAGTAAGATTTGGTTTTTGTTTTTACAAATAAACCATCAAGGTTTTAAAAACCTTGATGGTTTGGAAATACTAGATTAAAAATACCCTCCGCAACGTGTTTTCCACTTTGCTTTTTCTTCCTCGGTCATGTTGGCCATGCGTTCTTCCATTTTTTGTTTCCAGCGTCCACGCATTTCATGTTTGCCCCCTCCCCATCTTTTATTTCCTCCTTTAAATCCTCCGAACAGAATTTTGGAAAGGGCTATTAATCCAATCATTTGCCAGAAAGTAACTACTGGTCCGTGAAACAGTGTTGGCACCAACCAGTTCCATAAGTACATGGTTCCGAAACCAAACAGGGTTCCAAAAAACAGAACTGCTGCTGTTATTTTTACTACTTTAAATACTATAAATTTAGCTTTCATTTTTTTATTTTTTTTAGTTTAATTCTTGTTTAATAATTCATTGTAAATATCCCGCAAATGCTCCCTGAGAAACGATACCGCATAATGTTTTCGGGAAATAACCGTCTTAATAGGCGTATCGGTAATTTCAGCAATCTGTTTCAAACTCATTCCTTCCAGCTCATGCATCACAAAAACGTCTTTTTGTTTTTCAGGAAGAAGCTCCAATGCTTCCGAAAGTTGTTCTGAGATTAAACCCAGCATCATCTTATCATCAGCCGGCACTTCCATCGATGCCATTATATCAGTTAGCAGTAAGGGTTCGTCATCTTCTTCATTGGTTATTACTTTGTTTTCGAAACGTTCCGTTCTTCTTTTCCGGTACCAGTCAGTAATTTTGTTTCTTGCCACCCTGTAAAGCCACGAAGCTACCTGTTCAATGGTGTTATCTTCGCGCGAGGTAACCACCAGTTCAAAAAAGACATCCTGCAGAACATCTTCGGCATCTTCGTTAGATGGCATTTTACCGTTAATGAAGCTCAACAACTTCCCCTTCTCGCGATGAATGGTGGTGTTGATTTCTTCATTTTTTAATTCACTGACGGTATCGTTACCCATTTACAATTTGCGTGTTATACTTTACAAGACGAATGAAACTTTAAAATACTTTAAATTTTTGAAAATATTTTTCAAAAACCTGTTTTCATTGTTAAAAAGCATACCATTTAACGAAAACTGACAAAACATAATAGAACCTGACAAAATGTTAACCCTCTTAATCTTTCCTCTTATTCATAATTTTACTACTTTCGTGGCGCTAAAAAAATTAATTTGAAAATGTGCCGATTTAAAAACGAGCCAATGCCATTTTTAAATTGTCAAATTATCAAATTATCAAATTGAAATAAAATGAAAGTAGGAGTTCCAGCGGAAATTTCGCAGAATGAATTAAGGGTGGCGGCTACCCCAAAAACCGTTAAACGACTTCAGAAGCAGGGGTTTGAAGTGTATATTGAGCACAATGCGGGAGTAAAAGCCAATTTTTCGGATAAAGAATTTGAAGAAGCGGGGGCTAAAATCGTGAGCACTGCTGCTGAAATTTATGGTAAGTCGGACATTGTGCTAAAGGTGAAAGAGCCTACAATGGAGGAAGTGGATATGATGCACGAAGGTTTGGTAATGTTGAGTTACCTGTGGCCTGCGCAAAATCAACCTTTGCTTCAGAAATTAGCTGACAAAAAAGTGAATGCTATTGCAATGGATGCGATACCTCGTATTTCCAGGGCACAGAAAATGGATGTGTTGTCATCTATGGCTAATATTGCAGGATACAGAGCGGTGATAGAAGGTTCTTTCTATTTCGGAAGATTTTTGAACGGACAAATTACGGCTGCCGGAAAAGTAGAGCCTGCCAAGGTATTGGTGATTGGTGCCGGAGTAGCCGGTTTGGCTGCTATTGGTGCTGCCAATTCGTTGGGGGCAATTGTAAGAGCTTTTGATACAAGAAAAGAAGTTGCAGAACAAATTGAATCAATGGGTGCGCAATTCTTAACTGTAGAGATAAATGAAGACGGTGCTACATCATCGGGTTACTCAAAAGAAATGAGTAAGGAATTTATTGAAGCGGAGATGAAATTATTTTTGGAGCAAGCCAAAGAAGTGGACCTTGTTATAACTACTGCTCAAATTCCGGGCAGAGCAGCTCCAAGATTATGGATGGATTATCACGTAGCTGCTATGAAACCGGGTTCGGTTATTGTGGATTTAGCGGCATCTACAGGAGGTAACTGTGCCCTTACCAGAAACGGAGAAGTGTACACCACCGACAATGGGGTGACCATGGTTGGAAAGTTATCTCAATTGCCAAGTCAGGCTTCGCAGTTGTATGGAAATAACCTGTGTCATTTATTGGATGATATGGGCAAGGCAGAGAAATGGAAGATTGACATGGAAGATGCTGTGGTATCAAGAGCCATGGTAACATATAACGGTGAAATTCACTGGCCACCTGCACCGCTGCCTGTGAGCCCGACTGCAGGAGGAAAAGTGAAAGTAGTGCCGCCAACAGCAGAAGAAGTAAGAGCATCGGATGCAGAAAAATCAAAAAAAGCATCCACATCCATGATGATTACCTTAGCAGTAGTGGGAGCATTATTGTTTCTGGTGGGTCGTTTTGCACCAGGCGAATTCATTCAGCATTTCACCGTATTTGTATTGGCGATATTTGTAGGCTGGCAATTAATAACTAACGTGTCGCACTCGTTGCATACTCCATTAATGGCAGTAACCAATGCCATCAGCGGGATTATTGTAATTGGTGGATTGTTGCAGACAACAGATGATATCAAAAACCCTTTAACAATTATTGCAGGTATTGCTATTTTGGTTGCCAGCATTAATATTGTCGGAGGTTTTGTGGTTACTCACCGTATGTTGAAAATGTTTAAAAAATAGAAGGAAGAAATTATGATTGTTATAGCAAAGGAAATACAAACAGCAGCTTACTTATTTGCAAGTATCCTGTTTATATTAAGTTTAGGTAGTTTATCATCTCAGGAATCAGCAAAACGCGGTGTGTTTTATGGTATCATAGGAATGGCAATTGCAATAATTGCCACTGTTTTCGGTCAAGGTGTGGCAGGACAAACTTACATCATTGTGGCAATTGCAATTGCATCCGTAATTGGCTTAATGCTTGCCCGCAAAGTAGAAATGACATCCATGCCACAATTGGTGGCTATCTTACATAGTTTTGTGGGATTAGCAGCTGTGTTAGTTGGCTTTGGTTCTTATATGGACCCACACACACAAACCATAGAAGGAGCGGCACACAGCATTCATTTAGTGGAAGTTTTTATTGGTATTTTTATTGGAGCCATCACTTTCACAGGTTCTATAATTGCGTGGGGAAAACTGGAAGGAAAAGTGAGAAGCAAAGCCTTGGTTTATCCGGGCAGACATGCTGTAAATATTATTTTATTAGTAGCATGTATTGTTTTAGGCGTTCTGTTTGCGCAGCAGGAAGGTACGGCAGGATTACCTTATTTATACATCATGACAGGTATTTCTTCCTTTATTGGAATTATGCTGGTAATGGCTATTGGTGGTGGAGATATGCCGGTGGTGGTGAGTATGCTTAACTCTTATTCAGGTTGGGCAGCTTCAGCAGCAGGATTTATGTTGGGTAACGATTTATTAATTGTAACCGGTGCATTGGTGGGTAGTTCAGGAGCCATTCTTTCTATTCACATGTGTCATGCCATGAATCGTTCTTTTGTCTCTGTTATTTTAGGTGGTTTTGGAAATGGACCTGTTGGAGTAGCTAAAGCTATTGAAGGAGAAGTAACATCCTTAAATCACGAAGAAGTAGCTGCTTTATTAAAAGAAGCAAAATCAATAGTAATTGTTCCAGGTTACGGAATGGCCGTTGCCAAAGCACAGTATCCAATTTATGATATGGTTCAAACTTTACAAAAAGCAGGTAAAAAAGTAAGATTCGCTATTCACCCTGTTGCCGGTCGTTTGCCTGGTCACATGAATGTATTGTTAGCTGAAGCAAATGTGCCATACGATATAGTTTTGGAAATGGACGAGATAAATGAAGATATGCCAACTACAGATGTAGTAATGGTAATTGGAGCAAACGATGTGGTAAATCCAAGTGCACAAGACGACCCTGCAAGTTCTATTTACGGAATGCCGGTGATAGAAGTGTGGAAAGCAGAAAAAGTAATTATTATGAAACGCTCGATGTCGGCAGGTTATTCAGGCGAAGACAATCCTTTGTTCTACAAACCAAATTCAGAAATGCTTTATGGAGATGCTAAAATGAGTGTTGAAAAACTATTGACATTTCTAAAATAAATTCTTCTCTATTGGTTCTAAAAAATCCTGCTTCAGTCTGTCTGAAGCAGGATTTTTTTTAGAAATCTCTCCATCACAATTACCATTCTTGGTAATTATTCTTTGACTTCAAGTCAACAGTTAACCATACGGCCCCTCCCCTTTTCTAAATTAGTATTATTTATCCCTGAATTTTAAATAAGACTCACAACTAATTAATAATTAAATATTTAAAATAAGTATTTTATTAAACCTAAAAAATTGGGCGAACAGATAAACTAACGCGGCTATCCCATATATTGAAAGTGCTTGCAAATAAACTAACAGGGAGACCAAATAAACTAACAGTGCGTGCAGATAAACTAACAGGGAGAACAAATAAACTAACAGTGAGTGAAGATAAACTAACAGGGACAACAAATAAACTAACAGTGCGTGCAAATAAATTAACAGGGAGAACAAATAAACTAACAGTACGAACAAATAAACTAACAGGGAGAACAAATAAACTAATGCTGAGTGTAGAGAAAATGACATAGCAAATGAAGAAACTAATAGGAAAAACCTTAATAATTACTTAAATCTCGAATTACAGAATGTTTCAAATAAAAAAATCCCTCGCCATTAACTGGCGAGGGATTTTACATTTCTATTAGTAAATTCAATAAACCTACATAAATCTTACACTTGCACGTTTTGCATTTCTATGTCCTATAAAAATACCTCTATAGGCAAGCATAATCTCAAAGCCTCCAACGGTACGTGAAGCTGGAGTAAGCCCCGATATATTCACATCATAAGCAATAGAAGCGGAAACATCAGCATAATCAAATTTACAGGTAACAAAAAACGCATCACGCAAACGATAGTAAGCACCAAGATGCAAGGCCTTATCACTTCTGTTATCCGTATAATGAGAGCGGTCAGAAAGAACAAACTTAAAACTTAATCCACCATCCAGTAATAATGAACTACCTTGCTGAGCAACCATTAAGGCAGGTTCTAAAGTAGTATTACTGGTTTCACTTAACTTATAGTTAACTAACCATTGAAATCCTAATTTAGGATACAATCTGTCAGATCCTCCAATAAGAGAAACATTAGGTGAAGTAAAATGGTGAAAAGAAAAGCCCATGGCACTGCGAAACAAATGGTCGGTACTAAAGTTCCATACAATTCCTGTTGACATATCAAGAAAACCAACTGCCCCACCTCCGGCTTCACCACTTGGAAGTGCAGCATTGTAAGTTCCGCTATATGCATCCCATTGGCTATCCCATTTCAATACAGCCAGAGAAGCCGTTTTGGTACCATACCCAATTTCATAACCAAGTGTTATATTATGTTTCTGACGTCCGCCAATAAATTTAGTAAATGACACAAGTAAATTATAAGTATTGGTTTTTAAACGAACAGTTCCCTGATTATCATTATTGAAATTAATACCGGCTGCAAAAAAATCCTGGTTCTTCATTTTCTTTTTGAAAATAGGTGCATCCAATGCAATACTGAACGTTTTGTATGGATTAGTCACCGTAAACCATTGCATACGGTATAAAGTATACGCTCTTACATCCCCATTAAACACTCCCGTAAAACCGGGATTTAAAGTTACAGGAGAACTATAGAACTGTGAAAAATGCTGGTCCTGTGCATCAGCGGAAACTGCAAGTGCAAAAAAAGCTATTATTAGAGTAGATATTTTTTTCATATTATTTATTGTTTTCAACTATTAATTCGTTTTGTATTCTTTTTATTTAACAAGAGTTAGACTTCCATTTTCCTTCACAGTCTGACCATTACAATAAGTAACAGACAACTGATAAACAAAGGCATTTTCATTCATTGGCAAACCATGAAGCGTACCATCCCATCCGGTTAAAATATCAGAAGTTTCAAAAACTTTCTCTCCTATCCGGTCAAATATTTTCAGGTTGATGTATTTTATACCTTTTCCATGAACCACTACACTATCATTAAAATAATCACCATTTGGAGAAAAGCCGGTTGGCATAAAGTAAGTGAATATTTGAGTTACTGTTACATCCACAGTATCGGTAGAATAGCATCCGTTTACATCGTTATAAAGAACCCAATATCGAGTATCTATATCAGGAGCTACAGTTGCAATTTGACAATCACCACAGGTTAAATTATAATTTGGTCCCCATGTATATGAAGATCCCGGAGGAGATGCAGTTAAGT
Source organism: Bacteroidota bacterium (assembly GCA_947479085.1). Classification (GTDB taxonomy): domain Bacteria; phylum Bacteroidota; class Bacteroidia; order 2-12-FULL-35-15; family 2-12-FULL-35-15; genus 2-12-FULL-35-15. Next base: position 101,973 of record CANJYB010000007.1, on the reverse strand, counting down.
CAACCGATTCACAAGCATTTACAGTAGGATTGGCTGGAGATATTGAAACCGGAATAGGCGCTACCACTGAAATGTAATTAGGCATAATCAAGGTGTCAGCACCTGTAGAATTGGTTACGATTAGAATTACTGTATATTGACCCAACGAAGCATAACAAACCTGACCTGGGTCCTGAGTATTTGCTGTAGCAGGTATTCCACCCGGAAATGACCATAACCAGGAAGTCGGTAAATTAGTACTTTGATCTGTAAATGTAACACATCCACTATTGCAAATCACTAAAGGTGTTCCTGTAAATGCTGCTATCGGAGGATTACAAACCTGAACAGTAACTATAGAAATAGCAGTATCTGAGCAGGTTCCCGTAGTACCTGTAACGGTATAAGAAGTAGTTAAAGTAGGAGAAGCCGTTGCAGTATTGGTTCCAGTAGATGTAGCACCGGCTGACCAAGAATACGAAGTTGCACCATTAGCTGAAAAGCTGAATGCAGTTCCATTGCAGATTGTTCCTGAATTAACAGTTACAGTAGGTGTCGCATTTATAACAATTGTAGAGGTATCAGAAGCGGAAGGGCAACTCGTACTTGCAGCTATATTATTTGTAACTACATAGGTACCTGCTCCGCTGGTAGCTAGATTAACAACACCAGTAGTTGCGTTAATTGATAACCCGGCAGGGGCGGCAGTAAAGTTCCCTGCAATTCCCCCTCCTGAATAAGTTGGAGAAACGTTTCCTGTTCCTATACAATAAGGGGAACCATTATAACCGAAGGTAGCAACCTGAGCAGAAACTATAACAATAGTTGCTGTATCTACTGAATTAGGGCATCCTGCATTGGTAATGGTATTGGTAACCACATAAGTTCCCGGAGTACTTGCATTTAGAGTTACCGCACCTGTATTAGGCACTATATTTAAACCGGCTGGTGTAGCAGTAAATGTTCCCGCAATTCCCCCTCCACTGAAAGTAGGTGAAGGATTTAAACCTGCAGTACAATAAGGATTTCCAATATAACTAAAAGTAGCTGCAGGAGTAGCAATTATAGTAATTGAAGAAGTCGCTGAAGCGGTTAGACAACCACCGGAAGCAGCTATAGTATTAGTCACCGTATAAGTTCCGGCCACTGAATTTAATAAATCAACCTGACCAGTAGTAGGACTAATAAAAGTTAGTCCTGCCGGAGAGGCAGTAAAAGTGCCAGCGCTTGCCCCGCCACTAAAAGTTGGTGATGGGTTAGGTGAACTTTGACAATATGGAGAAGCTGTATAACTAAAAGTAGCAACCGGTGCAGTTGTAATAGTAACTGACACTGTTAAACTGGATGCACATGGCCCTGGAGTAGTATATGTTACTGAATAAGTACCCAAAGGTGAACCTGCAAGGTTTATTTCTCCTGAAGTTGTATTTACAAATACCAAAGTAGCCGGAGATGAGGTAAAAGTACCTCCTAATGTACCGGAAATAACAGGTACCGCATTAGTCCCTGACTGACAAAAAGTAGAAGATGGATAAGCAAATGTAGAATCCTGCGCTGCATTTATTGTTATGTTAAAAGTAGCAGTATCAATAGGGCAACCTCCTACTCCACCAACAGTGTTGGTAACCACATAATTTCCAGGGGTGCTGGCAGATAAATCTATTTGTCCTGTCCCAGCACTAACAAAAACCAAGGTTGCAGGCACTGCTGAAAAAGTTCCTGCTGTTCCGGTTCCCGTAAATGTTGGATTCGGATCCGCATTGTTTTGACAATAGGAAGCGGATGCGTAGTTAAAAGAGGCATCAGGCGTGCCAGTAATGGAAATAGATACAGTCATGGTGCCTAGACAAGGACCTGGTGTGGTGTAGGTAATTGAATAAGTTCCAACTGTACTTGCCGAAACATCTATCTGACCGGTAGTAGTATTTAAAAACATTAATCCTGCTGGAGTTGCAGTAAATGTACCTCCGGCAACTCCGGTTATTGAGGCGCTTGGGTCCGATCCTGCCTGGCAGTATGAAGAAGAAGAGTAAGAGAAGGTAGAATCCTGAACCGGGTTAATTGTAATGTTTACCCCATTATTTGTGCCTGTAATACTTGGATTTGAACTTATTACCTGAATTAAATAACCTGTTCCTGCTGGTGTATTGCAAGGAATGGTACAAGAAATGGTTCCTGAATTAGCTGTACTTGATAATGTTCCAATATTTGTTGGAGCTGCAAAGCTACCAAAGGCATCAGAAAGTTGTGCTTTATAAACATTTCCTGCTACATAAGTTCCTGTACTTGTAAATGGAACAGAAAGGGTACTACAGGCACAAACAGATAATGGGTTTATTACTCCTGTTGTAATGGTGTTAGAAACCACAGGTGAAGATAAAGTAACATCGTCAACAGCAAATGAAGGATCAGTACCGAAACCATCGTCATCATTCACCCAATGGAAACCTATTTTTACATTCGGGTTATTATCGCAAGAAGCTGGTAAATTAAAATTATATGCGGTCCATATCCCTTGGGTTCCAGCACATAATGCTGTTACATTAGGGGTAGCAAGAAAATTCCATGTTAAACCATTATCGTCAGAATACTCCACAAGAGCATTATCAACCCCTGGGACTCCTCCTGACATGTATTTAAAGTCAAGTATAATTCCAACATGACCCGTGCAATTAATAGTCGGACTTTCTGCTCTTTTATCTGTCTCTACATTTCCACCAAACAGTCCTGCATCATATGCTGCCCCACAATCTCCAAAAGGGCAAAAAACAAAAGCAGCGGGAGATGTTGAAATATTACCAACATGCAACGTAGCATTAGATGGTGAAGCAACCCCACATCCACTTGGATTGGTACAATCAGACCCTCCAACACCCAAAGCATTGCCATTTTCTGCGCAACTAACAAACCACTCATTAGGATCGGTACCAATATTCCCAGGTCCTAAACTCATTGTCCAAGGTCCGTTTACTGCACTAACGTATCCGCTCAAATTACATAATTGAGTACATCCGTTATTAAAATTTTCTGTCCAAAAAATTTGGGCATTTAAGTTAAAAGAAAAAAGAGTTAAGAATAAAGCTCCAAGTAATTTAATGGCATTACTTTTAAATTGTTGTTTAGTAGTGTGTTTTTTCATGTTTATTTGTTAATTGTAAAATATAAAGTTCAGAAAATATGAATCCTTTACAGCTATAATTTTAACTGCCAAAAGTAATAACTATTTTAATATAATGACTGTATTGCAAAAATAAAAAAAAGCACACTTTTAATCATTTCTTTTTATCCCTTTTATAATTAATAAAAATCCTGTTTACCGATATAGATACCTAAAATATAAATATGGTTGCATCAAAAAATCATTTTTCTTAAATAAAAGAGGTTATTAACATTCCGCCTTATTTTGTTGATGAAAAGTCCATTAATTTTTTGTTCAGATTGAATTTTTGTTTGATTTTTGTCCCTATATTGTTTTTAAACCCAAATAGTATAAAATAAAAATGAGTAAAACGCTTCTTTCTAAAATTTCATTCCTTACCTTTTTTTCTATATTCTTCTGTAGTTTTTGTTTCAGTCAGGATAATCAGCAGGACAAAGCAAAAATTACCCAGAATAAATTAGAAGGTGGTTTTGAAAGAACCATTAGAAAGGGAAACGAAGGCTCTTCCTGGTCCTGGGGAACTATGGGACATGGCTCCTTTGATCAGGCAATTGAAATATTTAAAGCTGACGAACTTTTTAAACCCGAAAAAGATGTATTAGTTTACAAACAAGGGCCTTTACGATACAGGGTTTTTACACACGCCAATATAAATTATATCGAAGTTAGCTATGGATTTTGTTATTATACTTACGTAACCAAATCCTGATTTTAAAATTTGTTTTAACCACTTATTTTTTATTTTTTCCTCAAATTATTTTTTTTTAGTGGTTCCTGTTTTGAACTGAATCGTTATTCTTTTCATTATAATAATCCATTCTTTCTTTACAATTTCACTTCATATTCAGGAATCAAATTTCACAAATAGTTTCCTCAATACAACACACTTTGCATTTTAAATGAATGTCGTTCATAGCAGAATTTACTACCAACATCGCAAATAGAATTGATGTATCACTAAGTCTATTATTTTTACACAGAAATTAATGGAGTAAAACAGGATTCTATCTGTGAGAATGAAAAAAGTGATATTGTTTTTATTAGTATGCATAGTGTCAACAGCCTTTATAAGTACTAATGACTACCTGTTTACAATACCCTCAAACTGGCCAAAACCAACCTTTAATTTTTCAGACAATACATTAACAAAAGAAAAAATTGAGCTTGGGCGTAAATTGTTTTACGACCCCATTTTGTCAAGAGATAATACCATTTCCTGCAATAGTTGTCATTCCCAATACACTTCCTTTGCCCATGTCGATCATTCCCTGAGTCATGGAATTGATAGCCGTATTGGAAAAAGAAACGCTCCTACCCTTGTAAACCTTGCCTGGCAAAATAGTTTTATGTGGGACGGTTCAATCGAACACCTGGATGAACAGGCATTAGGACCAATAACCAACCCTGATGAAATGGATGAAAAAATGAGTAATGTGGTTCAAAAGCTGAATGAATCCATTGCTTACAAAACCTGGTTTTATAATGCCTACAAAGATAGCATGGCAACAAGTGAAAGAACTTTAAAATCTCTTTCTGCTTTTATGTTGACCTTTATAAGCGCTAACTCCAAATATGATAGTGTAATGCGGAAGGAAACCGTTTTTACACCTCAGGAAACAAATGGTTATCATTTATTTCAAAAAAACTGTTCCTCCTGTCATTCTGAACCACTGTTTACAAACAACAAATATGAAAACAATGGTCTGGCTGCAGACAGTTCATTAAATGATTACGGAAGGATGAAAGTAACAAAGAATCCTGAAGATGCAATGAAGTTTAAGGTTCCAAGTTTACGCAATATCGAATTTTCTTTCCCGTATATGCACGATGGCCGTTTCAGAAAATTGTCTGATGTATTAAAACACTATACTTCCGGAATTGCAAAAAGTAATTCGCTTTCTAAAGAATTACAGAAACCCATTGAACTTAATTCGAATGAAAAAGTGGATTTAACTTCATTTTTATTAACGCTAACCGATAAAACCTTTCTGTTTAATCCGAATTTTTCAGCACCTAAAAATATTGTATCTAAATAAATTAATAATAACAATTAAATCTAAATTAAAAATATGAAAAAAACAATTTACACTATTGCATTGATGTCCTTAAGTTTGATAGTTAATGCACAAGGCCCTGCAATTACTGCTTGGATGCAAAACACAACAGGAATTACCGGAAGACATTATGTATCAGGGAACTTTACCCCTATTACTGATGCCACATTAGCCAATGTTCAAACGGTGCAATACTCCGCCAACAATGTATATATAAATACACAAGGTGTTCCTGCATACATTTCAGGCCCTTTCCTTGATGGAAATCCATCACTGGCTTCGGCACAAAATGCAATTTTCAAATTCCCTTTAAACCCTGACACCACCAATACAACCTTTACAAACACTACAGGAGGAGATATTGGAGTATTTATTAATGGTGTTGCTTTATTTGACTACAGGGATGGAGTTTCCTGGAAAAACTCAACCGGTGCATTGGCCGGAGGCCCTCTGGGTGGTATGGGCGATGGTGTTTGGAACAGAGATGCCGTGGTTGGCGAAAGATTAGGTTTCGATTGCGCCAAAGGCCATCCTGCAATGGGAAATTATCATCACCATCAAAATCCAAGCGCGTTCAACCTTGATTTAACAGTAATTTCCACCGTATGTAATTTATACCTTGCTGATGGATTATATGTTATTGACAGTACTCAACATTCTCCTTTGCTTGGCTTTGCCTATGATGGGTTCCCTATATATGGAGCGTATGGATATCAGAATGCTAACGGAACAGGTCCGATTGTGAGAATGAAATCAAGTTTTTCGCTTAGAAATATTACCACACGAACCACCTATTACACCGGTGCAAGTGTTACAGCTGGTCCTGCGGTAAATGGTACCTACCCATTGGGATATTTCAGAGAAGATTATCAGTACAACCAGACAACTACTTCTACTCCTGATTACCTAGATATTCATAACGGCAGATTTTGTGTAACTCCTGAATATCCGTTGGGAACTTATTGTTATTTTGCAACAGTAGATGCCAACTGGAATTCTGCTTATCCTTACCTGGTAGGACCTACTTTTAGAGGAACTTGGGCAAACAGAAAAGTAACTTCTATCAGCGAAACCGTTACTGCATATTCACCAACAACAGGAATAATCATTCCGGCTAAAGATGATTTTAACATTTCTGTTTATCCAAATCCTGCAAGCGATTTAGTAGCTGTTCAAATAAACAGTATTACAAACGAAAACCTGGAAATAGAACTTTTTGACGTTAGCGGAAGATTAATTGACAAAACAGTAATTTATCAGGGAAGTACAATTGCTTATTTTGATACAAGAAGAATTTACAGCGGAGAGTACTTTGTAAAAGCTATCACAGGTAAGGAGGTAATAAGTAAAAGAATTACTATTTTAAAATAAACCTTTTCGTAAAAAGGATCTTTCAAATCCCTCCTGCCAAATTATTTTATTCATCCGCCTTCATGACTTTTCAGAGGCGGATGAATAAAATTCTTAATCCAATTAACTTTAATTTATTTCGGAATAATAATAACGGTGAAATTTTCAGGGGTTTTCACTGGTGCAATAATCCTTCAACAGGCTATCAGCATATTCTTTATTGAGAGCTTTAATGGCACTCCAATCAGCGCAAGCAGTCTTTTTATCGTTTAGTTTATAAGCAGCCTTTCCATGGTTATATAATGCCGCTATATCCTGCGGATTTTTTAACAACATGTTTGCAAACGATTCCAAAGCTCCTTTGTAATTGCCATCGTGCAGTTGCCACCAGGCATGATTAAATATCTTATCCCGCTTTTTAATCAATTCCTTATCCATAGAAGTAAAAGTATACGTACTGTCAAAGTCAAAATTTGCTTTTCCGGGATGGTAATATATTTTAACCACCGGTTTCGAATTGGCCAGGATAACCTCTATAGGAGCTTTTTCAAGGTTAACAATACATATCATCTTATTAAATTTCTCCTTCTCTCTTTTATCCGGCACTTTAGTGTCCACCAATACCTTTTTCATCACATAACCCAACTTTGTAAAACTGAAAATATATTCTTTATTCAGGTCAAGATCCAAGCGAAGGCCTTTCTCCCTTTTTATTGGAGCTATCTCTTCCTTTTTTGCGTCTTTTTCTTTATAGGTAATGGTATAATCAGTAAGTGAAACTGATTTGGTAGCGGTGGTATCATTCTTAACAATAAAAGTGATATTTAACTTATAAGTTTCGGAACGGGCATACGAAAACACAAAAATAAAAACCAATAGCAAAGCAAATTGTTTCACTATTTTATTCTTCTGAAAATTGGTATTGTAAAAAAAAATTGCCCGTTAATCACTGTATTTTATTCGAAATTATAACCACGGGCAAAAATAAAAAAAAATCAATGCGTCAGAAAACTAAATACCGTGAAGTTATTATGAAGTATTAACTATTCTTTTCAAATTGTTTTTAACTGCTGACTTTACAATTAAAGTAATAATATTTAATATGATTTTCCAACTTCGATTTTCAATAAAGGCTTAACCTTTGTTCAATTCCATTTTATGTATTTGGTTAAAGTTTAAAAGTGAAATGTGTCTTGATATTCATATCAATTTCAAAACCTTTTTCTAATTCATACCGCTCATATTCAGAAATATATTTTACCAAAAACTGTATTGTTTCCTTGTTTAAATTATTTGAAGATTTTGTAAAAAAATTTTGATGCATCAATGACAATTGCGCAAACAACCTGGGTTAAAAATAATTCTTATTAGGACATACAGGTCAATTAGGTAATTGAAGAGGTTGGGCAATTTAGCAATGTCATAATAAATTAAATAAAACAATAAAAGTTATATGGAATTGAACCGATTACTAACAATCGATAACTCAATAAAAACAAAACCCCACATTGCTGAGGGGTTTTGTTTTAACTACTTTAAACAAAAGGTACTCTACTACGACACCTGTTATTCCGCCACAAATATATAATTAATTTACATACATAAAATCGCTTTGTGTATATCAAATGGTTTTTTACTGGGACGACTTGAAATCATTAAACTCTTTCTACACTTGGGTTGATTGTTTCGTAAAACTCGGCTCTATAATTATCACTCAGTGGAATTTTAGCCTTTTCAATAACTATTATTCCTGCACGCACAGATTCCATTTTATTAATAGGAACTATAAAAGACTTATGAGTGCGAATAAATTTTCCAGCAGGAAGTTTATCTTCTATTTCTCTAAAACTCATTCGAGTAACTAAAGGTTTGGCACCATTCATCATGTGAATCTGGATATAATCTTTTTGTCCTTCTATATAGGCTATCTCTTCAGAAACAACTTTTATCAAAGCATAATCTGAATTAACAAAGAAAAACTCTTTTCCTTCTGAATCTTCATGTTTTGTAATAATATTGTTTTTCAAATTATAATACTCTAAAGCTTTACTACAGGCTTTCAAAAAACGCTCAAAGGAAACCGGTTTAACCAGGTAATCCATCACATCCATGTTATAACCGTCCAGCGCATATTCTTTATAGGCAGAAACAACTATCACCATAGGGCGAGATTGAAGACTCTGAAGAAACTGAAGACCCGTTATTCCGGGCATCTGGATATCTAAAAAAATCAAATCAATTTTTTCGCTTTGCAAAACTTCCATAGCTTCAAAAGCATTTTTACATCTTTTTACTAAGTGTAAAAAGGGCACCTGGCTAATGTTATCTTCTAATAAATCAAGAGCTAGGTTTTCGTCATCTATCGCAAGGCATTTTATCATGGTATTTGTAAATTAAGGGTGGCTTTAAATTGGTTATTATTACCGGTTATTGTAAGTTGATGATTATCTGCATAAAGAAGTTTCAATCTCCTTTTCAAGTTGTTTAAACCTATGCCCGATTGTTTTTCTTTTTCGATTTTAACAGTACTGGAAAACTTATTTTGTACAAATATATTTATATTTTTTGAATTAATTGTCAGCAAAACCGAAATTTCCGGATTTTCTATCATCCCTATTCCATGTTTGAATGCATTCTCTACTAGAGGAATAAATAACATGGGCTCAATAAAATCATCATTTATAGAATTATCCACTATTTTAAAATCTATTTTCACATCATCTCCAAATCTTAATTGTTGCAGGTTAATATAACTTTTAAGATACATTACCATCGTTTTTACACTTACCTTATCTGTATCCGATTCATAAAGCATATAACGCATAAGGCTCGACAATTCCAACAAAACCGGTTCTGCCTGGTCCGATCTTTTTCGAACAAGCGATACAACACTGTTCAAAATATTAAAAATAAAATGCGGACTTATCTGCGAACGTAAAAAAGAAAGCTCGGAAATAAGGTTTTCCTTTTCCTTTTCTTTTAAATTTCTTTCTTTTTTAAAATTATCAACTATTAACCTGTAACTTGAACTCAATGCTAGGTTAACTAAACAAATAAAAATCCGGTAAAACCAAACCGTTACAAAAGGCCTTGCTGGAAAATCCTCACGATAAACAGATGCAATTTCAGCATTAACTATTCCAATTATCAAAACAAGTAATATAGTAATTACTAAATAAGCCAATATTCTTTTTCGGGAAAGTAATTTTGGAATAAGTAAAAATGCATTTAAATAAAAAAAGGAAATAAACAAACAAAATGCAATTAACTCAGGAAAACCAAATATTGTTTCATCAGAAGTAAAAAGTAGTCCATATGGTCCATTATAAATCAACGTAGGAATGGTTAAACAAACTAACCATGCCAATGCGTGTATAATTGGTAAAATGTTCTTTATTGAACTCATTTGTTTTTTGCCAAAGATATTTATTTTTTTGTTTCGTTTAACTAATCTGCAAAAGTGATTATATTGGTTTTCGTAATGGGATAAACAAGGTGGCTCGCAATCTAACCTTCCTTTCATTAATTTTATTTTCATTTAAAAGTATTTCAAAATAAGTATAAAAGTTGAGAGTTGCATAATTTAAGCCGACTAAATCAAACCTCATTTTGCTTCAAATACTAAAACCTAATTGACCAAACACAATTTTATTACATTTGCCTTTTAAAATAACCAACCCCATTTGCAATGAAAAGAATCATATTTCTTCCCATATTAATTGTTATTGTTTATTTGGTATACCCAAGCAATAAATGCTTAACCGACCATGTTGATCCAATGATTGGCACAGGAGGTCATGGTCACACTTTTCCCGGAGCCACTGTACCTTTTGGTATGGTGCAGCTTTCGCCTGATACCCGTATAGACGGCAGTTGGGATGGATGCAGTGGGTATCATTATTCCGATTCTTTAATATATGGCTTTTCGCATACCCACCTTAGCGGTACCGGCTGTTCCGATTATGGAGACATTATGCTGATGCCTACTACTGATAAGACTTTAAACATGGATAAAAAGACTTATACTTCTACTTTTTCTCATAAAAACGAAACTGCAATTGCAGGGTATTACAGTGTAAAACTTGACAAAGGAATTTTGGTGGAGCTTACGTCTACTACCCGCGTGGGCTTTCATAAGTATACTTTTCAGGAAGACGGAGAAACCAATGTGGTGATTGACTTAACTCACCGCGATAAGCTGCTGGATGGCGAAATTATATGGGCTAACGATTCCACCCTGAAAGTGTTCAGAAGAAGTGAAGCCTGGGCCCGTGACCAATGGATATATGCATACATTGTTTTTTCTAAAACTATAAAGGAAGTGGTTTCGGCTGACGAAAAAGTAGCTTTAGATAAAAAAGATGGCAAGGCAACTTACCATAGCAATCATTTAAAAGCAGGATTTAAATTTAATTTAAAGAAAAATGAAGAGTTACTTGTAAAAGTGGGTATTTCCAATGTAAGCTATGACGGGGCAGAAAAAAACCTGCAAACTGAATTGCCGGGCTGGGATTTTGACAAAGCTAAAAAAGATGCAGATGCTCTTTGGAATAAGGAACTCGGAAAAATAGAAATTACTACTTCGGATAAAGACCAGCTCAAAACATTTTACACCGCCCTTTACCATACCATGATTCAACCTAATGTGGCTATGGATATAGGCGGTATGTATCGTGGCAGAGATAATAAAATTCATAAAGCCGAAGGATTTACCTATTACTCCGTATTTTCGCTTTGGGATACTTTCCGGGCAGCACATCCTCTTTATACAATTATTGACAGAAAAAGGACATTGGATTTTATAAAGACTTTTCTTGCACAATATAAGGAAGGAGGGCGTTTGCCGGTTTGGGAACTGGCAAGCAACGAAACCGATTGTATGATTGGCTACCATTCTGTATCTGTTATAGCCGATGCTGCTACCAAAGGCATTACAGATTTTGATATGAACCTGACACTGGAAGCCATGAAAAAATCAGCAACATGGAACCACCTTGGTTTGCCGGCCTATCAGGACCATGGTTACCTTGCCTTGGAAGACGAATCAGAGTCTGTTTCCAAAACCTTGGAATATGCCTATGACGATTGGTGCATTGCCAAAATGGCCAAACTATTGAATAAAAAAGAAGAAGAAGAAGTTTATTACAAGCGTTCTCAGAACTGGAAAAATGTATTTGATCAGGAAACAGGCTTTATGAGACCCCGAAAAAATGGGGGCTGGCTTACTCCCTTTGAACCAAGAGAAGTAAATAATAACTTTACCGAAGGGAACTCCTGGCAATACACGTTTTTTGTTCCTCAGGATATTAACGGATTGATTGAAATGATGGGTGGTAAAGATAAATTTGAAAAAAAGCTGGACGAATTATTTACCACTTCCAATAAAACTACAGGACGTGAACAACCTGATATCTCCGGATTGATTGGACAATATGCCCATGGCAACGAACCCAGTCACCACATGGCCTATTTGTATAATTACATAAACAAATCAGAGAAAACTCAGCAGCGTATTCATCAGATTGTTACCGATTTTTACAAACCCCTACCCGATGGATTGATTGGAAATGAAGATTGTGGTCAGATGAGTGCATGGTATGTTTTAAGCACTATGGGTATTTACCAAGTTACTCCAGGTTCGGTTACTTATATATTTGGTTCACCCATTTTTAAAGAAACAAAAATCCACCTTGAAAATGGGAAAACATTTATCATTTCTGCCAAAAATGTTTCAAAGGATAATATTTATATTCAGTCTGTATCTGATGATGGGAAAGATTATAATCAAAACTGGATTTCTTACGAAGAAATAATGAAAGGAACCAACATCTCCTTTTCTATGGCGGCTGCTCCTGCTGTTAATTTGAATTACACACTACCTCCGCAGGAAACAAACCCGACAAAAATGATAATAGTTCCTGTTATTAAGGCTGCATCAAGGATTTTTACAGATAAAATGGAGGTAGAACTAAAATCTATTTATCCTGATGCTCTATTATATTATACTATTGATGGATCTAATCCAACTGATAAATCTGCAAAATATTCTACTCCTGTTATGATAGATAAAACAACTACGATTAAAACAAAAGCCATAAATAAAGGAGAATCGAGTTTTGTTACTTCTGGAACCTTTTACAAAAAGCCCAATAACTGGACAATAAATATTAAATCAAAATACAATCCGCAATACACAGCCGGAGGAGATGAAGGCATTATTGATGGCATAAGGGGTGAAGTAGATTGGCGAAAAGGAGAATGGCAAGGCTATCAGGGGCAAAATTTCGAGGCAGTATTAGATATGAAGAAGGTGCAGAACATCAACTCCTTCAGTGCCGGTTTCCTGCAGGATTCCCGTTCCTGGATATTAATGCCAACCAAAGTTGAATTTTATTCATCTATTGACAATGTTAATTTCAGCCTTTGCGAAACTATAAATACTGCTGTAAACCCTAAAGACATTACGTCACAAATTGAAAATTTTAATGCTAAGGGAAAATCTGTTAGTGCCAGGTACATAAAGTTAATAGCTTATAACTTTGGTAAACTACCGGAATGGCATCAAGGTGCTGGAGGCGATGCCTTTATATTTATAGATGAGATTACTGTTAAATAAGACAATGTTAATAGTTGTTAACAAACCCATGTTAGTAATATACCCATTATTAATAACTATTCCGCTTTGAAAAAATATATATCTTTGTGCCATAAATTTTGAAACTTAATTTAAAACAAAAAACAAATTAAACTAAACAACAAAAAAACATGAAAAAATCAGTATTAGTAATTGCTTTAGCAGCTGGTATAACCTCTGCTTTTGCTCAGGATTTAACCTCTAAAAAAGGTGAACCAATGTTGCCGGAAGCAAATGATTGGGCTATCAGCTTAAACGCTGACCCTATTTTCCGATTCGTTGGTAATGCATTCAGCGGAGCTACAAATACAAATCAAGCCCCTGCAGTAGAATGGTTAAATGGAAACCAAACTATCATTGGTAAAAAATTCATTGATGAAAAAACAGCTTATAGAGTGTTAGTTCGTCTTGGATTTACTAACCAAACTTTCAAAAACAGTGTTCAGGATGATGCACAGGATTTATCTACTGTTATTTTCCCATCAATACCGGCAATGGTAACTGATAAGTACAAACATTCAACAACTAACATCGCTATCGGTGCTGGTAAAGAATGGAGAAGAGGAAAAACCCGTTTACAAGGTTTTTACGGAGCTGATGTTATGATTTGGATGGCGAGTTCAAAAGACAAAATGACTTATGGTAACACTATGACTGGTAACCCTACTTCAGTAACTCAAACTTCTACTCCACTTTCTACAACTTGGGATACTGATCCAACAAGTGGAAATTTTGGAACTGGAACTAGTTCTCCGTTATCAAAGCGTATGACTCAACAAAAATCAGGAATGACTTTAGGAATTGGTATTCGTGGTTTTATCGGTGCTGAATACTTCATCTTCCCAAAAATTGCTGTTGGTGCTGAGTATGGTTGGGGATTAGGTTACCAAATGACCGGAAAAGGAAGTAAAACTACTGAAGAACAAGGTCTTGATGCAAGTGGTAACAACATTGTTGGAACTGTAGAAAGAAAAACTGAAGGTAATTCAAAATTAGGAATTGATACTGATTTAAACCAAGGAAACATGTTTGGTTTCAAAGGTTCTAACACAGGAACAGCTTCTTTAAGAGTGACTTTCCACTTCTAAGAATTATTTTAGTTAATAAATAAAAAACCTCCCGCAGTTTGCGGGAGGTTTTTTATTTTACACCAGTTGAGATATCAGACTATTCTTTTCTTCTTCGTTTAATTCCCTCCACTCTCCCGGTTTTAGTTTCCCTAACTTTATATTCATTATCCTTACCCTTTCCAGTTTTATTACCTGGTAACCCAGTGCATTGCACATTCGCCTGATCTGCCGGTTTAAGCCTTGTTTTAAAACAATTCGAAATACTCTTCTTGTCCCTGGTTCAGGTTTTATTAAGCAAGGTTTGGTAATAACATCCCCTATATCAACTCCTTTTGCCATTTCTTTCAAAAACTGATTTCGTAACGGAAGATTTAATGTTACTATATATTCTTTTTCATGCTCAAATTCAGGATGTATTATTCTATTGATGATACTACCTGTATCTGTTAGTAGAATTAATCCTTCAGAGTCTTTATCCAATCTGCCAACCGGTAATAGCTTTTCAGGGTGATTAATTGCTTCGATAATGTTACCGGTAATCTTTTCGGTGGTGCAGATTATCGCGTTTGGTTTATTGTAGGCTATAATTTTCATTTTGGTAAAGGTACTACCTTTAAATAAACAATTTAACAGTAACCAATTAAAAAGAAATGCTACTTTTGCTTCGCAATCAGGTACCTTCCATAAACAGAAGGTTTAATAGGGAACCAGGTGTAAATCCAGGACATTTCCCGATGCTGTAAGTTCTTTATCAGTTTAAAGTTCTAAAGTTTCAAGTTTTAGGTTGTATTACCTGAAACTGTTACCTGAATTTTTTATTGATAACATTTTTAACATTCTTTGCCACTGTTTTATTACTTAGTTCTTCAACTTGAAACTTTAAACTTTCAAACTTGAAACTAAAAAAGACGGGAAGGCGTTAAAAACCGGAACGAGTCAGAAGACCTGCCTGTTGCTTCAACATTTATAGCTTTCGGAGAAAAGGCTAAGAATAGATAAACTGTTTTCATTTTTCTATCCTTACTGTTTTACCGTTTGTTATAATTGATTTAGCTTATGCTTTAATCATTTATAATGAATCTGTTTAAATTATTTTTTAGTGTTTCTCTTTTGTCATTAACTGTTTCGGGGTTTACTCAAACGGTTGGAGACTCTGTTAAACAATTAAAAGTGGTTGAAATAACAACCTCCAGGTCGGGTAATTTTGCCATTGGCAACAAAAGCGAAACCCTTGATAGTTCTCTCCTAGACCGATATTCTGCAGGCAATCTTGCAGAGGTGCTTACCAGCGAAAGCCAGTTATTTATAAAATCCTACGGCTTAGGCAGTCTCGCTAGCAGTTCGTTCAGAGGAGCGGGGGCGGAACATACTTCGGTATTGTGGAACGGTTTCAACCTGCAAAGCCCCATGAACGGGCAGATTGATTTATCGCTTATTCCTTCTGATTTTGTGAATGAAGTAAACCTTCAATACGGTGGCGCAGGTGCTTTATGGGGAAGCGGTGCTGTTGGAGGCACTATACTCATGAATAATTCAGGCAGGTTTAACAGGGGCACTTCTGTTTCCATGAGTACTTCCTTTGGCAGTTTTGGCGATATGCGCCAGCAAGCGGGAGTAGAAATCAGCAAAAAAAGAGTTGTTTCTTCCCTCAAACTATTTAACCATGATGCTAAAAATAACTTCCCCTTTATTAATTCCGCTCAGTATGGTAACCGGGAACAGCAACAAAGTAATGCGGAATTAAAAGAATATGGGTTATTACAGGAAAATTATTTTCAGATAAATGCTCATCAAAAAATAAACACCCGTTTCTGGTACCAGTTCAACAATAGAAATATTCCGCCTTCCATGACTCAAAACATAAATGCAGCCAATCAGAAAGATGAACTGTACCGGGCAACAACGGAATGGCAGCGAACAGGGGACAAATTAACCATACTTGCCCGCATTGCTTATTTTGATGAAGGTTTACGTTATGTGGATTCCATTATTCACCTTGATGCCCGAAGCAGAACAAAAGTAACCATTGCAGAAGCTGAAGCACGGTTCAGCATTACTAAATTCGATTTGGTAAATATTGGTATTAACAATACCTATTCAGAAGCCATTGATACTTCTGATTACATTGTAAATCCAACCCAAAACAGAGTTTCGCTGTTTGCGAGTTACAAACTGCATTCTAAAAACAATAACTGGAATGCTGTTATCAGTGGCCGGCAGGAGTTTATTAAAAGCAAGACCATTCCCTTTACCCCTTCATTGGGTATAGATGTAAAGGTGTTGAAATATTTTATTGTAAAAGCAAATGTTGCAGAGCATTATCATCTGCCTACCCTAAACGAACTGTATTGGGGACAAGGAGGTAATCCGGATTTGAAGGCAGAAAGCGGCTGGAGCGAAGAACTAAGTCTGATACATAAACATCATTATAAAGGCTTTTCCTGGGAACTGGGAGGTACTGTTTTTAACAGAAACATAGACAACTGGATTATTTGGTTGCCTAATAACTATAATATATGGACTCCCGAAAACGTTCTACAGGTATGGTCCAGGGGAGTGGAGTATAAATTGAATTTGAGCTATTCTGTTCGGAAATTTAAAGTGCAACTTTCGGGTATGTATAATTATGTTTTATCAACCAATGAGAAAGCGGCAACTGCAAATGATGCTTCATTAAACAAACAATTGATATACGTGCCCATTCAAAATGCGCAAGGCAATATTACCGTTTCATGGAAAGGAACTGTGGTAAGTTATACTCATGTTTATACCGGGTACCGTTATACGTCATCTGATAATTTAGAGTATTTAAAGCCTTATGCAATTGGGAATATCAACATCGGCCAAACTTTTTTATTGAATACATCAAAAATAAAGGTATTTGTTCAGTTAAATAATGTTTGGGAAGAAACCTATCAGGTGCTTGCTTACAGGGCCATGCCTTTATTTAATTACCAGGCTGGGCTTGCTGTATATTTTAATCAGCCCAATAAACAAAAATAGAATTTTATTAATAAAATAAATAAAGCAGTAAATAATAATCAAATCAATAAAACCAAAAAGCAATGAAAAAAAATAAATTAATCTATGCGAGCATACTTGCCTTTTCTATTACCATTTCAGGATGCAAAAAGGATGACCCGGAAACTCCTGCAGAAGTTACTCCTTCTGTAAGTTATTCCAACGGTGTATTTATAACTAACGAAGGTCCTTATGGAACAGGTACCGGAACCATTAGCTTTTACAGCAGAAGCAGCGGCAGTGTTAGCGCTAATCTCTTTGGAGCTCATAATACTTATCCGTTGGGAAATGTGGTACAGTCCATGGAGGTATTTAATAGCCAAGGATACATAGTGGTGAACAATGCAGGCAAAGTAGAAGTAGTTGATGCCACTTCGTTCAATTCGCAGGGCGCTATAAACAATCTTGTTAACCCTCGTTATTTTTTAGGAATAAATAACAGCAAGGGCTATGTTTCTCAATGGGGAAGCGGTGCTACAGGTGAGGTAAAGGTAATTGACCTTGCCACCAAAGCAGTTACTGCTACCATCAATACTGGAAATGGTGCGGAAGGAATGGTGAAATCGGGAAACAATGTATATGTGGCCTGCAGTGGCGGATATGTAACTGACAGTGTGGTAACGGTGATAAATACTGCTACTGATGCAGTGGTTACCAATATTACAGTCGGGGCAAATCCTTCTTCGATTAAAATGGACGCGAATGGAAAAATATGGGTCATTTGTGGTGGAGAATGGAACGGGACAATTACCGCACTTCTTAAAACCGGTCGCCTGGTTCGCATCGACCCAACAACAAATACTGTTGATTTTTCGTTGCCTTTCAGTTCCACCACCTCTTCCCCATCCCACCTGGTGATAAACAATACAGGAACTACCTTATATTATATGTATAACGGAGGTGTTTACAGTCAGTCCGCTACTTCCGCTTCGCTAAATGCCACATTGGTAATCAACAGGAGTTTTTATGGATTAGGAATAGACCCAACCAATAATTATTTTTATGGTTCGGACCCTGGCAATTTTTCGAGTAATGGAAAAGTAATCAGGTACAATGCCGCTGCAACTGTGCTGGACAGTTTTAATGTTGGGCTTATTCCGGGTAATTTCTGTTTTCAATAGGCTTTTGATGCTTTCGGAAAGGCGTTCCCAAAAAAGTGAATGCTATTCCGAACAGTCGGAATTCATTTCCCGAAAAAGTGAATGCCATTCCGAACGGTCGGAATTCTTTTCCCGAAAAAGAGAATGCCATTCCGAACAGTCGGAATTAATTTCCCGAAAAAGTGAATGCCATTCCGAACGGTCGGAATTCTTTTCCCGAAAAAGTGAATGCCATTCCGAACAGTCGGAATTCATTTCCCAAAAAAGTGAATGCCATTCCGAACAGTCGGAATTCATTTCCCGAAAAAGTGAATGCCATTCCTAACGGTCGGAATTCTTTTCCCGAAAAAGTGAATGCCATTCCTAACGGTCGGAATTCTTTTCCCGAAAAAGTGAAACCCTATTTCCGAAAAAGTAAACCCTATTCCGAAGATTCGGAACCCTATTTCCGAAAAAGTAAACCCTATTCCGAAGGTTCGGAATCCTATTTCCGAAAAAGTAAACCCTATTCCGAAGATTCGGAACCCTGTTTCCGAAAAAGTAAACCCTATTCCGAAGGTTCGGAACCCTATTTCCGAAAAAGGAAATAGATTTAAATCAAGAATTTACGCTGTAAAAGGATTTTTTGAAGGAGAAAAACTACAAAAGACTGAAAGCGGTTTAAGAAAGAATGGGAATTTATATTTTATCGTAAATAATAAAATCGTGCTCATAAATATTCTTTTCATCCACTGTTCCTCTTTTCAGGTCAGTTTGTTTCCATTCTTTGGGGTTTAATTCAGGGAAAAAAACATCTCCTTCAAAAGAATGGTGAATTTTGGTTAGATAAATTCTGTCGGTGAAAGGAATACTTTGTTTAAAAATCTCCCCTCCTCCCATAATAAATATTTCATCATCGCCTGTTTGTTTTGCTTTTTCAATGGCTTCTTCCAAAGAACCTACAACTATAGCACCCATTGCATCATACTCCTTTTGGCGGGTAATGACAATGTTGGTTCGGTTGGGTAGCGGACGAAATTTAAGTGGAATAGATTCATAATTCTTCCTTCCAGTAATCACGCAATGACCGGAAGTTTTTTCCTTAAAGAATTTCATATCGGCCGGGAGATGCCATACCAGGTCGTTATCCTTTCCAATTACATTGTTTTCAGAAACTGCTACTATTATACTAATCATTAATTATTTTTTTATTGGTATCACCCCTGTCAGGGTTTTAAACCCTGACAGGGGTATTACTTTCGAATTATTGGTAATTCACTAAACTAAAACTCTAACTACAAATAGGCTAAACAGCAACATCGGCCTTGATATGAGGATGAGGGTCATACCCTTCCAACGCAAAATCTTCAAATTTAAATCCAAAAATATCTTTCACTTCCGGGTTTATTTTCAAAGTCGGGAGCTTACGAAACTCACGGGTGAGTTGAAGATTGGCTTGTTCTATATGATTGGAATATAAATGGGCATCCCCAAGCGTATGAATAAATTCACCAGGCTTTAGATTACAAACCTGCGCAATCATTAAGGTAAGGATAGCATAGGAAGCAATGTTAAAAGGAACGCCCAAAAATATATCCGCACTTCGCTGGTACAACTGGCAACTTAATTTTCCATCCGCCACATAAAACTGGAAGAATGCATGACAGGGAGGTAATTTCATTTTGTCAATTTCACCTACGTTCCAAGCGCTCACTATCATTCTTCTGCTGTCGGGTGTAGTTTTTATTTGGTGAATAACCTGGGTTATCTGATCAAAAGTTCTTCCGTCAGCTCCCTGCCAGCTTCTCCATTGAGAGCCATACACGGGCCCGAGATTTCCATTTTCATCGGCCCATTCGTCCCATATCCTTACTCCATTTTCCTTTAAGTAGTTGATATTCGTATCCCCTTTTAAAAACCAAAGCAATTCATGAAGAATAGATTTCAGGTGAAGTTTCTTGGTGGTAAGCATCGGAAATCCTTCCTGCAAATCAAAACGCATCTGGTATCCGAATACACTTTTGGTTCCTGTTCCTGTTCGGTCTGTTTTGGTTGCACCTTTTTCTAAAACATGGCGCATTAAATCATGATATTGTTTCATTGTAGATAGCTAATGATTACGAATTTACGAATGATAATTTATTAAATATTGGATTCAAAGGTAAAGAGGAAAAGCAAAAGGAAAGGAGATAGTTTTAATATTAATATTAACAGCTAATGAAGAATGTGAAAAATCTTAATTCTGTAATTTTAAACGGGCTAATGATTAATTGCCGGTGTTTTTTCCGGCTCGTGTTTGTGCTTGAAAAAAATTGCAAATGCAATCGCAAGTAGCAAGGCATACACCGTAAAGGAAATCCATATCATCTGCCAGTTCTTAGAGCCATTAACCGTAAAATATTTATCAATTGCAAAACCACTAACCGCACTTCCCAAAATAGCTCCGAAACCGTTTGTCATCATCATAAATAACCCTTGTGCACTCGAACGGATTTTAGAATCCGTGGAAGTTTCAATAAATAAAGAGCCGGAAATATTAAAGAAATCGAATGCCATTCCATAAACCATACACGACATAATCAACATCCATAAACCTGCTGAGGGGTCGCCAAAAGCAAATAATCCGAAACGAAGTACCCAGGCAAACATAGAAAATAACATCACTTGTTTTATTCCAAAACGTTTTAGAAAAAAAGGAATTGCCAAAATAAAAAGTGTTTCAGAAATTTGAGAAATGGACATTATTATGGTAGAATATTTAACCACAAATGAGTTTTCGTATTCGGGAATCTTTGAAAAATCTGAAAGAAAGGTGTCCCCGTACATGTTGGTTAATTGCAAGGCTGCTCCCAGAAACATGGAGAATATAAAAAACAATGCAATTTTATAGGTACCAAATAGTTTAAAAGCATCTAAACCCATTTTTTGAAATAAGGTTGAATTTTCAGAGATGAGCTTTTGCGGTGGACACTTTGGTAATGAAAAGGAATAAATTCCCAACGCAATTGCCGAAACCGCTGAGATGTAAAACATATTAGCCGATGCTTTATTACCAGTAAGATTGGTAAGCCACATGGCTGCAATAAATCCAATAGTTCCCCAAACACGAATAGGTGGAAATACTTTTATCACATCAAAATTGTTACTTTTTAAAATAGAATAAGCAATGGAATTGGACAATGAAATGGTTGGCATATAACAAAGCATTGCCATAAAGATTACCCAGAAAAAGGAAGATGGATTATCAACGTGAGGAATATAAAAAAGAAACAAGCCTCCAAGTATGTGCAGGATACCATAAAGTTTCTCGGCATTTATCCATTTGTCTGCTATTATGCCTGTAAGGGCCGGCATAATTATGGAAGAAAGTCCAAGGGTTGAAAAGATAGCACCAAATTCAGCACCGCTCCATTGTTTGGTGGCAAACCAATAATTTCCAACTGTAATTAACCATGCTCCCCAAACAAAAAACTGCAGGAAACTCATTATTATGAGGCGAATCTTAATGTTCATAGGTTTCTTTTAAGTTACAGATTAGCTTATCTTTAAGAAAGTGTAATTAAAAAATTCAATCCTGAATGGGTGATAGAATTTCTATTATGATTTTTTTCGATTATTTAATTCATCCCTTATTTTTGAAGCACGTTCGTAGTCTTCGTCACTTAACGCTTTTTCGAGTAGCATTGTAAGTTCTTCTGTTGATTTTTTCATAAAATCATTTTCATCTGCTTCAACTGATTCTTCTATCTTAACAATATTTTCCCCGGGAACTGCATCGTCATCCAAAAGAATTCCGGCTTTTGCCAAAATAGATTCGTAAGTGGTAACAGGGCAGCCAAAACGAACAGCCAATGCAATGGCATCAGAAGTGCGTGCATCAATTTCGACTTCTTTGCCGTCATTGCTGCATATTATTTTTGCATAAAATATACCCTCCACTAGGTTATAAATAATTACCTCGCTAACTGTGATGTTGAATCCTTCTGCAAAACTTTTAAATAAATCATGGGTAAGCGGGCGACTTGGGGTCATTTTTTCCAACTCAATAGCAATAGCCTGAGCTTCAAAACCGCCAATAACAATAGGCAACCTGCGTTTAGCACCTTTGGTTTCTCCGAGTACAAGCACATACGCGCCTGTCTGTGCCTGGCTATACGTTAAATTTACTATTTCAAGTTTTATCTTTTTCACTTCTTTCCTTTTAATCCAAAATCCCTTATCAGAAATACTATCTTATTGATTTGCTTTAAACTTCTTTACCGCTTCAATTAATTTTGGAACTATTTCAAAAGCATCTCCAACAATACCATAATCGGCCGATTTGAAAAAAGGCGCTTCTTTATCGGAGTTGATAACCACAATTGTTTTACTTCCGTTTACTCCTGCAAGGTGCTGTATTGCTCCGGAAATACCAATTGCAATATATAAGTTAGGACGAATAGCAATACCCGTTTGCCCCACGTGTTCGTGATGCGGACGCCAGTGCATATCAGCAACAGGTCGCGAGCAGGCAGTAGCGGCACCAAGTTCTTTTGCCAGTTCTTCAATCATTCCCCAGTTCTCTGGCCCTTTCATTCCTCTTCCTGCAGACACTACTAATTCAGCATCTGTCAGATTCAGTTCGGAAGTGTCTTTTTTAACTTCCTTTATTTTAACAGGGGAATTTACTCCATCTAGGTTAACTGCAAAATCAACTACTTCTGGGTCTGTTCCTGCTAATTCAACAGGAAATGAATTTGGTAAAAGTGAAATTATTTTTGTTTCAGAATGGATAGTATAAGTTGCAATGGCTTTTCCAGAAAAAACATTTTTCTTAACAGAAAAAGAATTTCCGTCAATAACGGGATTACCAACAGCACCTGCAACAATTCCGGCTTTCAGTCTTGCTGCCAAACGTGGAGCAACTTCCTTACCGGTAAAATCATGAGAAAATATAATAATTGTCGCGCCTTCGGCTTTAGCGGCTTGTTCAATAGCGGCAGTCAAATATTGACCATCAAGGCTGCTTAGCTTATCATTTTTAAATTTTAATACTTTTTTTGCACCTGCTTTTCCCAAATCACCAAAATCAGCATCGCCAACAATAACTGCAGTAGCCGTTGTATTAAGTTGTGTTGCTATTCTGCTACCATAATTTACGGCCTCCAGCGATGCTTTCTTTACTTTTCCTTTTGAAATTTCTGTATATATTAAAACTGACATAAATTTTCTTTTGTTAAATTGTTGTATTGTTAAATTGTTTTATGCTTTTACCCCTGTCAGGGTTTAGAACCCTGACAGGGGTATTACATTAAATTAAATAGCTTTCGCCTCTGTATGTAATAGTTCTATTAACTTTTCAGGTGTACTTGCATCAATGTATTTACATTCTGTTCTTCCTTTAGCTAATTCGTAAGAAGTAATCGAAGTTAATTTATCAGCATTGGCAGCAGCCACCTGTGCAAGCGGCTTTGTACGGGCAGCCATAATTCCTCTCATGTTAGGAATGCGGGCTTCTGCCATACCTTTATTTGCTGAAATAACCAACGGTAAAACACATTCTATTACCTCGGTTCCTCCATCTATATCATGTTCCACAGTGGCTACCCCACTTGCGACATCTAATTTGGTTGCCAAAGAAACAAATGGTAAACCCATTAATTCCGCTACCATAGCGCCCACCATTGAACCGTTATAGTTAATGGTTTCCTTTCCTGCCATTATCAGGTCAAAGCCCTTATCCTTGGCATAAGCAGCAATTTGTTCTGCCACCGCAAAAGCATCATTCGGTTCTCCATCTATTCTAACTGCATCATCAGCTCCTATTGCCAACCCTTTACGAATGGTAGCTTCACTTTCTGCGCCACCAACGTGAAGAATGGTAACATTTCCCCCCTGTGCCTCTTTCAATTCCAATGCTCGAACTAACGCATACCACTCATCAAACGGATTAATTACAAACTGAACTCCTGCTGTATTAAAGGTAGTATTGTCATTTGTAAAACTGATTTTTGTAGTAGTATCGGGCACATTGCTTATACAAACTAATATTTTCATAACACTTATTTTATATTTTTTTTAACGAAGCGCAAATTTAACAATAACTCTTATATAAAAAATAGTTGAGTG
This sequence comes from Bacteroidota bacterium, assembly GCA_947479085.1. Taxonomy (GTDB): domain Bacteria; phylum Bacteroidota; class Bacteroidia; order 2-12-FULL-35-15; family 2-12-FULL-35-15; genus 2-12-FULL-35-15. The sequence continues at coordinate 77,518 of CANJYB010000007.1, read as the reverse complement.
AAAATAAAAGGCAGGATAAAGTAATTCATTCGGAAATAAATTTTTAAGTTTAATCATACTACATTTGTCAAAATGAAGTTGAGCCGGTTATATGATGAATTTTTTGAATCCGAAAAATCAGGTGGTGTATTATTAATACTCTGCACCATCATTTCGTTGTTGTTAGCCAATTCAGCACTTCAGAATGGTTATCTTCATTTTTGGGAAATGAATGCCGGAGGAAAAACCATTGAATACTGGATAAATGATGGGCTGATGACTATCTTTTTCCTGATGATAGGTCTAGAACTGGAAAGAGAAATTTATAACGGTGAACTTAGCAACCTAAAAAACGCTTCCCTGCCAATAATAGCAGCCGTAGGCGGAATGGTGGTTCCTGCATTACTTTATTTAGTTTTTAATTATGGAACTCCTACCCAAGCCGGGGCAGGCATTCCAATGGCAACGGATATTGCTTTTGCCATCGGTATATTATCATTGTTAGGAAGCAGAGTTCCTCCATCTTTAAAAATAATGCTTACCGCACTTGCCGTTATTGATGATTTAGGCGCTATACTGGTAATTGCATTGTTCTATTCTGCCAATCTTTCCTTTCTGCATCTCTTCATTGCATTGGCTATTTGGGCTTGCCTTTTCATCTTGAATCGTTTAAAAGTAAATAATCTTATTCCCTACATAATAGGTGGAATGGTTATGTGGTTTTTTATGATGAAATCAGGCATCCACCCTACCATTACGGGTGTGTTGGTAGCATTCACCATTCCTTTTGGTGATGGTGGAGAAAAATCACCCTCCTTTATTCTTCAGCATTGGTTGCATAAGCCGGTCGCCTTTTTTATTCTTCCTTTGTTTGCCCTTGCCAATACCTGCCTGATTATAAGCCCTGACTGGATAAATGGATTAAGCAGTCAAAACAGCATTGGTATTTTTGCAGGACTTATGATAGGTAAACCATTAGGAATTTTTGTTTTCAGTTTCATTGCAGTTGCCACAGGCTTATGTGCATTGCCGGAAGAGCTAAACTGGAAACATATTTTTGGAATTTCATTGTTGGGCGGAATCGGTTTCACCATGTCCATCTTTATTACTCTCCTTGCTTTTCAGCAACCGGACCAAATTTCCCAATCGAAAATAGCCATTCTTATTGCTTCCCTCCTTTCAGGAATAATTGGGTATGTATGGCTAAGAATTACTTTGAAAAAAGAGTAGAGGAAAAAAATCATTCCTCACCAAACATGCTCCGGCCTATTGGCCGAAACGACCGGCCTATTCGAGAGAGCTTCCGACCTGTTTTGGAGAAGTTCCGGCCTATTTTGGAAAGGTTCCGGCCTATTTGGGAGAAACTCCGGCCTATTTGAATCAAGTTCCGGCCTATTTGGTTCAAGTTCCGGCCTATTTTGGAAAGGTTCCGGCCTATTTGAATCAAGTTCCGGCCTATTGGCCGAAACGACCGGCCTATTTCTGCTTTCCTCGGGTTTTAGTCTTTTATAAATTTATTAATTATTACCTTATTATCAATTGAGGTTTTAACAAAATAAATCCCTTTAGGTAAATTAGTTATGTCGATTACTTTACTTGTTACTGTAGAAATACTTCCCAGGTTTTCATTTTTTAAAACCTGCCCCAAAACATCCTGAATTTGAATATTTATATCGGCTTTTGATTCAAGAGAAATGGAAACAGTTAATTCAGAAGATGCAGGATTTGGATATACACCAACGATTGTTGAATTGGTATTTATAGTATTATGAACTCCCAAATCCAAACAAGGAATAAAAGACATAGGGTCAGATGCTATTCCATTTACAACAACCTGTAAAGAATAAGTTGCAAATGGCAAGCCAGCAGGAAGAGTGAACTGAGCAGTATCTGGCAATGTTCCCGTTTGAACATCTGTTCTGTTCCAGTTAAAGGTTCGTGCGTAGTACACATTCGTTCCGTTGGTTAATCTTACCAAAGGATAGTTGGTCGACATTTGCCAGTCATCGCCATAAGAAGCCCCTGCCGAGATTCCGTTAAAATTAATTCCGGTGATAGTATAATTGCAGTTTACATCTGTCCAAACACTATCAATGGATGGCTTTCCTGCTGCCAGGGAATTTCCGGCAGGAGTATAAACATAATACTGACGGGCCTCCTGATCTGCATATAAAATATTCCCATCGGGAAGTTGAAGCATATTGGAATAATAGCAAGGTAAACTTGTAGTGTCTGATCCATTAGGAGCAAGAACAGGATTAAACGAATTGGTTAAATAATCAAATTCATAATACCAGGTAGGCGGATCAAAAATATGAGATGAGGAATAAGGAGCATGAGAAACAGCACAAAGAATTTTCCCATTCACCATCATTGCTGCTGCCGCATCCGGAACCCCTCTGTTATTTGGAATGTTTGGTCCTGCTGTCCAGGTTCCCATTGCCGTTGTTCCTGAAGGTGTGTAATAGGCTGTTTGATTTGTTCCTCCTAAAAAGAAAGCACGCCCATCAGGTAACAATAAACCTGCTCCACATTCCGAACCAAATGGATCATAAAGGTTAACCGGAACCTGGGCATCCACTATCCATTGATTTAAAGAGGGAATGTATCGCTCAGAATTGGTGCTTCCTACATTCACAAATAAAATACTTTGGTCGGCAAGTGTAACCCATGCTGATTCATTGTGAGAACCCAATGCGGTGGGAGATGGCATCCAGGAATTGGTAACCGGGTTATAAATTGTAGTAGTGTGAGAACCTGCTCCAACTATAGCCTGTAATACCCTGCCATCAGGTAAAATTTCCGAATTTGCATCACTATAACCAACTCCCTGGTTAGGTGCCATTGTCCATACATCGGTAAGTGGATTATATACTTCAGCTTTTGAACCACCTGTACCATACTCTCCGCCTGCCACGTATACCCGACCATCTTTTAATACCTGCGAGGAAAAATAAAGACGGGTATCGTGCATGGGTGCAATGGATGACCAGGTGCCATTTACATAACTTCCATGAATATCCGGAGTAAGTTTACTCCAGATAGCTCCAATACTATCATTGCCTCCTGTATATCCTTTTGCAATTACACTTCCATCCGACAAAAGTATCATCACTCCGCCACAACTGTCCGGAGCAAGATTGGCAAGCGGAGTCCAGATTCCCTGGGCATTAGCTGTTTTTATGGAATTAATAAAAAGGAAAAAAAAGGCTATCAAAACTAATTTGCAGTTTGCTTTTACAAGGGAATAAAACGGAGAATAATTATACTTCATACTTTTCGATTTTTCATTTCAATTATTGAACAAATAAGTTTTCAAATGTAGTAATATTATTAAGGAAGATTGTATAAAAATGAATTTGAAAACTTTTTAGTAAAACAATTAATTCATTTGATTAATTCATTTAATTTAGCAACCTATTATTAAACCAAATAAAATAACTAATATGAAAAAAATTACTTTCCTTCTTTTCCTTTGCCTTCTTTTATCTCAATCAATACAAGCACAGGCACCCCAGGGTTTCAATTACCAGGCTGTAGCCAGAACTTCCTTAGGGGTAGCTATTACCAGCCAGAATATTGGCTTGCAAATAAATATCTTGCAGGGAAGCGCGGGTGGAACCAGTGTTTATATGGAAACATTTAATGTTACTTCCAACAATATCGGATTGGTAAATGTGGTAGTTGGAACAGGAACTGTTCAATCAGGAACTTTCAATACCATCAATTGGGCAAATGGACCTTATTATATTGAAGTTTCTATGGATGTTACCGGTGGGACAAGTTATGCTTTAATGGGTACCCAACAACTAATGAGTGTGCCTTATGCATTATATGCACAATCAAGTGGGACAGCAGGTGCTGCAGGTGCAACCGGAGCGACAGGAGCTAACGGTGCAAATGGGACAAATGGAATAAATGGAAATGATGGTGCAACCGGGGCAACAGGAGCAACAGGTGTTGCCGGAAATAATGGGGTGAATGGGGTGAACGGAACAAACGGTACAGATGGAGCAACAGGTGCTACAGGCGCAACAGGCGCTTCAGGAACCAATGGAGTAAACGGAAGTAATGGATTAAATGGAACAAATGGGGCAATAGGTGCTACCGGTGCCACTGGTTCTGCTGGAATAGCAGGGACTGATGGTAATGATGGAATAAATGGCGCTACAGGTGCTACAGGTGCTACCGGCTTAGCAGGTTCAAATGGTCTTAACGGAGCCAATGGAAACAATGGAGCTACGGGCGCTACCGGTGGTAACGGAACTAACGGAACAAATGGAACAAATGGTGCTACCGGAGCTACCGGAACTGCAGGAACTGTTATTGCAGGAGGAATAACCGGACAAACACTTTATTATAACGGTTCAGCCTGGACTGCAACCAGCAATTTATATAACAATGCAACTAACATTGGAATAGGAACTGTATTACCTGAGTTCAAATTATCTGTTGATGTGGACGGAGGTATTATTGCAAAAGGAACTTTTTTATCCGGAAACAATCTGTTAACAAATGGTTCCGGAACCAGGATGATTTTTTATCCTAAAAAGGCTGCGTTCAGAAGTGGTTTTGTTGGAGGAACGCAATGGGATGATGCAAACATTGGCAATTACTCGGTGGCAATGGGCAACACCACTAAAGCAAGTGGTACCAATACCATTGCCTTGGGTAATTTATCCAATGCCACAGGAGTTGGTTCTGTAGCTATCGGAACTTCCAATACTTCCGGAGGAATCAGTTCATTTGCATTGGGTTTTGGTACCACTGCCAATGGAGATTATTCAACTGCTTTGGGAAATACTACCTCTGCAACCCAGAACAGCGCAACCGCTATGGGAGCAAATACAGTAGCTAGCGGAATCAATTCCACTGCCATGGGAAGTAACTGCGTTGCCAGCGGACTTTCTTCTACTGCTATGGGAGGTTCTAACCTTGCAAGCGGTAGTTATTCCACTGCGGTAGGTTATACTACTACTGCATCAGGAAATTATTCAACGGCTATGGGATACACTACCACTGCTAGCGGAGTAAATTCAACTGCTATTGGTTCTAACGTTTCTTCTAATTTGCATCAAGGAGCGTTGATGTTAGGCGATTTTTCTACTGCCACCGTAATGACAGCCGCTACGGACGATATTTTTATGTCGCGCTTTAATGGTGGTTATAAAATGTATAGCAATTCTGCATTAACTGCCGGTGTACAGCTTGCATCTGGAGGTGGTGCATGGGCGGCAGTTTCTGATAGAAATAAAAAAGATAATTTTATGGCAATTGATATGGAAGATATACTTCAAAAAGTGGCATCTCTTGAAATAACCAACTGGAATTACAAAGCGCAACCAAAAGCTACCCGCCACATCGGCTGTATGGCACAGGATTTTTATGCTGCTTTTCATTTAGATGGAATGAGCGATACTACTATCAATACATTAGATATAGATGGAATCAATATGGTGGCAATACAGGCATTGAAAAAACGTACTGACGAACTGAACGAAACAATGAAAAAGTTATCTGCTCTAACCAACGAGACTGCCACATTAAGAAAAGAATTTAACGAACTGAAATCGGAAAATGCTTCCCTTAGAAATGATATGGAAGCTATTAAACAAAAATTAAATTTAACCAACTTAGAAGCTAAGAAATAGGTCCCTCCTGCTTATTTTTTGAATACAAAAACATACACTATTCAATTATCCGAATGATGTATGTTTTTGTTTTTTATAATTAAATCCTATTTATTATTCCATATATCTATGTCTATTGCTTTAAGAGTTTTAATTTTTGGTGCTATCATTTTTTTAATCGACCTGTACTTTTACCAGGCCATTTCAACCATATTAAAAGGCACATCACCCGCTAAGCGATTGTACGCTTTTTATATTTACTGGGGATTTACCGCTTTCACTTTTATCCTTTTTCTAACCACCACCGTATTGGGATTTGCAGGTCTGCCACAATTTATTCGTGTTTACCTAGTTCCCTTGCTTGTATTAATTATCATTTCTAAATTAATTGGTTCAGTGTTTTTAGCGGTAGATGATATCATCCGTTTGTTCCGATGGATTGGAACTTATATTTTCAAAGCTCCAGTTATTGAAACAATGGAAGTGGTGAAAAATCCTCATGCTATTTCCCGTTTAAAATTTCTGAATTACATTGCTGTAGGAATGGCTGCCTTACCCTTTGCCAGTTTTATTTATGGTATGGTGAAAGGAGCTTTCGATTATACCATACATAATCAAAAGGTAGTGTTGCCTAATTTACCTTCAGAGTTCAATGGATTAAAAATTGTTCAGATTTCCGACATTCATTCTGGTAGTTTTGTTTCAACCAAACATTTGGAAGATGCCTTAAAGATAGTGATGAAACAAAATGCCGATATTATTTTTTTTACCGGAGACCTTGTAAATAACCGTTCGGATGAAGCTGTTCCATTTATTGATATTTTAAGCACACTTAAAGCCCCGATGGGAGTTTATAGTATATTGGGAAACCACGATTACGGAGATTATGTAACCTGGGAGAGTGTTGAAGCAAAAGCGAAAAACCTGCAGGATTTGAAAGACATTCATGCAAAAGCAGGCTGGAAACTAATGCTAAACGAACATGTGGTTCTGAAAAAAGGAGATGCTGAAATAGCATTGCTCGGAATAGAAAACTGGGGCGGGCATTTAAACTTTCCAAAATACGGTAACATGAAAAAGGCCTATGAAGGAGCAGAGAAATACCCGGTAAAATTGCTACTTTCTCACGACCCTTCGCACTGGAGTGTGCAGGTAATAAAAGACTATAAAGACATAGACATTACCTTTAGCGGGCATACGCATGGATTCCAGTTCGGGATAGAAATACCGGGCTTTAAATGGAGCCCTTCGCAATATGTTTATAAACAATGGGCCGGATTGTATTCCGAAAACAATCAACATGTATATGTAAACCGTGGCTTGGGTTTCCTTGGTTATCCGGGAAGAGTGGGAATATTGCCGGAGATTACAGTGATGCAACTTTATAATTCTTGATTTTTAGAATTTTAGATTTTTAGAATTAATGGTTTCTTTTAGTAAATATTTTAAATTTTCCTTCTGCAATTCTAAAATTCTATAGTTTATTCTTTCATTCTAAAAATCTAAAATTCAACAACTCTAAAATTAAATACCATGGCTGATGCTTTAAAAGATATGTTCAACAAAAAATTCTATGAGCGCTTAGCCATGCAATTTAATAAGGTTGACAAACACTTTAACCCTGAGAAGTTTGTAAAAGAAGTAGTAAAGGGAATAGATGACCTTTCGCTAAACCAACGGATGCGCAATACTTCTGTTGTTCTGAAAAAACACCTACCTGATAATTTTAAAAAATCAGTAGATGTCCTTTCAGAGGTGATTCAACATTTCAGGTCGCATTATACTTCCCTCCTATTCCCTGACTTTATAGGACAATACGGGCATGATGATTTTAATGTTTCCATGGAAGCACTTAAATTATTTACCCAATATGGTTCTTCCGAATTTGCAATCCGCGAATTTCTGAAAAGAGATTTTAACAAAACATTAAAGGTGATGAATAAATGGGCAGATGATAAAAACCACCACATCAGGCGACTGGCAAGCGAAGGCAGCCGTGCCCGTTTGCCCTGGTCGTTTAACCTGGATGAAGTAATTAAAAATCCTTCCGTTACTCATTCTATTCTTGATAAACTAAAAGAGGACAAAGAACTTTATGTAAAAAAATCAGTGGCCAACCATCTCAACGATTTTTCTAAAAATCATTCCGATTACCTGGTTTCGGTTTTACAAAGCTGGGACAAAACCAACCCTGATACAGCATGGATAGTGAAACATGCAAGTCGAACGCTGATTAAAAAAGGACATCCTGCCTCTTTAGCATTATTTAATTTTGAAAAGAATGCGAAAGTAAAAGTGGAGAATCTGAAACTGAATAAATCAAAAATAAAACTGGGCGAAAACCTTCAATTTGATTTCGATATCATTTCAGAAAAATCAACCGCCCAAAAACTGGTAATTGATTATGCTATGCATTATGCCAAAAAATCAGGGGAAGCATTGCCAAAAGTATTTAAACTGAAAGAAGTAAACCTACAGCCAAAACAACGGCTTTCCATCTCCAAACAGCATCGTTTTATGGATTTTACCACCAGAAAACACTATTCGGGTAAACATTTTGTCGAAATCATTGTTAATGGTAAAGTAGCAGGCAGTAAATCATTCGATTTAATTGTTTAATTGCGGAAAATAAATGTATAACTTTGTATTAATAAACTTAACAACAAAACAAATGAAAAAATTAATTTTAATGGTATTGGTAATTGCAGCAATTACTAATGCAAAAGCACAAAAGAACTGGAGTGTAGGTGTGTTTACCTCCGGTTCGGGAAACCATGCCCAGTTTTCGGCTGGTTCGAGTGAGGCCAACGGGCGCTTTAGCAGCAACCCTTATGGCACAGGTACTTTTGGTTTAATGGGTCGTTATTTCCTTAACAACCACTGGAGCCTTCAGTCGGGAATGAATTTATCACAGGTAGGTTTTGAATATGCCGTGAGCAATGATTATTCTTTACTAAAAAAACACAATGAACATGCTACTAAAAACAATGTAGGCATTGGCGTTTTACAGGTTCCGTTAACTGCTATTTTTGTTACAAAAACCAATTGCAGCAACTTCCGTTTCTTTGTAGGTAGCGGTGTAACCCTTACCACCAGCCTTAACAATGTGAACGAAACTAAAAACATAGTGGCAAAAGGTGATGAAGGAGCTATTAATAATGTATATGTAAACCAAACGGTTTCTTCCAGCCAGTTTGTGATTCCTACCGTTCAGTTTATGTGGGGTATCGAAAAGCTGATGAAAAAAGGCGGTATTATACAAGGCGGATTTGTGGCTAATATGGGCTTTACCAATATTGCTACTTCTGATGTTACTTATTCTATTGAAAATAAAGTGTACAACCATACATTTACCAACAAAGGCGACTATATGGGAATGATGTTGAACTATTATTTCAAACCATTCAAAAAAAGATAATTGGGCCTCACCCCTTAATCCCCTCTCCAAAGGAGAGGGGGTGTTAGGTGAAACCAATAAACACTATTCTTCACACGCAGTCACCCCTCTCCTTTGGAGAGGGGCTGGGGGTGAGGCGATAATTTATCACATTACATAAAAAACGGCCGGAAGTAATCTCCGGCCGTTTTTATTTTAGGTTCTATTCTAAATCTTATATGTGATTTTTTTGTACACTGATAAAATATGCTTTAATTTATGATAAAAATGATTTTGGAGGGGATTGGAGTTATGATAAAAACCGATGTTGCTCGGAAGCCCATATCATAATTGCCGAAGGCTTTAATCCTAAATCCCATCATAAATCATTTTTCATCATCTCTAATAAGCTAAATCTGCGTAATGTTTTTTTTATCACTCAGCAAATCCAGTAGAACCTCTTTTAATTATTATTCTAATTTTGCATCTTTAATAAAAAAAATCAGTGAGCAAAAAAACAATACAACTTTTTCAATACATTCTATTACTTACCATTGGCATTGTTCTCTGCTTTTTATTTTTCAGGAATTTCGAATTTGCCGAACTGAAACAAAACATCAGCACCGGCAACTTTTCCTGGTTTTACCTCGTCATGTTTGTTTCGGTGCTGGTTTATGTGTTCCGTGTGTTGCGCTGGCAAATGCTCATCAAAGCTATTGGTTATGAAACCAAATTTTACAATGCCTTTGCAGCCCTTTCCATTAGCTATTTTGTAAGTTTTATTATTCCCCGCCTGGGCGAAGTAACCCGCTGCCTTTCCATTAAAAAACAACATGATATTCCTTTTATGGAATTGCTTGGAACTGTTATTATAGAACGTGTGGTGGACATCATCAGCTTAATCATTATACTGGTGCTTACCCTTATTTTACAGTTTCACGAAGTGATGGATTATGTAAAAGAAAATGTTTTTCATCCCATTTACAACGGCATTATTTTAAAACTATTCCAGGGAAACACCACCGTTTTAATTGCAGTAATACTGGTGGTAGCGGTGGTTGCATTTTTGTTTTTCCGTTTCCGGAAATACATCCGCGAAAAATCTCCCCGCATGGTTATACAGTTTATAGAAGGCCTGAAACACGGTATAGCCAGCATTGCCGCATTAAAACAAAAAACATTGTTCATTATTTATACTTTTTTAATCTGGGTATGTTATTACCTGATGACGTATTTCTGGTTCTTTGTTTTCAAAGAAACCTCCGTACTCACCTGGGGTGCCTGCCTTAGTATATTAAGCATTGGCACCATTGGCCGTTCCATACCGGTGCAGGGAGCTGGCATGGGAACCTACCATTTTTTTGTTACCGGGGTGGTTATGCTTTATGGCCTTACCGAACAATGGGGAAAAACCCTTGCCACCGTTATTCATTTAGGCCAAACCTTCTTTACCTTTGCCATGGGCTTAGTGGGCTTGATTATCTTTTTTGCGGTGTATTGGGGGAAAAGGAAGGGGCAGTAAATCCTCAAATTCAAAAATAACTACAAATCTGTTAGTGCCAGCCTGGCCAGCAACAATACCACAACAATAGTTTCTTTCATTTTTGTTGTTTTATGCCCTGCTTCATCTCTTTTCATATATTACTATGAAGGATAATGACTTGCAGAACGGATTAATACTCTTTTAATTAACTGATTTTTTCTTTTTTTTCTCCATATAGTATTGATTTTAAAGGTTAAACACTACTTTTCTATTTCTTTTGTCTCTGTTTCAAAGTCGATAGGACTGACGACTATAATTTTTTTTTTACTTGTCTAAAATAATTTATACTTCGCTAAATTTTTTTTTACTTCTCAATTTGTACTTTTGAGATGTCTAAACTAATTTATACTTGTCTCTTTGTACTTTTGAGATGTCTAAAATGATTTAGACAAGTCTTTTTTAGATTTTGAGAAGTATAATTTATTTTTGAGTACCCAAAAATTAATTATACAAGTCTCTTTCCCTTAAAGACATGTAAAAATTAATACAGACATGTATAATTTATTTCAGACTTGTCTTTTTGCCCGACAGACATGTATAATTTAATTTTTACATGATTATAGGGCAATGTATGTGCTTTTGGCCGTTTTTAAGTTTTGGCCCTAACATAGTTAGTTGGTTAATTTGTCCGCCAGTGCGGAAGTTTGGTTGGTTGGGGAAGTAAAGCGCCACAAATCAGATTTTTGTTAATTGCGGTAGTAGTGTTTCATGCAGATTCTGGTTTTAGGTTATTTTTATCCGCCAAGGGTGGATTGTTTATTAACTGCGTTTATTATCTTTTATGTTGGTTTTTTAATCAGGTTGCGGTTTGGGGAATTATTTTAAAATAAAAAGAGAACAAACCTTACAAAAGAGTCTGGTTCATTAGTTTTCCGCTATTGAGGAGTTTTTCGAGATATGGTTCATACACCACATCTTTTATCAGTTTTATATGGCCTATGTGGTGGCAGTCGGTGCCAAGGAAGGAAATCATGTTTTTGTCAATCATTTGCTCGGCAATTTTCTTTGTACCCATAGAATAGTAGCCGGTAAGAGAATTGATGTTCATTTGCAGAAAAATACCTTTATCCACAAAGGCTTCGTACTTTGCAAAGTCGGTATGCCAGAAGTTATAACGTTCAGGATGCGCCAGGATAGGTTTGTAACCCATGGTCTGCATTTTAAAAATAACATGAAACAGGTTATCAGGAGGATTCATGTAGGAAATTTCGAACAACAGGTAATTGTTACCAAAGGTCAGCAACTTTTCCTCATTCATTTTCCGTTCAAAATCAAAATCCAAATAGTATTCGGAAGCCGCACCTGTTTTAATGTCAACACCTGCCTTTTCCAGTTCAAACTGAACAGCAGACAAACCACCAAGAATATTTTCAGGAGTATTGCGGTAATAATCGCTCATAATGTGGGGAGTGGTAATTACTTTTTTGTAACCCAGCTTTTGCATTTCGGTAATCATTTCCACACTGTCTTCAATGGTTTTAGCACCATCGTCAATGCCGGGAATAAAATGCGAATGCATATCCACCCCCACTATTGATAAATCCACAGGGGTTTCCAGCCGTTTTACTTTTTTAAATCTATCGAATAAACCCACTTTTGTTTTTGCTAAGTTATGAATTATGAGTTATGAATTATGAGATATGGGGTGAGCTTAAATTTAACTCATAATCCATAACTCATAATTCATAACTCTTTAAACCACTCCAATGTATATTTTAATCCTTCTTCTATTTTTATTTGAGGATCATATTCAAGGTTATTTTTTGCTTTTGAAATATCAGCCAATGAATCCCTCACATCCCCTACTCTATCTGCTTTGTATTCGGGTTTTACATTACTGCCAATTAATTTTTGTAAAACATTAATTAATTGATTCAGCGAAACCCTTTCTCCAACTGCAATATTATAAATATCTCCTGAAGTATATACATTTTCTGCAAACATTGCTTTTATATTAGCCTGCACCGCATTTTCAACAAATGTAAAGTCGCGGGTTTGTTCTCCGTCTCCATTAATGCTAGGAGATTGATTATTTAATAAAGCATTAATAAACAAAGGAATTGCAGCAGCATACTCCCCTTTCGGATTTTGTCTTGGCCCGAAAATATTGAAATACCGCAACCCTATTACTTCCATATTATACGTCTTTGCAAATATTTCTCCGTACAGTTCATTGGTCATCTTTGAAACCGCATACGGTGAAAGTTGCTTTCCTATCTGGTTTTCCACCTTTGGTAATATCTTGCTATCACCATATACTGACGAAGAACTGGCATAAACCACTCGTTTTACTTTTGCATCACGCGCTGCCACCAGCATGTTCAAAAAACCGGTTGCATTTACAATATGCGTAGCAAGCGGGTTTTGAATGGAGCGAGGCACAGAACCCAATGCTGCCTGGTGAAATACATAATCCACATCAATACATGCTTTATGACAATCTTCGAGCTTACAAATATCTCCATTGATAAATTGAAAGCTGGCAAGCGATTGATAAGCTGAAATGTTTTCTTCAAAACCAGTTGCTAGGTTATCCAATACAATGATTTTTTTTGCATTGTACTTAACAAGGTATTCCACAATATTGGAGCCAATAAACCCTGCACCACCTGTGATTAAAAATGTTTTATCAGAAATATTATTTTTATGAAATGCTGTTGAATACACTTTTGAGTTATGAATTATAAGTTTTGAATTATGAGTTTAAAATTATTAAGTAAGTAAACTTATAATTTATAACTCATCATTCATAATTATCTTTTTACGTATTGTTCCTGGTAATATTTTTTATAATCTCCCGAAGTTACATTGTCCAGCCATTCGTCATTGGAAAGAAACCATTCTACTGTTTTTTCCAAACCTTCTTCAAATTGAAGAGAAGGAGTCCAGCCAAGTTCGTTTTGTAATTTGGATGAATCGATGGCATAACGCAAATCATGCCCTGCACGGTCTTTTACAAAGGTTATCAGCTTTGCAGATTCGCCCTCTTCACGATTCAATTTTTTATCCATTATTTTACAAAGCAAACGAATCAAATCAATATTGGTCCATTCGTTATGTCCGCCAATATTATAAGTTGTTCCTGTTTTAGCATTGTGAAAAATAACATCAATAGCCCTTGCATGATCTTCCACAAACAGCCAGTCGCGGATGTTCTCCCCTTTTCCGTAAACCGGAATAGGTTTGCTATTTTTTATATTGTAAATAGAAAGAGGTATCAGTTTTTCAGGAAAATGGTAAGAACCATAATTGTTGGAACAATTTGAAATTACTGTATTCAATCCAAAGGTATCATGGTAAGCACGAACAAAATGATCGGAACTGGCTTTTGAAGCGGAATAAGGACTGTGAGGATCGTAAGCAGTAGTTTCGGTGAACATACCTGTTTCTCCCAATGTTCCATATACTTCGTCAGTAGAAACATGATAAAAACGAAAATCTATTGGCGTTTTTTCATTGTTATGATGTTGAAACCAATAGGCTTTGGAAGCATTTAAAAGATTAACCGTCCCAATAACATTGGTCATTACAAATTCCAAAGGATTGCTGATGCTTCTGTCTACATGGCTTTCCGCAGCAAGGTGAATTACCCCGTTAAATTTATGCTGTGCGAAAAGTTCATTAATAAAACCTCCATCAACTATATCTCCTTTGATAAAAGTATAATTAGGTTTGTTTTCAATGTCCTTTAAATTAGCAAGGTTCCCGGCATAGGTTAACTTGTCAAGATTGACAATCTGGTAATCAGGGTATTTATTTACAAACAACCTGACCACGTGCGAACCAATAAAACCAGCACCTCCGGTGATTAGTATTTTTTTCATTTATTAATAATTCGTAAATTCGTTTTGATTTGTTATCCGTACCTAAAGGCTCCAATAATTTAATTCCTTTATTTTTCCTCTTAAAATCCCTTTTACATCCACCACTATTCCACCTTCGGAAAGCAATGATTTGTAATAAGATTCATCCAAGCCAAGATATTCTTTGTGATTAACACATACTACTACTGCATCGTATCCTGTTCCCACTTTTGTAGTTAATTCAAAACCATATTCATGCTTTAATTCATCCGAATCAGCATACGGGTCAATGATGTCAACATGAACACCAAAAGATTTGAATTCCTTTACCACATCCGACACTTTTGAATTACGAATATCGCTTACATTTTCCTTGAACGTAGCACCCATAATCAAAACTCTTGATACTGTCAGGTTCTTTTTAGCAGCAATGATTTGTTTAACGGTTTGTTTAGCCACATAAAAACCCATGGAGTCATTTACATAACGCCCTGAATTAATTACCCTGGAATGGTATCCAAGTTCTTCCGCCTTATGAGTTAAATAATAAGGGTCGACACCAATACAATGCCCACCAACAAGCCCCGGAGAGAATTTTAAAAAGTTCCATTTAGTTCCTGCAGCATCCAAAACATCAAAGGTATTGATACCTATTCTTTTGAAAATCATGGACAATTCATTCATCAATGAAATATTTACATCCCTTTGTGTGTTTTCAATAATCTTTGCAGCTTCCGCCACTTTAATAGAAGGAGCTTTGTGAACACCCGGTTCCACAATAATTTTATACGTTTCAGCAATTACCTCCAGCGACTCATCATCACAACCGGAAACTACTTTTAATATTTTAGTAATAGTATGTTCCTTATCACCCGGATTAATACGTTCAGGAGAATAACCCACTTTAAAATCCGTTTTAAATTTCAAGCCGGAAACTTCTTCCAAAACAGGAATACAATCTTCTTCTGTACAACCAGGATATACGGTAGATTCGTAAACAACGTAATCTCCTTTTTTAAGCGCCATACCAACAGAACGAGATGCTCCAATCAAAGGTTTTAAATCCGGGCGATTGGCCTCATCAATAGGTGTAGGAACTGCTACAATAAAAAAGTTAGCCGTTTTTAACACATCAATGGAAGCTGTGAATTCAATATCGCATCCTTCAAAATCTTTTGCTTCCAGTTCCTGAGAAGGGTCGATGTTATTTTGCATCATTTTTACCCTTTCTTCATTGATGTCGAATCCAAGTACTTTAACTTTTCTTGCGAATGCCAAAGCAATAGGTAAACCTACATATCCAAGACCGATGACTGCAATTTTTGCTTCCTTGTTTTTAATTTTATTTATCATATTATCGTTTGTTGTTTGTTGTTTTTAGTCTGTTGTTTCAAGAAGATTGTTTGTGAACTACAAACGCTTTCCTTTTAACTTTTTCTGTTCTTATTTCTTAATGAATAAATTCTTTCAATAATATCTACCACTTTCAATCCTTCCATTGCATTGGTAGTAATAGTTGTTCTTCCTTTTAATGTATCAATAACATTTGATATTATCTGAGGATGATTATTAGCAGAACCTTTGTAATTGCCATAATCATTCGCTTCATTGGTCGGCTGCAAATCAGGCATAGTGTAATCTTTAATATTACAATATTCCACCTTATCCATATACTGCCCACCCACTTTAACTGTTCCCTTTTCACCTATTATGGTAATGCTGCTTTCAAAATTCCTGTCCCAAACAGACGTGGAATAATTAATACTCCCAACTCCCCCTTTTACAAAATTGAAATTTACAAAACCACTGTCTTCAAATTCAGTTAACTCAGAATGATTAAAATCATTGAAACGTGCCTGAATATCTTTAATATCACCGAACAACCAATACATAATATCAATGAAGTGAGAAAACTGTGTGAACAATGTTCCGCCATCCAGTTCCTGTACCCCTTTCCATCCGCCTTTTTTATAATATCGTTCGTCCCTGTTCCAAAAACAATTTAACTGAACGATGTAAACATTTCCAATTATTTTTTCTTCTACTATCTGCTTCATCCAGATGGATGGAGGAGAAAAACGGTTCTGCATTACACAAAAAACATTCTTATTTCGTTGCAGCGCTTTAAAAATAACTTCCTCACAATCTGCCTTTGTTAGCGCCATTGGTTTTTCGCAAACCACATGTTTATCCGCTTCAATTGCTTTTAATGCCTGTACAGCATGTAACCCATTCGGTGTGCAAATGGTTACCACGTCTACCTCAGGATGAGCTGCTAAAAGCTCATCAATGTCAGTATAATATTTTTCTTTTACATGATGCAAATCCAGGTGCTCCCTCGAATGTCGGTCGCAAACGGCAACCAGCTCCCCTTCACTGCTCCTGCGAATCATTTCTGCATGTCGCTTTCCAATATGTCCCTGCCCTATTACAGCAAACTTTATTTTCGACATTTAAATTTTGCTGACCTGCCCGTTTTCAAGTTTATACTTCTCGTTACTTTCATTACAAACGGCTATTCTATTGTTATCAAAACTTAAACGAAGGCCATATTCACTAACCCAACCTAACTGTTTGGCAGGATTCCCTACCCATAACGAATAAGGTTGTACGTTTTTAGTAACCACAGCACCTGCCCCTATAAATGCATATTCCCCTATGCTGTGTCCACAAACCACAGTGGCGTTTGCCCCAATGGTAGCTCCCTTCCCTACATGCGTTTTTGCATATTCACTTTTCCTGTTTATTGCACTTCTTGGATTAATTACATTTGTAAAAACCATGGAAGGCCCTAAAAACACATCATCATCACAGGTTACACCAGTATAAATAGATACATTATTTTGCACCTTTACATTTCTTCCCAATACCACCTGCGGTGAAACCACCACATTTTGCCCTATGTTGCAATCCTCCCCAATGATACAGTTAGCCATGATGTGAGAAAAATGCCAGATTTTTGTACCCTTGCCTATTTTGCAACCTTCATCAATAACTGCACTTTCGTGAGCAAAATACTCCATAGTTTTTAAAATTGCCGATGTTCGGTTTTATTTAATTCGTCTTTTGACAAGGATTTAAAATACTCATACGTAATTTTTAATCCTTCTGCTCTTGACACTTTTGGTTCCCAGCCTAATATACTTCTTGCTTTTGTAATATCTGGTTTTCTTTGTTTCGGATCATCCTGAGGCAATGGCAATGATATTAGTTTTTGTGAAGTACCAGTAAGTTTAATTATTTCCTCACCAAATTCCTTAATTGTTATCTCACTTGGATTACCTATATTCATTGGCTGAACATAGTCACTCATCAATAAACGATAAATGCCTTCCACCAAATCATCAACATAACAGAAAGAACGTGTTTGAGAACCATCACCAAACATGGTTAAATCTTCACCACGCAATGCCTGACCAATAAAGGCAGGTAATACCCGTCCATCATTCAACCTCATGCGAGGACCGTAAGTATTGAATATTCTTATAATTCTTGTTTCCAATCCATGAAAAGTATGATAAGCCATAGTCATGGCTTCCATAAAACGTTTTGCTTCATCGTATACTCCTCTGGGGCCAACAGGATTTACATTGCCCCAATATTCTTCCGTTTGCGGATGAACCAAGGGGTCACCATATACTTCAGAAGTAGAAGCTACCAGTATTCTTGCCTTTTTAGCTTTCGCTAATCCAAGCAAATTATGGGTTCCAAGAGAACTTACTTTTAAAGTCTGAATTGGAATTTTTAAGTAATCAATAGGTGAAGCCGGTGAAGCAAAGTGCAGGATATAATCCAATTCACCCGGAACAAAAACAAATTTGGAAACATCATGATGATAAAACTCAAAATGTTCGAGTTTCATCAGGTGTTCAATGTTTTTTAAATCTCCTGTAATAAGGTTGTCCATGCCGATAACATGGAAGCCTTCTTTCATAAATCTATCGCAAAGGTGAGAACCTAAAAAGCCTGCCGCACCGGTTATTAAAACTCTTTTCATACTTATTTTACCGTTTCTCTTCCTATAGAAGAATAAAAATATCCCAATTCTTTCATCTGGTCGATGCCATATAAATTACGACCGTCAAATATGGTTTTGGATTTTAATAATTCTGATACTTTATCAAAATCAGGTGTACGGAACAAACTCCATTCTGTTGCAATCAATAAAGCATCTGCACCTTTCAGCGCATCGTACTCATCAGCTGCATAAGTAATTTTATCTCCAATCAGATTTTTGACATTATCCATTGCTTCAGGGTCGTATGCAGAAATGGAAACACCCAATTTCAAAAGTTCTTCGATAATATACAAAGCAGGTGCTTCACGAATGTCATCTGTATCAGGTTTAAAAGCCAATCCCCACAATGCTATTTTCTTTCCTTTCAATTCCCCTTTGTAATGTTCTTTTATTTTTGGAACAATGATTGTTTTTTGTTTTTCATTGATGTCCATAACCGAATCAAGTATTTTAAATTCATACCCTACTTCAGATGCTGATTTAGCTAATGCCTGCACGTCTTTCGGGAAACAACTTCCACCGTAACCAATTCCGGGAAATAAAAAACGTTTTCCAATACGCTCGTCACTACCAATACCTATCCGCACGGCATCCACATCTGCTCCTAGTTTTTCACAGAGGTTAGCAATTTCATTCATGAATGTAATTTTAGTAGCAAGAAAAGAATTAGCCGCATACTTAGTTAATTCAGCAGAGCGTTCATCCATATAAATTACCGGGTTTCCCTGGCGAACAAATGGTTTGTATAATTCGTCCATTACTTTTCGTGCCCTTTCGGATTGTGTTCCAATCACTACTCTGTCTGGTTTCATAAAATCATCTACCGCAAAACCTTCACGCAAAAACTCCGGATTGGATACCACATCAAATTCGATGGAGGTGTTTTTCGCAACAGCTGTTTTTACTTTCTCGGCAGTTCCCACAGGAACAGTGCTTTTGTCAATTATTACTTTATATTCCTTGATTATTTTCCCCAAATCATCCGCCACCCCAAGTATGTAACTCAAATCGGCTGAGCCATCTTCTCCAGGAGGGGTTGGTAAAGCAAGAAAAATAACTTTTGCATTTTCCACTGCTTCGGCAAGATTGGTAGTGAATGTAAGTCTTCCCTGTTTAATATTTCTTTCAAATAATAAATCCAAATGAGGTTCGAAAATGGGAATAACCCCTGCCTGCATTTTTTTCACTTTGGATTCATTGATATCCACACATATTACATGATTACCTGTTTCGGCCAAACATGTTCCTGTTACTAATCCTACGTATCCTGTTCCTACAACTGCAATATTCATAATTTAGTTTAAAGTTATTTTATTCATTAACCACAAAGTTCGCAAAGATCTTACACAAAGTTCACAAAGCAGGTTATCTGATTGTTACAATTAATTTATTTATTTACAAATTCTAAAACAGAATCTGTGATGTATTTCAAAGTTTCTTCATCCAACTCGGTATGCATAGGAAGAGAAACCACAGAAGCACATAATGCTTCGGTTACAGGGAAATCGCCAGCTTTGTATCTCGGATCCATATATGCCTTTTGCAGGTGCAATGGAATAGGATAATAAATCATGGCTGGTATTTCTTTGGTGGTTAAAAAATCACGCAACGCTGCCCTGTCCACATCAACTAATTGCAACGTGTATTGATGAAAAACATGGTTTGAATAGGTTGCCCTTTCCGGTGTTTTTAGTTTTGGATTGTTTGCAAATGCCTTATCGTAATAAGCTGCAGCCTTGCCGCGGGCCGAACAATAATTATCTAATTGACGTAATTTGATTCGCAATACTCCTGCCTGAATGCTGTCTAAACGAGAATTAACTCCAATCAAATCATGAATGTATAAAGCAGTTTGCCCGTGATTGGCAATGATTCTTATTTTAGCAGCAAGGGCATCATCATTGGTAAACAAGGCTCCACCATCACCATAACAACCTAAATTTTTGGAAGGAAAAAAGCTGGTACATCCAACAGTTCCTATTGCTCCGGCTTTCTTCTTTTTGCCATCAGCATAAATATATTCAGCACCAATGGCCTGAGCTGTATCTTCAATAACAAATAGATTATGCTTTTTTGCCAGTTCCATAATGGCCTCCATATTGGCACATTGACCAAACAGGTGAACCGGAACAATGGCTTTTGTTTTTGGTGTAATAGCACGTTCGATGGCTTTTACATCAATATCGAAAGTATCAGGAATTACATCGACCAATACCGGTTTTAATCCTAATAAACCAATTACTTCGGCTGTAGCCACATAGGTAAAATTGGCAGTTATCACTTCATCTCCCGGCTTTAAATCCAAGGCCATCATTGCTATCTGCAAGGCATCAGTACCATTGGCACAAGGGATTACATGTTTTACATCCAGGTAAGCTTCCAGTTCTTTCTGAAATTCCTTTACTTCGGGACCGTTAATAAATGCAGTGTTGTTCAACACATTCTGAATGGAAGCATCTACTTCGGTTTTTATTTTTTCGTATTGACTTTTAAGGTCAACCATTTGTATTTTCTTCATTACTTTTTCCATTGATTTATGGTTCAAAAATTATAGGGGGGCGAAGGTAATAAAAATATGAATTGGTTTGTCGGTTTAAGGCAGGTTGTTTGTAGTTGAAATTTACGAATTAACAGAAGAAACAGGGGAATAAAAATACAAAGCAAAAGAGAAATATAACTTAATAAAAAAGAAAAAGCAGACCTATAAAGAAGGTTAGAGCGCTTTCGTCTTATTTTCTTGTATTTGCTTTTTTTAATTTCTACTTTCGTGCGCTATATATTATTAATCTCACTAATAAATTACTCATTGATGAAAAAACTTTTACTATCTGTTTTACTTTTTACAACTTCTTTAGCAATTCAAAATGCAAATGCACAGCTAAGTCAGGGAGGAAAACCTTACAGCTTTAACCATTCAGACGCAGAATCTGACATAGAAATCAAAACTATGCCAGCATTTGATCTCGAATCTTTACGAGCGCAGGATGCAATTAATGATCAGAGCAAAGGGCCTTTTCGTTTTGGATTCAATCATTATGTAAATCTTAATTTAGCAAATTCAGGAACCTGGAGCACTCTTTCAAATGGCGACCGTTTATGGCAGCTTGGAATAAAGTGTACCAATGCACAAAGCATCAATCTAGCTTTTGATGATTTTTTTATGCCCCAAGGTGCTGATTTATTTATTTACAATTCCAGCAAAGATTTTGTAATTGGTGCATTCACAAGTGTTAACAACCAGGATGATAAGGCGTTTGCTACTGATCTTGTCCCGGGAGAAGAGTTAATTTTGGAGTACAGAGAGCCTACAACGGTGATTAATCAGGGAAGAATAAATATTTTTAGGGTTACCCATGGATACAGAGGTATTACTGAATATTTGAAATCCTTCGGAAATTCAGGAGCATGCCAAGTAAATGTCAATTGCCCTACCGGTGTAGCATGGCAAAACGAAAAACATTCTGTCGTATGTTTAGTTTCCGGAGGTAGCGAATTTTGTACAGGAGCCTTGATTAATGATGTACCTCAGGATGGCAAGCCTTATATTTTAACAGCTAACCATTGTGGTTCTACCGGATTCAGTACATGGATTTTTCGCTTTAACTGGGAAGCTACGGGATGTACTAACCCTGGATCATCTCCTTCAACTACCCAATCGCTTACAGGAGGTGTTCAGCGTGCTGCAAGTGCCAATTCCGATTTCAGTCTTGTAGAAATTACCGGTGGTTTATCCGGTGGTACTATTCCTGCTTCTTTTGGACCTTATTTTTCAGGATGGTCTAATGTAAATACTGCTGCAACTGCTGCAACATGTATTCATCACCCAAGCGGAGATATCAAAAAAATATCCGTAGCCAACAACTCATGCATTTCCGCCACATGGTCAGGAACATCCGCTAATAGCCACTGGCAGGTTGGACAATGGACTACCGCTTGCACAGAGCCGGGTTCTTCAGGTTCTCCACTTTACGACCAAAATCACCGAATTGTAGGACAACTTCATGGAGGGCCTTCAGCCTGCGGACAATCTGCAGCCAATATGAATGATGTATATGGTAAATTTTCTGTATCATGGTTAGGAGGTGGTACTAATGCTACCCAACTGAAACATTGGCTCGATCCTAACTCATCGAATACTACCGGAACTCTTGATGGTTTCAACCCAAGTTCTACAGTTGGTATTTCAGATAACAAAATTTCTGAAAATTCTTTTTCCATTTATCCTAACCCTTCCAGTGGACTTTTTAACCTTGAGGTTAGTTTAAATGCTTCTCAAATGATTACAGTTAACGTTTTTAATCTTTTAGGTGAAATTGTATCTCAAAAAAAATATTCCAATATTTCTAATGGAGTATATTCGATAGATTTAACCAAGGAAGAAAAAGGATTGTATTTTGTTGAAATAAATACCGCAACTGAAAAAACAGTAAAAAAGATAAATCTGATAAAATAATAGTTTTGGAATAAAAAAGAGGGACAACAAATGTTGTCCCTCTTTTTTTGCACTGTCTCTTCTTAATCCGTATTAATTAGGAATTTCCTTTATTTATTTTCCTTGTAATCATATTCCTTCAGCAGTAACCCGATATCCTTGGTTAACTGATTCATATCGGTAGAATCTGTTCCATCGTAAAACCCACGAATACGTTTTTCCTTATCAATCAAAGCAAAATTCTGAGTATGAATAAAATCATCGGGTCCCCCATCTCCCTGTTCTGCATTTAATAAATAACCGGTGCGGGCTATAGCATACAGGTCCTTTTTACTTCCTGTTACAAAACTCCATTGATTAGCATCGGCATTGTGCTTGATAGCATATCTTTTTAATTGCTCTACTGTATCAATTTCCGGGTCAACCGTATGTGATAAAAATTTAACAGCCATATTTCCTTTGTATTTTTCATATACCTTTTCCATCTGGCTGCTCATTATCGGACATATGCTATGACAGGTAGTGAAAAAAAAGTCGGCAACATACACACTGTTTTTAAAGTCTTTTTCAGTTAACGTTTTTCCATCCTGGTTGGTAAAACTAAAATTACCTATAGTATGATAAACGGTATCCGTTGAACCTCCTTTTGCTTCATAGCTTTTATCTCCAAAAATGGCAAGATAACGAATCGGTTTTTTCTTATTAAAAATAAAGAAGGCATATACAAATACACTTGCTGCCACTACTAAGAGAATAACATTGACAATTTTAATTTTCATTCTGATTTTTTCTTTATACTTATTTAATATTTTCTATTTCACTTTTCAGGAAATCATACGTCAAGGTCTTTTCAAAAAAATGTTTCACCTTAAACTTATTATTTACAATTAATGTGGCAGGAATAGAACCGCTCCACTCTTCCGACACTTTAGGAATAAAATAATTTCCATTCGACTCATCCAGCAACAGCACCTCAGATTTAATATGCTTTCTTTGCATAAAGGGGAGAACCTTTGTTGTCAAATCTTCTTTAAAATCCATGGTTACCAAAAGTACTTTTACTTTTTTATCTTTATAAACTCTATTTATGCTATCAAAGCCAGGAAGTTCTTTAACACATGGGGCACACCAGGTAGCCCATAAATTAACTATATAAGTGGTATCGGAATTATTTTGAATCCTTTTTTCCAAATCAGTAATTTTAATTACAGGAACATTTTGCGAATAACCTGAAAGAACCAATAACAAAAGGAAAGAAATTAAAATTAAAAAACGCACTCTATGACTTTCTTTTAATAATAAAACCGTTTTCTACTTTTTCAAATCCTACTTTAGGATAATATTCAAGGGCTGGAGTTGCCGAAAGAAGTAACAACATTGTTTGCTCGCCAATAGTATCCTGGGTTATTTCAATCAGTGATTTTCCTATTCCTGTTTTCTGATACTCCTTTTTTACAGACAGATCAGACATGTAGCAACAATAATGAAAATCAGTTAACGACCTGGCGATACCAATTAGTTCAATACCATCCCAGGCGGTAATAATTAAGTTGGAATTTTCAATCATTCCCTTTATTCTTTTTATATCATCAACAGGACGATTTATGCCTGAACTTTTGAATACTTCAATAACCTGTTCCGGGGTAACTTTCGAATTAATTTTGAATTGAATTTTCATTCTGCAATTTTCTTGGATAAGTGACCTCAAAGGTATTTAATATTCTCATCGTATATCTTTATTTAAACAACGTTTTTTAAAATTTATTTTCTAATTTTACCCGAAACATAAAAGAAATATATGGGTGAACGCCCGATTGAAATTTATAAAATCATTCCTCCTCCTATTAGCACTGCCGGGGTTTATTATTTTACAACCGGCAGCGGAGTCAATTACGAAGTTCGCTTTGGAAGAAGACAAGACAATATTCTTCATGCCACTATTGTTTTTGGCGTTACTAATGATGAATACGAAGGAGAAGAGTATTCTCTTACCAATAAAGGTGAAATATATAAGGTGATGAATACCATTGTAGCGGTAGTTAAAATATTCATGGAGCAGCACCCTAAAATGGTAACCTATGAATTTACAGGACTTGCAAAAGCGGATGAACCCGAAAATAAACTGACTGCTCGCATAAATCTTTACAAACGCTACCTTCCTTTAATATTTGACAGTAGTTGGAAGTTTGATTTTTCCGGTGGCAATACGATAGCAATAAATCATATTAAATAAAAAAGCCCCGAGAACAGGGCCTTTTTACTTACTTTTTGTTTTTGTCCTTTTCTTTATCTAGCATATCAATTAAGCCATCTAACTGATCACTATCAATTCGTTTGGCTTTGATAGTTTTATTTTCATCCAAAAGATAAATAACAGGAGTACTGTATATATCATAAATCTTCTTGGTTACAGCACGACTGTATTCATCGGGCTGGTGAACATTTAACCAGTTCATTTTATTATCCCTGATAAACTTCTTCCAGTCTTCCGGTTTATCTTCCGTTTCTACAGCTAATACCTGCACTCCTTTTGCTTTCAGTTTGGTATTATAGGCTTCCACTAGTTTAGGAACTTCTTTTTTACAATGCGAACATCCATGGTCCCAAAATATCACCACTGTATATTTTGATTTTATATCGTATAAAGAAACATTTTTACCCAACGAGTCCGGCATATTAATTCCCGGTGCTTTTTTACCTATTAATAGCGGTCCGATGGTTCTTATCCTGTCTTTCATTTTCTCACGATGCGTGGAATCTACCCAATCCGACTCCGGCAAATACTTATCCACCATGTGATAAAACACAGCATCCATACCCATTATCTTTGAATCTTCGTAAGTAAAGGTTAACCAATAAACAATGTACTTAAACATTTCTTTGTTGGCTCTTGCTTTTGTTACCAAGTAATCACATGAAATATTAATAGAATCAGGAGTCTGTGGGGTCAGCTTTTCCATGTATTGTTTTATTTTATTTCCGAATATGGGTGTTCTTAATAAACGGTCGTCACTGAAATCGAAGTTGTCGAAAAAGTGGGTTTTATAATAATGGTAGGCAAATGTGGAATCTTTTCTTCCGTTTGATAAAATCGGTGCTTCCGGAATCTCCACTTCCTCCATCGTTCTGAATAATTTTGAAACAAACGATTTCGGATTATTTTTAATAAAATTAATTTTATAATCTTTTACATCTTTATCTATGGTAGTTAATTTATCCTGATAAAATTTTAAAGAATCATCCCCCTTTTTAAATGAATTGTATTTTGCTCTTAATGGTTCTACTTGTTTTTGTTTCGAAGACATGAAGTTTTGGTAGTCGTAAAAAAACTTATTTTCATCCGACCCTTTCACTTTCATGTTTTTTACAAAATCAAGTGTATCTGTTTCTAGCGAAAAATTCTGACCTTCATCCATAATGAAATCAAAATATTTGTTTTTGTTTGGCGGAACAAATAAATAAACTCCCTGAGCATACTTTTCAGTTCCTTTAAATATCACTTCTCCTTTGGCATTGGCTCTAGCTGAATCCTTTATGTATTGCTTATCGCCATAATAATTAGCAAGCAGGCACTTGTCTCCTTCTTTAAGACCTTTTGCTGTAATCTTTATGTTATATCCTTCGGGATTTCCGGCAAATACTATTGCCGAACTTAGTAATGTAAATGCGGAGAGAGTTTTTGTAAGTTTTGTTGCCATAAATATTTATTTTTAATTAAGTGCGAAATTAAGTATTTCACCTCACAATTTTTAAGCCAAAAATAGTTAAGAAGTATTAAACGCTTTCCTTTACTTTAAAACTTCCTTTGAATGAAAAGAAACTAACCGTACCATCCGAAATAGAACTATCCGCCTGCAACAATCCGTTTTCCTTTGTTTTCATACTTAATAGCATAGTTACATTGGGAGTTAGCACAGGGTTAAGTACGGCAGTAAATTTTATATTATCACCTGTTACCATGGTCAATTGCTGGTTGGTAATATGCTCCACAGTTTCTTTTACCATCTGGGTCAAACATACTCCCGGTGCAACGGGATTTCCTGGAAAATGACCTTCATATATTTTATGGTCAGGGTTCATTTCAATACTGATGGTGTACTTTTCAGTACCCTCAATTCCTTTTATTTTAAAAAAATCATTTAAAAGCATATTGCTAATTTTTAATAAAGTACAATCTATCTTTTTATCTGGTTATAATTTTTAAACTCCCCGATATGCACTCCGGTTTTTTGGTAAATATAATTAAGAATTCTCTTTCTTACTGATTGTTTTTTTCCCTTTGTGGGGTCGAAACTGAATTTCCAGTTTAATCTTTTCAGCCGCTCTTCCATCACTTTGGGATGTGTTCCAATAAACTTTGAAACCGAGTCTATCTTTGAATAATCAAACTCATCTACTTTAGGAATATTTTCTTCCACCCATTTATCATCGTGCCAGAGTTTATGAAATTCCAGTTGTTTCCGCTGCATGGCTTCCGGTTGTTTCACCCATCCGTAGTGATAAATACAGGCATCCACAAACACCACATCCAGTTTTACATCATTGTCTTTTCTGAAACTCATGGCATCTTTGTATGAATAAAAATTCTTTTTATTCCTGATTACCCGTATTTCCTTTTTGTTCCAGTTCCTCGAGTCGGCTATGTAATCATACGAACCATAAAAATTAAGATGTTCAAAAAGCAATCCATCCACCTTATCATCATCCTTGTATTTAATCATGGCATTCTTAATATTATCCAGGTATTTTTCATGAATCACTTCATCGCCCTGGATATAAAAACACCAATCGGTATCAGGTGAAATAGCTTTAAATGCTTTGTTGGTTTCATCAGACAATACCCTCCCTCCTTCTCTCAGGGTTTCATCCCAAACGGTTTCTATGATTTTTATTTTGGGCGAATTAATCGACTTAATAAAATTCAAAGTGTCATCATCCGATTTGCCGACTGCAATTACAAATTCATCGCATACTGGCAGAATGGAAGTGATGGCCTCTATAACGGGGTAATCAAATTTTAAAGCATTTTTTATAAAAGAAAATCCGGTTACTTTCATTTGCTGTTCTTCTTATTTATTAGAAGAAGTACCAACAAAGTGCTCTTCTTTATTTTTAAAAATAATATTAAAACTTGTCAGGCTGCCGTATATCCTGGTAATGTATTGCTGCAGGTTTACTTTGTCTTCATCCGTTAGTTTCGGGTGACTGTTAATGTTTTGTTCCAATACCCTCAGCCTGTCTCTCACCATCACTATCTTATGAAAAAAGCCATCCAGTGGCATTTCATGCGGCTTTAGTTTATCATCCTGTGGTTTCAATACTAATGTACCTCCGGTCCATTTATCCGCAAATTCAATTATTTCGGGCACTGTACCGGTTTGTTCGAGCAGGTAATTAAATACTTTTTCAAGGTCGGCTACACTCACCTTTGGCGAATCGTCAGTAGATTCAACAGCTTCTATAATTTCAAAATCCGTATTCGAGCGCGAAAGCTCCATCTTCCCTCCTCTTGCAAAAAACACTTCGTATCCTGCAATGCTGACTGTACTCACTATTCCTTCACCATATTTTTCATGGTCTATGCGTGTGCCCGGTGTCAATTCTTTTTCCATATTATTTTATTTCCTTTTAACTATTAATGCCTTTCTCCCTTACATCCTATTGCCGAAGGCAATAATCATAACCCAAATCATCAATCATTTTTCATCATTCCCAATCATAATAATCCGCGTTCCATCCCTGTTTACTTTGTCTGTTTCCCGGTAAAAAATGATTTCAAAAAAGTTGGGTAAAAATAATACCCGCTCACTTTATTTTTAAAACTCCTTAACGAAGTTCTTGGTGTTACTTCTATTCTCCTTATCTGCATCCGGTCTTCCCCAAACTGCTTTGGGCCCGTATTGGTGGAGACTGCATACAGGTAACCTGCCTCCTCTGTTATTCGTTTTACATCCGCATTAAGCCCCCCGAAAGGATAAGCAAAACTAATGGCTTTTTTATTGGTCAGCCGTTCCACATCGGCCTTGCAGCCTGCTATTTCCCTTATCATTTCCTTTTCCGAACATTTGGAAAGGTCCACATGGCTTTGGGTATGGCCTCCCATCTCTATCCCGTAATTACTCATTTCCTGCTTTTGGCGGTCAGTCATCATGTTTATTCTTGGTTCCCCTTCGCGCACACCCCAGGCATTATGGTCCGCCTGGGTAACCAGGTAAATCACCGCTTTAAAACCATACTTTTTCAGCATCGGAAACAGCAAGGTGTAATTGTCCTCATACCCGTCATCAAAGGTAATAATCACCTTTTTCTTTAAATCCATGCCGGGATTATTTTTCAAATCCACAAAAGTAATGGCCTCAAAACCCTCGCTTTTTAAATAAGCAAGTTGTTTTTCCATGTCCTTTTCCCAAACATATATTTTATGGTTTCCCGTTACCGAATCTTTATTCACCACCCGGTGATAAAGCAATACCGGTAAACTATAGGTCTTCTCTTCCATTATTGTATCAGTACTCAATTTTTGCCAAAAGTAAGTAAAATGTATTCTATATGGTTTATTCGGGGGGATTTTTTGGAAGGGCAAGATGTAATAAATATACTGTCTAAGACATGACATACTTTTAAATGACCCAGATTAGCCAACGCAGGTTAGAAATATTTAACACGCCTCTCTGGTAGCTAATCTTTGATAACCTTCCCTTTGAACCTCAAACCATCTTCATTTGTTATTTCATAAATGTAAAAACCTTTGGAAAAGCTATACGTGTCGATGATAATAGTGCTTGTAAACTGTCTTGTAAAAAGTAATTTAGAGGTAATATCATAAAGGGTAATTGTTGAAAGATTGCTATTATTCATAATAATATTAAGTTCATTTCCCATAGGGTTTGGAAAAACTAAAATATTTGGATTTATATAAGGAGAATAATTACCCTGATATTCATAAGCACCAATATCTATTCTATTATTATATATTCTTGGATTACCTGCAAAATCAGACGGTAAAGTATATGTTAAATTCAAGGAATCTCCTGTATTAATGCAAAGTGAATAATTTTTCAATGACCAGTCATATAACCCAATGTTAGTTATAACCCCTATACTATTTGTTGGTTTTACAAACATTGGATTCGCAAAAACATTATTTTGCCCCCAAATGTTAATGCTATCCTGATTAATGCAATTAAAACTAATGTCATGGGTTACGAAATGAAGCCAATCTATATTATTATTCGCATTTGATACGCCATAAATAATATTATTATAAAGTTTAATATCAAGTCCTGAAGCAGTATTTGTGGTGGCATAAAAATTATTTCCTTTTGAAGTTGGCCCGACTTTATTATTACATATTGTATTATTTATTACATAAGCAGGTAAGTCAAAATTATTATCAGGTGCAAGTTCAAGACCTGCTCCATTACCATAAATACTTTCGTTGTTAAAAATTAAATTTTGTATTATATATGCACCACCATCATTTGGGAAACACGTGATACCTCCAGTAGAAATCGACTTATTATTATAAACTTCATTATTTTCAATTCGCGGAGATGAACCTTGAACATAAATGCCTCCCCCATTGTTATAAATCCTATTTTTTTTAATTAAAAATTTTCCAAAGCCATATATACCCTCTTCTGAATTATCATAAATATTATTTCCTGTAATGGTAATGGTGTGATTTGAGGAACTGGAAATTCCATGATAATTATTGTATATATTATTATTTACGATAAAGGTTTGATCACAATTATAACAATTTATCGCATTTCCTCTATTGTTATATAAATTACTGTTTGTTACACTTGCTTTGCATTGTCCGTATGAATCTTCAATATTAATTGCTCCTCCATTCTTTTCATTACTAATATTGCAATGGTCAATTTGAGCATACCCTTTCTTAATTTGTATTGAAGTAGAATTACACTTCGATGTGATATTGCAATAATTAAAAATAGAAATGTCATTGTAATTTGGATTCATCATAAAAATGCCATTCCAAAGAGAAATTGTGTCATTCACCCCAAATGTTATATTATGGAGTGAGTCACCTAAACATTTTAGAATTCCCTGAACGGTGATACTATAATTTCCCATCATCTTAACATAAGTACCTGCACAAATTGTTACAGTAACTGAAGTATCGATGGTAATGTCTCCACCTATTCTCAGAGTGTCAACACATATTAATGTATCATGAAAAACTGTTCCACTCAGACCATGAAAGCCAATTCCTGAAAGGGGGATTTTAACAGGTTTTAAACTATCCGCTTCAATAAGCAATGTATCTAAATAATTTTGTACAAGCAGTGGGCTGAATTGAACATTAACTACAGTATCCTGAAAGGGTATTAGAGTTACGGATAAATTATTTGCAAAATTAATGGTATCAAAACTAATTTTGAAAGAATTTGATGCAGTTAATGAGAGATTTAGTGGTGTACTTCCAGTATTTTCTATGGTTATTGGTTTTATTGATAAACTATCAACATTAACAAATCCAAAATTTAATGAATCACTAATAACCTTTACTCTATAAACACTATCTGCATATAAACTTGGAATAAGATGCTTTTTTAATATCAAACCATTTCGTCCAATTGCAATGAGAACATTTGAAGGATTATTAATTAATAAGTTTAAGGTGTCTGTTGAAGAATAATCACTATCCCATCCAAATCCATCAGATTTAGTAACATATATTTTATTATTCCCAAGTAAGTAACCATCGTGTTCGTTAATAAACTTACATTGATGAATTGTATTATCATAAATTTCAGTATAAGAGGAAGAAAGTGTAGCTCCTCCATCAATAGTTTTATATATATTATATGAATTTCCTGATTGAACAAAATAACCAATGTTAGGGTCAACGAAAGAAAAATAAGAAAGTCCAGAATAAGGTTGCACTATTCCAAACCATGTAACTCCTTTATTATTTGTCCTTGCTGAAGTATTATACCAAGGTCCACCGCAATGGTATTGAATTGCACGCACTCCTCCTGTTATAATAGCTACGCTATCAAAAATAAATTGAAAACGACTTGTATGTTCTATATTTCCAAAACTTGATTGCCAGGAACTCCCGTAATTAGTAGTTTTATAAACATGGTAATCATCAAATACATTTTGATAATTATTCCAGGTGCAATAAGTATAGTTTGGTACAATTGCAAGTCCATTTTTTGAACTAAAGAACCCTAAATCTGTTAAAGTAAAAGTTAGAGTTGTTACTAAACTCCAAGTATTCCCTCTGTTGTAACTTTTGTAAATACAATTGCCCCCAGCATATAAAGTATCATTACCAACATTACATATAGAGGTGAAATTCCCAGACAAGGTTGTATTTATATTCCATGTATTACCTCTATTGATTGTTTTTAAAATTACACCATTGGAACTAATAATAAATCCAATAGAATCATTGAGAAAGCAACCATCGACCAAATCATTTGAAGTTCCTGAATTAATAACCTGCCATTGGGAAAAAACAGAATTAAAATTCAAAAAATATAAAATAATTAAAATTGTTATTCGAGACTTCATTTTTTTGAAATAACAAAAACATTTTCAAAGTACTAAATTAGAAATGTTTCTAAGATTTATAATATCTTCTCAAAACTAACCATTAATTTCCAATTAATTAAAGAACTTCAAAAAAAACTCCCCCCCCCATTTTCAACACTCCCCCGTTAATAAATCCTTTATTTTTTTTATTCAGAAAAAATAATTTCATTTTAAATTTATGATTGCAAACTCAAAACTCCATTGCATCATGAAATTCAGTTATAAACTCCACAAAGTTGAAACGAATTGTCGTATTCATTTTGGTCAACCAAAGAACTTTTCTACAGGCTTACAATTACGGTCCGACATTTCAAACAACCTGTTAAAAAAGGATAGAACCATCAGCTACATTAATAAAGGAGGGATGGCCATTATAATGATAAACGAACAAAAATGCACACAACCTTCCCTGTTTTCGGAGCAAAACATACTGGTAGAATACATCAGCAAATGTGCCTTCAAAAAGCTGGACAGCCCGGAAACCGATGTGATGTTGCTGGTAAGGGCGGGAACAAAGGACGAAGATTTGGCAAAAAAAAGAGTAATCACTGAAGCGCAATTAGAAGTAATTAAAAAAAGTATTTTCTATAAATTAGGGGTCAAATCCTTTTTTCAGGCAAATTTTCTGATAGAGAACTCATAGCCGTGTCCCCCCTTCATTTGGCTGTACACCCTATTAATATTGAATAATTGTCTCCTATAGGGGTACATGGATTCCTGAAAATGGCGTAAAAACATTTCCGTACTTGCGCCAGCAAATTAAAACATAGTTCATTCTTTATTGAAATCGGGTTCCCGAAAAAGAGAACGTTATTCCGAAGAGTCGGAATCGGGTTCTCGAAAAAGAGAATGTTATTCCGAAGCATCGGAATCGGGTTCCCGAAAAAGAGAATGTTATTCCGAAGAGTCGGAATCGGGTTCCCGAAAAAGAGAATGCTATTCCGAAGAGTCGGAATCGGGTTCCCGAAAAAGAGAACGCTATTCCGAAAAGTCGGAATCGGGTTCCCAAAAAAGAGAACGTTATTCCGAAGAGTCGGAATACGGTTCCCGAAAAAGAGAAAGCATTTATAATGATAAAATTAAAACTTAAATCAAACAATAAACTAAATATCAATTAATTAAAAACAAAATCAAAACAAAATGATACAACTATTCAAATACTTCAGTATTCTATTTACTAACAAAAACATCAGCCGACAATTATTAAAAGACTTTACGGCTGACCACATTGCACGGTTAACAACCAACAATCCGGGTGGTATTTTTGCCACCATTCTTACCAACATCACCAATGCATACAACAGCTATTTTGGTGACCTGGATGCAGAAGCTTTGAAAGTAAGATTGCAGGAAGGAAAAACTATAGCCATGGACAATACGCATGTGGCGCTTACTACTTTAATAAGTAAAAATGCCGGACTGATTTCCTATAAATATGGCGAAGGTTCCGAAATTTATGAGCAGTTTTATCCGCAGGGAGTTACTAAATTTTCGGAAGACGACCTGCCCACATTGGAAACTGATGCAGCAGCCTACAAGGCAGTATTGGCTTCTCATTCGGCCGATTTTGATGCTGATTTTGTAACGGAATATGACGATACTTTTCAGGCGTATAAAGATGCCCGTGTGGCGCAACATCAGGCTTTTGGTAATGTGGCAGGCGAACGCAACGATATTATAACTACCAAAGCCGCTGTTTGCAAACAATTAACCGTGAACCTGCTTACCATAGCCATTCAGTGCATTGGTAACGAATCGAAAGCGGATGTGTATTTTGATCAGTCGATGATTAATACTGCATTTGCACAGGCCGAATCGAGAGTGGAAAATGAAATTACTACAAACGAAACTCAAAACTGTTTTGATAACACTGCATCAAACGAAACAAATTATAAAACTACTGTGTCGGGCGAAGGCACTGTATATGTAGGGTTTGCTGAAACTCCGGAAACAGCCATTGATGCTACAAGTGGAAAACCGGTTGACCAGACAGCTCCGAAAATCTACTCGGCTGGTGTGTTGGGGTATACTCCCGGTGTAAAAAAATATTTGAATATTACCAGCACTGCCGGCATCACTATTAGTTATGTGGTGGAAAGAGTAACGGTATAGTTTTTAGTTTCAAGTCCAAAGTTAAAAAGTCCAAAGTTACACTGCTAACTTTGGACTTTTTCTTTTTAACTTTCGATTAAAAAAAACTATTTCCCAATCACCTTAAACTCTGTTCTCCGGTTCATGGCCATGTGTTCGGGGGTATCGTTTTTTTCCTTTGGTCGGGTATCACCATAGCCTTTGTAGCTGAGGCGTTTTACATCAATACCGTTTGCTATCAGAAAATCATACACCGATTTCGCCCTGTTTTGCGACAGCAGTTGGTTCATTTTTTTCTCCCCGGCATTGTCTGTATGTCCGCCAATTTCGATGCGAAGTGTTTTGTTCAGATTAAGAAAAGAAACTAATTTATTCAGTTCCACTTTCGATTCGGGTTTTAAATCAAACTTGGCTGTTTCGAAAAATATATTTTTCAGTTCCACCACACTGCCTGTATCTATTGGTTGCATGGGCACATCCATAAAAAATGGACGGGAGGAATTAGGCATTTCTTTCAACGAAAAATTTTCGGAATAAAATAAATAACCTGCCATGGAAACATTAAGCGCATAATTTTTATTGACAGGCAATGTCACCAGGAACTCACCATTGCCGGTATTGGCATCCGAAGCTATCACCTGTTTGGCTGTTTCCAGGTCAATCAGTTCAAAATGTGCACCCAGCGGGGCCTTGGTTTTAGCATCATATACTTTACCTTTTACATAGGTAATTTTTCCCGGACGAACATCTTCATATAAATCGAACTGATATAAATCCAGACCTCCAAAACCACCGGCCCTGTTACTTGCTATATAGGCCAGGTTACCATTTGGGCTCACCAGCAAACTATGGTCGTCAGCATAGGTATTAATAGGATAACCCAGGTTTCGTGCCGGTCCCCAGTTGCCGTTATCATCCATGCGCGACACGTAAATGTCATAACCACCCATGCCGGTATGCCCGTTAGACCCGAAATAAAGGCTTTTGCCATCGGTGGAAATACAAACCGATTCTTCATCTCCCGGTGAGTTTACCTTATTACCAAGGTTTACAGGGTGTTCCCAGGCACCGTTATCATTTAAAGTAGACACATAAATATCGTGCTGCCCATAACCTCCCGGGCGATTGCTCACAAAATAAAGATGCTTACCATCTGCTCCAAAACTTGGTTGTGTCTCTCTGAATTCAGTATTTACTGAGTTTCCAAGGTTATATGTTTTCGACCAGCCATTGCCTACTTTTTCGGTATAAAAAATATCGCAGGCTCCAAGCCCTTTTCTGCCCGGCCCCCAACCATTTATTTTGTCAACACATACAGTAAAAAACAAAAGTTGTCCGTCAGCCGAAAGCGTTGGCGCACCTTCGTTTCCCGGAGTATTAATTCCGGAGCCTATCAGTTGCGCCTTTTGCCAGGCACCGTTCACTTTAGTGCTTATCATAAAATCTTCCTGCTGATGAATGGTTTCAGTGCGGTTATTGCGGGTGAACAAAAACATCTGATCATCGGCAGTTACGGCCGGAAAATATTCGTCAAGATTAGAATTGATGGCTTCACCCATATTTTTCGGGTCGAATGGCACCGGGTGTTTTATGGCGTCAATAGCAAAATTACAATTGTCCAATTGTTGTTCAGCAACATCCTTGGTATCAGGATTAATATTGGGCTTTTTAAGAAATGCTTCAAAATCTTTCTTCGCATCTTCGTATTTACCTATCCTTATTTCTACCTGGGCAAGGTTGAAAAAATTACTAAGGTTAAACTTCGGATTAATGGTAATGGCTTTGATATATTCATCAATTGAATTCTGAATCTGGTTTCGTGTTTCGTATATTTCTGCAAGCAATAAATGAGGCTCTATAAAATTCGGATCCTTTTCAATAGCCTTCAGTGCTCCTTCTTTGGCCTTGTCATCATTCCTGTTCTGGTAATCATTTACAGCATCTTCAAAAACAGAAATTGCTTTTTTGTTGGTAGAGGAATATTGCCCCGGAGGAAGTTGCGCGTAAGAAGTTGCAACTATAATAAGAGAGATAAAGAGTAAAAGTTTTTTCATTGATAAGATATTTTCAATTATTGAGCCATATTTTAAACCTTCAAGGTTTTTAAAACCTTGAAGGTTTGAGAATCTATGGAATATTCATATACTTATGAGTTTGAAGGGAAACATTCCATTCCGGATGAGCCATTACATACTCCACTATCAATGGCATCATTTCCTTAGCTTTGCTCCACTCGGGCTGAAGAAAAAGTTTGCAACTGGGTGTTACCTGTGCTGCATTTTTTTCTGCCCATTCAAAATCGCTTTTATTATGAACAATAATTTTTAATTCATTTGCTTTCGCAAAATTATCTTTTAACGGTGGACTTGTTTTTTTGGGAGAAAGACAAACCCAATCCCATTGACCGGTTAAATTATAGGCACCAGATGTTTCAATAAAAGTTTCAATTCCTTTTGATTTTAGTTGCGCTGTAATATAATCGAGGTTATACATGCTGGGTTCTCCACCGGTTACTACCACAGCCTTTCCGGGATATTGAATTGCATTGGTTACAATGTCATCCACCTTAGTTGGCGGATGTAAACTGGCATCCCAGCTTTCCTTTACATCACACCAATGGCAACCAACATCGCAACCACCCACACGAATGAAATAGGCAGGTTTACCTGAATGAAATCCTTCCCCTTGTATGGTGTAAAACTCTTCCATTAAAGGCAATTCAAGTCCCTGTTCCAATAGTGTTTTTTCTTTTTCTTTCGTTTCCATTTATTCTAATATCATCATCTCAAACTGAAACGGATTAAATTGTTCTTTCAAATCGGCAATTAATTGTTTCCCTGATTTAAGGTAATAAGGAGCAAGCGTATCATAACGTTCCTGCAACATTCCTTCAGGGAAAAACTTTTCTTTTAATTTTTTTAACTGGTTAATATTGGTTTCCTGTTTTTGTTTTTCCGCTTTCACCAGTTTACTTTCTATGTTTTTAAGACTGTTTAATGCCTTTTGCATTTCCGCTTCCACAGCCCCTTTTAAGGTCACATCAAATTTAACAGCCTTGTCCATTATTTCTTTAAACGTAGCCACCAACTGTTCTTCCTCCTGCTTTAATGAAAGGTCAGCAGATGAATTTCTGGTAACCATCTCTTTGATTAATATCTCTGTATCTTTAAATAAATCAATAATAGTAATACCCAATTTCTTCATTTGCTGAGCCGATTTTTCATCCATCATCATTGCAAAATTTCTTGGTATCAATACCGGGAAATTAATTTTATGATGGTCGAACATGGCTTTGTATTCCAGCCAGTAGGCCAATTCGCCCGGACCACCCACATAAGCAAGATTGGGTAATATCTTTTGTTGATATAAAGGTCTAAGCACTACATTAGGACTATAATTTTCCGGAGTAATGTTCAATGTTTCCTCAGTAGATTTTTCAATTCGTACACGGTCATTTCCTGA
This sequence comes from Bacteroidota bacterium, assembly GCA_947479085.1. Lineage (GTDB taxonomy): Bacteria > Bacteroidota > Bacteroidia > 2-12-FULL-35-15 > 2-12-FULL-35-15 > 2-12-FULL-35-15. Next base: position 39,614 of record CANJYB010000007.1, on the reverse strand, counting down.
TATATCAAACAGGTTAATTTCTCTCGGGTTCACCTGTGCATCGTATCCCGCCTGTTTTAGCTCGTCAATGGTTTTATTTACAATTTTATAATTCGTATTGTTCTTAATGTCATCCTTCATAATGTCAAGGAATTCATTCTTCAATCTTGCATCATCTGCATCCAGTATTAAAAGATTGTATCCTTCGAAAAGAGTATGAACCAAATAACGGGTTGCATCCGCCAGGTTGGAATGTTTTAAATAAGCATCAGAGAAAAGTTCCATCAGCTCATTCGCATTGGCAGATTCTCCAAGAATTTTCTTTAATTCATTAATCATTACATCCAATGTTCCTGTTTCCAGTCTGCCAACAGGTCCTTTGGCAGTATGCATATACCATGATAGCATTTGCCCGTATAAATGAATAGACTTTATTTCATCAAAATCATGGTCTTCGGAAGCCATCCAATAAACAGGAACAAAATTATATGCCGGATATTTCTTTTTTAATTCTTCCGCAAGATTGATGGTGGTAATAATTTTATAAATAAAATACAATGGTCCGGTAAACAGGCATAGCTGGTGACCTGTGCAAACCGTAAATGTATTTTTATCCAAAAGAGATTGAATAATGGCATCAGGATGTTTGATGCTTGATTTCCCATATTGAGAAGAAAGAACTTCTACCAATACCTCACGGTTGATGGACTCCTTACTTTTATCCTCAATTACCTGTTTGAATGAATCAATAACAGGAGCATAGGAATAGAACGGACGCAGATTTTCATTCCCATTGATGTAATCCATCATCAGCTTGGAAAACTGCTTTGTATCTGCTAATTTAAGTGTTGATTTTTTTAAAGACATAGGTTGCAAAGGTAAGTATTAACTTCGCTCCTCCCAAACCACAGCAAGGTTAACAATTGTTTGTACTGCTTTTTGCATGTCCTGAACAGAAACCCATTCGTGTTTGGAATGAAAGGCATGCTCGCCTGCAAATATATTGGGACAAGGTAAACCCATGTAGGAAAAACGCGAACCATCTGTCCCTCCGCGAATGCTTGACAAAACAGGCTCTACTCCTGCCCTTCTCACTGCTTCCATAGCATTCTCCACTATCTCCGGGTTTTTATCCAATACCTGTTTCATATTGCGGTATTGTTGTTTTATCACTATATCATACGTAGAATGAGGATATGTTTTTAATATCAGTTCAGTTAATTCTTTCAGAAAATTTTCCTGTCTTTTTAATCCTTCCTCATCAAAAGCCCGAATAATAAATTGAATGCTTGCCTCTTCCACTGCACCGGAAATAGCAACAGGGTGAACAAAAGGTTGTTTCTTTTCGGTGCTTTCCGGACTCATTTCATCTGTTGGCAAAGCCGCTACTATTTCTGATGCTATTTTTATGGCACTTTCCATTTTGTTTTTTGCAAAACCAGGATGCGTACTTACCCCATGGATATTGATAGTTAACCCATCAGCCGAAAAAGTTTCGTTTTCAATATGCCCCAGTTCCTCACCGTCTATGGTATAACCAAAATCTGCTCCTACCTTTTTAAGGTCTGCCTTGTCTGCGCCTCTTCCTATCTCTTCATCAGGCGTAAATAATATTTTAATAGTACCATGTTTCACTTCAGGGTTTTTCATCAGGTGATAGGCGGCATCCATTATTTCAGCAACACCTGCTTTGTTATCTGCACCTAATAAAGTAGTTCCATCGGTGGTGATAATATCGTTCCCTACTTGTTTCAACAAGGATGGATGTTCACTCACCTTTATTATTTGGCTTTTATCATTTATCAAGACAATATCCTTCCCATCATAATTCTTATTCACCTGTGGATTTACATTTTTACCCGAACAATCAGGAGAAGTATCCATGTGTGAACAAAAGCAAATTACAGGTACTTTTTTACTTGTATTACTTTCTATGGTTCCGTACACATAACCGTTTTCATCCATGTGAGCATCCTTCACTCCCATTTCCAGCAATTCCATAACCAACACTTTTGCAAGGTCTTTTTGCTTTTCAGTGGATGGACAGGTAGGTGATGAAGCATCACTCTGTGTATCTATTTTTACATATTTTAAAAATCGTTCGGTTACAGTATGGTTCATAAAAAGTTTGGTTTATTGAATAATCAGTTTTCCGTTTGCAATTACATTTTCCTTGTTGTATAACTTATAGAGATACATTCCTGCCGACATTTTTCCTTTTTCAAGATTTACTTCATTAGCAGAGATGCCTGTTATTTCGCTTACTGTATTTCCAGGCAGATCCACTATTTTAAGTGAATAGTTTTTCGGAGTTTTGCCGGTAATCTTTAAAGTGGTTGAATTTGTAAAAGGGTTGGGAGCCAAAGAAGTCTGAACAGTAGTTACATTTTCTTCATCAATACCAACGGGTTCCAGACAATAATGAATCCTTCCATTCCACTTTCTGGGTGCAAGTGGTGTTCCTGAAAAAGGATATTCAATACCACAACCTTCGTATACTATCAGGTTTGCATCCTGCTGGAAAGGAGCACCCAAAGTAGTCCCGTTTGTATAATTATTGTTTTTATTCACAAATGTAGAGGTTATGTAAAAAGAATATGTTAATCCTGCCGGAATAGTAATGTTAATAGGTATTGTTAAAGGTGTTGGGCGATGTGGAGGTTTGGCATGTACCGAATCTCTGTGACCAACCAAGGTCCATGCTGAAGGATTATTTTCTGTTCCGTAATAACTTGCAGGTTGGTAGTAGACCCTGTAGTTGGTGGTTTTGAAACTATCCAAATGTACATCAAATTTTGTAATAGTCAATTCATGCAATGCTGTAACATTAAACATATTTCCACGGTGTCCGTTGCCTCCGGCCATGGTTGTGAGCAAACTATCACAACTGGTGGACAGCATCAACTCTTCGGAATTTTCATTCGGTTGCAAATTGACATTAACATCTTCTACTGTATTTAATATACCTGTAAAAGGGATATCGGCATCCTGAGACAGGCTCCTGTTAACTATTAATACAATAATCAACAAGCAAAGTGCAGTTGTCTTTTTCATGTATTTATTATTTCGGTTGATTTTTAAAATTTAACAATTCAAAAGTGAGATTAATATTTGAGATATGGAAATATTGTTTGAATAAAATGAAAAAAGTCCCGAAAATGATGGGACTTTTTTAAATTGCAATAGAAATTTGAGATTCTTCACTCCGTTCAGAATGACAATATCATTTAATAAATAATGGAGAGCGGACGGCTGCTTCGCAGCCGTCCGCTCTCCATTCCTGACTCCGAAAGACCTGTCATTCTGAACGAAGTGAAGAATCTCTTTAAAAATACGAAACAGTTTAGAACTAAATTAATACAAATCCTGGGTTTCTATTAAATCGATTACATCATCGGTTTTGTTTTTACCCATCTTTTGTTTTCCTGTATTAATCTCCGCATTGGTATGGTTCACATTATTATCCCCGGAATCGCTGCTGTTATTCATATCAATGGCATTATACATCTGGTAATTATTATAAAGTGACTTTGTTTTCCCGAAACGGAACACCATGCCGAAATTCAGGAAAATTCCACCATCAATCTTCTGATTATAATTATGGCTATAAGTGGTCAATACATTGGATTTTGATGTGGTAGGGAAAAACTGAATCCTGTTTTGAGTAGTCAGCCCTCCGCTAAGGTAAATATCAAAATGCTTTGAAGGCAATACGTCTATTCTGGTTCCAAGCAAAAACTCTGACCTGCCAAAATACAAGGTTTTGTTTTCGTAAATGCTTCCAAGCTTTATTGAATCAGTATTCGCAAAGGTATAAAACCCACCTTGCGGCTTGGCATATAAACTCGTTCTGATATATTTGCCTGCCGGAATATTTAAAGTAATGCTTCTCGGGAATTGTATACTGAAATTTACTTTATCCAGTTTTCCTACACGTATACCTATATAAGGAAGATTAAAAAGATTACCATACAAAAATGAACGGGTAAACCCAACACGAAAAGCAAAGTATTCGTTCACTGAGCAATTATACAATAAAGTGGTGGACATTCTCAACTTGGTTGTATTTCTGTATCCCCTGTCCTGTGTAATAAAAGGTGCTATTTCCAGAAAAAACAGGCTCTTTTTTCCATTGTTATAAAGCCCTCTAAGACCTACATACGTTTTTGTGAAGGTATGAGGTGTTATTCCTTCAAAATTAACATGAAGACTGGTTAATCCTCCGGTAAGCAGAAAATGAATGTTCTTTATCCTTGTGCTATCCTTGTTATAAAAATCCTGAGTAACCAATGGCAGATTAAACCCCAATGTAAACTGACTCATCTGGTAAGATTTCAGTTGTTGTGAAACACGGTTGACAGTATCCAGGATTCTTTTATTGGGGGCATATAAATCCACATAGATGGTGCGGTTAAAATAATGCTTCGGAACTTTAACAGTCCTGGCTTTAACCACAGCACTATCGTTACCAAAAGCCAAAAGCCTTGTAATATTAAATACAAAGCTAAGCACTAACGCACCCATCCACTTCCTGTTCGCCATCCTATTTTAGTTATCCTTAATGGTCCTTATTAATTCCTTTTTAAAGTCCTCTTCCGCCCTTCTGTATGCAGCCACTTTTTTAACAGGTAGTATTCTTTTAAATCGTTCGATATAGTCTTTGTTTATTTCCGTTTCCTTTTGTTTCAATGTCAATTCTGCATTCAGGTAATCATCAGCTTCCTTGTCCGTTTCAAAGTTATAATTAGTTTGAGAATTATACCGTAATCTGAATGTTTTTCTGGCTGCATCCAGTTTATCATTCATTTCATTATAAAGGGGCCAGAATGCTTCTGCTTCCCTGGTAGTAAAATTTACTTTCTTATTGATAAAAGCCGTTCTTAATGCATCTATTTTATCGCGCTTTGCATCTGTTTGGGCTAACGAAGCGCCAGCAAAAAACAGTGCAAATGAAAACAAAAAGATAATTCTGTAATACTGTTTCATTTTAATTATTATTCTTATTAACCTTTGTAGAATCCACTTCACTTCCCCCGCCAATCTGTTCATCCAACTTATCCACATCCACCATGTCGTATAAATTATCGTCATCCATTTCGCGGATGGTATGTTCGTTCAGCATCTCTCTTTTTTCAAGGCAGGCCAATGTTTTACAGTCTCCGGATTCGATTATTTCAGTTGGTTTGTTGGTATAAAACAAGATAGCAATACCCGTAATCAGCACCACACCAAAGGCAATACCAAATTTAGGTTTAAGTAGTGCAAACAAAACTTTTTGAATTACAGCTAATGGGTTGGAGGGAGATGCATGTATCTTTTCTTTTATTTTATCCGAAAGATTTTCAAAGTAATCTACCTTAACCTCGAAATTCTGTTGTTTCTCCAAGGAATACAAGGTAGCAAATTCACGGAGTTCGTCCTGGAGTGCAATTTTACCCGTTATTCTTTCTTTTAATGAATCAGCATACGCTTCATCTAAAGGTTTAAAAACAGGTTTGGCAATTTTACTTAACTCGGTTAGTTCTTCCAACTCTGCTTTGTATTCTATTTCATTTTCTATTTTTGAAAAATAATGGGCCGGAATCTCAAATGAAGTTTGTTTATTGATACCCGACAACACGCTGAATTCGCTGAGTTCTTCGGCTGCTTCTATCTTATTTATAATTCGTTCCGACAATGAATCAAAATAACGAGGAGGGGCAGTAAACGGAACATTTTTGTTTTTCCCAAACAAAAAGTTTTCCTCTTCCCTCTCTTTATTATCTATGTTATTATTGTCTGACATTTTTTACGAATAACGAATCTTAACGAATTGCGAATTGTTTTTTACTTAATTTTTATTACTTTATACTTACTATTTTTTCTTTTCAAACTATACTGAATCATCTGTCATCGGCAGCGGCCATATTACATCCGTCATCTGACATCGGACATTGTTCTCAACAAATACTCCTCTACCTTTTTGGCTGCTATATGATACGAAGCTTTTAATGCACCTTCCGATGTTTCCAGTATTTCGGCCATTTGCTGGTAAGGTGTTTCATCATAATACCGCATATTAAATACTATACGTTGTTTTTCCGGCAAGGTCAATATAGCTTTCTGCAGCTTCATCTGTATTTCATCCCCTTTAAAATACCCATCCGATTCCATACTTTTGCCCAATTCATATTCTATCGGATGAATGGAAACCAGGTTGGCCCTCTTCTTTTTCCTCAAAAAATCAATGGATTCATTGGTAGCTATGCGGTAAAGCCAGGTGTATAATTTCGAATCTTCATTAAACTTTGCCATTCCTTTCCATACCTTAATAAACGAATTCTGAAGCACATCATCCGTGTCATCATGGTCTATCACTATTTTGCGTATGTGCCAGTAAAGCCTCACTTCGTACTTTTTTATCAAATGATGCAGGGACATATTCCGGGAGTCTTCCTTCCGGTACATTTCCATAATTTCTTCATCGGTGTATTCCTGCATTACTTTTTAGAGTTTAGACGTTGGTAAATTTACTAAGTTTAATGAGGTGGTGAAATAAAGTAAAAAGGGTATTAAGCAGTATGATATCAGTAAAGAAATTTTTCACAGGAGCATGATTGACTGCTTAAAACAACGCTTGTTAGGTATTTTTAATCTGTTCTTCCTTACCCCTGCTCATTTTCATCTATTACTTAAGCCGAAAAAACGACTGCAAACCTGTGTTCGTGCAAAATCCGCTTGATTCCCGAAGGAACGCGTCTGATTCCTTCGGGAACACGTCTGATTCCCTCGGGAACGCGTCTGATTCCCTCGGAAACACGTCTGATTCCTTCGGGAACGCGACTGATTCCCTCGGAAACGTGTCTGATTCCCTCGGAAACGCGTCTGATTCCTTCGGGAACGCGTCTGATTCCCTCGGAAACGTGTCTGATTCCCTCGGGAACGTGACTGATTCCTTCGGGAACGCGTCTGATTCCTTCGGGAACGCGTCTGATTCCCTCGGAAACGCGACTGATTCCCTCGGAAACTAAAAAAGTGTCGGGAGGACAGGAAAATTGATTGCTGATTTGCAGAATAAAAGTGGAAAAAGGAGGATGCGTTTTTATAATAGCTTGCTCTAAAAAAGAAACTCCCCCTCCCGGAAATTCCGGAAGGGGGAGTTCTTATAATTAAATTATCTCTTACTGTTTAATCACCGTTTGAGAATGAATAACATTTGAATCAACATCTAACAATCTCACGAAATACATTCCGTTTTCGAAATCTTCAATGTTGGTTTTCATTGTGTTTGTTCCACTCACTAATTGATGTTTTGCATGGATAACAAGGTTACCTAACACATCATACACTTCAACAGTTACATCTTTATCCACATCTGATGTTACATCTATTGTAAATTCTGATGATGTTGGATTTGGATAAATGTTAGAGAAGGTATTGCTGTTTGTTTCGGTACCGCTCATTGCAATTCCATCGTGGCAATAAGTAACTGCCATACTTCTGAATGCACTGGTCATTCCGCAACCGTTAGTTGAAGTCACTTTCACTAATCCTGATAAAGGGTTTGTTGAAATTGATGTTCCGCTAATGGTGATAGAAGGAGTTCCTTGGCCTGCTGTTATTGTCCAACCTGTTCCTAAAGCTAAACTCCAGTTATAAGTATATCCTGCTCCTAATGATGAAACTGAATATGTTGCTGTGTTTACTCCACAGATGGTAGTTGGACCTGATATAACTGAAGGTACTGTTGCAGTTACTACTAAGTTCAACGTTCTTGCTGTTCCGTTTGCACATGCATTAGTTGATGCACAAGAGATACTTCCTCCTGATGTTCCGTTTAAAGCTACTGTTACCGATGTTCCGGTGTTAGAACCTATTATGGTTCCTGCTCCTGTTATCGTCCAGTTGTATCCTGTTGCTCCTGTTACAGGTGCTATCGAATAAGTAGCTGTTGTTAATCCGCAAACGTTAGATGGTCCGGATACGGTTACCGGTGCCGGTGGTACATTTCCTGTTACGTTTAATGCAGTTCCCGGAATGTTTCCGCAATTGTTTACCGCTGATACTTTCACTTGTCCGTAAACAAATGCAGTGGTCATTGATACAGATATTGCGGTAGTTCCCTGACCACTTGTAATAGTCATGTTAGCTGGTACTGTCCATGCATAAGAAGTTGCTCCAAAAACTGATGCTATTGAGTAGCTTGCGGTAGTTTGTCCGCAGGTTGATGTTGGACCTGATATTAATCCCGGTACTGCCGGTTTTTTAGTCACTGCCATTGATGCTGCTGCATTGCTTGGTAAACAATTGTTTGATGTCTGGCAAGTTACGTTTCCTATTACTGTTCCTGCTGATATAGTTACAGTAATGGTTGGTGTTCCCTGTCCGCTTGTAATGGTCATTCCGGTTACTCCTGTTGGTACTGTCCATGTATATAGCATTGCTTCAGGAACAGGTACTACTGAATAAGTAGCTGTGGTCATGTTACAAACTACTGATGGTCCTGATATTACTGGTGTAGCTGGTGCTGCTCCTACTGTTATGGTTGGCATAAAGTCTGGACCTACGCAGCCGTCAGGTGATGTTGGTGTAACAGTATATGTTACCACACCATGTACAAATCCTGTATTGGTTAATACATCAGAAATAGTAGATGTACACCCTGATGAACATGAACCGTTTCCAATCACTCCTCCGGCTGTTACCATTGAAGTCCATGTAAAGGTTGTTCCCATTATGTCTGCACTTAATGGCAAGTTGCTTGGGTCTCCATTACATATAACGATATCTGAAGCTAAACCGATTGGCGTTTGGTTTACAGTTACGTTTTGTGTAGCGGTTGCTGTATTTCCGTTTCCGTCATCTGCTGTCCAGATTACTGAAGTAGTTCCGATTGGGAATGTTCCAGGTGCATCATTGCTGAATGTTACTGTTCCGCAATTGTCGCTTCCAGTTGCTGTTCCTATTGCAACTGTTGTTGCTGTTAAGCTACAAACGGTTACATCTGCTGGTGCAGCTATAGATGGTGGAGTGTTATCTAACACAAATACTGATTGTGTTTGTGTAGACGAATTTCCATTGCCATCATTGTAGCTCCAGGTAATCGTATAAGCACCTTGAGCATTGTAAGAAGTAGGGTCAGTAGTTGTTCCTGTTACACTTCCTGCACAATTATCTGTTGCTGTTGGTGCGGTTGCTGTTGCTGAACACTGTCCTGATACTGTAGGCAATGAAGCTACGTTAGCTACCGGTGCTGTCACATCAGCTACAACAACTGTTTGTGTTTGCGTTGATGTGTTTCCATTACCATCATTGTATGCCCAGGTAATGCTGTAAGTACCTTGTGCTGTATAGCTCATTGGACTTGCTGTAGTACCTGTTACTAATCCAACACAATTATCTGCTGCGGTTGGTGCGGTTACTGTTGCTGAACATTGTCCGGTTACCGTTGGTAATGAAGCTAAGTCTGCTACCGGTGCTGTCACATCAGCTACAACAACTGTTTGTGTTTGCGTTGATGTGTTTCCATTTCCATCATTGTAGGTCCAGTGAATGGTATATGTTCCCTGCGCTGAATAAGATGTAGGATCAACTGTAATTCCTGATATTACTCCTGCACAATTATCTGTTGCGGTTGGTGTTGTGGTTGTTGCGGTACATTGCCCAGTAATGGTTGGCAATGTGCTTACGTTAGCAACCGGTGCAAGATTGTCAGCTACAATCACTGTTTGATTTTGCGTAGAAGTATTTCCATTGCCATCATTGTATGTCCAGTGAATGGTAAATGTTCCCTGGGTTGAATAACTAAGTGCATCAATGGTTGTTCCAGTTATAGTTCCTGAACAATTATCAGTAGCAGTTGGAGCTATTGCTGATGCTGAACATTGCCCTGTTATTATTGGTAAAATTGTAATGTTCGCAACCGGTGCCTGGTTATCTGTGACTAAAATATTAAAGTTACAGGATGCTATTCCGCATCCATTGGTTGCTGTTAAGGCTACCGTTGTAGTTCCTGTATTAAATGTTGAACCACTTCCATCTCCGTTTCCGCTTCCTGTTGTAGCTCCGCTGAATGCATAAGTTACAGTTGGTATTGTTCCTGATGTTGCAGAAGTATAAGAAACCGCATTGCTGCAAAGCCCCAATGAAGTTGCTGAGGTTTGCGTTCCCGGGCAGACTGTAAATAAAGGTGCTGTGCAATTAGGTGCAAATGTAACAGTTATGGTATGTGTAGCGGTTACATTCGAAAATGTGTAAGTTCCAACTGCTATTGCTCCTGCATTTGAAACTCCATCTACTAATACATCCAAAATATGATAACCGCCTGCCGGAGTTATTGCATAAAGTTGGTTAGCTCCTGAACACAGTGTGGTAGTTCCATTAGGTGTAATACTTCCGTTTGCTCCAGATGAAGCAACAAGGTTGTAATTGGATAATACATTTATGGTTTGTGTTACTGCGGTTGTACATCCGTTTGCTCCCGTACCTGTAACAGTATATGTAGTAGTTGCACCAGGAATAAATGATACGCCATTATTTATTCCACCTGACCAGCTATAAGAAACCGCACCTGTTGCCGTAAGTGTTACTGATGTTCCTGTGCATACAAAAGCATTAGGTGATACTGATATTCCAATGTTTGGTGCAGGATTTATAGTAACAGAAGTAGTAGCAGGTGCAGAAATACAACCCAAATCATTTACTGCCACTACTGAATAAGTACCTGCGCTAGCAGTTGTACTATTTGTGATGGTTGGGTTCTGTGCTGATAAAACAAAATTATCGGGGCCTGTCCAGTTATAATTTATTATGCTGTAACTGTTCACAATGTTTACAGGAGTTAATCTATCAACGGTTGTTCCATCCCCTAATAAACCTTGATTTTGTCCCCATGACTTACCGATTCCACCTGTAATTGCGAAGGAAGAAAGACTGCCGGTACCCGAGCTAATTAAAGTAACACCTGATAAACCGGAAACGGTTACAGGAGTGGTCCTTTGAGTAGTGGTCCCATCGCCTAATTGACCAAAGGCATTGTACCCCCAGCTTTTTACAATCCCGCCTGTAATTGCCAGAGAATGAATAGAGCCTGCTGCAATAGCAGTAATACCTAATAAACCCGAAACTATCACCGGAGTTGTTCTTTGAGTGGTTGTCCCATCTCCTAATTGCCCGTTGGAATTAAACCCCCAACTTTTTACACTTCCACTTATGATTGCAAGTGAGTGATTAGCTCCAGCTGCAATAGCTGTAACACCTGACAAACCTGATGCATTTACAGGAGTTACCCTTTGAGTTGTTGTTCCATCACCCAGTTGTCCATTGGCATTTTTTCCCCAGCTTTTTACAATTCCGCCTTGGATAGCAAGTGAATGGCTATCTCCTGCCGCAATTGCCGTAATTCCCGATAAACCAGTAACTGTAACAGGTGTTGTTCTCATTGTTGTTGTTCCATCCCCTAATTGTCCGTTGGTATTATTCCCCCAACTTTTTACAATTCCACCGGTGGTTGCGAGGGAATGAGAAGTTCCTGCAGCTATGGCAGTAACCCCGGTTAAACCAATAACTGTTACAGGACTTAGACTTAGAGTAGTTGTTCCATCCCCTAATTGTCCCTGGTCATTTCTTCCCCATGACCAAACAGAACCATTTCCTTTTAATGCAATTGAAAAGTACCCCCCGCAGGCAACATTAACCCAATCTGTTGCGTTTCCCACCTGCACGGGTATAACAGAACTAGAAGTATTTCCTGTTCCAAACTGACCATAATTGTTCGTTCCCCACGCCCATAAGGTTCCGTCCGATTTAATGCCAAGCGAGTGAGTCCCGCTGGTCGATAAAACGACAAATAAATTTGTTGATACGGAAGATAGATTTATAGAAGTACCTGCACATACAGGACTATTACTGGATGCTACAGGAGCTATTGGTAAATTACTAACTGAAAATACACCTGAGCTTACACCGCTAGTAATAGGGCTAGATACAACTATAGTTCCGGAAGGATTGTTGCCAACAATTGCTGTAATTTGAGTGGAAGAGTTAACCGTAAAACTAAGTGCATTGGTTCCACCAAAGGTAACTGCAGTGGCACCTGTAAAATTACTGCCTGTGATTACTACACTTGTATTTATACATCCGGCTGAAGGAGTAAAGGAGGTAATTATTATAGGTATTATTTGCCGAATTACTGATACTGTGTTACTGTTTGTATTTGCCGTAACCAAATCAGGTTTGCCATCTCCATCTATATCACCAATAATTACTGATTGAGGACTATTACCTGTGGCAAAATCAAGATTGGAGGCAAAACTAATATTTCCAATGGAACTAGTGCTTCGTACTACTGATACTGTATTGATGCCGACATTAGCCACGGCCAAATCAGGTTTACCATCACCATCTATATCTCCGATATCAATAGAATTGGAAGAACCTGTTTGCACTGTATTTACCGGACTATAAAAACCAATTGTTCCCGGGGTGCAATTATTCCTGAATACGGCTACAATACCATAAACCTGATCCCCTACAGACATTTCAGGTTTCCCGTCCCCATCCATATCAACTATAATAACTGAACCGGGGTTGTTATTAAAAAAGCCTATTGAAAAATCAAGTCTTGCTGCAAAACTAATTGTTGCAGGTGAAGATGTATTCCTAAAAACCGATACAGTGCCTGAACCTAGGTTAACTTCTGCCATTTCAACTTTCCCATCGCCATCCAGATCACCGATACTTATTGAAACAGGTTGTACACCTGAAGTAAAATCAACTTTGGTTGCAAAACTGACAGTTCCGGAAACGGAGGTATTGCGCAAAACCGAAACAGTATTGCTGCCATTATTAGCCACTGCCAAATCAGGTTTGCCATCACCATCCATATCACCTATACCTACTGAAATAGGATTTGAAGCTGTCGCGAAATCAACTTTAATAGCAAAGCTGATAGTGCCAGGGAAGGAAGAATTTCGAAAAACAGATACAGTGTTACTGCTTAAATTAGCGACAGCCAAATCAGGTTTTCCATCACCATCTATATCTCCGGAAATTACTGAATAAGGCTGCGTACCAGTTGTGAAATCAATTTTGGCAGCAAAACTTACAGTACCGGAAATGGAAGTGTTGCGAAATAAAGATATAGTGTTGCTGTTTTGATTAGCCACTGCCAGATCCGATTTGCCATCACCATCAAAATCTCCGATACTTACTGAATGAGGACTTGTTCCTGTAGTAAAATCCACCTTGGCTGTAAAAGCGATATTTCCGTTTAGGGTTACATTAAATGGATTGGAAGTATATCTTGTTAAGTTAGCTGATAGATTGGTTACTGAAATATTCTCGTATGTAGCTCCAATTGGTACTGTAACTGTTAAGCTGGTGTTGCTTGCGGCAGTTACTGTTGCTTGCGTAGCACCAAAGAATACTATATTTTGGTTTGCGGTGGTATTGAATCCTGTACCGGTAATGGTTACACTACTCCCTATAGCGCCTGTGGCAGGTGCAAAGTTGGTAATGGTAAATGGTATTATTTGTTTTAGTATTGAAATAGTGCCGCCATAAGTGGCAACCGATACATCTGGTTTGCCATCTCCATCAATATCACCTATAAATACTGAAACAGGGGGCGAATTGGTTCCGAAATCGGCTTTAGGTAAAAAGCTAATGGTTCCGCTGGTGGAGGTATTAGCTAACATTGATGTTGATGCGCTTCCTTGATTAGCTACTGCCATATCGGGTTTACCATCTCCATCTATATCGCCAATAATTACTGTATTGGGTTGAGTACCTGTGGTGAAATCTACTTTAGGTATAAATGCTATAGTCCCTGAGGTGGAATTGTTACGTAAGACAGATACAGTGGCACTGCCTTGGTTTGCCACTGCCAAATCGGGTTTGCCATCGCCATCCAAATCTCCTATACAGGCGTACATTGGATTAGTACCTGCTGTGAAATTTACAACTCCGGCAAAATTAATTGTACCTAAGGTTGAAGTATTTCGTAAAACAGATACATTTGCACTACTGCTATTTGCTGATACTAAATCGGGTTTATTATCTCCATCTATATCTCCTATAGTTACTGACATAGGATTTGAACCTACACTATAATTTACTGCCGGGGCATAAGTACCAAAAGAATATTGAAATACTGAGATAGTACTACTGCTAATATTGGCCACAACTATTTCAGGCTTTCCATCTCCATCAATATCTCCTATACTTGCCATATTTGGTGCTGAACCTGTAGCTAAATCAACCTTTGGATTAAAGTTTACTGTTCCGGATACAGAGGTGTTAACAAAATAAGATACGGTATTACTTGATTGATTGGCTACAACTAAATCAGGTTTGCCATCTCCATTTACATCACCAATAACTACTGAAACAGGGAAACTACCTGTTGTAAAATCAACTTTGGTAGCATAAACAATTGTACCTGAAGTGGAGATATTTCTGTATACTGAAACTGTATTGTTACCTGTATTAGCCACAGCCATATCGGGTTTACCATCGCCATCTATATCCCCTAAGCAAACGGAGTTAGAATTTGTTCCTGTTGCTATATTCTGTTTGTTAGCAAAAGCAATATTACCTGCCAATGTTACTATAAAGGGCTTGGAGGAATATCCTGTTAAACCAAAAACCGAATTTCTAACTGATATATTTTGATAAGTAGCGCCAATGGGCACGGTAACTGTTAAACTGGTGGTACTTGTGGCTGTTACTGTGGCTTTGGTAGCTCCAAAGAAAACTGTGTTTTGGCTTGCGGTGGCACTAAACCCTGTACCTGTAATTACCACACTACTGCCTATTGCACCTGAAGCCGGTGCAAAGGAGGTGATTTTAGGTAAATTTGCAACTATTGTTACATTATCTATTGCAAAACTTGGTCTGGAGCCAACTCCGGAAATATCGCGTTGCACTAATCTTAGTTGTATGTTAGCTTGACCATCGCAAGCAGCAGGTAGTGTTATTGCTATTGCCTGAACATTTTGTGGGGTGGTTACTCCTGAGCCAACTTGTGTGGTGGTATTGTTCTGATAAATACCGTTTGCTATTCCGGTTACGGAAGTAAATGCACCTGATGTTCCTACCCGGTATTGTAAGTCAACAGCATTAATACGTGTATTAGCGGCTCCATCATAAGGATTACGGATTGTCATTAAATCAAAATTAACTTTTACATCTGAGCGGCTACTTGTGCTTATGGCAAAACAAATGGATGGATCGGTACTACCGCTTGCCAACATTCCTATTTTGCCATTGTAATTATGCACTCCGCCTGTGGCAATTGATGCTCCACTGGAAGCAATCATTGCTGCATCTGCGGTGGGGTCCGTTGTGCGGAAAGTTGCTCCTGATGTGGTACCTACTGTCCAGCCCTGCCAACCTACCGGATAGGTAGTGGATGTAGCTGCTAATGAAAAGCTTTGCGCATACAAATTTGATAACAATGCAGGAGATGGATTGGTTTGACCTTTTACTGTCCCTATTACTAATAAGCAATAGGCAATAGTTGCAATGATGGTAATTGTTTTTTTCATTTTGTTTTTTGTTTTGGGTTTTGTTTTGATTGTTTATTTATTCTTTATTGGAGCATTTCAAAAAAAAAGACCTGATTTTGTTAATAAAAAATCAAGTCGTTTTATAAATATTTTTGAAGTCGAATCAGCCCTTACCTTTCGGTATGACTGTACTTAGAATATTACCTGTTTTATGTTGCTTTACTTTTTTCTTATCATATTTTTTAATAAGTTTACAAATATATCTAATTACTTTTAATAAACAACAATTCTATACCATCTTAACAAGCAAATAACACCAGTTCATCTTAATTTTACCAAACTTCATAATAGAATCCATTTCCGATTTTTCAAAAGGTTTAATTGGAAATTCATTCAGAAAAAAATGGTTTGAAGTATCGATTAGAGGGAGATAAAGCTATTGTACAAATTTATGTATAACAATAAAAACAAGTTGAGCAGCACAACACTTTCTGACACAAAATCTCCTTCCTGACATCACAATCTTATTTTTTTCGTCCCGGCTTTCCTATCCCCTTCTTAAGCCAGACATATTATTATTGCTCTCAAATTATATCTTCACTAAAACAAAAACCTTCCGACATTTTGGCCCAGAGGTTTTCTTAATACCTGATACTTTGCATTTAATACTCTTACTATTTAATGATCGTTTGTGAATGGATTACATTTGAATCAACTTGTTGCAATCTCAAGAAATATATTCCTCCTTTAAACAAAAAATCCCGTTTCGAAATAAATCGAAACAGGATTTTCTGTCGTAGCATTTAATATTAATTTTATTTCACACTCTCCACAACAGCTTTAAAAGCTTCAGGATTGTTCATTGCCAAATCAGCCAAAACCTTACGGTTCAGGTTAACATTTTTAGCATGAATTTTTCCCATAAATTGAGAATACGATAATCCGTAAGGACGAACACCAGCGTTGATACGCTGAATCCAGATAGCACGGAAATTACGTTTTTTGGTTTTTCTGTCGCGATAAGCATAAGTCAAACCTTTTTCCAATACGTTCTTAGCAATAGTAAGAACATTTTTTCTTGCACCCCAATACCCTTTTGTTTGTTTGAGGACTTTTTTTCTTCTGGCTCTTGAAGCCACCGAGTTAACCGATCTAGGCATTTTGTTTTTTGTTTTTTGGCTTCAGCGTTCTTACAGTTTAAAGAATCTTAATACTGAAATCCTGGTTTATTATTAGTTGAACTGTATTTTTAAAATTATCCGATGTCCGATGAAGGATGACCGAAGTTTGTTGCTACTTACCTATAGTAAGCATTGCTTTTACTCTTGGCATATCCGATTTGTCCACTAATCCGGTGTGAGACAAAGCACGTTTTGCTTTGGTAGTTTTTTTGGTCAGAATGTGACTTTTAAAAGCATGTTTTCTTTTTACTTTTCCTGAAGCGGTTACTTTGAATCTCTTCTTAGCTCCCGACATGGTTTTCATTTTTGGCATCTTGATTTATTGTTTTATTGTTAATTGTTTTATTGCTTATTTCTTTTTTGGTGCAATCACCATTATCATTTTCTTTCCTTCCAGTAATGGCATTTGTTCCGGCTTACCATATTCTTCCAGTTCATTTACAAACCGAAGTAATAATATCTCTCCCTGTTCTTTAAATACAATGGAACGTCCTTTGAAAAACACAAACGCTTTTACTTTACATCCTTCCTGCAAAAACTTAATTGCATGGTTCTTTTTAAAAGTAAAATCGTGGTCATCTGTTTGTGGTCCGAACCGGATTTCTTTGATAACAGTTTTAGCAGCTTTTGCTTTTAGTTCCTTTTGTTTCTTTTTCTGATCGTATAAGAACTTTTTATAATCAATAACTTTACAAACAGGCGGTTCAGCTGTTGGTGAAATTTCCACCAAATCCAATCCGGCTTCCTTTGCAATCTCCAGTGCTTTAGCAATAGGATAAACTCCGGTTTCTATTCCTTCACCCACCACGCGCACCTCTTTTGCTCTGATGCGCTCATTGATGTTGTGTAAATCATCCTTTTTTCTTTGCCCTCCTCTACCAAAACGATTGTCAGGACGTGGTCCTGCAGGTGCTGCTGGTTTTTTAAATGGCGGTTTAAAGCTGTTGTTATTGTTAAATGGTGCTGCTATTACTAGTTCCTCCTATATTAGTTAATACTCTGTTTATTATTTAAATCTGTTTTCTATTTCTGTTTGAACAAGTTTTACAAAGTTTTCTATTGAAAAACTTCCTAAATCCCCTTCTCCCTGTTTACGAACAGAGACCATGTTTTCGGCCTCTTCTTTCTCCCCTACTATCAGCATATACGGCACTTTCTGTAATTCAGTGTCACGTATTTTTTTGCCTATTTTCTCGTTTCTGTCATCAACAAGGCCGCGAATATCGGAATTTTTTAGCAATTCCAACACTTTTTTTGCATAATCGTTGTACTTTTCACTTATTGGCAGGATACAAAATTGCTCCGGAGTCAACCACAAAGGGAATTTTCCGGCACAATGCTCAATTAAAACAGCCACAAATCGCTCTAAAGAACCAAAAGGTGCACGGTGAATCATTACAGGGCGGTGTTTTTGATTATCACTTCCGGTATATTCCAGTTCAAATCGTTCCGGCAAATTATAATCCACCTGAATGGTTCCCAATTGCCATTTTCTACCGATGGCATCTTTTACCATAAAGTCCAGTTTAGGACCGTAGAAAGCAGCCTCTCCATATTCAATAACCGTGTTTAATCCTTTTTCTTTAGCCGATTCGATAATAGCAGATTCAGCCAATGCCCAATTTTCATCAGAACCAATGTATTTTGTTTTATTTTCCGGGTCGCGCAATGATATTTGTGCGGTAAATGTTGGAAAATCCAATGCTTTTAAAACATAAAGTACCAAATCAATTACCTTACAAAACTCTTCTTTTACCTGGTCAGGACGACAAAACAAGTGAGCATCATCCTGTGTAAATCCTCTTACCCTTGTCAATCCATGTAATTCACCTGCCTGTTCATAACGATAAACTGTACCAAATTCAGCATAGCGAACAGGTAAATCCTTATAAGATTTAGGTGTTACTTTATAAATCTCGCAATGATGAGGGCAGTTCATCGGTTTCAGGAAAAACTCCTCTCCTTCATGCGGAGTTCGGATAGGCTGAAACGAATCAGCACCATACTTTTCATAATGTCCTGAAGTAATATATAAATTCTTATTCCCAATATGCGGGGTTACCACAGGTAAATAACCATCTTTAACCTGTGCTTTTTGTAAAAATTGTACCAATCGTTCGCGCAAAGCTGCACCTTTAGGTAGCCACAATGGCAAACCCATTCCTACTTTTTCAGAAAATGCAAATAATTCCAGTTCCTTACCAAGTTTACGATGGTCGCGGGCTTTAGCTTGCTCCAGTAATTCTAAATATTCAGTTAATTCTTTTTGTTTGGTAAAAGTTACTGCATAAATACGGGTAAGCATTTTATTTTTTTCATCCCCTCTCCAGTAGGCTCCGGCCACATTCATCAACTTTGCAGCCTTAATAAATCCTGTGTTAGGTATATGCGGTCCTCTGCACAAATCTGTAAAATTTCCTTGCTGGTAAAAAGTAATTTGCCCGTCTTCCAGTCCTTCCAGCAAATCTAATTTATACTCATCATTTTTTTCTTTGAAATAAGCAATAGCATCAGCTTTCGAAACTTCCTTTCTTACATAAGCATTACCCTGGCGAGCCAGTTCAAGCATTTTATCTTCTATCTTTTTAAAATCTTCCTGGGAAATGCTTTTACCACAAAGGTCAATATCATAATAAAATCCTGAGTCGATAGGAGGTCCGATACCAAACTTAGTTCCCGGATACAATGCTTCTAACGCCTCTGCCATTAAGTGAGCTGAGGAATGCCATAAGGTGGATTTCCCTTCGGCATCATTCATGGTTAACAATACTAATTTAGCATCATCATTGATAGCGCGGGTAGCATCCCACACTTCTCCATTTACTTTTGCAGCTAATACATTTCTTGCTAATCCTTCTGAAATAGACAGGGCTACTTGCAATGCGGTAGTTCCTTTTTCGTATTCACGAATACTGCCATCGGGTAAAGTTATTTTTATCATAATTTATTAATTTGTCCAAACTCCCATACAAAGGGGAGCAGGTGGTTTATTTTTTTAAGATTGCAAAGATAGAATTAATTTGAAAATGAGGTGATTTGAAAACAGGTATTAACTAAAATGTTCCCAATAATGGTTGAAGTATGTTTAAAATAAAAATACGTTTAATCTTTAATTATCTTTTCCGAATAAAGAACATTTTTATCATTATCTGTTATTCTTAACAAATACATCCCGCTTTCTAAACCTTCAGCAGTGCTTGTTAACAGGTTCTCCCCTTTTATTAAGTTTCGCTTTTGACCAATTATCTTTTTTCCATTTATATCATAAATTTCAAAACTAATTTCTTTGCCTGATTCAACGTAAGCACTAAGAGTTAACTCCTTTCCTACAGGATTGGGATAAACAAAAAAGGATGATTGATTTTCCTCATAAGAGTCAATTGATTTTAAATTACTATTAAATAAACCAAGACAGGTTATAGAGGTAACAAGCGTTTTTACTGCGCTTGAGCCACAGGCATTATTTGATTTTACAGTAATATTACCAGCTGTTGAACCGAAATTAACAACAATAGAATTGGTTGACTGCCCGCTTACAATAACCGCTCCCGTAGGCACTGTCCATGTATAACTGCTTGCATTGGCAACTGCTGCAATGGAATAAACTGCTCCGGTTTGCATGGCGCATATTCCAGTAACGCCAATGATAGCAGCAGGAACAGCAGGAGAACCTTTTAATGCTAAAACTTTTGCAGGGCTGCTACCACAACCATTGTTTGCTTTAACTGTTATGTTGCCTGAAGAAAAAGAACCAAAATTAACAACTAAAGTGGCTGTTCCCTGACCGCTAACAATTGTTGCTCCAGCAGGAGCAGTCCATGTATAACTAGTAGCTCCAGTAACAGTGGCACATGTATAGGAAATACCACTTACATTGCATAGTCCACTTGCAGAACCGGTTATAGTAGTGGGAGCAGTAAGCACTGACTTAACTGCTAAAATTTTAGCACCGCTTGCAATTCCACATGGCGATACCGCTGCAACTGAAATATTTCCTAACGTAAATAAAGGTCCGAAAGTAACTGAAATACTATTAGAGGAAGAACTCCCTGTTGCGCCCGAAGGTAATGTCCAGATATAGGAAACCGCCCCTGCCACGGCTGTTGCTGTATAAGTAGCCGAAGAGGTCCCAGAGGAACATAAACCTGATGTAGGTCCACTTATGGCAGTAGGAGCTGCAACTGTATTTTTTAAGGTAATTGTTCTTGCGGAACTATTACCACAAAGGTTAACTGACATAACCGATAAAACCCCGGTAGTAAAAGTTGGTCCAAAAGAAACTGTTGAACTAATACCGTTCCCTGATATTGTTGCATCTCCTGTGATGCTCCATAAATAGGAAGTTGCTCCTGAAACAGCGGTGCAACCAAATGTTCCTGTAGTAGAAGCACATTGATAAACACTTCCGGTGATTGCAGTCGGTGCCGCAAGAATTGATTTTATTGCTAAAGTTCTGGCTCCACTAATTCCACATGCATTGCTTCCGGTTACACTCAGGTTTCCAGCACTCCAATTACTATTAAAATTACATATAATGCTATTAGTCCCCTGTCCGGATAGTATTGTCACACCCGAAGGAGGAGTCCAGTTATAAGTTACCCCTGCAGCAGCCGAAACCGAATATGTTTTATTGATAGAATTCGCACAAACTATTGTACTGCCGGAAATAGTTCCCGGAACAGAAGGAATAGCAGCATTAATTGAAATTGATTTGTTTGTTGTTTTAGTACAACCATTAACATCTGTTCCTGTAACATAATAAGTAGTGTTAACCGTTGGTGAAACAGTAATGGATGAACCGGTAATATTGCCAGGCAACCAATTATAAGCAGATACTCCACTTGCCAAAAGAGTTACAGTATTTCCTGCACAAACCTGGATTGGATTATTTCCGGAAATAGTAACGTTTAATGAGCTGCAGGTAGTCCAGCAATAATCAATTGGAGCAGCTGATGCTGCGCTTCCTGAATTTGGAAGATTATACATATCTTCAATAAGACTAAGGAGGGAATAGTGATCAATTGGAACAGAGTAAACACCATGCTGTACACCTGAACCAATTATAAAAGTTAATATATGCTGAATAGAAACATTATCGTCTTCATCAAAAGTCACTATTAATAAACTGTTGTTAGTTTTTGCCCATTGTATATAAGCATCCAGATTTGTTTGAACCCATGTATCACAGGTATTTATTCGCAATGGGTCTGTTCCATTGTGCATATCATTATCCTGGTTAGGAATTACAAACGAAACATCGGGAAGTAAATTGAAATTAGTGGGGAATGCAGAAAACGGTTGATTACAAGCTGCCGGTATTCCATTTACACCGGTACCCTGCCAATTAACCCATGGATTATGTTTACTTGCATAACTACCCGAAACAGCCCCTGTATATCCAACGGAAGGCAAGCCTTCAGAAAAAGCTGTAAAAGTATGTGAAGCATTTAATAATGCTGCACCAAGGTTAGGAGCAGTAAAAGGTATACCGGCTGGTATATTATCATTGGTTACACCCTGGGTAGAACCTGAAAACAATTGAATGTAATTGGGCTGACTAGGATGAGAAAGCGCATAAGACTCATTAAACAAGGCGGAATAAGGATCATTAATAAGACTGTTAATATAAGGAGCGGCAGAGGAACCTACTACAGAATTATAACCATGGTTCTCCAACACTAAAACAACAACATGAGAAGGATTTGGAATAAATCCAAATATATTTCCCGCAAAAGAATAACTCAAAAGTAAAAAAACAATTAAAGAAACGGAACACTTGTTTAACATTGGTTTTATTTTTTAATTATTAAAATGCTAAGTTAAATAACTTATAGCAATCGGCAAAAAAATTATTGATCTATAGAATCACATTTACATTTAACTCTTTATTTCAACCTGTATTAAGTTCACTTTAATATAATAAAAAAATCCTGCTTTGATATTTCAAAGCAGGATTTACTAAAACATTATTTAAATATGCAATTAATTTAGTCTTCAGGTTCTGTATAACCAACCAACATAACCACACATCCCTTTTTCACTTTGCCATCCTTTGATTTTGGAATTTCGTATTCAATAAAATAGTTACCTGACTTGGCTGGCTCAAAAGACCAAAAATCGCTGTCTATACCATTTGAACTGTCCCATAACTTATGACGGTTGTTTTTTATTTTGTTGCTTTTATCAAAAATATTCATGGTTACTGCTTCGTCAAAACCATTAGAACAAAATACAATTTTATATTTCTGTCCCTGAAAAGCAGTAAACTGAACTTCTATTTCATGTGGCTTGGAATCAAAGGTAAATTCGTTAACGGCATAACTGTCGTAACGAAAAGGCTTTTTAATATTGGCTTTGCAACCGGAAGCAATTTGTTTTGCTTTACATGCTGTTTGAGCAAATATTTTATTATTTGAAATTAAGGAAACGCTAAATGCGAAAGCCAGGGTGATAATTAGTTTTGTGTTTTTCATATAATTTTATTTATAGCCTATCATAAATATTACACATCCCGAAAGCTTCGGATTGGAAGAATCAATTGGAATATCGTAATCAACATACATATTTCTGACGTGAGGTGCATCAAAAACAAATTCCTTGATTCCGTCTATTGCATCTTTGGTAGAATAAATGGCTTCCCTTTTTTTAGCATCCTTACTTTTTGTATAAACTGATATTACAACATTTTTAGGTAAATAAGAAGTGTTAAAAACCATTCTGTATTTTTCACCAACAAAAACAGGAACCTCTACTTCCAGCTTCTGATCGCGTTCGAGAAAATTAATTTTAGAAAACTTCTGGCTATCATATTTAAAATCTTCTAATTTCTTTTTACATTTTTCCGTTAAAGCTTTTTTATCACAATTATCCATTGATTGAATAGTAGTAAAACCATAGGTAACTACTAAACTTGCAATTAAACCGGCAAATAATATTTTTTTCATAAGATTAAGTTTAAACTACAGTTAACTTTAGAATAAAATTACAAACCATTTATAAATTTGGTACGTAGCTCATCAATTTTTTTAGTTAATTTCACTATTTCGTCTTCCGTAAAGCTCATTGGTTTATCTGAATCTTCTCCTTGCGGATTGTTTTTTACAGATGGCAATTCATCATAAATATCTTTAACCGACTTCATATCAGCAATCAATCCTCCAATTGCAGCATCCTTTTTTTCAACTGCTTTTAAAGCATTAACAATGCTGCCCAAAATATTCATTTGCTCTGCAAGTTTTGTATTCAGCCCTTTTTCCTTCCCTTTTTCATACACTTTAGAACCTACATACATACTTTCTGTCCATGCTCCTGCAAAAACAATTGAAGTAATCTGTTGCTGGTCATTTTCATCAAGGTACATATCAGTGACCATTTGCAACTCCGCAATAATATATGCTAACGAGTCCTCATTCCCCAGGTTTTTTTCAAAACGTTTTGAAAGGTTGGATTCATCAAATACAGAACCCATTCCCAAATTATCAGCCAAAGAACGACATAATTTCATATAGCGCATCGCTTCCTGACTTTGTTTGTTTAAAACGCAATAAGATAAATCCGCACTAAAAACCCCAAGATTAAGTGCTTTGCTTAAATTGGTGCTATATTTAGCCGGGTCTTTCATCTGACTGGTCAGATCTGCTTTGTATTTCATTCCTGATTTTTTGAAAATGGAAGCAATTTGCAAAGGTGAAGGCAAAGAGTAAGATGTCTCAGGCACATCATTGCTTGCTGTCGAATCTTCGGTTACTACAGCCTTTGCGGCAGTATCTTCTTTTGGAGCCTCACCATTTCCACATGCCACGAAAAGCATTGTAGATGCGATAAACAATGTAGTTTTTACCACCAATAATTTTTTGTTTGAAAACATATTTTTTTTGTTTAATATTGATTTATACAATTATGTAAAAATTTTCAAGGGCTAAACTACAAAAAATAATTAATCTGCAATACGTCCTTCAAATAATTTTATTCTAATACTTATTAATATAAGATTGTTTGTTATTTATTATTCCAACTACTTTACCGGTAAATTTTGTACCAATAAACGGAGTATTAACTGATTTGGAACAAATGTGCTTCTTCTCGAAAACCCACTCTAATGTTGGATTATAAAGAGTAATATTTGCAGGTTTCCCCTCCTCAATTTCCACATTAGATAATTTAAAAATCTTTCTGGGATTAATTGTAAGAGTATTAATTATTGTTTCAGATTTTATTTTTCCTTTATTTGAATTTATTAGCCCAAAAGCAGTTTCCAAACCAACCATCCCATTTGAAGCATTATCAAACTCAAGATTTTTAGATTCAATATCCTGAGGACGATGGTCAGTGGTAATGCAATCAATTGTTCCATCAGCTATTCCCTTTTTCAACGCTTCCACATCAGATTTGGTTCTCAAAGGTGGATTTAGTTTATAATTACTGTCGAATTCTATCAAAGCAGAATCATCCAAAGCCAAGTTGTATGCATTTACAGAAGCAGTAACTTTTAACCCTTTTGCTTTTGCCTGTCGGATAAGTTCAACCGATTTAAGAGTTGAAATGTTAGAAATATGAATGGAGGCATTGGTATATTCAGCAAGAAAAATATTACGGTTCACCATTACTTCTTCAGCCAAAGCAGGTATTCCTTTTAATCCAAGTTTGGTGGAAGTTTCACCTTCGTTTATCTTTCCATCCTGAGAGATTGATTTTTCATCACAGTGTGTAATTATCAAGCCATTAAAATTTTGAGCATATAATAAAGCACGCATCAATAATCCTGCATTACCTATTGATTTTTTATCATCCGAAAATGCAACCGCCCCGGCCTGCTGCATATCATACATTTCGGATATATCCTGTCCCTCCTGCCGGTAAGATAGGGTTCCAATCGGATAAACATCAACAATTGAATCAGCAGTTTTGTTTTTTATGTATTGCACTTCTGATTTGGAATGAATGGGAGGGTTGGTGGATGAAACAACAGCGACTCCGGTAAACCCGCCAAAACTTGCAGCTTTAATACCTGTTTCCAGGTCTTCCTTATGTTCAAACCCCGGATCACAAAAGTTAACCTGCATATCCAACCAACCAGCTGAAATATGAAGATTACTCTCCTCGAAAACCTTAACGTTTTTGTCAGTATTAATTTTCGGCTTAATGGATGTAATAATTCCATTTTCGATTAATACATCCATTGTTTTTCCATTGTGCGAAGAATTGGAATCAACTATTGTGGCGGATTTGATTAAGATATTCATTGGTAAATTAGTTTATTTATTCATTTCAAATTATCAAATTATTACATTTTAAAATTATCTTATCCTTTCATGAACCTTAACAACATCACCTCCACTGCCAAAAACAAAAGTGCTAAAATAATACATAGTTTCCACAGCTTTTTACCTTGTTCTGCCTCCGTTAACGATTGTGTTAAACTCTGAGCGTTGGCTTCTATTACATTAATATTAGTTAAATTTTTAGTTTCCAATTGCTTCCTCAAATCCTCTGAAGTTAGGCAATTCAGGTCTGATTCTTTACGGTTAAAATTAAACGAAAGTCCTGCAACCACATCTTTATCGGCAAGCAAATTATAATTTCCTGCTTCCTGAATTTGATTATGAATGGAAATTACCGTTTTTGAATCTAACACTTTATGCTCCGGAATGACATCAAACTTATTATCTCTTCCTTTTATATGAAAAACATTTTCACCTGTAAGTACATTTGCTGTTTCTATTGTTTGCTCATTTCCTATCGTATAAAACAATGGGGAAGTATTTTGGCTGTACATTCCTATTTTATATAATGTCGGAACAAATATTGCATGCTTCGCAAAGTTAGAAAAGTTGTCACTTAAAGAAACCGAAGAAATATAAAGCTTTCCTTTTCCTACATCATATTTACTTAAAAAATTATCTCCGTTTTGCAATTTCAGTAAATACTCTTCATTGTTTTGAGAAGTTTTAGAAAAACTATAATGTGAACTTACTTTTGGCAAATCAAGATTGGTGGCAGTAAATGTCTTCCTGTCAAATACATCTCTGTAAAGCGGGTTGTCAATATTTATTTTATCTATCCTGGTATTAACCGTATCTAAACGCTCATAAAAATTTGTCCTTGCCGCAATAAAAAACTCCTTATAGGAATTAAAATCAATATCGCTACCCGGAAATAACAAAACACTTCCTCCTCCAGCAATAAAACGGTTCAACTCCTGAGACATCCCTGAAGATATTGTTTTGAGTTCATTCAGGATAATTAATTTATTTTGAGATAAACCTGAATAATCCAATTTGTTCTCGGCAGTGTTTTTTAAAATAAATAAAGAATCATTTCCAAATAACTTATTCAGGTAAGGGCTTTCTGCATTTGCTCCCGAACCATTGATACAAAGCACGGGAATATTTTTTGCAACTTCAAAACTGAAATAAAATTTATCATCAAAAGTCACCGGGTAATCATTTATCTCCACCCTGCAATTTTGTATTCCCGATTCCTTTGAAGCAAATGAAAGTATAACTTCCGTTTCGGCATCTTTATCAACAGTAAAACTTGCAGGCGTTTTCTGAATATTATTGATAAACAGTTTTATTGAATTGTTTTCAACAGCTTTATCTGAAACATTCTTAATCTTTACGTGAAGTCTTTCTACCTGGTTATATTGGCGAACTGGAGTTTCGAACCAACAAGTATCTATATAAACATTGTTTTTCTCAGCAGCAGCTAAGGGAACAAGATTAAAACTAACACCAGTATCATTCTTTATATTATCAAGGTTTACAATACTTTTTTGAAAATCAGAAATAATATAAGAGGATTTTATTTTATTGGTTGATTGCTGCAACACATCCATTTGTCTTGACATTATCTCTGAAAGACTTCTGGTTGCAGGACTGATTTTCACTTCGTCCAACAGTTCAGCAAACTCCTCTTTATTAACCAAACGTTGATGTTTGCCTTCAAAATCATTGGTAAGCAATTGAATTCTGTCTGTTGGTTTATACGCAGCCACTATTTCTAATGCTCTTTTCTTTGCGTCCCCCAGCAATGTCCCGTTTTTGTTTACAGCATCCATGCTGAATGAATTATCGATAAATATACTGATGGTTTTATCGCCAACGGTTACCTTTTTATTTTCTGAGGGGATAAAAGGTTGAGCAAAAGCGAGTACAAGAAAAATCAGAGCGAGTATACGTGAAAGCAGGACGAGAAGGTTTTTCAGTTTGGATTTGGCCTGGGTTTCTTCTTTTACTTCTTTTAAATAACGAATATCGCTAAAGTAAACCGTTTTAAACCTGCGGAAGTTAAATAAATGGATAATGATTGGAATGGCTACAGCCGAAAGTGCGAATAGAAATGCGGGATAGGTGAAGTTCATCAAAGCCCAAAGATAGTATTTTTTTTAAAGTCAACTTAAATTGATTTCTTTTGACCATTAAATACCCTCCCCGATTAAAATTTATAACATAAATTAGTTTTGTTTTTATGCTTCCTTCCTTTCCATCTGCTCCTCGTTGTCATTTTCTTTCTGTTGAAAAACATTTCAAAGGATGATTTAGAATGTTGCTTATTTTTACTCTTATTTAAAGTGTACTTTTTATTTAATGATTCAGCATATTCATTCTCTGCCACCTTTTGATATTTATGGCAAGGACAATCAGGATTTCGAGGGTCGTTCAATTGGTACTGCACCTTGGTGCTATCTTTAGATGGTATTGCTTTGCAGTTTACCGAACCCAACAAGAAGTAAAAGGAAAATAACCGCAGAGGAAACGCAGTAAAAAACCGCAGAGAACGCAAAGCTTTTGCTCTGCGAACTTCATTTATTGCTATGCGTACTCTGCGGTAAATCATTTAGATTTTACTTTTTGAAATTTTAACTCTATACATACCACTCCATGTTTTATATTCGTTAGTATAATATAAATATGCTGATGAAGCTGGCGCGTCATATTCTCCAGGCATTTCAGCCTTCAAATCCAGGTTAATTTCTTTCACAGCATTGGGAGCCATGCAACGGTAATAAATTGCAATGTTGTTGCCAGCCACTTCATAATAATCAAACACTTTCTTCTCCTGCATTTCTTTTAACTGCCATGGTTGAACAGTAAACCCTGCCGGTATTCCAATGATTGCCATAGTGCTTGGAATCCCTTTATTCTCTTTATTGGTCAGAGTTGCACTTAATCGAACAGTCTCGCCCACATTTGCAGTTTTGCTTGACATTTTTGTTGTAAAACCAACTGAGCATTCTTTTGAACTTGAAGGTAAACTGGTATTCCAACTTACAGAAACAGAATAAGGCAACGGAGTTTTTACACCTATGTATTTCACTTTTAAAGTATGTTGGCCATCTCCGTTTATATACTGTTCAATATTATCTATAACAATGGCCTCCTTTTCTCCTGCTTTGTATGTTTTATCAGTCACCTTTTTTCCATCCACATAAATAGCAATCTCTCCATTTTCATTTGTTTTTTTGCTTGCCTTGGCATATTCTGTTAATGCTTTCAGGGCAAGGATAGTTCCCTGTGTATTTCCAAACTCTCCATAACCGCTCCGGGAACCAACAATAAACTTTACCCCATTGGCCATTGCATTCCCATTTCCATTTCCTGATTTAATAATTGCCATCACCGCTAATGAAGTTGTTTCAATTGTCAAAGACTGTCCGGTAGAATAGGTAATAGAATGTTCTGCTCCTGTCCAGCTTCCATTCTTTTCCTGTTTAGCCAATAGTAAATTCAATGCATCATCTGCTTTCGTATTTTCTTTTAAGTTATATGCCGAACAAGCCACTAGTCCTAATACATAAGGGTCTTTACTTTTCATTGCATAATTATAAGAAGCTGTAAATTCTTTCTTGATATCGGTAAACCCTGCTTCAGATAATGCATAAACGATATATGCATCCGTAATTTCTTTTCTTGCTCTTCCGAAATTATCCAAAGCTTCTGCACTTCTTTTAAATCCTCCATCACCATCTATTCTGCTAAATAACCAATTCGCAGTGCGTTCCATCATTTTATTATCCACCTTCTCCCCTGCTCTTTTCATATCATTAAACTGCATTAATCCATAAGCCGTTAATGCTTCATGTCCCGGATTGGAACCAAACCACTCGTATCCCCTATCTTT
The DNA here is from genome assembly GCA_947479085.1 of Bacteroidota bacterium. Lineage (GTDB taxonomy): Bacteria > Bacteroidota > Bacteroidia > 2-12-FULL-35-15 > 2-12-FULL-35-15 > 2-12-FULL-35-15. The sequence goes on along the minus strand of CANJYB010000007.1, from coordinate 9,844 downwards.
CGTTTCAAATGTTATCAATCGTTTATACCCTTTATCCAGTAAGTCTTCTGCACGGGAAAGTGTTTTATCATCCTTACTATCTGTAGATTTCAAATAATCAAGCACCATTGCATTTGGATAAGAACTCATAGAAGTCTGTTCAAAACAACCATAAGGCTCTCTCAATATACCTTCCACTCCCTTCATCAAATCACTCACCACATTAGGATAGGCGGTGAAATTCGCTTTAAGTGAACCATTCACCACATTACTCATATCAAAAGAATATTCCTTTTCTACTTCCTGTCCGGAAAAAGACGCACTTACAGGGAATCCTTTAGGAGCTATTTTTATTTTTTGAGTAAACGCATCTCCCAACCCGCAGGATTTAAAACTAATGGTGAAATCTCCGTAACCAACTTTATCAAGCACTTTATAATCAAGGTAAATTGTTTTTGCTTTACCCGGCATAATGGTTTGCACGGATGGAACTTCAACCAGGGATTTTAGTCCTTCAGGAGATGTGATGGTAATAAAACCACCCAATGGTTTATCTGTATTGTTTTTTAATGTAAGCGGAATGGACACATTATCTTCAGTAGCAACCTCAACAGGTATTTTTGCTGACATGGCAAAAGGCAATTGAGTATAAATAGTTGACTCTGCTCTTCCTAAAGAACCATCTGTTGCAAGACCTTCTACTGTTGCTCTGAATGATGTAATATCATCGCTGGCATAAAACTCTACTGTTTTCATTCCTGTCCGGTCCACTTCCACATTGGGATTCCAGTAAATTGTGTTTCTGAAATCTCTACGGGTTTCCACTGTTTCCTGTTTGTCATAAACCGGTGCAGCAAATTGTCGTGCCCTGTAATAAACCGGAGTTGCGACAACTGCCTGCTGTTTCGCTAATCCATTCAAGTTCATTTGTTCATCATCAGCGGCCTCCATATCTTTATCCTTATTAAAACGGTCGTTGCGGTTATCATTCGCTTTAACAATTACCTGTTTCAATCCTTTCTCTTCGTTCTTTTCTTCCTTTGCCTTTTTGTTATCAGCCATTACAATGTTTTCGACTATCGGCTTTTCAAGATTTTTGCCCCTTTCCCTTTTTCCTTCATGTTTTTGCATTACTCTTTTTGGCTCAGCCATTTTTTCCAATGCCATTTCTTCCCTTATTTCTACAACTTTTAACACTTCAGCATTTTCTCCTCTGGCAGCAGCCATCGGAATGTTTGCCATTTCGTCCATCTGAACTCCTGCATCCGCTTTTCCTGCACCTCCGGCTCCTCTGAAGTAACCATAATAATTATAATTTGCAGGATATAAATAATAAACCTGGTTGTCTCCGTAATTAGGAACCGCCTGCACAGCCGATGTATAAGCAGTTTTACTAAGTGTTAGATTAACAGGGTTGCTTAAATCCAGTTTATTAAATATAAATTTTCCGTTCTCGTCTGTCTCGTATTCAGCTCCTGCATTTATTTTTATTTTAGCGCTTGGTAAAGGTTTGCCTGTATAAGCATCCATTACCATTCCTGATACAATTGCTCTTTCAGATTGGTAAGCAACCACAGGCATATTATCTCCCTGCAGTTTTTCCCATGTAAACCTTCTCCAGCCCGAAGTCATTAATAAATAATCCAACGCCAAATCAGCCTTTGCTTCTTTCTTATTAAAATAAAATGCAGGTTCTTCCACTTTATCTTTAATATCCTGTTGCAATAAAAGTTGTGATAACATATTTCCAGATTTATCATCGGCAAATGAAAGTAACTGGTCATTAACTACCGACATGGATAAGTTGGCCGGCATTGGCATTCCCCGCTCATCTTTTACGGTTAAGGTCATTTTCACTTTTTCCCTTGGCAGGTATTTTTCCTTATCAGTTGCCACCGAAATACTAAGTTGTTTGTCTTTATTTACAAAGGCAAGTCGTTCCGCACGGGCTATTCCTTTAGAATCAAACAGCGTAATTTGTGAAACACCAATAGGGAAATCGGAAGTGGGCAAAACAATTTTATTACTTCCCTTCTTTGTATTTACAGCAGTTGAATAGTATATCTTTCCTCTTACCTGGGCTACCAGCGATAATTCTTCTGTTTCTGTAGTATTAATATTTACGGTTAGTTCCGATGGTTTTGAATTATCCACACCCAACACATATCCTCTTGCAAATGTTTCAGGCAAAGCAAATGTTTCTTTAATTCCTTCCGGTTTAGTAATTTTAACAGTGTACTTTTCATTTGCAACCGGTGTAAAATCAAATGCTCCCATACCCTGATGATAACTATTGAAAGTGGCCACCTGCAAACCCATTTCATTTACAACTATTCCTTCCACATCCGCAGGTTTATCAAATTCGTTCAAAGCACGGAAAGCAACTTTACTCTTTAAACCACTCACCAAATCACCACCTTCGGGGAACATGTCGAGTTTTATTTTATTTAATACTATTGGTATGGAACGCGAAATACTCTCTGTGTTTCCGTTATAATCTATCATCACATTCAGCAATCCATCATTGGTTTTTAATTCCTTTGGCAGATTAAAATGAATGTATTTTATTCCTGCTTCATCCGTAATGTCTGCTTTGGTCAATAGTTGTTTTCCATCGAGATTTGCAACAAAATTTATTTTATAATTTCCCAACGGTTTATTTTCATTTGTATTCAATTCCAGTTTTGCCACCACTTCATCTCCCGCCCCAAAAGCTTTGCGCTCAAAGTCCAGTTTCATTTTCAAATTCGGCAATATCACATCCTGCACCTGCAGTTCCTTTTCAAATGCTGCATTCACATCTTCATTTTTCATCCAGTTGGTGTAAGCCCTTACTTTATACATTCCACCCAAGGCTTCCTTATCTAAGGTGAAATCTCCGGAAGCTATACCGTTTTTTGCAATCAGAATAATTGATTTTTCGATAGTTCCTTTTGGATTAACAAACTCCACATGTACAATATCACTTTTGCCGGAAGCTTTCAGTGTGGAACCATCGCGCACATAAGCGCCAAACCAGATATTATCTCCCGGTTCGTAAAACGGTTTATCAAACTGAACATATATCCTGTCTTCGGGCATTTGTTCATTGTAAACAGATAATTTCTTTTTCAGCGTTCGGATAAAATCATTTTCCTGTGCCAATTCATAATAATTACCCGGATTAATCCAGGCTACCAACGCCAGTAATGCAATGCTTAGCAATGCTACCGGTAACATTTTTTTTAAATTCTGACTTTTCATTTTTTTTAGTTTTAAGGTTAAATATTAAACTGTTTAACTATAAGATGCCGGTTTATTTTAAATTCCATAAACGGATCAAAAATATTTTTCAGGAAAATAAACAGAAGACGAAATCACTATATTAAGTTGCCTGAACGCTTTTGTTTCTCTGTTAGAAAGTTTTCCATTTACATTCACACCTCGGTTAGAATAACTTTTCATTCTTATTCAAAATGCACACTTATTTAAATAAAATGGTTCTTTTTAGGTGACAGACTTTTCCGTTATTCAAAATAAAGAGACATGCAAGGTTCGCAATGGGGAAATAAAACCAACCTCGGTGAAAAAAATGTTCAGAATGGCATTGTAAAAATTAACCTTGGTTAAAATAATGTTCGGAATACCATACCCAAAACCAACCTCGGTGAAAAAAAGTTCAGAATGGCATTGTAAAAATTAACCTTGGTGCAAATAATGTTCAGAATGCCATGCCCAAAACTAACCTCGGTGGAAAAAATGTTCAGGGTGCCATGCCCAAAACTTACCTTGGTGCAAATAATGTTCAGGGTGCCATGCCCAAAACTGACCTCGGTGGAAAAAATGTTCAGGGTGCCATGCCCAAAACTAACCTCGGTGAAAATAATGTTCAGGCTGCCATGCCCAAAAACATACTTTGGCAGAAATTATAATCAGAATGGAAGTGTAGAAAATATAATTGGAATAAAACCAATGACTTAAATATCATGGTAATTAAACCGAAAACAAATCTTAGGCTTTTTTTCTGCCAAGAATTTTGTTCATGGTAAATGTTATAAGGTAGTATAACTGTTTAGGTTTAATTCCTCCGGAAAGCCGGATATATGTAAATACGCTTTTATAACTGGTTTCAGGCAAGGTGTAAAACATGCGTTGCCATCTCAAATTGGCTTGTTTTACCAATGCCTGGTGAGGGAAGTAATGATTCTTTTTATTTGTTTCAAGTAATTTATTTAACCAGGTCCTTACTTTCTTCACTTTTTCGGGATCTGGCTTACTGATTTTCTGATTTAATACGATGTGCAGCAAAAGTTCTTCGTCAGTTGGTATTACCCCGAAAGATTCGAGCACCCAGCGGTAAATGCTTTTTTTGCGTTCCAGTGCAGTGTCGGAATACATTACGGTTACGTTATGAGTGGCCACCCTGTACATATACAATACCTCTTTGGTATTGGCAAACTTAGTAACCTTCATTAACCGGTACCATAAATCATAATCTTCTATGTGCTGGTAAACATCGCGGTAAAAAATATTGTTTTTTTTCATTACCTGCGTGCGTATTATGCTTGGAGCATGAGCAATGGAAGGTCCGAAAAGCAAATAAGCTTTTATGTCATCATCATGTTCAGGAAATTGCCATACAGAATTATCATTACCAAAACGTTTCAACCCGGAACTGAACACTCCAATTTCAGGATGGGATTCCATATACTTTACAAGTACCTCAAACCGATGGGGTACTGAAATATCATCAGAATCCATACGAATAAAATACTTTGTATCTATCATTTCCAGGCCCTTGTTCAGTGCTCTGGCTAATCCAAGATTTTTAGGGTTTTTATAATAACGGATTCGTTTGTCTTTGTATTCAAGAATAATTTCTTCACTTTTATCCTCCGAACAATCGTTAATAATAAGAAAAATAAAATCGCGGTAGGTTTGATTCAAAACACTTTCCAACGCCTCACGAATGTACTTGTCTACATTGTAAACAGTCATCAGAACAGTGACAAATGGTTTGGTAAGCGATTGAGAAGTTTCCATTATTACATTTCCTTCCCTTTAATCAAAAGAGAAGAATCTAATTTATTTTATCTTTTTCCAGTCAGGGGTTAAATAAACAGATCCTCCCGATTTAAGTAATTTCCTTTTCACCTGTGGTGCTCCTTCCATCATATTAAATTCAGCACAAACCGTTAAATGGTCGTGAGTTTCCTGGCTATCCGTGCTCGCTATCCAGAAGCCTAATTTATAAGACTCAGGATAAAAATTAAGGTTTTTAAATTTAATGGAATACACAGCCTCTCCTTCTATACTATCAATTCTGAAATCAGAATCTATGTTTTCAATATTGGCAAGCTTAATTTCATCAAACCTATATATATGTATGGCAATACTAAGATTACGCATCGCTTGAGTTGCCTTAACCGTTAATCGGAGTTCCATCTCCTCTCCTATTATAAAGTTATTGCAAAGTTCATTGTTACTATATATTTCCAGTTTTGTAAACCTCAATATACCGGTTCCTTTTCTATCCCTTGTTTCAGAAAGGTCGTAAGTTGGACCGGTGGTATCAATAGAAGAACTTAAATATTTCTTAATCGATTCCTGGATAGTTCCATCATAAGTAACCAATCCGTTTTGAAGCAAAATTCCCCTTGTACAAAGGTGACTCATAGCTTGCATATTATGCGAAACAAATAAAATGGTTCTCCCGTTTTTACTTACCTCGCTCATTTTACCCATGCATTTGTTCTGAAAGGCAATATCTCCAACTGCCAGCACCTCGTCCACCACCAATATTTCAGGTTCTAAATGAGCAGCTACAGCAAATGCCAAACGCACATACATCCCGGAAGAATATCTTTTTACAGGAGTATCTATGAATTTCTCCACGCCAGAGAAATCAACTATTTCATCAAACTTACTGGTGATTTCATTTTTTCGCATGCCCAGAATAGCACCATTCAGGTAAATGTTTTCCCTCCCGGTAAGTTCCGGATGAAAACCTGTACCAACTTCCAGCAGGCTGGCAATACGACCTTTTACTTTAAATAAGCCTTCTGTAGGAGTGGTAACACGTGACAATATTTTAAGAATAGTAGATTTTCCCGCCCCGTTTTTTCCAATAATCCCCAATACATCTCCTTCGTTCACATCAAACGAAACATTGGATAAAGCCTGGTGATGAGAAGCCTGAGGTTTTCCGGTATTGGCAAGGTTAATTTTAAGGTTCGGATTTTCTTTTCCTCTTACTTTTGCCCACCATCCGTTAATATCCCGTGAAATCGTTCCTGTACCAACTTCTCCCAGTCGGTATTCTTTGCTAATATTTTCAACCTTTATTACAGTTTTCATTTCCCTTTTCCTTAAACTGTATCCATAAATGATTTCTCCACTTTATTAAAAAGCAAAATACCAATAACCAGCACGACTACCATAAAACCAAAGCTGTAAGCAAGGTAATGCCAATGACATCCTCCCACACCTGTAAAGGCATAACGGAAGGTTTCTATTACAGAGGATAGTGGGTTGGCAAGAATTACTGCTCTTTTCAATCCGGTTACCGAAGACAAAGGGTAAATAACAGGTGTGGCAAACATAAGCAACTGAACTCCAAAAGCAATTAAGAATCTTAAATCCCTGTATTTGGTGGTTAACGATGAAATGATGATTCCTACTCCAAGTCCTGTTCCGGCCATTATTAAAATCAATACCGGTAATAAAAAAAGATGGTTATTGGGAGCGATTGAAGCATCTTTATTAAAATGGTAATAAATCAGAACAACAATAAATACAAATAACTGTATTGAAAAAGTAATAAGATTACTGATGATGATTGACAAGGGTACGGTAAGTCGTGGAAAATAAACCTTACCGAAAATCTGTGCATTGGAAATAAAAGTGTTGGAGGTTTTATTCAACGATTCGGAAAAATAATTCCACATCGTAATGCTTGACAAATAAAACAGAAATTTAGGAAGAGGAGTAGCTATATTGGCAATGGTACCAAATATTACTGAATACATTATAGCAGTTAATATAGGCTGAATAATATACCAGAGAGGGCCCAGTATTGTTTGCTTATAAGCCGAAACAAAGTCTCTTTTTACAAACAACATTACCAAATCACGGTAATGCCATAAATCTTTTAAATGTAAATCTAACCAGTTAGATTTTGGTTTTACTATCAGCGTCCATTCTTCATTACTTTTATCCATCCTCGTTTCAAAAAACCAACTGATTTATTTTTTATCTTTCTTTTTGTTCGAACCATATCCGTATGCTCCCTGCCCGTATCCGTAAGAACGGCCGTAACCATAAGAACTTCGGTATCCGTATCCATAACCATATCCGTATCCGTATCCATAGTTATAGTAGTACCTCGAACGGCTTCGTTTTACACCATTTAATATCAATCCGAAATTTTTCAGTTTGTTATTGTCCACTATTTCCTGTGCTATCGTTACCACATGTTTCTTTGCAAACTTAGCATTCAGAACAAATAATGATATGTCTGCACTCTTCATAATTACCAACGCATCTGTAATCAAACCAACCGGAGCTGAATCGACAATGATGTAATCAAAATGTTCACGTGCATAATTAAACATTTCATTAAGGTGTTTACTCAAAATTATCTCTGAGGCGTTAGGTGGAGTTGGTCCTGAAAGAATAACCGAAAGATTTTCTATCTCAGTTGGAATAATACATTCAGAAGTATGACTTTTCCCGATTAAAATGGTACTTACTCCAACATCAGATGACATTTTAAATGCTTTCTGAACTTTAGGTTTATGCAAATCCAACTCTACGAGGCATACTCTTTTACCCGCTTTGGCAAGAATGGTAGCCAGATTTACTGAACAAAATGTCTTTCCTTCTCCCGGGTTGTAAGATGTAATAAGCACCACCTTCGAATTAGCTTCACTGGCCATATACTCCAGGTTAGTTCTTATAGCCCGGAAACTTTCCGTAATAGCGGCCTTTGGATCCTTATTTACAATTATATAATTATCCGCAGCTTCCTGCGAGAGCATAATTTCTCCCAGGACGGTAAGGTTGGTGAGGCGTTTTAATTCCATAATGTTTTCGATAGTTGAAAACAATACAGAACGGATAAACACATAAATCAAACTCAAAACAATACCAACAATTAAAAAGTAATAAAATATTTTTCTCTTGTTTGGTCTTACTATCCCTATAGTGTGTGCTGATTCAATAATTTCAGTTTGTGGTAAAATACCAGCTCTTGCTATAATAGTGTTTGCACGTTGTTCCAATAAGTATTCGTACATCTTTTCGTTCACATCCACCTTGCGCTGAATGTTCAACATTTCAATCTCCGTTTTAGGAATACCTTTAATAATGCCGGTATAATCTGCTATCTGTTTATCTACATCATCAATTTTAAGATTCAAACCTATTTTTGAATTCTTAATATAGGTAAGAATGTTTTTCTTTAATAATCCTACTGATTGGTCTAATTCCGAAATGTTATTATTGCCTTCTGTGGAGTTAAACAAACGGGTATTCCTGTCCATCTGAAGGCTATATAATTCACCCAAAGCTGTTTTCAAATAATCATCCGTTGGATCGATATAAAAAGATGGAGGTAATAGTTTTTCGTATTTTGATTCCCCAATTGTGATAATATATTTTTCAAGAGCTTCTAACGATTGCACCCATAAAACTAGCTTTCTTTTGTCATTATCGTATTGAATCAACTGATTAAAATAGGAATCTGATTGTTTGCTTAAATCAAACACAGAACGGTTCGATTTAAAGTTCTCAAGGTCAAACTCAATAGAATCGAGCTTTTCCACTACCACTTTTAACTGTTTATCAATATTGTTTAAGGTGTTTTCATTTATTACAATCTGAGCCTCGGCACTGTAATCAAGGTAAACCTTGGATAAGGTATCCAGAAAGGTAATGGCTCTTGGTTCTATCTGATCTTCTACGGTTAACTCCAGAATAGTTGTATTTTCAAGTGTTTCTACACTTAATGAGTTTTTTAAAGTGGCTATTAAATTGTAAAGATTATGCACCCTGAGCAGGTAATTGTTTTCTTTTAGTTTAACAATGCTCTTATCATTGATATTTCTGCTTTTCTTTGCATTCAATAAAAAGTCAACACCAATAACATCTGTATCAAAAGGGTAGTTAGCTGTCACCTCTTTGTCATCCTTTTTATAACTTATCTGGTAATGGCCTTTATCCAGTATTTTAAATTTCATATCCTGCTCGTAGAGGGCATTGTTAGTAAGGGTAATGTTTACTTCAAAAGGGGTAGATTCGTAAGCTTCGGTGGTTTTTAAACGACCAACAATAAAATAAGCAACGTCCAGTTTTAGCTTGGAAACTGCCTTTTCAATCAAATCGTTTGAGGAGAGTACCCGTATCTGGTTATAAGTATCCTGGTAATCCTGGGTAAAGCCTAAACCTTTGTATAACTGTTTCTGGTAATCGTAGGTATTGTCCGACTTTAATAATATCTGAGATTTGGCGGCATATACTTCCGGCAACTTATAGGTATAAAAATAAGCTACCACCATAGAAACCAGCACAAAAAATACCATTATGTACCAGTTTTTAGAAAACACCTTCATGAACGCCCTAAAGTCGTCCAGTTCAATGACACTTGTTTTTTTCTTTTCCGCCATGTTTTTAAAAAATTGCGCAAATATAACAAAATATCGTGCAGTTACTTATTTTACAAAGATTTTGCATGGTGTTTTGCGCACATATCCCTAAGATTATTTTCTAACTTTATAACATATTAAAAATCAATAAAATGTCAACAAATATACTAAATGTAGCAAAACAGTACGATACACAGGCGAAATGCCTATCGTATTTGATAAAACTAAGATGGGGAAAAACT
>CANJYB010000006.1 GCA_947479085.1 Bacteroidota bacterium | reverse complement strand
AAATTTCAATTACCCTTCCTTTTGGCAAACCGCCAATACCTAATGCAATATCCAATCCCAATGAACCGGTAGGAATTACTTCCACATTTTCTATTGCCTGGTCTCCCATTCTCATAATGGCACCTTTACCATATGTTTTATCCAGTTTATCAAGAATAAGATTAAGTGCTTTTAATTTTTCCTTGTTCACATTTTCCTTTGCTATTGTAGCTTTTGCTTCTTTCGTTTCTTTGGCCATTATTTCTATTTATTTTATTTGTTTCTGTTTATTTAATTATTTTTTTCTAAAATCTGTTCTGTATGATTTTTTGATTTCACATCTGTAATTACTTTTTCTAATATTCCCTTTTCATCTATTACAAATGTAGTTCGGATAATGGCATCAAATATTCGCCCCATAAAATGTTTTTCTCCCCAAACATCGTAAGCCCTTATCACTTTCATATCCACATCTGCTAAAAGCGGAAAAGGCAAATTGTATTTATTGATAAATTTAACGTGTTTCTTTTCTTCATCTGCACTCACCCCGATTACTGCATACCCTTTTTTAAGAAGAAGAGCATAATTATCACGCAAATTACAGGCTTCTGTAGTACAGGTTGGTGTATCATCTTTCGGATAAAAATAGATGACCAGTTTTTTACCCTTAAAGTCTTTCAAAGAAACGATTTCCCCCTTCTGATTCCTACATTTAAAATCAGGCGCTTTATCTCCTGCTTTTAAACCTGTACAATGATTCCCCATAATTTTTCTGAATTCAAAATTAAAGTATTATATTAAATGGGAACAAATATTTTATTAACAAAATTCTTCAAAACTTAATTCATAGTTTTTTATTACTTTAGCGCTCCCTAAAAATTAAAACAATGAATTATTTAGATTTTGAAAAACCAATTGAAGAACTTTTTGAGCAACTGGAAAAGATAAAACAGGTAGCTGAGAAAAGCGGAGTGGACGTTTCAAAAACCACTGTGGATATTGAAGAGAAGATAGCTGCAACACGTACCGAAATATATTCAAAACTTACTCCATGGCAGCGGGTCCAGGTATCCCGTCATCCGGACAGGCCCTATACATTGGCTTATATCAATTCGGTAACCGACAATACCTTTATGGAATTGCATGGCGACAGGACTGTGAAGGATGACAAAGCCATGGTAGGTGGTTTCGGGAGCATTGATGGAAAAACAGTAATGTTTGTTGGTCAGCAGAAAGGAATAAACACCAAAATGCGCCAGATAAGGAACTTTGGAATGCCTAATCCTGAAGGATACAGAAAGGCATTGCGATTGATGAAAATGGCAGAGAAGTTTAATAAACCCATCGTTACTTTTATTGACACTCCCGGTGCATTTCCGGGAATTGAAGCCGAGGAACGCGGACAGGGGGAAGCCATTGCAAGAAACTTATTGGAAATGTCGCAATTAAAAGTGCCTGTAATCTGCATCGTAATTGGAGAAGGCGCTTCGGGTGGCGCATTGGGTATTGGTATTGGCGACAGAGTGCTGATGCTGGAAAATACATGGTATTCGGTTATTTCTCCTGAGTCCTGCTCTTCCATTTTATGGAGAAACTGGAACAATAAGGAACGTGCTGCAGAAGCGTTGAAACTTACCCCTGATGACATGCTTGGTAATAAACTGATTGATGGTATTATCAAAGAACCTGTTGGCGGTGCTCATATCAACCATGAGGAAATATTTAAAACTGTAAAGGCTGAAATATTAAAACACCTGACTGTACTCGAAAAACTATCTCCTAAAAAACGTGTTGATCATCGGATTGAAAAATTCTGTGCAATGGGTGTGGTGAGCGAGGAATAAAGCCTATTTTATTTTACTAATAAACTAAAGGTGGGGTTAATTCCCCACCTTTATTGTTACTGAACTTCCCGAATCTCCTGAACCTCTATTTTTATCTCCACCTTTTAATGCCCTTGTATTATTGTCAGGGGTGCGGTCCACTAATTTATTGTAAGGATCAATTCCTACTTTCACAGGTTCTTCGTCAACTGTAATTTCAAAATCCATTTTTGGTTTATCTATCATTCGTTTTTGAAGATAAAGTTCCGTTTCAGTGGTTTTACCATTCACCACTTTGGTTCCGAATACTCCAATATCCATCCAGTCGGCTATTTTGACATCCTTCATTTTACCTACACTGTCGGCTTTCATCTTTTTTGCTTCTACTGAAATCTTCACAAGGTATTTACCATCCTTTGTTTTTGAATATGAACATTTAGTTGTTTTGTTTTCATATAACGTAATGGTTTCAAACATATCGTTAATAATGTATTTCAAACTATCAGGAGTAGCAGCCCTCAGGTAATTTACAAATTCAATAGAGTTAGTATAAGGAGGTTCCCGGTAAGCTACTTTTTTAATGTATCTGGCAAGAGCTGCATTCAGCGAATCTTCACCGATATAATCTTTCAGTGCGTACATAATTACACTTCCTTTGTTATAATGAATGTACTGCTGGTTTTCGCATAAAATTAATGGAAGTTCCTTTTTACTTTCCATTGCCCGGCTCTTCAGGTAGTTGTTCATTTCGTATTTCAGAAATTTCTTCATGGCCTGTTTACCAAATTCTTTTTCCATTACCATTAAAGCTGAGTATTGCGCCATGGTTTCTGACATCAACGTACATCCCTGCACATTTGCACCTATTACCTGGTGAGCCCACCATTGATGTGCCACTTCATGAGCCGTTACATAGAATGGATAATCAATTGATTCCGGGTCGGCATCGTTTACTTTTGCTATAAAACCAATGCCTTCGGAAAAAGGAATGGTATTAGGAAACGATTGAGCGAAATCTTGATACCTTGGGAATTCCAATATCCTGACCTGTTTGTGCTGGAAAGGACTAAAGTTTTTGGTATAATAATCCAATGATTTCTTAATCCCATTAATCATTCTATCGATATTATATTCATGCCCTTTATTATAGTAAATTTCAATAGTTATAGGTTGACCGGAAGGAGAAATCCATTTATCTCTTTTTACCTCATACCTTGCAGAAAGAAAAGAATAGAAATTCAGAATTTTACAATCCATTTTATAATGGAAATATTTTCTGCCGTCCTGTTCCCATTCTTTTAAAAGATAACCCGGAGTTACAGCTATCTGGTCAGGCAAAGTACTGAGGATACATTCAAAATTAATCCAGTCAGCATCATTACTGATATAGGTATTCATACGGGCAAGGCTGTCGTTTACTTTTGCCATTCTTTCCTTTGCTTTCAACCCGTATTTCTTTCTTGTCTTGTTATCATCCAGTTCCGAACGCTCGCTGTAACCTATACTTGGCAGATAACCACTATTAAAGAAAGTTCCATTTTCGACAAACGCTGTTCCTGCATCACTATTCTTAAATCCTTTTGAAAAATAATTCAGAGAGATATTCAGTTTGATAGAATCTCCAGGTTTTAATGCTGTGGAAAGTTTATAAATATAGAAGTTGTTTTCCTTGTCGTCCACCACCTTGGTTGCAGCATGTTCAAACTGCAATTCATCAATTTTAATTTCATTATATAAGTTGACAATGATACTGTCTACATTTTTATTGCTTTTGTTTTTCAGAATGTAATATCCTTTCATTTTTGCACCGCGTTCTTTGGGGAATATATCCACATTCCAGAAAGCGGATACGATACGAGGTTGCTGTGTGAAAGTATATCGTTTGTAGTTCTTTTCAAAATCGGCCTGTTGTTCTTCTTGTTTTTTATTAGAAATGTTTTTATTCAACACATTGTTATTGTAATAAATAAAACCTCCACTTACTATAAATACAATAAGTGCCAATACCATTGCCAGTTTAGCTTTATTGTTAAATGAAGCTTTTGCAATTCGTAACCGGTTACGGAATCCTTTTTCTTTTCCTCTTACCCAAAGCAAATTGGAGATGATAATTAATATGCCTGCAAAACTGCACCAGTACGACTTAAATAAAAAGAAAGGAAACACAATATGACCGAAACCATTCATGTCTGAATAAGGCATTTCGGGGCCACTGCTGTTGAATAAAATCATTTTATTGTTCCATTCCATCAATTCAAAAACGATGGGTAATGACATAAACAATACTGCAACAAAATATGCTACGTACCTATTATTAATAATAGTTTGAATGGATAACGTCAATACACAAAGAAGGGCGAGACCAATAAGGCGGAACCCAAATAAATCTTCCATGTACTGAAGCAATTCAAATTTATAATACCCGTTATACATTTGGATGCACATACCGGTAATGGCTATTATCAGGAGAAGAACTACCTGTACTAATATTAATCCCACCAGTTTGGATGCGAATGCCACAAATGGCTTGGTAGGGGCCGTTCCTACCAGTTCTTCCACCTTTGCATCTCTTTCTCTCCAAATCAATACTCCGCCATAAAAAATAATAATGATGTTTAAAAACAAACTGAACAGGGCCCCGCCTACTTCCAGTATCTGGTAAGTTAAAGTGTAAGTGGAAGTACCATACCTTTGTTCTTCAACAGGAACTACCAGCAACATGGAAGCTGCAGCTAAAAGTGAAATGATTAAAAAGAAAATGCTTTTGGTTATTTTTCTGAATTCGAACTTTGCCAAAAACCAGATTTGAAAAACACTGAATTTAAGGTTGAATACCTGGGTTGGTTTGGCAATGTCCGACAAGGACTGAACAGGTGCGGAAGCCAATGATAACATTTCCTTTTTGTTTTTACGTTTTAAAAAAGAAACAGGTTCATTGAACTGTGTGAATTCAAATTTCCAGAAAGTTAAAGCAGTTATGACAAAACTGATGCCTAACCATATTAAACGGTTGTATAACAATACTCCTTCGAAAGGAAGGCGAAGTGTGTTTTGTTCGTCCGGTGACCAGTATTTGGTAAGGTTACGAAACGCCTGCTCTCCGAATGGTTCGAGCAATGCAGCGAGTTGCTGGTTATCAATATCGGCAAGTAATGCACTTGCTATGGTTTTAATTATGAGTAATGCGATGCAGGCCACATAACCTGCAATCATATTGCGGGAGAAGGTAACCAACGAAAAGAAAATAGCGCCTACCAATAAGGTGTTCGGAATTACAAAGTAAACGAATGGCTCCAGATAGTTGAGTAAATTAAAAGGACCGAATCTTGACGTATCGCTTCCAAGCAAACCGCACATCATCATGTGACCAAGCAGGCTGCCGGTAAGCACAAACAGGGCAACACAAAAAGTGGCAGTGTATCTTCCCATCATATAGCCAAACTTGGTGATGGGTTTGGTAAATAATAAGGGGTGCATGTTGTATTGAAAATCTTTGTACACCGATGGAGCCATGATGGTGATAAGAATAATCATTCCTACAAAACCGGTATTGATGCGGGATACCCAGGCTGCAACGGCACGAGCAGAATTGACAATTGCATTGCTGTCGGTGTTGCTGTTACCGATTACACCGCCCTGCACGAGCATGTATAAAACAGAAATAATAAAGAATATGAGAAAGAAAATATAAACGGCAGGTCGTTTAAACCATAGTTTTAATTCGAAGAGAAATATCTGGTTGAACATAGTAAACTAATTAGTTATTGTTGCAAAATAAACATCTTCCAAATCTGCTGTCATGGGTTGGAAAGAAGCATCGGGTTGTGAAACACTAAAAACATGCACCTGAATTTTGCCTTCCACCACTTTTGTGGAAATTACTTTAAACTTGTTTTTATGTTCTGCGAGGAGTTCTTTATCTATGAGCTTCATCCATATTTTACCTTTCATGTCTTCAATCGTTTTTGCAGGTTTGCCGGATAATAAAATGGTTCCCTGGTTCATGATGACCATGTTGGAACATAGGTTTCGCACATCGTCCACAATATGGGTGGAAAGAATAACAATTACATTTTCACCGATTTCGGACAATAAATTATGAAAGCGATTTCGTTCCATGGGGTCCAGTCCGGCTGTGGGTTCATCCACTATTACCAGTTTGGGATTGCCTAGCAATGCCTGTGCAATGCCAAACCGCTGACGCATACCGCCCGAATAATCGCCAATATAACGTTTGCGGGCTTCGAATAAATTGGTCTGATTGAGCAATGCTTCGCAAATTTCCTTACGCTCTTTTGGATTAGCAATGCCTTTTAATATGGCAAAATGATTTAACATATCGATGGCGGATACTTTGGGGTAGAAACCAAAATCCTGAGGGAGATAGCCAAGCACCTTTCTTACTTCTTCTTTATTTTTCAATACATCGAGGTCGTCCAGCATGATGGAACCGCTGTCGGCTTCCTGGAGGGTGGCGATGGTTCGCATTAAGGATGATTTGCCGGCACCGTTAGGACCCAATAAACCGAACATACCATTGCTTATTTCCATATTGATATTGTTCAATGCTTTTAATCCGTTTGAATAGGTTTTTGAAAGATTGGTGATTGTTAATTTCATTTTATGGCTTTTAAATTTTTGTTGCTTATAAGACGGACAATATTAGTGATTTGTTACAAATGTTTATCAAAGAAAGGTAGTTTATTTGGTTTGCCGGTTAATTTACATCGTCATGCAAGTCATTCGCATAGGAGTGAAAGTCATTTTCATAGTAATGAAAATCGTTCGCATGGTAATGAAAGTCATTCGCATAGTAATGAAAATCATTCGCATAGTAATGAAAATCATTCGCATAGTAATGAAAGTCATTTGCAGTAGACTGAAAATCATTTACAGTGGAATTAAAGTCATTTTCATTGCAATGAAAGTTACTTTCATAGTAATGAAAATGATTTGCAGCGGGCTGAAAGTCGTTTGCATAGTAATGAAAGTCATTTGCAGTGTCCTGAAAATGACTTGATAATTCTTTGGGAAATTATTTTACTTACTCAAATACAAATTCCTTTCGGAATAAATCGTATGGAAATATTCATCCGTTAAGTCATCAATAAAATATATGGCCTCTCCGGTTGATTTCATTTCAGGTCCAAGTTCCTTGGTAACTTCAGGGAACTTTTCGTAAGAGAATACAGGAATTTTTATGGCGTAACCCTTTTTGCGGGGCGTGAATTTGAAGTCCTTGACCTTGGCACCCAGCATTACTTTGGTTGCATAGTTTACATAAGGTTCATCGTAGGCTTTGGCAATAAATGGTACGGTGCGGGATGCACGTGGGTTGGCTTCGATGATATACACCACCTCATCTTTGATGGCAAACTGGATGTTTAACAAACCTACTGTTTTTAAAGCAACTGCAATGGTGCGGGTATGTTGCTCGATTTGTTTCATTACGTTTTCGCTCAAATCGAAAGGAGGAAGCACGGCATAGGAGTCGCCACTATGAATACCGGCCGGTTCGATGTGTTCCATTATACCAATAATATATACATCCTTTCCATCGCAAATTGAATCGGATTCTGCTTCGATGGCATTTTCGAGGAAATGGTCGATCAATACCTGGTTGCCGGGATGGTCTTTTAACAGGTTGACCACATGCTGTTCGAGTTCCTGCTCGTTGATAACAATCTTCATGCTTTGTCCGCCCAATACATAGGAAGGACGAACCAATAAAGGGAAGCCTAATGTTCTGGAAAGTTCCACGGCCTGCTCGGCATCTTCGATGACAGCGAACTTAGGGTAAGGAATATTGTTTTCTTTTAGGAGGTTGGAGAAGCGTCCACGGTCTTCGGCAAGGTCTAATGATTTGAAATCGGTACCGATGATTTTTATGCCGTAACGTTCGAGTTTCTCGGCAAGCTTTAAGGCTGTTTGTCCGCCCAGCTGAACAATCACTCCTTCGGGTTTTTCGTTCAGTATGATGTCGTAAATATGTTCCCAGAAAACGGGTTCGAAATATAATTTATCTGCCACATTAAAATCAGTGGAAACTGTTTCGGGATTGCAGTTAATCATAATGGTTTCGTAGCCCAGTTCTTTAGCTGCAAGCACACCGTGAACACAACTGTAATCAAACTCTATCCCCTGCCCTATCCGGTTGGGGCCGCTTCCGAGCACCACTATCTTTTTCTTATCAGTAGCTATGGATTCGTTTTCATCTTCGAAAGTACTGTAATAATAAGGTGTTTTGGCTTCAAACTCGGCTGCACAGGTGTCTACTAATTTATAAACCCTGTTAATTTCGAGTTCTCTTCTGCGTTTAAACACTTCACTTTCCAGGCATTTCAGCAAATGAGCTATCTGCCTGTCGGCATAGCCTTTTTGTTTGGCTTCGTAAAATAATTCGCGGGGAAGTTCTGCTAATTTATATTTGGAAATTTCGTTTTCCAGTAATATCATGTCCTCAATTTGGTTCAGGAACCATGGGTCTATACGGGTTAACTTCTGAATTGTTTTTACCGAAATTCCCAGTTTAAGAGAATCGTAAATATGGAACAAACGGTTCCAGCTTGGGCGTTCGAGGCTTTTTAATAATTCGTCCTGGTTCTTTACTTCCCTTCCGTCAGCCCCTAATCCATTGCGTTTTATTTCCAATGACTGACATGCTTTCTGTAATGCCTCCTGAAAACAACGGCCAATGCCCATTACCTCACCTACTGATTTCATCTGGAAACCTAATTCACGGTTTGCTCCTTTAAATTTATCAAAGTTCCAGCGAGGGATTTTTACAATTACATAATCCAAAGTAGGCTCAAAATAAGCGGATGTGGATTTGGTAATTTGATTTTCCAATTCGTCCAGGTTAAAGCCGATGGCTAACTTAGATGCTATCTTGGCAATAGGATAACCGGTAGCTTTACTTGCCAGTGCGGATGAGCGGGAAACGCGTGGATTTATTTCAATGGCAATGATGTCTTCCGAATCATCAGGATTAACAGCAAACTGCACGTTACAACCTCCTGCAAAATTTCCGATGCTGCGCATCATTTTAATGGCCAGTGTACGCATCTTTTGATAAGTACTGTCGGATAAGGTCATGGCAGGTGCCACGGTAATGCTATCCCCGGTATGCACACCCATCGGGTCAAAATTTTCGATGGAGCAAATGATGGCTACATTGTCATTGCCATCGCGCAATAATTCCAATTCAAATTCCTTCCAGCCCAATACTGCTTTATCAATCAATACTTCGTGAATTGGTGAAGTATGCAGTCCTCTGTCGAGCAATTTATCAAAATCTTCCTTGTGATATACCACACTTCCTCCGCTGCCGCCAAGGGTAAACGAAGGACGGATCACCAATGGGAAACCAAACTTCTGAGCTATTTCCTTTCCTTCTAAAAACGAACGGGCAATATGAGATGGAGCCATTCCTACGCCAATAGATTCCATCCGCTGGCGGAACTTATCTCTGTCTTCTGTTACTTCAATCGCCTGAATATCCACTCCAATCATCCGGATACCATATTTTTTCCAGATACCCATCTCATCACATTTCATGGCAAGATTGAGGGCTGTTTGTCCACCCATGGTAGGCAATACGGCATCAATGTCTTTATTTTCTTCGAGTATTTTAATGATGGATTTTGCTTCCAGGGGTAACAGATAAATGTTTTCTGCTGTTACCTTGTCGGTCATAATGGTAGCAGGATTCGAATTGATAAGGGTTACCTTTATTCCTTCTTCACGCAAGGAACGGGCTGCCTGAGAGCCGCTGTAATCAAACTCACATGCCTGACCAATGATGATGGGGCCGCTACCTATTATTAAAACTGATTTTATGGAATTATCTCTTGGCATGGGTTATAATTTGAAAATGATTCGATTTGAAAATGATAGGCGAAAATATTGTTTAAAGTTCTTTCTTTGGTTTAAATTTATTAGCGTTTTTCAACATAAAGGCAAAAAAAAAGCTTCTCTTTGAGAGAAGCATTTTTTATAAAAGATATCAATATCAATTCTATTTATGAGTTTTTTCGTCAGAAACGGTTAATTTTTTTCTTCCTTTAGCTCTGCGAGAAGCTAAAACTCTGCGACCATTGGCAGATGCCATTCTTTCACGGAAACCGTGTTTGTTTTTTCTTTTCTTAACCGATGGTTGGTATGTGCGTAATGCCTTCATTTTTTATTATTTATGTCCCTTTTTAATGGGACGAATTAGTATTCGTTTTAAATTTCGGAGTGCAAAGATAGAAATATTTTCAATTCTGCAAGTATTTTTTACAATTTATCCTCAAAAGGGATAAATTATTTGTTGTTCAGATTCATAATTACTCCTTTTCCATCACCCATAATATAAGTGGGTAGTTTTCCGTCCCATTTATTTATCCACTCCAGATCAATGATTTTAGGGTTCTGGGCAATGGAAGTTCCTTTTATCTGCAATGATTTAGCTTCTCCTTCTGCCTGTTGTATAGCAATATCTTTGTCGATGGACGATTGTTTTAATTGCTCTTCCTTTTGTTTGGTAACTTCCACCAATCTCAATACCTCCTGTTCAGCCAGTTTCTTTGCATTGATGGCCTGTTCGTATTCTGGGTTATAAAACACTTCACGCATATCCACCTGTTCAATAATCAGTTTATACCCTTTCACCTCTTCCCTCATCCGGGCTATAATTCTATCCTGTATTTCCTGGCGTTTGGTAGAATATGCTTCGATAGGGCTGAAATTACTAACGGTAAGTGCCATTGCAGATTTTAATTTGGGACGAATAACATTTTCTTCCAACCAATAATACCTTCCGGAGGTTCCTCCATCATTTTCAGAAATGTTGGCATAAATCCAACTGGCTTCTGTAGGGACAATTCTCCAGCTTACCGAAACGTCAAAACCCATTTTAATTCCATCTTTGGTAGGCGCCCAGATGGCATCCGCATCGGGTTTTGCTCCTTCCTTGGTAGAATTGGCACAGGTATACACCCAAACTGTTTTATCCATAATATAAACCGTGTTCCATGGCATTACAATGTGCCAGCCGGTATGCAATTCAGTATCATCAACTCCGGAAGGTGTTACCATCACGCCTGCATCCTGGGCACCAATGCGGACTATAATCATGGTAATGAAAAAACCGAATGCTCCAATACCGAGTGCAGCTTTGTGAAAAGGAAGAAGTATTTTCCTTGTAGTGCTCCCACTAGTATCTCTGCCTTGCCCATCTCTATCTCTTCCCGGAATGTTAATAAAAGACAATAATAAACCCGCAGCCCCGTATAGGAGGATAATAAATGAAAGTACCTTAATAAGTGTCATAACGCTTGATTTTTTGTTTTTAGAAAATGTAAAAGTATTGTTTATTTGGATTACAATAAAAATAAAACCTCCAACTTTTTACCAGATGGGGAGTAATTCTCCTGTTCAGTATTTTAAAAACATTTACTGCTATTGGTTGTTTTAATACCTGAAGAAATTGAAGTTTTAAAATCCCACAATTATTTTATACTTTTACACTATGATTTTTGATAATGTCAATCTTACGGAACAATTAAAAAAAGAAAGGTTAAAATTCCCATCTTTATTAAGTGAAGTTAATGACCTTTTGCAAAAATCTGCAGATGCTGATGAAACCGTATTGAAGAGGTTGAAAGAAGAAGGCAGCAACAATGATATCAGCACCATTCGGTTAAAAGACGAAGATGCAGAAAATATTTATTCCATTAAAGAGATTGAAAAAATCTGTATCACTTACAGGTTGCGCTTTTTAGATTCGAAATACTTTAAAATGGAATTTCCTTATGATGCAGTTATCCGCATCAACGAGTTTGAAAAACGATACAATACCAAAATACAACGATTTAAAATAATAGCTCCCAACAAAGCTTTTGACCTGGAAGATATCAACCAAGATCCTTTATTGTTTGCACAGCTTGGCAACAATACTTTTTATTTACTTCATCAATGGGGAAAAGACCTCGCCTGGCATCGGAAGTTTGTTTATTTTCCTGTCCGGAACATTTACAGCTATTTTTACTTTATTGTTGCTTTGGCTTTCCTCTTTTCTTTTTCGTTTCCTTTCGAATGGTTGCAGGTGCAGCGGGATAATGAAATTAATATTCGCATCTGGTTTGCGATGCATTGTACTATTGGATTTTTCTTTTTCTCGATTTTCCTGGGTGCTATTTCACAAACCAGTTTTAGCAGCATGAGCTGGAAAAGCAAATATTTTAATGAATAACGAAAACTTTTTCGTTTTTATTTCCCTTCCAATTCTTTTCTCAGCATATTCAATGCAGCATTAGCTGTTTTCTGAATATTTCGCTCGCGGTGATTCCCAAACTGGAACTTTTCTGAAAATACTTTTTCAGGGGTGGCGATGGCAATCCAAACTGTGCCCACAGGCTTTTCAGGAGTTCCTCCACCCGGGCCTGCAATACCTGAAGCAGAGATGGAATAATCGGTATGGTATTTTTCACGAATGGCTTTGGCCATTTGTTCAACTACAGGCTGACTTACTGCCCCCTGTTTTTCAAGCACCTCTTTAGACACTCCAAGTTCTGTTTCCTTTATTTCGTAGGAATAGGAAATAACGGAACCAACATAATAATCAGAACTGCCGGGAACCTTGGTTATTAAATGCGAAATAAATCCACCGGTACAGCTTTCGGCAGTAGAAACAGTCTTGTTGTTTTTCTTTAATAATTTACCAATGACTTGTTCGAGGGTATCGTTTTCCTCACCGAAAGTTTCGTAACCATATATGTATTCTGAAATAATGCTTTGGAGTTCCTCTATTTTAATTTCTACTAAAGAACGTAACTTACTTTCTTCGCTACCTTTAGTGCTTAACCGTAAACGAACCATACCAGGTGCAGGTAGGTAAGCTAATTTGATATTAACGGCAGCAAGGCTATCTTCCCAATCGCTAATTATTATAGATAGTGCTGACTCACCAATTCCCTGGGTAAGTACCGTTTTATGAAAAATAGCAGGAAAAGAAAAGCGTTCCTTTAGTTTAGGAACCACCTGGTTTTTCATCAATGCTTTCATTTCGTATGGAACTCCGGGCATTGAAACAAATACTTTTCCATCCACATCGAACCACATACAAGGGGCAGTTCCATTATAATTCCTAATTACCTGACATATCGCGGGTACCTCTGCCTGTAAACGATTAATGGGGGTTACCTCTTTACCATACTGTGCGAATAAATTGACCACATCCTGGTAAGCTTCTTCATCAAAACGCATGGTGGTGTTAAAATAATCGCATAATGTTTTCTTGGTGATATCATCCTTGGTGGGACCCAGGCCTCCTGTAATTAAAATAATATCCGCTCGTTCTTTGGCTTCATCCAATGCTTTCAATATATGCTCCCGGTCATCGGAAACAGAAGAAATCTGTTTCACACTGATTCCATTCATATTTAAAAGAGTGGCGATGAATGCTGAATTGGTGTCAACAATTTGTCCTATTAAAATCTCATCACCAATGGTAATAATTTCTGCCTGCATAAAAATAAATTAAATAAGGTGGTTCTCTGATTATTGCTTAACCAGTTTTTTGAAATATGTTTTCTCAGCCGTGGTGATGTGAAGAATATAAATTCCATTGGATATATCTCCGTCTTGCAATTTGAATTCATTCCCTTTTTCTTTCACCTGCTTTGTTTCGCTCATTATTTCTCTTCCTGAAATATCGAACAAAGAGATTTTGATTGTCTGCTTTTTTTCTGAATAAAAAGAAACATTAAAATCGGAATTAGTTGGATTAGGGTAAATAATGAGTTGTTCGTTTTCACCTGATAACTTATCGATTCCAAGTATATCTGTAAGAATAATATGAGCAATACAAAAGTTGGGTATGCCGTAACCCTGCAATGAATCAGGGAAAAAGTACTGGTTGGCACTTTGCTGAACGGCACTAAGTAACTGCATATTGGTAGCAGTAGGGTGCGCCTGCCATAAACATGCTACTGCACCGGCAGTAATAGGTGAAGCAAAAGAAGTTCCACTTTGGTACTCAATATCCCCAAAAGGAGAAGCCACTGTAGAAGCCCATCCCCTGGCAGCAGTATTCGGTTTTACTCTGCCATCATAAGAAGGCCCACGAGAACTAAAAGATGCGGTAACACCACCAGAATCGACCGCACCAACAGTTAAGATACTATCTGCATCAGCGGGAGCAGTAATTTTATACCATGGGGGTCCGGCAGAGTTTCCTGCACTGGAGTTTACAAATATCCCTTTACTGGCTGCCCAGTCGGCTGCCTTGGTAACTATTGTGGTATTGCCATCCAAATCCGCATAGGTATGATTTCCAATATTTCCATCGAATAAACTATACCCCAATGATGAATTGATAACAGAAGCACCAACGCTATCGGCAAATTCGGCACCTACCAGCCAATTCACCTCTTCCTGCAATGTTTCGGTGCCGGCATCCTCTGTACGCAATAACCAGAAATTTGCTTTGGGCGCAGTACCCACCAAACGAGAAGGAAGATTACCTCCAACACATGAAAGTGTGGCCATGCCATGAGTAAAATCTTCGTAAACCGAAGTGTTGTTCGCAACAAAATCATAAGTACCTATTATCTGGTTATTTACTCTTAAACTATCGAAAGCTGGTAAGGAGTCTACTTTATAATAACCTGCATCCAGAAAAGCTACCGTAACACCTTCGCCATGATAACCGAGATTATGAAGGCAGTCGACACCTATCTGATGTGATTGATAATAGGAAGGACCATAATCGTAAAAATTGCTATTTATTGATTTTTCATTCTGCATTTCAGCAGGAGAAGATAAGGCCTGGCTTCCGGTTTGAAACTTGGAAGGAACACGCTGGTTGGTTGGGCCTGCCAGTAATTGCAACTGTTTTACATAAGGTAATGCCTTAATTATATTTATTTTCGATTCATCATTAGCAGAAACTGTAATGGCATTGAACCACTTTGATTTATTTAAAACCTCAACTCCTATTGCTTTTATGCCATTTACGTAACTTACATTAACAGGTAAATCACTTTGATTTATTTCAATGTGCTGATTTGTTCTTCGTTCCAAAGATTTTTCTGAAAGAAATTCAGCAGGTTTATTTATAGAATAGGGACTGCTATTTTTATCTTTAAAATAAACAAGATAGGTGGAAGAAGTTTGTGAAGTAGCCAGTTTAAAAATTAAAGAGCATGCAACAATTAAGGTAGTGTTTTTCATATTTTATTCGGTGCCGTAGTAAGCGGCAGTCATGGTATATTTAGTTCCTTTGGTTGGTCGTTGGGTAATGGGTATCTGGTAATAGGCAGTTTGCTGTGCACCTGACCAACCGGAAGGAGGCTGAGATTCGATGTTCAGGTATTCTTTATAGATAAGGCCTACTTTACGACAATATTTTTCTATCGAATATTTCTTTGAAATTAAAGTAGTTTCATCCTGTTGAGTTACCTGCATAACCGAATCGAAAGCAAGTAAACCAAGGTTTAATGGCTGGTCGATGGAGGAATAAGAATAGTTAATAGCATCCTGTGTGTTTTGAGCATTTCCATTCCACGTCTGGCTTGCCTTAACAGGAAAAGAAAGCCTGATGTAACGAATGTTTTCTTCCACCTTTTCGGCTGTGGTGGCCGTTTTATTTTCAGCCCAAACGTTACGGAATATCCATGGCATCTGGCTGTATGGGACATTTCCATCAAAATATTTTACATACCTCTCTAAACGAATGGTTGGACGGTTTTGATTGTCTGTATAAATGGATTCGATTTTTTCTTTTACCTGAAATTTGAATTCGATTGAAGGTGCGATATGGGTAGCTGCATCGATATTGTTTTCATCGTAATAAATGGAATCGACATCATATACTACAAACCTGCCTACCTGATCGGGAAAATAGTTGTATCCCATGTCGGGTGCTTTGTCAGGATCTTTTTTGCAGGAGAAAAAACCAACAGAAAACAGAATAACTAAAAAAAGTAACGAAGTTAATTTCCTCATCGGGATGTTTTATTCAAGTGCTAAATTAAATAAAAATATGAAACAAAACATTTAAGAAAGACAGAAGAAACAAATGATGGTATTATTTTAACGGATCTGACGTTCAATAATTCCTCCACCAATTAAATCATTCCCTTCGTAAAACACGGCAGATTGACCCGGTGCAACAGCTGAAACGGTATTATGAAAAAGTACTTTTAATTTATCATTGTTATGAGAAACGGTGGCCATCGACCCTGCATCCTTGTATCGTATTTTGGTTAATGCTTCAAAATTATCGGGTAATGATGCATACTTTATAAGGTTGTGTTTGCCCACAATCATTTCCTGTTGTTCGAGGTCTTCTTTTGATCCCAACACCACTGTATTGGATTCAGGAATGATTTCGAGCACATGCAATGGTTCGCCTACGGCTATTTCCAAGCCTTTGCGCTGACCAATGGTATAAAAAGGATAACCTTTGTGCTTGCCAAGTACACGCCCTGTTCTGTCCACAAAATTGCCACCGGCTACCCGTTCTTCGAGCCCGTCCACTTTACGTTTAAGGAAACCACGGTAATCATTATCGGGCACAAAACAAATTTCATAACTCTCGCTTTTGGCAGCAAGGTCGGCATAACCATTATCAATGGCCATTTGTTTTATTTCCGATTTGCGGTAATTCTGCAAAGGGAAAAGGGTACGTTTTAAACTTTGCTGTGTTAATCCCCAAAGAACGTAGCTTTGGTCTTTATTGGTATCCAGCCCTCTTGAAACAACATAACGGCTGTTCTCCTCGCGTATGCGGGCATAATGTCCGGTGGCGATGAATTCGCAATCGAGCATGTCGGCACGTTTGAGCAATGCTTCCCATTTGATATGGGTGTTGCATAAAACACATGGGTTTGGCGTGCGGCCGGCCATGTATTCGTCAATAAAATTATCGATGATGTAATTGCCAAACTCGTTCCTGATATCTAATATAAAATGTGGGAAACCAAGATTGACCGCCAGCAAACGGGCATCGTTAATGGAATCGAGACTGCAACAACCTGTTTCTTTACCTGAACCACCTGATGAGGCGTAATCCCATGTTTTCATGGTTATTCCCACTACTTCGTACCCTTGCTCATGCAACAATAAAGCGGAAATGGAACTATCGATTCCTCCGCTCATTGCCAATAATACTTTCCCTTTTTTGCTCATTTAACGCGGTGTGTACCCTTCCCGGTAAGGGTCCTTAATTTCAAACTCCTGGTGTTCTCTCTTTTGTTTTTCTAATTTTGCTTTTGGTATTACATCTTTGTCGGGATTTTGATTGATTCCGCGAATGAATTTATCAATGCGTTTTACTTTGCCATCTTCTTCATAATATTTCCATTCTCCGTCTTTCAAATCCGCTTTGTATATGCCTTGTGCCTCTATCTGCCCTGAAGGATAATAAAATGTGACCTTCCCTTCTACTTTATCGTTGATGGTCTGACCAAGGTATTTTAACTGGCCTCCCTGGAAGTACTTTTTCCAAGGGCCGTTTGGCACCCCGTTTTTCCACATTTTTTCTTCGGCCACATCGCCTGTATGATAATATACCTTGCAATTGCCGTTTTTTACTCCATTTACATAAATTTCTTCCGATAAAATTTTGCCTTCGTCATTATAGAATTTCCAGGTGCTGTCCTTTTTCTGTCCAATGTATTTTCCTTCTCCGGTTATTTTTCCACCCGCATCGTAAGTTTTTGTCCGGGCTACTTTCCCTTTTTGGGAAAACACGGTGACTGCCCATGGAATGCCTGTGTTGTAATAATAGGTAAAAGTTCCGACCGGATTGTCGTCTACAAAATTACCATCGTAAATTTTTTTATGCTGGTCGTCATACTTTGTCCAATGTCCCTGCTTTTTGCCGGAAGCATCTGTTTTATTGGGTGCATCCTGTGCATAGGCCAAGCCTGTGAACAAAAAAGAGGTAAGAATCAGAATGGTTTTTAATCTCATAAAATTATTGTTTTTATAAGTAATAACTCAAAAACATGTAAAAGATACAGGATTTTGGAATTATGCTTTAGCGAACAATGTTTAATTAATTTGCAAAAGTACTAATTTGCGGGAGAGCTTTTCAATAATTGCGCCAATAAAAAAAGTCCTCCGAAAATCTATTCAGAGGACTTTTTTTTCAGCTTTTCCATACACTTATGCCGGCATGCTTATACTTACAGGATTTGAATAAGCTCCCTGTGATAAGCCTTTAATAAGCGCTACCCTGAACCAATACTGGGTTAATGGCGCCAAACCGGCTACCGGAATGCTAACCACAGTGGTAACAGTAACATCCACCCAGCCTGTAGGTTCCACACTGTTACCTTTCTGCATCTGAATTTTGTACGAAAAGCGTTTGTGAGCTTTTACCCTTACCACCACACTTCCTGGATCCGTTCCTGCTTTTACAGCTATGGTTTGAATGTTTCTTGAACCTGTTCTTTTAGCCTGTAAACCTGCTGCTGAAATGATTGCAAGACTGTTAGACGGATTGTTGATAGCGACAGTGTCCACTGTTAAAAGCAACACCCTGATTTTTACTCGTGTAGTTTCTGCACATACATACATTGCCTGTGTATCGGCAGGCGTTCCGCTTTGTGCAGTAGCAGCTGCTGCGTCCAGCGCTGTTATTGCAGTTTGTGCTGCTGTGGTCTGGCTGGTGGTGCCCGGAAACCAGGAAGAAGCAATCATTTTATCCACCAGCGACTGTCCTTCGACCAGCAACATGGGGATTGAATTCATTTTTGGAATTTTTACTAATTTCATTTTTTTTGTATTGTGGTTTCTTCTGTCTCTCCGCTGTGGGTAACATAGTGGAAACCTGGTTTATTATTTTATTTATCACTCGTTTGTTTAACTCATCTGTTCATTAGTTATTAGTACATGGGTGCTGTAGCACATGGGTACACCTGTTTTTTTATTTTCTCATCATCGGTTGTTGTTTTTTTAAAGGTTAATCACTTATTACGAGGCTTGCTATTAAACCCCGCAATGTTTATTACAATTCATAGCCTATACTTTTAAAGTAATTGGCATAAATTTCCCTGGCCCGGTCGCTTGCTTTTTTGCTAAGTTCGTAAGCCGAATGTTGTGCAGCAGGTTTAGCTATTGCTTTCCTGTCTTTTTTGGGTGTTTGTTTTTTCTTTTTCATTTTTTTTGGTTGTTTATTTATTGTTAGTATTCATTTCGTTTTTAAAAATCCTTTCCTCTTTTTATTAAAAATTTCAGGGTTCCATTATTTTTTTATTTCCTGAAAATCTTCACTCTTTTTTATTCCCCCCATATCTTTTGGTGTTTCCGTCATTCGACTACGAATTTACGTCAATTTTCTGCAAAAAAAACATGACTTTTTTGGGCATTATTTATCAGACGATTTATCAACAATTAAAAAATTCATAAACGCTGAACCTCAATAAAGTGGTTGACATAAATCTAGAAATATATTGCAGTGAATAGCGGAATTTTATTCACCGCATTTTGTTAATTTTTTGTCAAAAAACGAGGTCAAAAAAAAACGAAGTCCGGATTTTTTTTATGGGAAGCGACCATTTCTTTTAAACTGCCTGTTAATGGTCTGTTTCATCCATTTTATACCAAAACATCACTTTTTTACGTTTTTCTGCTTTTTCATTAAAATTTCATGTTCGTTGCTTCATACTTTATCGGGTAGTTTATTATAAAAACCGGAAAAAAGCAGGTTACAATCGAAACAGTAACACAAACAATCGAAATGGTAACACTTTCAATCGTAATGTTCACCATCAGCATTTATATTGACACCATTACCATTATAACATGCACCAAAAGCATTGTTATTGTCACCATTTTCATTGCAACATACACCATCAGCATATTTATTGTTACTGTTTCGATTGTAACAGTAAACAAAAGCATTCTTACTGTCGCCATTTCCATTGTAACTTACACCATCAGCATTCTTATTGTCACCATTTCGATGGTAATATACACCAACAGCATTTATTTGGTGCATGTTACAATCGTTCGGTACACTAAAACGATTGAAACAGACGAAAAAAGAATTTCAGGGAAGAGTTAGTTGATTAAAGTGCTGGGAAATGAGATGATTTCTTGAAAATAATTAATTGATAAAAAAAATTGTTTATTGAAACAAATAACTTATTTTAGCCAATAGAAATCCAAAAATGTATTTACTCAAAACTCCTAAACATGAAAAAACTACTCACTATTATTGCCTTAATAACCTTTGGTTATATGGCAAAGGGGCAATGTATTTGTTCTACTCTTACACCAGTAACCATCAATAATGTAACCAATTACTCGGGCTCATTGATTCTGAATTCGGGTGACAGGGGTGAATTAATTTTTGAAATTGTTTCCGGTGATAGTTTAGTTCCGAGCTTTTCAATTGATCTGACAGGCCAAAGTTTTTTAAACCTTCCACTTACTTATTACTCGTTTTCGACCATCTCAACTCCTACCGGAGGTTGCACAAATGCAGGAGTTACAGGAGCGTGGACAGCATTGGGTGGTTCAAATAGTATTCATACTTCTTTAGCTGCTAATGATACTACCTATCTTCATATTTGTACCGTGGCAAAGTGCGCAACAGGAGGGGCGGGAATTCCTGATGCTTTTGTTTTTACATACGGTTGTATTGGTAATGAATGTGATACTATTCCAAGAATTGTTAGTAATGTTAGCATTGTATCGGGAGGGCAACCCGAGCTAAGCCATTATACTACCAGAGATACGGCTGGTGTCCCGCCTTATGCCTTAATTAATTATAGCTATAACGGATGCGACAGTGGAGGACCTTCTGTTTTAACTTTCAGGTATCATAATGATGGAAATGGTCTTGTTTCGGGTGCGCCCGTAGGATTTGCGAAACTTACGGATTTAAAAATATACCTTACCGTAACCACCCGGCTGGGCGATATTGACACCAATACTATTTATATCAATTCATTTGCTACACCTTTGCCTTCTTCTATTATAAAGAGATGTACAAATGGTTTATGCCTGATACCGGGATTAACAGGAGTATCGGCTGATATGGCTTATTATGAAATTGATTTCAGCAGTTTACCAACAGGCTGGGCAGGTAGTTCACCATTTGGAGCAAATACACTGGCTGATATTGATGGAGATGGTAATGTGGATGATGTGAATGAAGGAAATGGGTTTGAACTGAAAGTTAATTTTAATTATAATGCTTCCTGTCCCTTTGATTCGCCTGACTTGTTAACTACTGACATTGCAAAAGAACTCGGAATATATACTACTGAAAAATATAATAATCAATGTCATGACTTAGATACAACTGACCACCACACTCATCTCTTTGCAAAGGACGATTATCTGAACGGAGAGGTAAGTAAAGGTTATATATATAGAGTGTATGAAAAGACTTCAACAATAGATGCACTTACGGCTAATGGTTCGGATGTATTAGCCAATGAAGGATTTAATGTAAAAATCTGCCCGAATTTTGACCAGGTATGGACGAATGGTAATTTCCTTTTTGATTGCCCGAATGGCTATTACCGGATACATTTACCCTTGCCTGCAGGGTATCATCTTGATACTTCCAGTTTTCTTCTTTCGGGCATCAGTTCGTCTCCTGATTTTTTAATTGGTCATTTGAATCTGTTAATTGACTCTGTATATACCCCTATTACCCGATTGACAGAAGTAAGAGAAACTAAAGGGAGTTGCATAACTGACACCACAGGTTCGGTGGATACTACTACTTATACGCCCGGATATATTAATATTGATATACATCATTTTCCGATGGAACATCAGGCTGCAATGAATACATTAGCAAAACTGACCTGCCTGGAAATACCCTTAAAACTTTCTTGCGACTGTGCACCCACGGTGCTTCCTCCCTACCCTTTCAGATACACGGATGAATTAAAATTTGAAATGGAATTTGTATGTTGCGACAGACCAGACTCCATACAGCCATGCGCTGACCTGCTGGCCAGGGCTGAGACACATGTGGTGCATCATTGTCCCGGATTTTGTAACCCCACTGCATTTGCTACTTTTAACAATGACCAAAGCCCCCCGTTTTCACATCATCCCTTTACATTTCTGAGAACAAGCAAAGGGTTTGTTTGCCCAAATACCAGTGCTACTGCTGCTTTACCTTTCAGCTGGAACTGCTCTGCTATACCTTTGGCAGATTCGATATTAAATGGTTCGGGATTTCCGGATTTAAAATCGGCTTACCCGGGAGATGCTGTGGAAGCTAAAATAGAAGGACAGTTTAAAGGAGTGGAAGGCCTTTATTCAAACATTTATTTGCAGATGCGGTACGATACGATACATACAGCAGTGTGCGGGGGAGGATGCGCGAACGCGCAACTTTTTGAACTGGATCATACGGTGCCAAGTATTATAAAAATATTCCACAATAATGATACGGTGAATTACGATACGGTTACTATAGGCTATGGTTCTCCTCTTTTTTGGGTAGTTGCAGATACTTTTAACCAGGGAGAAATGAACTTTAAAATTCCTAATTCTTACCTTACTGATACTTCTATAACTTACCATTTTGTGGCCGATATTCATTTAAGGGTAGAAAGTGTTTATCCTTCCAATCCTCTATCAACTGGAGGGAGTGATGTATTTTTTACAAGAAGAATAAATGACTTGCTCGACTTCAGGGCTGAATATATGGGTATGAAAGTGGATAGTTCGCTTGAACATTCGTGTGACGACTGGGGTGCGAATTTTACCATTTTGCAACCTGTTACCCAAATAGCTTATGAACATTTTGCGAGCGATACATTGGGCTGTGCCATTGCTAATTTTTCATTTGAATTTATTAATGCAGGGGCAAGGTATTCGGACGGACAGCCTGATTTCCCGAATGAATTCAGACCTTATTCCAAACTCGGAGATACGGTATCATTTGATATTCCTCCTCATTATACCCTTTTGCGTACTGAATTTACAATGACGGTGGATGATTATGATGGAGGGAATACGGCAGGTAATTTATTTTTATCGAATACAGGGCATTGGAGTTCTGTGGATACCATTTCGCCATGCAGTATTGCTTTTAACGGATTTACAGGATATACCACTTATACTTTTTCGGGACTTGATTCAGTTCATAATTGTTTTCCGTTGCTGGATTGTAAAAATTCGCAACCTATTACGAGCTTTCCGCCTTTAATAAAAATGAAGCTGTACATGCAGCCCGATTGTGATGCAGATACGCTGGAATACTTTACAGTAAAGGCAAATTATGTACGAAATTACCAGAACATGGAAAGTATCTATTATGATACTACTTTATATACAGATACCAACCAGTATATTAAACAAGAGCATCCAATATTTACACTTACTAACGGAGGGGCTTTGACTATTAATAACCTTGGGCATTTTACTACCCCTAAGTACACCTATTGCGCCACGGAGACAGCATTGCCAAACGTTTTCCTTTTGCTGACGGATACGGTTACCAACGGTTATTTTTCCAATCTTCAGCTACAGGTGGTTGATTGTACTACCGATAGTGTTACTGACAGTATTGCGTTTGATGAAGATATGCAAGGATTTAATATCGGCTATGTTCATTTTAAACGTTGTTTTTGTTTCCAACTGGCGGGTGATATTCCTAAACATATTTGTGTGAATGATGTGGATACATTGAATGGACTTTATTATATCCATTTATCGGTATCGTACCAATATAGCTGTACCGGCAAACCGGTATGTAATGCGGTGCCTGATGAAATAAATTTTTCTATTAATGATTCGCTTATTATACCTAACCCGACTGTAACAGTAACATCAGACACCGTATGTAAAGGAACCCTAGCCTATATGGTGGCAGGCGGTGCTGCCACTTATGTATGGAGTGCAGGGGCTACAGCAATAGGAATTGATTCGGCATCGGCTGCTCCGAGTACTACGCAAACGTATACGGTTACAGGGATTGCAAGTAATGGTTGTAAAGGTACTGCGGTAGGGACGGTGTTGGTTTATCCTACAGATCTTAATGTGGTTGCGATTAATTACCCAGACTGCCTGCCGGGAGCTCTTGTACTTTGGGCTACCGGTGCCTATACGTATAGTTGGAGTCCGGCTCCTGTTTCTCAAACCGTGGATGGTGATACCGCTAATTTTGGTACTATATTGGTTCCGAATACTTATACTGTAACAGCTACTACTATTAATGGATGTGTGGATAGTACAACTTTAACTGTTAATAGTATGCCCTGTACTCCAGAGACAGTGTATCCTGATTATAGATTCTGCTTGTTTGACAGAGACGATAATATAAGCCTAGGAGATGCAGTTAATAGTTATGTGGTTACTTATCCGGTAAGTATCGATTCTGTTTCTAAAGTAGTGCCGCTGCTTGGAACCGGCTTTGCCAGTATAACTGGAAGTACAGTAAAAATACAGGCGCAGCAATTTGGGATTAACGGCAGTTTTTATGTAGATCAGAATTTAATTCTTAAAAATTGTGACATAAAACTAGGCGAGCTAAGTGAGATAGTATTGTTGCCGCATGATACGTTAACAATTTTGGGTTCATACTTACGGGGATGCGATACGTTATGGGATGGAATAAAAATCAACGGGAAAACGGAAAAGGTAATTATAAAAACTTCGGTAATTGAAGATGCTGTTAATGCTATTTCTTCAGCAGGTGGTGGGCATTATGAAATTGACAGCACTATATTTAACAAAAATAGTACTGGAATGCTTTTGACCAAGTACAGCGGAACTATGCAGCAAACGAACGATTATAATTTGCATCACAGTGTTTTTACGTGTAGAAACTTTGATTCGTTGTATACGGTAATGCCCATATATTCGATGGCAGGTTATATTATTGCTGATTATAGCAGTAATGGGAATGTTTCGAGTTTTCAGAAGGATAGGTTATTGAGCCGGGTAAGGTCTTTTACGGGTATAGAGATACAAGAAATTACGTATGCGAGACCTATTCCTTTTGGGGATTCTTCCTTTTCTTATAAAGATAATATTTTTGACTATCTAGATTATGGAATACGGTCGATAGGCAGTAATATGGCAGTATGGAACAATGTGTTTGAAAACATTACGCATGTTTCAAGAGTTCGAGATTTGAGCGGAACGGCTATCTATGCTATACATTCCGGGCCTAAAACTAAAGTATCGAGCCTGATAGTGGGAGGTATGGGTACAAATTTACCCAACGAATTTGATACCTGCACCACGGGCGTATATTCGAGGAACCTGAATGATGAAATTATAAGGAATGAGTTTCTGAACATAAATAGTGACGGAGTGTATATAGATGGGGCTTTGAAGAAAAAAATAACCATTAATGAAAACAATATGAATGATATGGTAAGGGGTGTGGTTTGTTATGATATGGGAAGCGATACGGTGGCTATTAACGAAAACCATATAACTCTTGCAAACCTTGCCAATTGGGGAATTTATGCAGGTAACCCGAGCACAGGCGCGAGCAGCACAGACACTACATTGATTATTTTTAATAATGTGATTGATATTCCTAAAGAAGGGACAGGCATTGAAGTAAGAGGTATGGATTATTGGGCAACAGTGGATAGCAACGAAGTAAATTTTACAGATACTTCGTATGCAACCGGTTTTTATTGCGGAATAAGTATAGCAGAATGCGACAGTGCTGTAGTGAAGTATAATACGATAAGGCAAACTGGGGTTCCCGTTGATACAACTTTATCAAGCACTTTGATTGGAATATCTGTGGACGATAGCCCTGAAAGTTATGTTTATAAAAACATATTAATAAATATGGGTAGCGGTATTTATTCAACAAGCAGTTGTAATAACAGTATGTTTGCCTGTAATTTCTTAGATACTTGCGCTTATGGATTTAATTTTGATAATGCAGTAATTGGGGACCAGTTTCCCGGTGCAGGTGGTAATTCGACAGGTAATGAATGGTATAGTAATACAAAATATATTATAGGTAGTACTGATACAATTAACTGGCATTTTATTTCAGGATTAAATACAGATCCTTATCCTACTTCGAATTTATATGTTTATGGAATTACTTTTGATACAGCTACCGGAGGAAGCCCTTGTGACGACCTTCGTTCATTAGATATTGCAGATATAATTGACATACGTGAAAGAAGAATAGGAAAAATAGTAAGGAACCAAAACAATTATGATACATTGAATTTTGAATTTAAAATGCGTGATTCTATTTATGCTTATGGAATATTAAAATCTGATACCACATTGTTATCAACGGGCACATCCGATGATACTTTGTATAATAACTTTTATGACTATGCGATGAATAGTAATATTGGCAAATTTCAACAAATAAAAGATTTAGGGTATAACTCGCAAGCAAACATAATTAATCAAAATGTTGTTCCAACATGTTTGATAGAAGAGAACCAGAAAACAGTAAACTCAATTTATTTGAGCGAGGTAGCGTACATTAGTGATACTGCTCATTTAGAAAGATATCAATACGATAGTACAGAAATTTCAGTATTAGAAGACATAGCGTATCAAAACCCAATGAGCGGAGGAGACGCTGTGTTTATGGCTCGTATCATGCTTTTCATTGATATAAGGAATATTGAAATGACAAATAGATACTTATCAATAAAAAATAATACTCCACTGGAGAAAATAAAAGATTACAAGCTATACCCTAATCCGAATGATGGAAATATGATATTAGAATATTCTATTGAAGGAAATAAAACAAGTTTATTTAGTATTTATGATATGACAGGGCGGTTGGTAAAACAACAATCATTGTCTTCTGAAAATAAAACAACAGTAATAAATGCCGTAGAATTGAGTGGAGGTGCTTATTATTTTGTAATTAAGGTGGGAGATGAAAAAGTGAAAGCAGATAAGTTGATAATAGTAAAATAACTATCTTTGCTATATTGAAAACAGTTTTCAAATATATTATTTGTTTTGTTTTACTTTTTTCAGGAGTAAGGGAAGAAATTTTTTCACAACCGAATCTTGTGCCTAACCCAAGTTTTGAAAATGTTACAGCTTGTGATTCTTTGGGTGTTGCTTTAGGTTCCGTTCCTCCTTGGGATAGTCCAACAGTTGGTTCTCCCGATATATTTAACACTTGCGCTATTCCTCCATCCCAGCAGTTCAATGTTCCTACTAATTATTATGGATATCAATACCCGCATACGGGAAATGGATATGTTGGAGAAGTTATTTTTGGTCAAGGACAAAATCTAAGGGAATATTTACAAGTACAATTAGATAGTGTATTAATAGCTAATAAAATGTATTGTGTAAGTTTTTATACAAGTAAGTCTAACGGAAATGATTATGCGGTAAACAATATGGGTTTGTATTTTTCAGCAACACATACGCAAATTCCTAATGCTTATCGTTTAAATTTAACTCCTCAAATAATTGATACCAATATAATAAGTGATACTGCAAGTTGGACATTAGTTTCAGGAACTTATATTGCACAAGGAGGAGAACAATATATTATTATCGGTAATTTCAATACAGAAGCTACAACAGATACTTTGGCAATGAATGGAATTGAGAATTGGTCGTATTATTACATAGATGATGTAACTATAGTGGATTGTACAGGAAGTGGTTTTGGAGTTGGAGAATTAACAGAGAATGAAGGAATAGAAATATTTCCAAACCCTGCAACAACAATTCTCACTCTAACCCTTACTAATGGAGAGGGAAAGAAGCCCTTGTATATCTATAATGTTTTAGGAGAAATAGTTTTTTCATCTTCTATAACAAAAGCAAAGACAGAAATAGATATTAGCAATCTACCCCTTGGTATTTACTTTGTGGAAGTACAAAGTGAGAAAAAAACCGCAAGAACAAAGTTTGTAAAACAATAATAAGGAATCAAAATAACTACGACACATTGAATTTTGAATTTAAAATGAGAGATTCTATTTATGCTTATAAAGCATTAAAAGCAGATACCTCTTTATTGTCACTTGGTACTACTGATGATACCTTATATCAAAAATTTTACGACAGTACAAGATACAACAATATAGGCAGTTTTCAAAAGATAATTGCATACATCAAAGATTCAACAATAGCTGATACAACACAGGCAATATTAATGAATCAAAATTTACCAACAAGATGTTCGATGGAGGAAAACCAAAAGATTGTTAACTCTATTTATCTTAACGAAATTCGCTATAATTCTGACACGTCACTGAGTATGGAAGATAGATATAGATATGACAGTTCAGAAGTCTCACAATTAGAGAATGTTGCCTATCAAAATCCAATACATGGAGGAGATGCGGTTTTTATGTCACGTATTATGCTTTTTATAGATGTAATAGATTTAGAAATGACTAAATCAATGCCCATAAATAATCACATGGTGTCAAATGATGAAATTACAAACTATAAATTATACCCTAATCCGAACGGAGGAGAAATGCAATTCAGTTATAAACTATCAGAAAAGGAAACTGGTTATATCTTAATATATGATTTACTTGGAAAACAAATAAGTTCTTATAAATTATTGAACGATGCAACATTTATAAACATTCACGAAAAACAATTGCAAAATGGTATATATTTTTATCAAGTATTCATTAATGAGAACCGAGTGTATTCAGGTAAAGTAATTATTTGCAAATAATGAAAGGAAAGATAATTTTGTTTTTTATAATTATTGGGTTTAATAATTACTTTTATTCTCAAAATATAGTGCCTAACTGGAGCTTTGAAGCAATAGATAGTTGTAATTTTTCTTATGGAGCTATAAATATTGGTATTGCATCTCCTTGGGATAGTCCTTCTACTGGAAGTCCTGACTTATTTAACACTTGCGCCATTTCCAGTGGGCTGGGCGTACCATTAAACACCCGAGGATACGAAATCCCCCATTTTGGAAATGGATATGCAGGTGTAACTACATATTTAAGTAACAGTACTTTTAGAGAATACTTACAAGTGCAATTAGATAGTATATTAGTTTCTCAACGAAAATATTGTGTTAGTTTTTATATAAATTTGGCTGAAGAAAGTTCTGTTGGCACTAATAATTTTGGCATGTATCTTTCAACTTCTAATACTTATGTCGCTTCTAATAGCGTTTTGTCTTTTATTCCTCAACTACTTGATACAAATATTATTATTGATACAACTAGCTGGACATTAATTTCAGGGGAATACATTGCTACTGGTGGTGAGAAATATATTATTCTTGGCAATTTTAATTTAAATGTTACTACCGATACGCTAGCTATTAATAACAATCCAGGATTTGCATTTTATTATGTGGATGATGTAAGTATAGTGGATTGTACAGGAAGTGGCTTGGGAGTGGATGAGATAAGTAATAATAATGTTTTGATTTCACCAAACCCTACAAGTGGATTATTTACTTTAAGTGCAGAAGGAAGGAAAATAAAGGAAATAAAAGTAACCAACTTATTAGGCCAGGAAATAATAACAACCACTAACCCAACTGTAAACCTAACCAGCCAACCAAATGGGATTTACTTTGTTAAAGTGGAAACGGATGGTTCGCCAGGCTCACCACAAGGAAATGGAATAACTACTAAAAAGGTGGTTAAACAATAAAAAATTACTTAGCGGCAATTTTATTAAGGTGTTCCACCAGTTTGTTCACTGCCAAGGCCCGGTGAGAAATTTTGTTTTTATCCATCAGGTTCATTTCGGCAAAGGTAAGGGAGTGGCCATGGGGCATAAAAATGGAATCGTAGCCAAAGCCACTGCTTCCTCGTTTTTCGGTTAGTATGGTGCCATTTACCAGTCCTTCAAACTGTACTTCGTTGCCATCTATTACCAGTGATATAATGGTTTTAAACCGGGCATTACGGTTTTCGATGCCTTCCATTTCCTTCAATACTTTGGCAATGTTTTTTTCGGCTATTGCTTCCTCACCTGCATAGCGTGCCGAAAGAACACCCGGCCGGCCATCGAGGGCTTCTATTTCCAGACCTGTATCATCAGCAAAACAGTTGTGATGGTATTTTTCGTACACATAAAAAGATTTGATGGCTGCATTGCCTTCTATGGTAGGGTCGGTTTCGGGTATATCTTCCATACAATGAACATCGTGCAGGCTCAGCACCCTGAAATGAGAAGGAATAAGCAGTTGAAGCTCCTCTACTTTATTCTTATTACGCGTTGCAAATACAAATACCATGGGTTGATTAATTAGGAAGTACAAATGTACAAATATTGGTAGTTAATTACTAAATTTTCTTATTTTTGACGCCTTACAAACTGAAGGGAATTTTATGAGCAGACCAATAGATGTGATGATAGTGGGTGCGCAAAAGGCCGGGACAACATCTTTATTAAGGTATTTGGGCGAACACCCTGCATGTATAAGCCATCCGCAAAAGGAATTTAGCTATTTTACTGACAAGGCAGAGTATGCTGAGGGGTTGGCTGCAGCTCTTAAAAAATACTACGCACATAAGGAGTATACGGATAAAACCAAAATAATTGCCAAAAATGCAGGATTGTTTACCGACATGAATGGCCTGGCGAGATTGAAAAAAAACAGTCCGGACTGCCAGCTGGTTTTTATACTTCGCAACCCAGTAGAACGAACCTATTCGTCCTACCTGATGGAGAAAAACTTCGGGACCGTGAAATTTGATTTTGAGGACCTGCCGGAAATGATAAAAAAACACCAGAATAATAACGAAAACACCTGGGATTTTGACTTTTTTATTGAATACAGCCTTTATTCACACCACCTTAAAAATATCTATTCATTGTTTCCGAAAGAGAATGTGAACATAGTGCTTTACGAAGATTTGAAAAATAACGGAGCGGAGGTTTGTAAAACCATATTCAGGAAACTGAAAATAGATGATTCGTTTCTGCCTAACGTGGAAATGAAACATAATGTAACCCAAAAAACCCGTTCGAATTTTTATGCGAGGGCAGTTAAACACCTGTTGCGAAACCATAACCCAATAAAAAAACTTATCAAACGATTTGTACCAGGACATAAAGTATATAAATACGGAGAGTTATTACGGGATGTTAATAAAACGGAAAAAAAGCACGAACCTATTAATGCTGAAGTAAAGCAGTTTTTGGTGGATTATTACAGGCCTTACAATAAAGAACTGGAAGAAATGATAGGTAAAGATTTAACTTCGTGGAATAACTAAAATGGAATACGAAATTAAACCAAAAAATAAACTGACACTGGGTATTGGCGAACTTTGGCAATACAGGGAGTTGTTTTATTTTTTTACCTGGCGGGATATAAAAGTAAAATACAAACAAACCGTTTTGGGGTTTGCATGGGCCGTTATTCAGCCACTTGCCATGACCTTGTTACTTTCTGTTAGTTTAGGAAAAATAATAACCTCAGCAGGAGAACTGACCATTCCCTATCCTTTGTTTGCCATGAGCGGACTGATTATCTGGAATATATTTTCATCCGGGCTATCCAATGCCGGAAACAGTATGGTAAGCAATGCCAACATTATTAAAAAGATATATTTCCCCCGTCTTATTATCCCTATTTCTTCGGTATTGGTTTCGTTTTTTGATTTTATAATGGCCTTTTTTATTTTTATCGGGATGTTGTTTTATTATCATACGTCCGTTGTTATCGGGCAATTTCTTTTATTTCTGCCACTCAGTATTCTTATTACCTGTGTGGCTACTTTCGGTTTAGGTTCATTGTTGGCAGCACTTAATATAAAGTATAGAGATTTCAGGTATATCATCCCCTTTATGATACAGGCCTTGCTGTTTATAACCCCGGTTATTTATCCTGTTTCTATACTCGGGAATGCTACACTTCGATTCATTTTTGCGTTAAATCCAATGTATGCACCCATTGAATTGTTTCGTCACGCTATCATTCAAAAACCGCTGGACAGTAACCTGATTTCCATTAGCTTGTTTTCTTCTTTATTCTTTTTTATTGTTGGTTTATTTTATTTCCGAAAAACAGAATCTTACTTTGCTGATTTGGCTTAAATGAAACCTATACTTGAAATAAAAAATGTATCCAAAAGATTTCGTATTCGTCACGAAAAGCAATCGTATTTAAGTTTGCGCGATTCGTTGACCTCTTTATTTAAAAGCGATACGGCAAGTACCGAGGAGTTTTATGCGCTGAACGATGTTTCTTTTGATGTGTTTCCGGGAGACAGTATTGGAATAATAGGAAAAAACGGGGCAGGTAAATCTACCCTGTTAAAGATTCTTTCTAAAATTACACCTCCCTCATCAGGCAAAATAATTTCGCGTGGCAGAATTGCCAGTTTGCTGGAAGTAGGTACAGGGTTTCATTCCGAACTTTCGGGCAGGGAAAACATCTACCTGAATGGGTCCATACTGGGAATGAAACGAAAAGAAATAGATTCGAAATTTGATGAAATTGTTGATTTTTCGGGAGTGGAGAATTTTCTGGACACTCCTTTAAAACATTACAGCAGCGGTATGCAATTACGACTGGCTTTTGCTGTGGCTGCTTTTCTGGAGCCTGAAATACTGGTTATTGACGAAGTACTGGCTGTGGGAGATGCTGAATTTCAGAAGAAATGTATGGGAAAAATGGGGGAAGTGAGTAAAAGTGGAAGAACTATACTATTTGTAAGCCATAATATGGGTTCTATTTCCCATCTTTGCCCTACAAGTATTTTGTTAAATGGTGGAAAAGTAGAAATGAATGATACAAGTGACCGGATAATAAATCATTACCTGTCGAGCAAGCATAATTCAGAGGAAAACAATAAATTTATACCGGATACAAATACAAAGAAGGAGTTTTATTTTTCGGAAATATATACGGCTAATAAAGAGCGGCAAATAACAACTCATTTCGGGTTTCATGAAAATATTAATTTGCATGTGAATGTATGCAGGCAAAAAGAAGTAAATGATGTACTTTTGTCAATTGCTTTGTTAGACAAATTCGGGAACAGGGTTTTTACCATTTTAAAAAGCCTTGATGAACTGGAAAAAGATGGTATGCTAAGTAAAGGCATATTGCGAATTCCGGAAAATTTAATAGCACCTAACATATATTCCTTTCACTTTGCTATTTGCAAAGCGGATGGAACTGTTTACGACATACATGAAGAACAATGCAGGATAACTGTAATAGATACCGGGTCAGAGTTTGCCTTATTTGAAGGCAGAGATTACGGCAGTGTTATAGTTAATTGCAAATGGAATTAAAATTTATATAAATAATGAAACGTATTTTAAAATTACTTATACCGCCTGTTTTTATCAAAATCTGTTATAAAACAGGTATTTTAAAACCCTATAATAACCAAATCATCAGGTATCCTAAAAACGAAAACGATGAACAAAGTCTTGATATGTATTTTGACCCGGAGTATGCCAAAATACTTGACACCTGGGGTATTGATACTACCTGGCTTGAGATACAGACTTTACTGGTAAACTGTAAAGGAAAGGTGCTTGATATAGCATGCGGCACGGGGGTAACCATCGACATTTTAAAAAAATACAAAGACCTTGATGTTTACGGTTGCGATATATCTGACCTTTTGATTAAGAAAGCAGAGGACCGAGGAATAGCCGGAAACAACCTTTTGGTGACAGATGCTACAAAAATGGCTTATTCAGATAATTATTTTGACTACTCCTATTCCATCGGGTCGTTGGAGCATTTTACAGAAAAGGGAATTGAAAAATTTATTGCAGAAGCTTCGAGAGTTACTCAAAAAAGTTCCATGCACATGATTCCTACTTCAAAAAGCGGAGAAAATGAAGGTTGGATGAGCACTTCAACCACTATTCAGACTTTTTATAATAATTCGGATGCATGGTGGACTGCTAAATTCAAAAAGAATTTCAAGGAAGTATACATGTTAAATTCGATTTGGCACGATGGTATTTCATACGGAAGATGGTTTATTTGCAAAAAATAAAAGGAATCGTTTTATTCTATCTCATCATAAATAAATGATAAAAAAAATTTATAATTTTATTAATAAAAAAACACCTGTTGATTTTTCCAATGTTACAGTAGGAGAAAATACTGACATTGTAAGAGCGAG
This sequence comes from Bacteroidota bacterium, assembly GCA_947479085.1. Taxonomy (GTDB): domain Bacteria; phylum Bacteroidota; class Bacteroidia; order 2-12-FULL-35-15; family 2-12-FULL-35-15; genus 2-12-FULL-35-15. The sequence continues at coordinate 156,619 of CANJYB010000006.1, read as the reverse complement.
CATAAATAAATTAGATAAAAATTCAAAAATAGAAATTGGAAAGGATTCATTGATAGAAGGAATTTTAAGCACTTATACTGCCCAGGCAAAAATAGTGATAGGTAATAATGTTTTTATAGGGAGCAATACCTTGCTTGGATGCGCTTTAAATATAACTGTAGAAGATGATGTATTAATATCCTACGACTGCATGATACAGGACAATGATAACCATAACAGTACCTATGCCATCAGAAAAAATGATACACAAGACTGGAAAAACGGTCAGCAACATAACTGGGAACTGACACCACAAAAATCTATTCGGATTAATAAAGGATCGTGGATAGGGGCAAAATCAATTATCCTGAAAGGGATAACAATTGGCGAAGGTGCTATTGTAGGAGCAGGAAGTGTAGTAACAAAGGATGTGGCACCCTATACTGTGGTAGCAGGTAATCCGGCCAGGTTTATTAAAAACACAAATTAATTATTTTGAAAGGAATTGTTCCACAATCTCTGAAATTATTCAGAATCCGTATCAAATGGTTTATAAAAAATTACAGGACTATTTTTTATAACAGCGAATTGTTTACACATGAATTAAATGGCAGGGCTACCTATAAAACGGATGGACTGATTACCAGTAACAACTCAGATTTTATTAATGAACCTCGTTTTGCGAAAGCCTACCATCTGGCTAAGCAAACAAATCCGTGGAATAATTTCACTTTACAGTGGCGTGTATATATTGTTTGCTGGCTGGCGGACTATGTAAAAAAACTGGAAGGAGATTTTGTAGAATGTGGAGTAAACACAGGAGCATATTCCCGTGCTATAATAGATTACATTAATTTCCCAGCCACTAACAAGAAATTTTATTTATTGGATACCTTTAGCGGCCTTGTTGAAGATTTAGTATCCGATAAGGAAAAGAGCGCGGGAATAAATAATTATTTCGGAAGTTATAAAGATGTTTATCAGCAGGTGAAAGAAACTTTTTCGGCCTTTAATGTAGAAGTAATAAAGGGTGCAGTACCTGACACTTTGCCTTTATGTAAAGCAGAAAAGATTTGCTATTTATCAATTGACATGAATTGTGTAGAACCGGAAATTGCAGCTACCGAATATTTCTGGGACAAAGTGGTTTCGGGTGGAGTGATCATTTTAGACGATTATGGTTTCCCGGTTCACATCAACCAGAAAGATGCATTTGATAAATTTGCAAAAGAAAAAAAAGTTGAAATTTTATGTCTTCCTACCGGACAAGGAATAATTTTCAAACCTTAAACACAATGAAAATTTTAATAATTGGTTCAGAAGGATTTATAGGTAGTCATGCCGTTGATTATTTCCTGAAAAAAAACTGGACAGTTTCAGGTATTGATTTGAAAGAAGTGCCTCATTGCGAATACAACTATTATAAAATTTTACCGCAAACAATTAATTATGAAACGGTTTTCACAGATGTTCAGCCTGACGTTTGTTTATTTGCGTCAGGCAGTGCAAGTGTGACTTTTTCCTTACAGGACCCATTATCAGACCTTGAAGCAAATTTTTTGCAGGTTTCAAGAGTTTTAAACATGATCAGACTGCACAACCCTTTGTGTATATTTGTTAATATTTCAAGTGCAGCAGTATATGGTAATCCCAGCAGTTTACCTATAAAGGAAAACTCCTCAATAAATCCGCTATCACCTTATGGCTGGCACAAATATTACAGTGAACTGGTTTGCAAAGAATTTCATGAAATGTACAATATCAAGACGTGCAGTCTCCGGCCCTTTTCCGTTTACGGCCCAGGGCAAAATAAATTATTATTTTGGGATATCTATCAAAAAGCTTCGAAAACCAAATTAATAGAATTATATGGAACAGGAGAAGAAACGCGTGACTATATTTACATCGATGACTTAATGAAAGCTATTTTTCTAATAATAGAAAAGGCCGAAATGAAAGGAGAAAGTTATAATGTTGCAAGCGGGAGAGATGTTACGATTAAAGAAATAGCTAATTTATTTACCAAAATATTAAATGAGGGCATAACTATTTCTTTTAACAACAAGATAAAAACCGGAGACCCTCAAAAATGGAAATCTGATATTTCAATGCTAGAAAAATGGGGCTTTAAAACAGAGACGAAACTGGAGGCAGGATTAACCGCATACGCAAAATGGCTGAAAGAAAACAAATAGGAATTTATACTGAAATGCCCCAAAAGGAATTATATGCGGCTTTTGTTTATTTGTCGAATATTATTAATGGTTTTAATCTTCTGGAAGAAAAAAGTAAACCTAATGTAACACTTATATATACTGGTTTATTTAAGGAAAGTGATATTAAAGAAATTAAATATCCTTACCTTGAAACTTATAACGCACCCGATGTTTATAAAAGCTCGTTTAAGAGATTAGTAAATAAAATTTCCAGAAGGCTATTCCGAAAAAATATACTTCCGTTTTTTGATTCAAAGTTCCCAAGAAATTTAGACATTATTTATCCAGCAAATACAAGAAGTGAAATTGATTATGTAAAAGAAAAAATATTCTGGAAACCTGACTTTCAGGAAAAACATTATCCTGAATATTTTGCGAAGTCTTACATTGAACTGTTTGACAAAAATTTTTCGCTAACGTTAAATAACCCAAATAATACACTTGTTCTAAGTTCTTTGGATTGTTTTAACGATTTAAAGAAATTTTTTCCGGAATATAAATGCAAAGTATTTGTATTACCTTTTGTTGTTTTTATGAATTATAAACCTTCTAAAGAACTTTCAAAGAAAATCTTAGATAAATTTTCCATTAACGCTCCTTATTTTATTGTACCTAACCAATTCTGGCCGCATAAAAACCACATAACGGTTATAAAGGCAATTAAACTATTAAAAAAGACACATTCGAATTTTAAAGTTATATTTACCGGTCATACGTCAACCAACAGAAACAAACTAATTTATGAAGAATTAATAAAATACTGCGAAGACAATGATATAATGAGTGATTTAATATTTACTTCTTTTTTACCAAAAAATGAACAATTGGATTTAATAAATAATTCCATTTGCCTGATACAACCAAGTTTGTTTGAAGGTTGGAACACTTCAATTGAAGAGGCTAAATATCTTAATAAATTTGTTATTGCATCAGATATTGCAGTACATAAAGAACAATTAAGTGAGAATGTTCTTTTCTTTTCCCAAAAAAATGAGCAGGAACTTTGCGAGTCAATGAAATCTGTATTAGATAATCGAATTGAATTGAAACCATTTAATTACAATACTAAGGTTGTTGAATTTGTTGGAAAATTAAAAATTTTATTTAACCTTTAACGAGAATGATTTATAAACGAATAAAAAGAAGATTAGATAGTTTACTTTACGGCAAACATTTCCCATTTGACGCTATTAAAATCAAATCCATTATTTCAACTAACCGAAGTACATTAAAAAAAATGGATAAATGGATTGATGAAAAAGTTTACACTCAATCTCATTTTGGGTATGGATTACCAAAAGAGTATTTTAACGGAAGTAATTGTCTTATAAATGAAGAAATAGTTACTGATTTGACTTATACAGACGCACTATGTTATTTTTCAACACTTATTAATAATGTTAAGTTCTTGGAAATAGGGGTTAGTGTTGGAAAGAATTTCTTTCAACTAGCTAGTTTTTTTGATAAAGCAACAATTGTTGGATATGACCTGGAAGAGCTTAATCCATTGGTTAAAATGCAGCTTAATACTGAAAAAATAAAAATAAAAAAATGGGATACTGATGCTAAATTTATCAAACCTTCCGCTTCTTCATTTACTGAGAATTATACCTTTAAAACAAATATCATTAATTATGTTTCCGCTGATATATATGATATGAATGGTTGGGAGTGTATTAAAAACAGCAATTTTAATATGATACTTTCGGATGCTTGTCATTCTCCTGAAGCAATTCTGCATGAATATGAAATGTTGGAAAAATATTCCATTATTAATCCTAATCAATTTTTAATAATGTGGGATGATTTGGGAGGTGAAATGACAGATTCATTTGTAGAAATAATAAAAAGAATGAAAAAGAAATATAATATTTCGAAATCAAATTGTCTTCTTCTTGAATTAAATGGCTGGGTAGGGAAAAACGAACATAAACATTTGATAGGAATAATTTATAAAATCTAATTGTTTTGGAAAAAGGTATTTTATATATAGTTCTGAATGATATTAGTATTATGAACGAATGCGTTTATAGTGCATCCACTGTAAAAAAATATTGTCCGGATATTCCCATTCAAATTATTACAAACATTCCATCTAATGAATTCAATAAAAAATATTTTGATTACGTAGAAACCGTTTCGGACAAGATACATCCTCTAAAAGCTAAAGTGAAATTCCTTTTGAATTCACGCTTTAAAAACACTCTCTTTTTAGATGCAGATACTGAAATCAAGGACAATATTGATGAATTATTTGAATTGTTTCATAAGTATGATTTCATTGGAACATTTGATAATTTATGTGACTGGACTCAAGTACCAGTAAGATTTCTCAAACAAGAATCGGAAGATATTAATACAGGTTTTTTACTATATAATGACCACTTTGAAGTTAAAAATCTCATCCAAAATTGGTTTGAGTTAATTTCCCTTCAGGACGAAAAGAATATGAAGCCCGGTACCAATTGCGATCAGGTTTATTTTAATCGACATATCAGGGAGAAAATATTAAATGACCCAAAAATAAAAAGTTTCCTTCTATCTAATAAAATTTACAATGTTCGTCCGTGGTGCTGGGATAAATTAATTTCAGAAAAAGAGTTTGGAAATGTTAAAATTCTTCATGCACATCATTTGAATAATGGTTTTTTAACGAAATTAAAACGAAAGCTGAAATACATTAAATAATGAAACCTTTTTTCTCAATTATTACCTGTACTTTCAATCCTGATTCTAAAATGCTTCTAAGAGTAATTTCCTCAGTCTTGAATCAGGAAACAAACTCGGAGTATGAATTCCTTATTATCGATAATAATTCGACTAATGATTTTTTAAATAATTCAATCATCAAAAAAAAAATTGAAAGTAGTTCTAAGATACGAATAATTAAAGAAGATAAACAGGGATTAGTTTATGCAAGAATATCAGGCGTTACTAATTCAAATGGTGAAGTAATTGTATTTGTTGATGATGATAACGAACTAAACAGAAATTATTTAGAAGGAGTCAGGAAATTAATTTCTGAATTTCCAAAGGTAAAAGCTTGGGGAGCTGGTAGAATAAATGTTGATTTATTTGAAGGAGCAGAAAGCTGGGTAAAAAAATATATGATGTCCTTTTATCAACAGAGAGATTTTTCAAAAACACAATTTGGAAATAGTGCGGAATGGCTGGATTATTACCCAGTTGGTTCAGGTTTGACAATATTTAAAGATTCTTTTCGAGATTATAATGTAAGTTTTAATACCGGACAAATAACCTCTACGGGAAGAAAAGGAGATTCGCTTGCCAGTGGTGAAGATTCTCAAATCATTTGGACAATTATTAAGAACAATGAATTTGTAGGCTCCTCCCCCCTCTTACAATTGACTCATATTATTCCAAGGAAAAGAACTACCCTTGAATATTTAAGAAAACTTAACTTTAATTTATCTCTTTCATTCTTTACCTCCTATAAAGAAATATTTAACTCAGATTTTAAGTCATTGAAAAAACCTAATTATAAAACTTTTTTAGGACTCTTTCTAAAATCTCTGAAATCTACCCATTTTAATATTTCTGATTCACTAAAAATTTTCCAGGTAAATAAAATGTGGTATCTTGGCTACATCAAATACTTAGAATCGGACAAACATAATTTGACGATTAAATAGTTTTATGACTAATAACCACTTAAAGATATCAATAATAACACCATCCTTCAATCAAGGTAAATACATTGAAGAATGTATCTTATCAGTGATGAATCAAAATTATCCAAATCTTGAACATATAATCATAGATGGTGGAAGTACGGATAGTACTTTAGAAATTATCAAAAGGTATGAAAGCAATTTAACATTTTGGGTCAGTGAAAAGGATACCGGTCAAAGTCAGGCAATTAATAAAGGATTGAAAATTGCAAATGGAGAAATTGTGACTTGGCTTAATAGCGATGATTTATATTTGCCGAACACTCTTAATAAGGTAAATGAAATATTTCAAAAGAATCCAGCCATTTCGCTCTTACATGGAAATTCGATACTATTTGGTATGAATAAAAAAGAAAGAAGAATTGAACCCTCCACAAATCATTTAAGAGAAAAGTATCTTGCATATATTCCTTTTCCGCAACCCTCCTCCTTTTTCAAAAAAAAAATCTTGGATAAAACAGGATTTTTAGATGAAGGATTACATTATGGAATGGATTATGACTTACTTGTCCGAATTGCATTGAACTTTGAAATTCTTCAAACCAATGAAGTGTTCTCAAAATACCGTATTCACTCTGAAAGCAAGACAAAAAAGGGGATAAACTTTGCAAAAGATTGGAGTATTGTTTTCAGTAAGGTTTTGCGTTCCGTTCCCAAATCTGAACATTTAATTAAGGCTTTAGAAAACATCAACCTTTATAATTCAGCAATTGATAAATATGCTGTTACTAAATTACCGGAAAATATAAAACTATCATTTCTTTACTTCTTAAATATTCAAATGCACTATTATTACGAAGCGCTCGAATTAAAAAAAGCTTCACAACTTGCCTCACTTATCAAAGATTTAAACATAGATTTTTATAAAAGTGAAAAAGTTAAGCAAATTTCTTCCAAATCGAATTATTTGAATCCTGCACTTATTACCTTACTTCGTAATTTTACAAGAAAATAATTTGCTATGCCTTTTTTTTCTATCATTATTCCAACCTACAATCGAGGTGCTCTAATTGGAAAAACTATTCAATCCATTCTTTCACAAACATTTGTTGACTATGAAATTATTATTGTGGATGATGGGAGTACGGATAATACGGAGGAAATTATTAAATCTGTAAAATCAGAAAAAATAATCTTAATAAAACAGAAAAACAATGAAAGAGGAGCAGCTCGTAACGCTGGAACTAAAAAAGCTAACGGTACTTACATCACATTTCTTGATTCAGATGATGTCTTTTATCCTAACCATCTTCAAATTGCACATAACACAATAAAAAACAACTTAAATCCTGAAGTGTTTCATACCCGTTATGAAATAATAAAGGAGGACGGCCAAGTAATTGAGCAAAAAAAATTATTGACAAAAAAAATTAATAAAAATCTGATTTCCGGAAACTTTATGAGTTGTAATGGAGTTTTTTTAAGGAAAGATATTGCTTTAGCTAATTTATTTAATGAAGACAGGGCCTTATCTGCATTAGAAGACTGGGAACTTTGGTTAAGGATTGCATCGAAGTATTCAATTATTTATAGTAATACTATAACCTCTGCTATTATAAACCACGATTCCCGATCAGTATTAAATACAAACAAAGCTGATTTAATTCTTAGAATCGAAACCTTGCTAAAATACGTTCTTAGTAATTCACAAATTATCTCGTATTATAAACATGAAATTTCTAAGTTTAAATCGAGTTGTTATACATACATAGCACTACATTTAGCATTAACAAAAAACAATAGAATTGATGCTATTAAGTTTCTTATAAAAGGACTAAGGGAAAATAATTCTGCAGTCTTTACTAGGAGATTTTACGCAATAATAAAACATTTGATTTAATTGAATAAACCCAAAAATATATTAATTGTTACTTATTGGAGCTTTTCTGACGCTTTGATTCAAACCTATACACTTCCATATCTTGAACTGATTCTTAAAACTTTACCACCTGATAGCTCACTTTTTCTTCTAACTCTTGATAAAGATAAAATCACTTCAAGTTACTCAACTAAAAACAAAGCGATAAAAAACATTAGTATCCAATACAAATCATTTGGTTTTAAAGGTTTCATAATGTGGGGTAAGATTTTTTTAAAATTACTCAGATTAATACGAAAAGAAAATATTTCAACTATACATTGTTGGTGCACTCCTGCCGGGATGATTGGTTATATTCTTTCTATATTTACCGGGAAAGAATTAATTATTGATAGTTATGAACCTCATGCTGAAGCCATGATTCAAAATGGAGCCTGGAAAAAAAACAGTTTCGCTTTTAAACTACTTTTTAAGTTTGAAAAACTTCAAACTTCTAAAGCTAAATATCTCATTGCAGCAAGTGAAGGGATGAAGCAATATGCTAATGATAAATTCAATCATTCTTCAGAAAATATTCTTGTTAAACCAGCTTGCGTGAATTTAGAGTTATTTTCATTCAAAAATAAAAAGAACAAACAATTAATAAAAAACTTACACTTAGAAAATAAAATAGTTTGTGTTTATGCAGGGAAATTTGGCGGGATTTACCTTGATTACGAAGTTTTTGATTTTTTTAAGGCTGCTGAAACCTATTGGAAAGACAACTTCAAGGTTCTAATTTTGTCATCACAATTACCAAACGAAATTAATTATTTAAAACTTAAATCTGGTTTAAAGCCAGAAACTGTAATAGTCAAATATGTAGAACATTCACAAATTCCTAATTATATTGGACTGGCCGATTTTGCAATTACTCCCGTAAAGTCGGTCCCTTCAAAAAAATATTGCTCGCCAATCAAAGATGGGGAATACTGGGCCCTTGGTTTACCTGTAGTTATAACAAAGGATATTTCAGATGACTCTGGTATAATAGAAGACAATAATATTGGCAGTATATTATATGAATTAAACGAAAATTCTTATTTTGAATCAATAAAAAATATTGATTTTATATTAAAAAATACAACCCCAAAAGAACTTTATAAAAAAATTAGATTAATTGCAGAGAAATATCGTAATTTTGAAATTGCAGCAAAGGTTTATAATTATATATATGGAAATAAATAAAAAAATTTTAGTAACGGGAGGAGCCGGATATATTGGCTCACATACAATAATAGAAATTCTTGAAAACACTGATTTTGAAGTAGTATCAATAGATAATTATTCAAATTCCTCTCCCCAAGCTTATGAACGAATAAAAAAAATCACTAAAAGGGAAGTTGTAAATTACAATTGCGATTTATGTGATAAGAATGAACTTGAAAAAATATTCAAAAAGGAAAGTAATATTATTGGCATTATCCACTTTGCTGCTTTCAAATCCGTTCCTGAATCTGTAACAAATCCTAATAAATATTATAATAACAATATTAATTCTTTGTTAAATATATTGGAATGTTGCTTAAAATTTAACGTGCCTAATTTTATATTCTCTTCTTCCTGCTCTGTTTATGGAAACATTTCTGAACTACCAGTAAAAGAAAACACACCACTAAGCAAGGCGGAATCTCCCTATGCATATACAAAACAAGTTGGAGAGGAAATATTAAAAGACTATTCCAAAGCGAATCCTCAATTAAAAATAATTGCACTTCGATATTTTAACCCGGTAGGTGCTCATATTTCAGGTTTAATCGGTGAAGATCCTATAAATAAACCTACAAGCCTGGTACCTGTAATTACTCAAACCGCAATTGGGAAAATAAAACAACTTACAGTTTACGGGAAAGAATATGATACCCGAGATGGTTCATGTATAAGAGATTATATACATGTCACTGATATTGCGATTGCCCATATTAAGGCCCTTAATTATTTGATGCAAAATAAAAACAAATCAAATTTTATCCTTTTTAACCTTGGCACAGGAAATGGAGTAAGTGTTCTTGAAGCAATTTATTCCTTTGAAAAAATTACAGGAATAAAACTTAATTACATAATTGGCAAAAAAAGGGAAGGTGATGTGGCAGCAATTTATTCAGAAACAACCCTTTCAAAAAAAGAGCTTGGTTGGGATGCTAAATTTGGATTAGATGAAATGATGTCCTCAGCATGGAGATGGGAGCTAAACTTAAAAAACAGTAAACAATAGATGCTTTTCAATTCTATTCAATTTATTCTCTTTTTTATCTTTGTTTGCTTCCTTTTTTATTTACTTCCTCATCGTATAAGATGGCTACACTTACTGATCTCAAGTTGCCTTTTTTATTGTGCATTTATTCCTGTCTACCTCATTATTCTTTTTATCACTATTATTATAGATTACTTTGCTGGAATTTTTATTGAAAGGGCTTTAGGAGTAAATAAAAAAAAAATTCTTCTTTTAAGCATTGTTTCTAATCTTCTCATACTTTGTCTTTTCAAGTATTATAACTTTTTTGTTGAAAACATTAATTGGGGACTTTCTTTTTTTTCAGAGACCAAACTTAGTCTCCTGACATTTATATTGCCCATTGGCCTCTCCTTTCATACTTTTCAGGCAATGAGTTATACTATAGAAGTATATCGGGGAAATCAAAAAGCAGAAAAACATTTTGGTATCTATTCACTATATGTAATGTTTTTTCCCCAATTGGTAGCAGGCCCCATTGAGCGTCCTCAACACATGCTTCATCAGTTTTATATTACTAAAAAACCAGAAATCGATCGGATTTTTTCCGGAATTCAGCAAATGATATGGGGGCTTTTTAAAAAAGCAGTAGTTGCAGACCTCTTAGGTCTCTATGTTGACTCTATATATAATAATTATCAAATGAATACAGGTTGTACATTTATTGTTGCAACCTATGCCTTCGCATTTCAAATATATTGCGATTTTTCCGGGTATTCAGATATTGCAATTGGAGCAGCTAAGGTACTTGGCTATGATTTGATGGAAAATTTCAACCTACCCTACTTTTCAAAAAGTGTAACAGAATTTTGGAGAAGATGGCACATATCATTGTCTGGTTGGTTAAGAGATTATTTATACATTTCCTTAGGTGGTAACAGGAAAGGCATTCTTTTTACTTACAGAAACCTTTTAATTACTATGTTACTTGGAGGTTTATGGCATGGGGCTTCATGGAATTTTGTAATATGGGGTTTTCTTAATGGACTTTATCTTAGCCTGGAAAAAGCTCTAAAACTAAACTTCAATTCAAACAACCGATTTTTTAACTTAATAAGAACTTTCATTACGTTTAACCTTATTTCATTTACATGGATATTTTTTCGTTCCCGAAATTTTGACCAAAGCCTTTTTATTATAAAAAATATATTTAATTCCAATTATTTTTTAAACCTAAGAATTCAAGATACCGGAATTTTCGCATCAATGATTTTCAGTACTGTAATATTAGTCCTTTTCGAATTTCTATTTTTTAGAAAATATAATTTTAAAACTTCTAAACAGCAGGTTATGTCCCTAAAAAATATTGCGTTTGTTATTTTTTTTATATTTATTATTATTTTGTTTGGGGTTAGCGAAGGTGATCAATTTATTTATTTTCAATTCTAAGTATGAATCACAAACTTAAACTTCTTTTTATTCTCTTTTTCTCCCTTTGGATTTCAGATATGATTATGTTTCATTCTTTAAACTATACTTACAGTAAAATGTTAGCTGGCCAAAGCGGAGGAAAAATTAATTACTTTTTAAAAAAAACAAATATCACCAATATCATAATAATGGGTAATTCGAGGGCCTACAATCAAATAATTCCAGACAGTTTAGGGAATGATTGTTACAACCTAGCTCATGCCGGGATGAAGCAAACATTTCAAACTGGTCTTTTGAGCATTTTAGAATCAAATAAAAAAATCCCAAATACCATTCTTCTCCATGTTGAACCATCTGAATTTCTAATAGGAAAGGAGGATAAATCTATTCAAAAACTTAAGTATTACTATGGCACGGATTCTATCGTAACAAAATACATTAATGAAATTTCATTTTATGAACGTTTTAAATTCATTTTTAGTAGCTATCGTTTTAATGGTCAATTCTTAAACATTGTAAAAAGCCTTGTTAAACCTGATAGTTCTGATGAAACTGTTAAACATAAAGGATGGAGGTTTATTTCCTCTACTTCCAGGGACAGTATAAATGTATTTTATTCTATAAAAACATATCAAAAACAATTACTATATCCATTTGATGATAAACTCCTTGAACATTTATTTCAATTCATTAAAATTTGTAAAAAAAGGAATACTAACTTGATTTGTTTTACTTCTCCTCAGTTTATTACCTCTAAAGAGGAAATTGAAATTGCAAATAATTTTCAAAAAATACTTGAAAAATATAATATTAAATATTTTAATTATTTAGATCATCCAATTCCTGAACTCATCGAAAAACCTATGTTCTGGAAAGATGCAATGCATCTGAACCAAAAAGGGGCTTCTATTGAAAGTAGCGATATTCGCAATAAATTGATACTTCTTCATTTACTTAATCCCTGATACGAAACCTATTTGCAAATACAGTATATTCTATTTCGAAAGAACTCTGGTATTAAAATTAATCATGGTGTGTATTTTTCTTTCAATTTCAGAAAAGGGGTTTCATAATATATATAGCTTACTTTACTAATTAATATAGAAAACAAAAGTGCTAAAGGTGTCGTAAGGAAAATAATTTCAAATAAGTTTTTATTCATATTAAAATAATTGGTAATCGTAATAGTAATTAGAATACCAATAAAATGAAGACAATACAAACCATAAGTTATTTTTCCAAAATCAGATATTCTTTTGAAATTAGAAATTTTAAATAAGGAGTTGATAGAAAATGATTGTTCTAAAATGATATGAATTATTACAATTGCAATAAACATTCTTTCAAAAATTCTCACCCCATAATTTAAAAAGAGAAAATTATCTCTGAATAAATATATAAATCCGAATAAAACATAAATAAGAAGTATCTGAAACCTTTTTAGTCTTTCAATGTAATTTTTAAATTTTATTGAATAACCAATTAACCAAGCTCCTAACGCTCCTGTTGTCATATCACCAATACAAGACATTGTATGAACCTCATGGGTTAAAGAAGAGTCATTCATGGCACGAAAAACAAGACTCGAAATAGTAATTATCAAAAAAGGTATCCACAACTTTTTAACCGGAAAAATGAAAATAATAAGAGGCCAAAAAAGATAAAATTGTTCTTCAATTGCAATACTCCATAATACACCCAAACTTGACGCATCAGGAAGTCCTTTATTAATAAAATCGAAATTATTTAAAAAAGTAACGTAATAAAGAGGTGATGCTGTCTCCGTAGAGACGAGACCAAAAAAATTCTTGATCCATGGGAAAATAATAAAGCCAAAAAATACCATAAAATAAAACAAAGGCCATATTCTCAAAACTCTACGAACCCAGAATTTCTTTATATCAATTTGTCCGTAATTATTTTTCTCTTCTATCAGTAGAAAAGTAATTAAAAAACCACTCAAAACAAAAAAAAAATTAACTCCTAGATTTCCATTACCAAACAAATCAATTTTTACAAAATGATAAATCTTTGAGGTTTTAATTTCATTTGACGTGGTATAAAATCTATGATAAAAAAAAACTGAAAGAAAAGAAAGGAATCTAAGTCCATCCAAATTTTTGAAATAGGTATGCTTTGTCATTTTTTAATTTTAAATGGGATTGGAAATTTGAAACTATTTTCCATTTTCCATATCTTGTTCTTCCATTTTAGTCACTCCCTTGTTTTTCATATAATAATTAAGAATAACTAATGTACCTAAGAACTCCGGTAAAAAAGCGATTTTGAATCTTACCAAGGCACCAAAATTTGAAGTTGACAAACCAATAATTAACGCAAATAGAATTGAATACGATAAACAAAAGAGAATTAAAGGGTTATCAAATAAAATTTTCAAGAGCCTCAAAAATCTTATCCTACTTAAGATAAAAATAGTTAACCCAAGGTAAACAAGATTCTCAATCCCTGACAAAAACATTACAATATTCTTTGCTTCCCAAATATATGGACGGTATAAACCTGCTATGATTGCTTCTGGCGCTAGACTAATTGCACCATTAACATTTGAATAAGAGCCAATATCAAATGAATTGCCTTTATATTCCACCCGTTTCAAATCGGTTTGTTTTATAGAAGCCTCATTTATTAAATGTTTAATATCAAAATCTCCAATTTGTGATAATACCAAATATCCTGTACCAAAACTAACAAGATAAACTAAAGGAATAAATAAATACTTTATCACTTTTTTCTTCAAAGTAACTACTTTGTCATAAACCACCCAAATAATAACCCCAGGCAACAATGCAAATAAAATATATGGTTTAATTGCAAAAATAACGTAAGCACTGATTAGGAGAATAATAGAATATCTAAACCTTTTTATTTTAAGTATAAAAGTAAAATATAACGCATAAATAAACCAACAGGAGGCGGACAAAGTAACAGTGTCTTTTAACATTCCTGAGCCCCAAAAAACTACAGAAGGAATAAATAAAATAGCAATTGCTAAATTCCTTGATATTGTTTTATAAACATTTGTAAACATTAAAAACAGTCGCCATATACCTGCAAAAGATGCCCATGATAAAATAATTGTACAAAGAACGAATGATTGAAAAGAAAGAAGCATAAATGGTACAAGTATTTTAACTAAAAAGAAAGATTTAGGTTCTATAAACATATGCATCCATGGATAACCTGTAGATCTCCCATCAAACAAATAATAATTCTCAATAGTTCCTTTTTCCAAAAATACTTTCAAAAAATTGTTCGGACGCTGCTCTAACAAATTTGTTAATGCCCTAGCTGATTCGAAATAAGAAATCGTATCACCTCCTTTATAAACAAAAATATAAACCAAACAAAAACTAACCGCACCTATTACTTTTAAAAACACAGCAATAGTATAATATTTATACAAGGGATTTTTTCTGATGTGTTTGTATTGCACATAATAAGAAATCAAAAAAATGATAATAATATAAATAGGAAAGGCAATATACTCCGATAGCGATAAGTTATCGATATAACCGTAATTCTTTATTTCATTCATAATGCTTCAGGAATAATACTTCCCTTCTTACTTTTTTTCAAAAGTAGAAATTTTAAAACTAACTTTGTTGCAAATTATTTATTTGTTTATGGAAAAACAAAATATTATTGATTTAGAACAGGAGAAGAAGGAAATTCTTAAACGATACCGTTCTTTATTGCGTGCCTGCAGACGTACTTTGGAGAAAGGTGATAAGTTGCTTATTCGTAAGGCATTTGATATTGCTTTGGAAGCGCATAAGGACATGCGAAGAAAATCGGGAGAACCTTACATCTACCATCCTATTGCTGTTGCCCACATTTGTGCTGAGGAAATCGGACTTGGTACCACTTCTGTTGTCTGTGCCCTTTTGCACGATGTGGTGGAAGACACGGATCTCACTCTGGATGATATTCGTGGTTTGTTTGGAGAAAAGGAAGCAAAAATTATTGATGGACTAACAAAAATTTCCGGTGTATTTGACCAAGGGTCTTCGCAACAAGCAGAGAACTTTCGTAAAATGCTGTTGACTCTTTCGGATGATGTACGGGTAATATTAATAAAACTTGCTGACAGACTGCATAATATGCGCACGCTTGATAGTATGCAGCGGGATAAACAATTAAAAATTGCCTCTGAAACACTTTACCTTTATGCTCCATTAGCACATCGTCTGGGCCTAAATGCTATCAAAACTGAACTGGAAGATCTTGGATTGAAGTATACAGAACCTGATGTTTACCATAGTATTCAACAGAAATTAAAAGAAAGCGAACCTGAACGCAAAAAATTCATTGCGAAATTTATTGTTCCGATAAAAGAGATTCTTGAGGAACAGGGAATGAAGTCCACTATTATTGGAAGACCAAAATCGATTTACTCCATAAATACTAAAATAAAAACCAAGGGGGTTACGTTTGAAGAGATTTTTGATTTGTTTGCCATTCGTATTATTATTGATACTCCTTTAGAAACTGAAAAAGCGGATTGCTGGAGAGTTTATTCCATCGTTACTGATTTCTACCTTCCAAGCCCTGACCGGCTTCGTGACTGGATATCAACCCCAAAGGCGAATGGGTATGAGAGTTTGCATGCAACAGTTATGGGACCTGAAGGTAAATGGGTGGAAGTACAGATTCGCTCCCTGAGAAT
This sequence comes from Bacteroidota bacterium, assembly GCA_947479085.1. GTDB lineage: Bacteria > Bacteroidota > Bacteroidia > 2-12-FULL-35-15 > 2-12-FULL-35-15 > 2-12-FULL-35-15. Next base: position 140,583 of record CANJYB010000006.1, on the reverse strand, counting down.
GGATGAACTTGCTGAAAAAGGATATGCTGCCCATTGGAAATATAAAGACAGTGCTAATGAGAGCCAGTTGGATGAGTGGATTCGCAAGATTCGCGAAGTGCTTGAAAACCCCGAGGAAAATGCAATGGAGTTCCTGGATGATTTTAAACTCAACTTATTTGCAGAAGAAATTTTTGCCTTTACTCCAAAAGGTGAAATAAAAACGTTGCCCAAAAATTCCACCGCATTGGACTTTGCTTTTGATATTCATACCAAAGTGGGTGAAAAATGTATAGGAGCCAAGGTGAATCATAAATTAGTTCCCTTAAGTTATAAGCTTAAAAGTGGTGACCAGGTGGAAGTACTTACTTCGAGCAAGCAAAAACCAAAAGAAGATTGGTTAGGCTTTGTCGTGACAGCCCGCGCAAAAAGCAAAATAAAAGCTGCTCTTCGTGAAGAGAAAAGGAAAATTTCGAAAGATGGGAAAGCCATGCTGGAAAGGAAATTTAACAACCTGAAAATAGATTTCAATCCAAACAATATTAACCAACTTGCCAACTACTTTAAACTTCCAAGCAGTCTTGAGTTGTTTTACCGTATTGCGATGGGTAATATTGACGTTAAACATTTAAAAGATTTTTACCAGGAGAATGGAAAAATAACTCATAAGTCCGGCACCATTAAGAAACATGAATCTGCTCCTTCCCTGGAGCAAATGGTTACTGCTGCGCGTGGAAAAACAGATTTATTAGTTATAGGAGAAAACCTTCAGAAAATTGATTACAAGCTATCACCCTGCTGTAATCCTATTCCCGGAGATGATGTTTTTGGTTTTATTACTATAAACGAAGGTATTAAAATTCATCGCGTTAATTGCCCTAATGCTATTCAATTACTTTCCAACTACGCATACCGTGTTGTAAAAGCGAAATGGACCAGCCAGGAACTTATTTCATTCTTAGCAGGAATTAAAATTACGGGTATTGACGAAGTGGGAATTGTAAATAATATTACAAAAATTATTTCGAATGAACTGAACGTAAATATGAGGTCCATCAGCTTTGATACTAATGACGGTACTTTTGATGGAACCATTATGGTATTTGTTCAGGATACCGACCATTTAACTGAACTGATGAAAAAACTTAAGAAAGTGAACGGGGTGCTGAATGTAACCAGAATAGACGGAAAAGATTAAAAAAAAACTCCTGCAAAATGCAGGAGTTTTTTTTGTTATTTCTTTTGCAGTTGAGCAATTTCTTTTTTCAACATCTTAATTTCTTCTTCAAGGCTTATCTGAACATTTTTCATATCCTTTTTATCCGCCTTCAGGCCTTTTATTTCATCGTCCTTTTTCTTGTTCTCGGAATAATAATCAGCGTTATCTTTTTTCAGATGTTTTACCTCTGCATTAAGCTTGGTATATTCGGCCTTCAGACTTTCAAAAGTCCAGTCCTTTTCTTTAATTGTCAGTTTTTTATATTCGTGTATTGGCATGTGTCAAATGTATATATAGAATGGAAATGAAACTTCATTTTAGCATAATTTAACAATTGAAAAAGGTTTGTAAAACCTAGTTATTAATTATACTTATCAAAATATCCTTTATTGAATAACCACTTTTACCATAGATGATTTTCTTTCTGCTGTTCTGATACTTACGAAATAAATTCCTTTAGAGATTGAACTCACATCAATATGGCTATGCTGAATTCCCTTGGTGGAAGTATCTCCTTTTATTCGTTTTATTTCCTGGCCTAATACATCCGTAAAAACAATTTCAACCGTTTCGCAGCTACTGTACACTAGGTTAACCATATCGGCAGCAGGATTAGGGAAAACATTTTTAATTCCAAAGTCTTTGTTTGCATTTGTATTTGCATCAATTCCAGCTGAAGTGGTAGGATTTAAACAATAATTCTGAATTGATTTAACTGATTTGAATAAGTTCAATCGTCCTCCTGTAAGTGTAATTCCACTGCTCATAGAAGAGATAATATCCACCGCACCTAATAATGAATCTTTAACAATAAGTGCAACAGAAGCAGGATATTGCTTGGCATCTGCAATAAACTGTGCACATTGTACAGAATACATCAGGGCCACACAGCCCGCCACATGAGGCGTTGCCATTGATGTTCCTGAAATAGACTGATAAGCATTGCTTGGATAAGTCGAAGTAATGTTAGTACCCGGAGAACCTAAATCAATCATTGTAGCGCCATATCCGCAACTTGAGTTTTTTGCATCTGTTCTGGTAGTATTGGTAACGGCAATCATCCAGTCGCTGGCGCAGGCTGTTGGAATATCTCCTTGTGTATCGATATTATAATTCGCATTTGCAGTAGCACATGCACTTAAAACACCTACACTACCCAACGAATCGTACATGGCACACCAAAGCGGATGTGCCGATGCCTGCGCTAAATCGATACCAAATGAAGAATTAGTGGATACCACAAAAGCTCCTTTAGCACCATTGGTTTGATTATATAATCTTCTGTTGTCCATGGCATACGAGTATGCAACCACCACATCAGCATCTTGCGCATTACCATACATAATAGGCATTATTCTCACATTCCAATTAACCCCTGTTACTCCTATTCCATTATTTCCTCTTGCTCCCACTGTACCACTTACATGCGTGCCGTGTGAAGCTGAAGTAATGGCATCTGAATTGGTAGCAACATTCCAACCTTTTACATCATCCACATAACCATTACCATCATCATCTATTGAGTTTCCTGGTATCTCACCACGATTTTTCCAAAAATTTAAATCCTGTTGCGTCAGGTCAAACCCACCATCTACAACAGCTACCACAATGGTATCTCCCTGTGCAGTTAAACCACCGGTTGTTATATCCCATGCTTCAGGTGCATCTATATCTGCATCAGCGGCTCCCCCGTTTTGCCCGGTATTATTCATATCCCACATGTCTCCATTTGTATAACGAGGGTCGTTAGGAGGATTCACCCGTTCTTTTGACACATAATTAAATTGAGCCAATACGGTTAATGGATTTGCCTTTACTGCATTCAGCATTTTATCCTGGTTCATTGTTGCAGCATCAAAACCAAACAACATAATGTGCATGGATTTGGAAAGCATTCGTTCCATTTTAAAACTGGTTTTTATCCCGTTCACTCGCTGAAGGGAAGAAACAAATTCATCTGCCTCATTATTGGAATGAAGCATAACAATGATGTTACCAGGAATATTATCTGTTTGCTGAGCGGAAATAAAACCGGATGTTCCGATTAGTAAAGAAGCTAGTAGTGTGTAAAGTTTTTTCATATATTGTTTATTAATAATTCAACAATATTAGTTATTTATTATGTATTTTGCAAGTCAATTAACAGCTATTAGACCAACATAAAATAACAACACCCAAATAGCATTTAAAGCAAAACCATGCAGGATAAGAATTTCACCATTTATAAATCATCAGCAGGTTCGGGAAAAACATTTACCCTTGTAAAGGAATACCTTGCCCTCGCATTGAACGATGGTGCTAATCCTCCGAAAGCTTACCGGCATATTCTGGCTGTAACCTTTACCAACAAAGCCGCTGCCGAAATGAAGGAGCGAATCATTAAGGCATTGAAAGAACTGGCGGAAGAAGATTATGCCACCATTTCCGGTGGAACCAAAACCATGCTGGCAGCCCTGAAAGAACATAAAAAACTAAATGCCATTGAACAACTGGATGATGCCATTATCCGCAAAAGGGCGCAACATATTTTAACCGCTATCCTTCATAACTATTCCGACTTTGCAATTGGCACCATTGATAGTTTTGTACAGAAAGTGGTGCGCACGTTTGCTTTCGATTTAAAAATTCCGATGAGTTTTGAAATAGAAATGGACGATGATAAATTGCTTACCCAGGCCATTGATTTGTTATTGGCCCGCATTGGCAATGATGAAAAACTTACCAAGGCATTGGTGGAATACACCGAAAGCAAAACCGATGATGAAAAAAGCTGGCATATTGAAAATGATTTAAAACTCTTTGCAAAAAATTTACTGACCGAAGAAGGCGCTATATACATTGATAAACTAAGGGACTTAACGGTTGATGATTTTTTTAAAATAAAAGATACCCTTAATGGGGAAATAAAAAAGTTTGAAGCATTTATTACCAAATGCGGCACTGAAGCGCTTGAACTGATTAAGAATGCAGGTGTGGAGCACGATAAGTTTGCCGGAGGCGCCAATGGGATAGCAAAGTATTTTTCCTACTTATCCGATAAGCGGCTGGATAAATTACAACCATCTGCCACTGTTCAAAAAAACATGGATACCGATAACTGGTATGCGGGGAAAGCAACAGCTTCAGATAAAGGAGCGATTGATTCCATCAAAAACAGGTTGGTGAGTATTTACCAAACTGCCACCACTTATATAGAAACAAACAAAAGTGAATTTATTGTTTTTGGTTTGATTAACCGAAACATCTATTCGCTTGCAGTGCTGAACGAAATAGAAAAACTACTGAATGAATACAAGGCAGAAAACAATATTCTGCACATATCGGAGTTCAATAAAATGATAGCTAAGATAGTAATGAACGAGCCGATTCCTTTCATTTATGAGCGATTGGGCGAGAAGTACAACAATTATCTAATTGACGAATTCCAGGATACTTCTGTACAGCAGTTTCAAAATTTATTACCCCTCATCGATAATTCTCTGGCAACAGGGCATTTCACCATGCTGGTGGGCGATGGCAAACAAGCCATTTACAGGTGGAGAGGCGGAGAAGTGGAACAGTTTGCCATGCTTCCCGAAATATTTAAACACAATGATAATGTATTGGTGCTGGAGCGACAAGGTGCATTGGTTAGGAACCACAACCCTGAAGTTTTAAAAAATAATTACCGGAGCAAGCGCGAAGTAATCGAATTCAACAACTCCCTTTTTCGAGCACTTGGAAATAAACTAAACGAAAAATACCAGGGCATTTACAAAGACCTCGAACAGGGATTTAATGAAAACAACACAGGCGGAATGGTGCAGGTAGAGTTCATTTCCGGAGAACGTGAAGAATTTAGAACGGAAAACAAAGTGCGCACACTGGATATTATCAACCAACTCAGAGCGGATGGTTTTCCGTTAAAAGACATTGCCATACTGGTTAGAAAAAATACGGACGGAAGCGAAATGGCCAATTACCTGACCGAAAACGGAATTGAAGTCATCTCTTCGGACTCCCTGTTATTAAGCAATTCCAAGGAAATTAATTTCATTCATTCCCTGCTGAAATACCTGGCCAATACAAATAATACCATTACCCAAACCGAAATACTCGAATACCTGGTTGCTGCCCGCCTGCTTCCCTCCCACTCTATTGACGAAGTGTTATTGCTGAAAAACAAAACCAGCATGCTGGCTATTTTGCGCGAAGCCAAGATAGAGTTCAGCGTGATGCACCTTAGCAAAATGGCCCTGTACGAGCTTTGCGAAGAGTTGATTCGCATTTTCAAACTCAATGCTGTGCCCAATGCCTACATCCAGTTTTTCCTGGATGAAGTGCTGCTATTTTCAATAAAAAAGAATAATAACCTGGACGACTTTATAGAATACTGGGAGGACAAACGGCTGAAAGCTTCGCTCATCGTGCCGCAGGGCATGGATGCAGTTAGCATAATGACCATACACCGTTCCAAAGGGCTGGAATTCCCGGTAGTAATTTTGCCTTTTTCGAACAGCAAAGTAACCAACGGAAAAGACAGTTTGTGGATTGATATAGAAAACGAAAAAATCCCCAACCTGCCTTCTGCATTGGTTCCTGCAAGTAAAGCATTGGAAGAAACCGGCTATAAAGAATTATACGAAGAGGAAGTAAACAAGTCCCTGCTCGATAACCTCAATGTGCTGTATGTAGGGCTGACAAGGGCTGAGATACGTATGTATGTACTGACAGGCAAGCCCGGCAAAACACCCGCCAACCTTGGTACTGTAAGCGATATGCTGGCTTTTTACTACCAGCAAAAAGGGGAATGGGAGGACATGAAAACTGTTTATACTTTCGGCACCGCCACCGCCAGACAACAAACAACACACAACAAACAACTAACAACTAATTATATACTCGAAACCTTCAACTCCAACCAATGGAGGGATAATATTAAAATGCGTGCTGCTGCGCCCAGCATCTGGAACACCCAGGCCACAGAGGTAAAAAAGGATTACGGGGTGGTGGTGCATAGTGCATTGGCAAAAATAAAAACTGCTGCCGATGTGGAACCTGCTTTAAAATCAATGGCTGCAGAAGGCTGGATAACCAACGAAGAGAAAGAGAATCTACTTATTACACTTACCAAAATAATTAACCTTCCTCAACTGAAACCTCATTTTGCAGAAGGCTTATTAATTAAAAACGAAGCGGAAATAATTACCCTTACTGGCGAACTTTTCCGACCGGACCGGGTTATACTTAAGGACAAGACCGCTATTATTATTGACTACAAAACAGGGGAAGAAAAACCAACTCATAAGGTGCAGATTCTTGGTTATGCTGATTTGCTGGCACAAATGGGATATGTGGTTGCTGAGAAATTGCTGGTGTATATTGAAGAGGAGAAAGTGGTAATGTGTTGATGGTTTTGTTATTTATTTTTTGAAAAGACAATTCGCTTCTTCGTAGTACCATGTCTTCCCGCTTTCCGTTCCAATCTTTTTTATTTTTGAAGAAAAAAATAAAAAAGGATTTCCACTGCAATCGGGTTTAGATGGAGAGTGTATCGCTTTGTCTTTCACTGAGCTTGTCGAAGTGCAAAAAAAAGTCCCGAATCGCTTCGGGACTATTAACTATTAACTATTCACTTTTTACCTCTCATCGGTCATCCAACATCGGTCATATCTCAAATCTCACATCCAACATCCAACATCTCCCTAAGGAATTATCTTCGCCATCTTTATCTCCGGCTTCAACACCTTCCTTTTCGTAATTCTATACACCGCTATTTGGTCCTCATACCCCGGAGCCGAAAACTTAACCGTCCACACACCCAATTTTAGTTTCATTAATTTAAACAACCCAAGGTCATTTGTCTTCATCACCTTTTGGTTTTGTGTTCCTGTATAATTAAGCGTTTCCATTCTGGCAGTATTTACAAACAATGCACCCGTTCTCAAATCCGAAATACTTGGCAACAGCCCCTGGTCTTTCACTCCCGTTCTATCCAGCTTTTTCAAACTTATAAAATCCTTTGCAAATTCAGGAAAACCAGTTGTAATACTTCCTGGCAGCATACTTTCCAAAAACACAAGCGATGCTTCCATTTTAGGCATCCAGTCAGTTTCAAATTTTATTTTCGCATTATTCTTATTCACATTTGCCACTCTCCATTTCCCAAGCCGTATATCAAAACTCCCAACCAATACCATCGCAGCAGTAATTTGTGCAGCCGTAAAAAAAGTAATCGCAGCCACAGGGTAATCAGCTATAGTTTGAGTAAGCAGTTCATTCAGATTATTACATACTGATACAAAATTCTCATCCTTTGTATTAAATAATTTCGAAGCCGTTGAACCCTTCATCACTCTTTTCAATTCAGTATTATTAATACTGATAGCAAAAGCATAAGCATTCGAGGTTATTTCTCCGAAAGCATCGGCCGCAGCTTTTTTGGCAAGTTGTTTCGCTTCAGTTATACCCGTCAGGTTCACGTTCGCCTTGTCAGCAGTATCCTGCACATCCGTCACAATGTAGTTCACAAAAGCCACCACCTCATTCTTAAACGGCAGCCTCAGTAACACAGCAGCATTATTATTAGCAAATAAAATCACGTACTTATCCCATTTATTATAATGTATAGTACAGTTTAAGTTCAATCCATCGTCATTCATGTTTTTTTAAGTTTTAGTTATTAATAAATTAATTATGCTGCAAATCTATTTCATCCTCCAACAATTCCAAAAAATTTTAATTGTAACTTTCCGTAATAAGACACATTACGGACTTTTCTTAAATTAACCTTTAAATATACTCCCCAAGCCATTCATTAAATAAGTCCGTCACAGTTCCGTTAGGTATTTTTAATGCATCACTTGCCGAGTTAGCATCATGCCCGTTCATAAAATATACTCTGCAAATTTTTCTATGAAAATAATACCTGTAAGGATTAAAGCATATTCTTTTTCCCTTCATCAATTCACATATTCTAAGCTCTTCCCCGGGAATTACTCCGCTCCAAAACTTCTCCATTTCCTCGTTATACCAATCCGGTTTTTCTTCCTTATCCATATAATAGTAGTTAGTTGTTTCTGTTTCGTGTTTCAAATTCAAATACTAATATAATAAATAATCCAATTCCCAAACACCCCCGCAGAAGCGAGCGTGTTTCACTCGTTCCGGTTATTGGGTGGCGTCCCGCCACCTTATATATATACTATCGTTTGCCTCCCCCCGTCACCTCCATCGCTCCATCATTTACCACCGCTTGTACCCTCCCGAGAACAACTTGACGGCAGTCTAGCCCAACTTGACGGCAGTCCAGCGCAACTTGACGGCAGTCTAGCCCAACTTGATGGCAGTCTAGCACAACTTGACGGCAGTCTAGCATAACTTGATGGCAGTCTAGCCCAACTTGATGGCAGTCTAGCATCACTTGACGGCAGTCTAGCCCAACTTGATGGCAGTTTTACGCCACTTTGTCACATTTTCGTCCCCCTCATAAATAATTCACCAGTATTCCCCCAGTTAGGCGTAGGGTCCCACTACGTCTTGTTTAACTCGGAATCCTGCCGAAATAAGAATAAAACAATAAGTACGAAAGGCACATTTAAATAATACCCGGCAACATCTAATATTTATTACATTTGTATTGAATGCTTTTGTCGTCAACTTTTCCCGCTTTAAGATGCATATAAAAAATCCATTTGCTCAGGATTACGATTTTGATTTGTTGGTGCAGCATTATGCTAAGCTAAAGGAATATGTTTTTATAAATCAATACGGAACCAAAACCATTACGTTTGCTGACAAGGCAGCTGTTAAAGCCTTAAACAAGGCCTTATTAAAAGCACATTATGGCATCACCTGGGATATTCCGGAACATAACCTTTGTCCTCCCATTCCGGGCCGGTTAGATTACCTGTTGCATATTGCTGACCTTATTGCAAAACCAGATGTTCGCCTGTTAGATATAGGAACAGGGGCCAACCTCATTTACCCCATTTTAGCAACCTGTCATTTTAACTGGCTATGCACGGGCAGCGAAGTGGATATGGATTCTCTTAAAAATGCACAAAGAATAATTGATAATAACAGCAAACTTAAAAGCATAGAACTGAGGCATCAAAAGTTCGGAAATGCTATTTTAGAAAACATAATTCAACCCTCGGATAAATTTGATGTAGTGGTTTGTAATCCTCCTTTCTTTAAAAATTATATGGATGCCCAGCAGACCAATCAGCGCAAGGTGAGCAACCTGAAACTAAAGGAAAAGGACAATCAGAATTTTGGAGGGCGTTCCAATGAGTTGTGGTGCAAAGGAGGTGAAGAAGCCTTTATAGTAAAGATGGCTTTTGAAAGCAGATGGTTTAAAACCAATGTACATTGGTTTACTTCGTTGGTTTCCAAAAAAGAAAACCTGCGAAGTATTTTGAGAGCGATTAACAAAACATCTCCAACCGAAGTAAAAGTAATAGAAATGGAGCAGGGTAATAAAAAAAGCCGTTTTGTGGCATGGACATTTAGGTAAGGATGCCTATTGATATCTTGTTTGCAAATAATGTAATTATTAAAATAAGTTTTGTAACAATGCATAATTAAAACTTTCAGAAATTTGTGTCAGGTTTTAATTGTGTCTGGTAAGGTTTATGTCGACTTGTCAGGTTAGCAAAACGGACATCGGGAACATGGGTATTTCCTAACCTTCTATTCATGACCAACGAAATGGTAGACGAGCCTGTTATCCGTTTACCGGCAGAATACCGAACCGGGCTCAATTAATCTAACCGAAATGAAAAGTATATATGAATGAACCTTCCACTGAAAAATTAGAAATAAAAAAAAGCACGCTTGAAAAGGTGGCAGACGACCCTGTAAAAAGTGCTAAGCTTTATCACCTGGTATATATTGGCAAGCCCGAACCCGGCATTACCCGCAAAAAATCAGGTAGTAATTTTAAGTATTATCAGGACGAAAAAGAAATAAAAGATCTGGATACATTAATAAGGATTAAATACCTTGTTATACCTCCTGCCTGGACGGATGCATGGATTTGCAGCCAACCAAACGGTCATTTGCAGGCTACAGGAATAGATGCAAAAGGAAGAAAACAATATCGCTACCATTCATTGTGGAATAAAATGCGAAGCGAAACAAAATACTTTCGGCTCTATGAATTTGGTAAAAGTCTGCCTGCCATTCGCCAGCAACTTGATAAAGATGTCGCGAGCCAAGGCTTACATCTTAAAAAAATATTAGCCACTGTTGTACTCCTTATGGAGAGAACCTCTATACGTGTTGGCAATTCATTATATGAAAAGTTATATGGTTCATTCGGACTCACTACTTTAAAAAACAGACATGTAAATATTAAGGGGAGCACCATCCGTTTTGTTTTTAAAGGTAAAAAAGGGGTTCATCATGCCATTTCATTAAAAAGCAGGCGACTAGCAAACATTGTTCAGAAATGCCATGATATACCAGGAAAAGAGTTGTTCCAGTTTTATGATGACGCTGGAAATACACATGCTATTGATTCGGGCATGGTGAATGAATACATACAGGAAATAAGCGGTGCCGAATTTTCTTCAAAAGATTTCAGGACTTGGGCGGGAACAAGTTTTGCACTGGCCATGTGTAAGGAAAAAGGAGATGTAGAAACAGAAAAAGAGATGAAACATAACACAGTTGAAATACTTGACGAAGTGGCAAAGCGACTGGGAAATACACGAACTGTTTGCAGGAAACATTACGTGCACCCTCTGATAATAGAATTATATGAAAATCATAAACTTTCCGTTTACCTTAATGAAACCACTACACCAATTTCCTCCGGAAATGAAACAGGTTATACACCGGAAGAAAAAATGCTGTTGAAAATACTGGAGGATAATTCGAAAACCGCAAAAGTAATAGAGGTGCCTTTTATTTAAAAGAAGAACTAACTAAAATAAACTAAAAAGCCAACCTTGAAAGTTGGCCTTTTTTATTAATGTACCGGGGAAGGGAGTCGAACCCTCATGCCTTTCGGCTCTCGCACCTGAAACGAGCGCGTCTGCCATTTCGCCACCCCGGCATCCTGATATTGCAACAGCAATACCCAATCACGTTTCAGTGCGGCAAAGGTAATAGTAATAACTATAAGGTTTTAGTTTTAAATTGCTATTAATTTATTACCATTTGATTTATAATGAACAGAATTAATTCCTTTCGTAACATCAGAAGTTGGTTTTGTAACATTTCAAAACTATAAACCATTTTATTCAATAAGTTTGTATAAAGAATTAAAAAAATAAATATTTAAACTACAACCAGCTAAAATAAAAGATTATGAAAAAAATTAAACTCTTAAAAAACAGTGTAATAATTAATGGTGGAAGCGCCTTGTTATTACTGATGATGTTGACTATGCCGGGAAGTATGCATTCGCAAAACGCAAGTACTTATACCTTCACACAAAGCATGGGAGTGTATTCACCAATAAACGGAACTGTGGTTAATCTTATTCCTAATACAAATTTACAGGGGGTACTACAATTAAACTATTCCCTTATTAATTTTGGATTCCCGTTTGTTTATGCCGGTAATACATTTTCTTCCATCGGAGCATGTGCAAATGGTTACTGCACGCTTGGAAATATATCACATGGTAAAACAAATCCGCTGAATGATGAGGCTTATGCTTTAAGTATGCTGGGATGCAGCTTAGGTAATAATAACCCCAATAGTGATATAGAATATAAAGTAACAGGAATTACTCCAAACCGTGTGTTAACTATACAGTATAAAAATTTTGGAAATACAACTTATCATTATAATTTTCAACTGAAGCTTTACGAAACCTCTAATAAGATAAAAATGATTTACGGAAATTGTGATACTATTCCTTATTTATTAAACCCAGAGGTAGGTATTAATGGAAACACAATGATAATTCAAGGTTTAAGCGCAACTAGCCTTGATTTCAATACACGAAAAACAATTACCAATTGGGGCACATCTGAAAGAGGCACAACAACCATATCTACAATGGGGTATTATTCCTTTATTAAGCCTGCTTCCGGTTTAACCTATACCTGGACTCCTCCATCTATTTGTGTTGGTACACCATCTGCAGGAAGCATTACAAGTACAGCTAATCCTGTCTGTGGGATATATTTTACACTATCACTACAGGGAGCTTCTTACCCTATTACCTATCAATGGATGTCGTCAACAGATAATATAAACTGGACAAGTATAGCAGGAGCTGCTGGAACACGATACTATTATTCAGCACAAATAACAACAGACACCTATTACAAATGCAGAGTAACTGCTAACAATGGCGGATTGTCTTCCTATTCGCCTGTCTTTCTGGAACGAATGGCCACTCAGGCTGAAGCTTGTGGCAACGTAATTATCCCTGTAGCCGGAATGGGAGTACGCCCGGATAACAGCAAGAATATGATACTTTATCCAAACCCAGCAGATAACTTGGTAAACATAGACATTGCATCTGAAAAGGAAGAAGTTTTGAAAATGGAAGTATTTGATGTAGCAGGGATAAAAGTGCTTGAGAAATATGTAACTGTTACAATTGGGAATAATACCGTAAATGCAAGTTTGGAAGGTAAAGTGAACGGAATATATTTTATAAGAATGATGAACAGGGATAATGAACAGGTTTTTAGAGAGACTATTATTAAGGAATAAAGAAATAACTTTTATTTAACGTAAGAAACTCCCGGCAAAATTCCGGGAGTTTTTGCTTTGAAAGAGTATGAGCATAATAAACTTGCCATTAAAGAACAGGCATTTTAAAATAAAGCATTAATTTTGCTTTTGAAATTTATTCAAAACTAATCCTTAAAAAAATTATGAAAAAACTACTTTTATTTCTTGCAATTGCATTACCAGCATCGATATTATTCGGACAACCATTAAAAAAAGTAATTTACAAATCTCAGGTGGTAGAAAAAAACGGACTGGTAATAACCATTGAAAATGCAGTTTCTACAGACCATACCATTAAATTTAAACTTGTCATCAAAAACAACACGAGTGACTACGTAGTTTTTAAACCTAATGAAAGTGTTTTAACTATTTCAGGGAAGGACCACAACCCTTCTGAAAAATGGCTCGCAATTCGTCCTAATGACAAGGAAACGGTGATTATAAACCTTGATGGCGCAGGCTATATGGTGACTGAAAATTTTGATTACCTGCTTGATGGATTATATTCAGTGAGCTCAAGTACTCAGGCAAATGTTTGTCCTAATACGCTGGTTTCACCTTCTGCTACCATGGCAAGCGGTGGATTTACCTGTTCTGCAGATAAGTTTTATAAGAAGGCAACTGCGAGAACGGATATAAAATTTAATTGCAGTTATAATGGCTCTAAGGTAGGAATATATGAACCCAACAGGGTAATGATGAAAATGAAAGATAAAACAGAACATAAAAATTATCACAGCGATTTTTCACCTCTTGTATTTGCTAAAGGAGATACAAAAGGTTTTATGTGTACCTGGAAAGATATTTTAACTTCATCCGGAGATATGAAAACTGATGACATGACCATAATTTGGCACGATGCATTCATAGAAGCCGATTTAAAGAAAATACCTGCACAGAAGTACACTATACTTTATGATGAAGATGCAACAAAGGCTAAAAAATAATTGAACGGGAAAGTAAAAAACAATCGTATTTATTTAATGCGTTTTCTTTTATCTAATCATTAATTTCTATTCCCTTTGTTTCTTATTCTTAAGTATATTCTAAATAGCTATTTCAATATAATTTTGAATCCTTTATTATAGATTTGTAAACTAACAAATTGCAGCTCTTTAAAATAAAATAATACCGACTTAATGTAAGAAACCAAATATTACTTTAAATATATGATCTTGAAAACACCGGGCATAAATTTTAATAAATTCATGCCCGGTGTTTTTCATTACAACTCAACTACCATTCATCCTTAAAAAGTACCGCTTAACAAATTCTGTTTGAGATATGTATATTTAGACTAAATTCGCATCCAAATAAAAAAAAATCAATGAAAAACAATATACTAACAATAACAGCAATGGCAACCTTGGTTGCTTTAAGTTCATGCGGTGATGGTGCTAAAAAGGAAGGCGGAAAACCCAATACAGGTATTAATACTGCTAACATAGACAGCACCGTTAAACCACAGGATGATTTTTATCAATTCGTAAATGGTAAATGGTTAAAAAACAATCCAATTCCTGAAACAGAAAGCCGTTGGGGAAGTTTTAGTGAATTAGAAAAAACAAACAAGGAAAAACTCCTGAAAATTCTTGATGATGCAGTAGCCAATAAAAGTGCAGCAGCCGGAAGTAATGAGCAAAAGATTGGTGATTATTATGCCATGGCAATGGATTCTGTTAAATTAAACAAAGATGGGGCAACTCCATTGAAAGACGAATTTGATGCCATCGATAAAATTAAAACCACTGATGATTTGGCAAAGGAAATTGCACACTTGCATACAATTGGTATAGGACCATTGTTTGCAGGATATGTTGATCAGGATCCTAAAATGAGTACTACCTATATTACTCAATTTGCCCAGGGAGGAATCAGTTTACCGGACAGAGATTATTATACCAATACAGATGAACGTTCTTTAGGAATTCAGAAAGCTTATGTTGAACATGTAACTAATATGTTTAAATTACTTGGAGACAAGCCTGAAGTTGCGGAAAAAGAAGCGAAAACAATTTATGAAATTGAAAAAAATCTTGCAAAAGCTTCAATGACAAAAGTAGAATTACGCGACCCTGAAAAAAGCTATAACAAAAGAACTTTAAAGGAGTTTAACGAAATGACTCCTAACTTTAACTGGAATGCATATTTGGAAGGTGTTGGAATTAAAGGGATAAATGACTGTGTGGTTGGTCAACTTGAATTTTTCAAAGAAATGAATCGTGCAGTTAAAGCTGTTTCAATAAATGACTGGAAAACATATTTACGTTGGAACCTGATTGATGGTTTTGCAAGCAGATTAAGTGATGATTTGGTAAACGAGCATTTCAAATTTTATGGGACAACTTTAAATGGAATTCCTGCTTTAAAACCACGTTGGAAAAGATCACTAGAAGCTACTGACCGTTCATTAGGAGAAGCTTTGGGAAAAATATTTGTTGAAAAATACTTTACTGAAGACAGCAAGAAGCGTGTTGGAGAAATGGTTGAAAACCTGATAGCTGCATACAGAGTTCGTATTAACAGCCGTGATTGGATGAGTGACGAAACAAAAAAAGCAGCAATGTTGAAACTGGATAAAGTGATGAAAAAACTAGGATATCCTGATAAATGGAGAGATTATTCTTCTCTGGATATCAAACGTGATTCGTATATTCAAAACTTAATGCGTGCCAATGTATTTGAGTTTAATTATATGGTTAATAAATTGGGCAAACCAATAGACCGCGGGGAATGGGGAATGACACCACCAACTATTAATGCTTACTATAACCCGGCATTGAATGAAATTGTTTTCCCTGCAGGAATAATGCAACCAATATTCTTTAATCCTGATGCGGATGATGCAGTAAATTATGGATGTATGGGTGCTATCATTGGCCACGAATTGACTCATGGATTTGACGACCAGGGATGTCAGTATGATGCTGATGGCAATTTAAAAAACTGGTGGACTCCGAAAGACAGTGCTAACTTTAAAGCAAAAACAGACATGATTGTGAAACAGTTTAACAATTATGTGGCCATTGATGATATGCATGTAAATGGAGAACTTACATTAGGAGAGAACATAGCCGATCTTGGAGGATTGACCATTTCATATTATGCGTTTAAAAAATCTCTGGAAGGGAAACCTGCACCGGAAAAAATTGATGGATTTACTGCTGAACAACGTTTTTTCATGGCTTGGGGACAAGGCTGGAGAGCAAATCTGCGTGATAAGTTTTTGAAAAACATGGTACAAACCAACCCTCATTCTCCCGGTAATTTCCGTGCGAATGGTGCACCAAGCAATATGCAAGAATTTTATGATGCGTTTGGGGTAAAAGAAGGAGATAAAATGTATCGTCCGAAAAACGAAAGAGCCGAGATCTGGTAAAAATTATAGTTAATTGTTTGTGATTAAAATTTGCAGGATGCGCCACACGAAAGTGTGGCGCATCTTGTTTATACTAATCCTTATTTGAAATTTTTGTTTTTATCAATTCGTATTCCTCCTCCTCAATCTTCATCCAGTTTCCTTTATAATCAAAAGTCATATCATAGATTAAATTTCTGTCGGGTAATATTTTTACTGTAAAATAATGTATTAAATAGGAGCTTCCTAAAATTTGAATTTCTTCCCATTCCTTCTCCGAAATGATTTTAAAAAAAACTCTATCATTCAGATATTTTCTGTACTGAGGGTAAGTGATTTGTTCATTCATACGGCAAAAGTAAATTAAACAATGCTTCCTTCTGCGTTTATAAGTTATAATTTCTAATTTCGCGACATGCAATCATTCCTGGAAAAACTTGTACTACATTTATGTGAAAAATATAAAGATGACATAAGTGACCTATGCATTGTACTGCCCAACAGAAGAGCTGGGTTATTTCTGAAAACCCATTTTGCAACAGAACTAAAAAAAACATTCTGGTCGCCTGAGATATTGGCAACAGAAGATTTTGTTGCGCTACTTGCCGAAGTGGAATTGGCTGATTCCACCACTTTATTATTTGAATTATATGAAACTGTAAAATCAACCAGCATTGGAGAAGCCGATAGCTTTGATGAGTTCAGCAAATGGGGTCAGGTTTTATTAAATGACTTTAATGAAATAGATCGTTACCTGGTGGATGCTTCCCAATTATTCGGAAATTTAAAGGATATTAAAGAGTTGGAGAACTGGACACTTAATTCGGAAAACCTGACAGACTTTCAAAATAGCTATTTAACTTTCTGGAAATCGCTAAAGGAATATTACTTCCATTTTCAAAAAAGGTTGCTTGAAAACCATCAGGCTTATCAGGGACTTGCATATAAGCTAGTGGCGCAGAATGTTGAAGAACGAATTAATAAACATAGCTGGGAAAAAATCATTTTTGCAGGATTCAACGCATTGAATAAAGCTGAGGAACAGATCATAGAAAAATTACTTAATTCGGGAAAAGCAGAAATAATATGGGATACGGACGCTTATTATATAAATAATCCAAACCAGGAAGCTGGCAGATTTATAAGGAGGTATAACGAGATTGGAAACTTTTCTAAAATAAAAGAACAAAGTATTACCATTGAAGAGGATTTACTTTCAGTTGAACCTAAAAAGATAACCGTTATAGGTGCGGCTAAAAATGTGGCCCAGGCTAAAGTTGCTGGAAGTTTAATAAGTGAGCTAAAAAAAGAAAATGAGAGTTTACAAACCACCGCATTGGTGCTTGCAGATGAGAATCTCTTGTTCCCTGTTCTTCACTCACTGCCGGATGACTTAACTGACATTAACGTAACGATGGGGTATCCATTAAAGAACACTCCCGTTGCCGGTTATTTTGACCTTGTTTTCAATCTTCATGAAAATGCGCAAAAACTAAGCAAAGGAAAAACGAATTACAGTTTTTATCATAGTGATGTAATTAAATTACTTAGCCATCCTTACACTGCTATTGCCTTATCAGGAGACAATAAAAATTATTCTGCAAAAAAGGTGGTTCAGGTAATACAGGGGCGAAACATTGTGTTTGCGGGTATAACCATGTTGAAAGACATTTTTACGGAATTATTTTGTGAGAAAGAATTTGAAATATTATTACCCATTTTCAGACATTGGGAAAATCCGAATGACGGACTTATTTGTTTAACTCAACTAATAGAACTATTAAAGAATTCGATTGTTACCCAACGTGACCAAAGAGGAGAAAACAAAGCCAGCCTTGAATTGGAATACCTGTTTGCATTCACAAAAATAATTAAACGAATACAGGATTTAACAAAGGACTACAATACATCAATTAACGATTTAAAAACCTTACGAAGCATTTTGAATCAAATAGTAAGAGGAACGACACTTCCTTTTTATGGTGAGCCATTGATGGGTCTTCAGGTAATGGGAATGTTGGAAACACGTACCCTGGATTTTGAAAATGTGATTCTTCTTTCGTGCAACGAAGATATATTGCCTTCAGCCAAAACGGTGAATTCATTTGTCCCTTTTGAATTAAAAAGACATTTCGGTTTACCAACTTATAGTGATAAGGATGCTATTTTTGCTTATCACTTTTACCGATTACTTCAGCGTGCGAAAAATATATACCTGCTTTATAATACCGAAAGTGATGCGTTTGGAAGTGGAGAAAAAAGCAGGTACCTTACCCAATTGATTTATGAGTTACCTAAAATAAATCCAAATATAGAACTGAAAGAAATGCTGGTCAACATTCCTGTTTCGGTTGAAAAAGTAACAAATGAAATTAAGATAATTAAAACTCCGCAAATACTTGAGATACTTAAACAAAAGGCTGATTATGGTTTTTCTCCTTCCCTATTGAACAGGTATAGGAACTGTTCACTGCAATTCTATTTCCAGGCCATACAGGGATTAAAAGAAGAAGATGAAGTGGAAGAAACTATTGGAGCCGATACATTAGGAAATGTAATTCATAAAGTTTTGCAGCTATTTTATACTCCTTTCATTGGAAAAAAAATTACAGCAGACGATATTAAGGAAATGAAAAAAAATGTGGAAGCAACCACTATTGAAATATTTGAGCAGGAATACAGTAAAAATGAAATAAGTTATGGAAAGAATTTACTGACTGTGAAGGTGGCCCTGAAATTCATTACTAATTTTTTACAAGAGGAAATTAAAAGCATTGCGGAAAATGAAAAAAACTCACAACCAACTATAATAAAGGCATTGGAACAGGAACTAATTGCTGTTATTAAAGTTGGCTCAGAACCAATAAAAATAAAAGGAAATGCAGACAGAATAGATTCGATAGGCAAGGTAACCCGAATAGTTGATTATAAAACGGGAGTAGCTGCTGATAACGAATTAAAATTTGATGATTGGTCGGAAATAAAAACAGATGCTAATCTTGCTAAAAGCTTCCAGTTATTGATGTACGCATTGATGTATCAAAAAATGAATCCTGCTATAACCGAAAATATTGTCTCCGGAATTGTTACGTTTCGTCAATTGAGCGCAGGATTAAAAATGGTGAAAGTGGAAAACACTTCGGAACTTGATTCGAAAGTTTTAGCTGAATTTGAAAATCAATTAAAAAAATTACTTTCGGATATTTTTAATCCAGAACTTATGTTTGAACAAACTTTATTAATTGAAAATTGCGAGTATTGCCCTTTTAAAGGTATTTGTAACAGATAGCTTAATCAGTAAATTTATAACCCACCCCTCGTATGGAGTGGAAATGTTTCGGTTCCCGCTGGTTCTCTTCAAAATATTTTCGAAAAGCGAGTATGTAATTATCAATAGTGCGGGAAGAAGGAAACACATCGGTACCCCAAATGGCATCCAGAATCTCTTCCCTGGAAACAACTTCTCCTTTTCTTGAAATCAACAGTTTTAATAACGCAATTTCTCTTTTGGTAATACCTGTAGCATCACCGTTTATGTCCTTCACCTCGTAAGTAACAAAATTAATTTCGCTATTGCCAAAAGTATAAACTGTTAATTCATTTGCAGTATCTACATGAGGTTTGCTTCTGCGAATAAGAATTTCGATACGCAATAATAATTCCTCCAGATTAAAAGGTTTGGTAAGGTAATCATCGGCACCGATCTTTAATCCCTGCACTCTGTCGCTTCCTGAACTCTTTGCGGTAAGAAAAAGAACGGGTACTTTGGTATTTTCCTTCCTTATTTCTTCGCATACATCAAAACCATTCATTTCCGGAAGCATAACATCCAGTATGATTAAATCGAAATTGCTTTTGCGAAATTCCTTTAATGCTTCATATCCTGTAACTGCCGTTGTAACATCGTAATTTTCCAATTCCAGGTTTAGCCGGATGGTTTTTAACAGGTGTTCTTCGTCTTCAACTAGGAGGATTCTTTTCTTTTCCATTCTTCGGCAAAGATAATGAGTTCATTGGTTCAATTGCCAGTTGTTTTTTTAATACCTCCTGTCAGGGTTCATAACTAAAGGTGCAGGAAACATAAAATATGACTGGTATTTGTTCTCATGCTTAACAATATGAAACTCAAAAGAGCCCAAGGTAATGAAAGGGGGCAAAAATGAATTGGTGCAATTATACCTTTAATAAAACTTCAACTTAAAAGCTGGAGGAAGACATGAATACTGTCTGGGATCACGTATTTACTGTCACAGCGTGAACCTTTACTGTCACAGCGTGAGTATTTACTGTCGGGGAGTGAGCCTTTACTGCTTTCATGTCTTCCTCCACCATTTTTATGCATTCCTCTAAAATAATTTTTAACCTATTATCCCTTTTAAGCAAGTCTTTAATACCTTAATTAATAGGTAGTCCTTACTATAAGGATAGTTCTTAATTATTAATCATTGTCATTTCTTTATTACCTTTGTAGCCTTATATTTTATTTATGCAATCTCAAACCACCTCCTCTGTTTTATTTGATTCAAAAATCTCCAACGATTTAAAACTAATTGCTGAAAAAGTGTATGCTGACGAACGCATTTCTTTTGAAGAAGGGGTTCTTCTTTATGAAAAAGGAGAACTCGGTTATCTTGGCACTTTGGCTAATTATGTTCGTGAGAAAAAGAATGGAAATAATGTTTATTTCAATCGTAATTTTCATATTGAACCTACCAATATCTGCGTGTTCGATTGTAAATTTTGTTCTTACTCCCGTTTACTAAAACAAAAAGAAGGCGGCTGGGAACTTTCGGAAGAACAGATTTTGGAGAAAGTGCGAAGTTATAACGGGCAACCAATTACAGAAGTTCATATTGTAGGCGGAGTGCACCCAAAAATGGGATTGATGTATTTTGCCAATCTTATTAAAAAGATAAAAGACATTCGTCCTGATTTGCATGTTAAAGCTTTTACTGCTGTGGAATTAGAATATATGTGCAGAAAAGCAAAGGTGAGTTATAAAGAAGGATTGCAGATTTTGAAAGAACATGGACAAGGTTCATTGCCCGGAGGCGGAGCAGAAATATTTGATGAAGAAATAAGAAAAACGATTTGTGAAGATAAATGCACTGCGGCAGAATGGCTGGAAATACACGAAACTGCGCATAACCTGGGAATGCCTTCTAACGCTACGATGCTCTACGGACATATTGAAAAGTTTGAACATCGTATTGACCATATGAACCGACTAAGAACCCTGCAGGACAAGACCAATGGTTTTAATACGTTCATTCCATTAAAGTTCAGGAACAAGGACAATCAGATGAGTCATATTAAGGAAAGTTCGGTGATTGAAGATTTGAGGAATTATGCTATTTCGCGTATATACATGGATAATTTCGGGCACATTAAAGCTTACTGGCCTATGATTGGCCGCACAACTGCCCAGCTATCCCTTTCTTTTGGGGTGGATGATATGGACGGAACTATTGATGATTCGACCCAAATATATACCATGGCCGGTTCGGAAGAACAAAACCCGGCATTGACTACCCAGGAACTGGTGGATTTGATAAAACAAGTAGGAAGAACCCCTGTAGAAAGGGATACTTTATATAACGTGGTCACAGAGTTTTAATCCCCTTTCATCACCCCAAAAGTCTGGGAAAGGACTCTTAAGAAAGTCTTTAAAAAAAGTGAAGGCTGAAATTTTGTAGGAAAATAATTTAATAAGGAATGCCAACCGCATCTACTCTTATTCCGCTATAAAATTACTTTCTGAATTAACTAAATCCCCATCTGAAATTTCTTTAACACCTTTATTTTAATCGAAATAATTTGATACTTTTGTAGTACAAATACTTAAATTAAACTATTAAATACTTAATAAAAAAAACGAAAATGGTAAAAACTAAACTTCTATCCATCCTTTTTGTGATGCTATTTTATGCAATGAAGGCACAACTTTTGGCTCCGGTATTTTCATATACTTCCGGTTATTATCCTGATTCAATTTTTGTAAGTATTTCTACATCCAATGCAGGAGCGACTATTCGTTATACTTTAAATGGAGATGAACCAACCTCGTCTTCTGCTATATATTCCTCACCAATATTGATGAAAAGCCGAATTGGTGATCCGAATATCTTTTCAATGATACCTACGAATCCAAGTTTTTCTTATCCGGTAAATGGTTACGATGCAACACGCGCCAATGAAAGAGGTTGGCTTCCTCCTTATAGCGAAGTTTATAAAACTAATATTTTGAAAGCAAAGGTATTTCAAAGTGGCTTTTCGCCAAGTCTTACTTCAGTTGCTAGTTATTTTATAGATGCAGCATTAAGTAGCCGTTTTTCTTTCCCTGTTGTTTCTATCACCACAGATAGCAGAAACTTTTTTTCAGATTCGACCGGGATATACGTATATGGATATGATACTATAGATGGAGGAAACTACAAAGGAGATGCAGAACCGATGGTTCATTTTCAATTGTATGAAACGGATGGTTCGTTAAAAATATCTCAGTATTGTGGCGCCAAAAACCATGGAGGCGGAGGACGTCATGCTCCGCAAAAGTCTTTGCAATTGGTTGCCAGGACAATATATGGAGGGTTAGACTCATTTGGATATAAAATATTTGATGACTACAGAATTGATAAATATAAAAATGTATTGGTACGAAATGGCGGGCACCGTCCGGATTGTTTTCAACGGGATGACTTAGGCTGTAGAATACTTGCGAATATGAAGTTTGAAGTAGAGCATGAAAAATATGTAATTGTTTTTATTAACGGAGAGTATTGGGGAATTCAAACGCTGAAGAACATGATGGACGAAAATTATTTTGCTGATAAATATCATTTTAATCAGGCAGATGTTGCTGTAATGGTGGTAGGAGATTATGTGGATCATGGCATCCCCAGTGATGATTTACATTATTTGAATATGAGAAGTTTTGCTGCTTCAAATGATATGACAATTTCCTCCAATTATAACTACATCAATACCCAGATGGATGTGGAGAATTTTATTGATTACCAGGCATCCGAAATTTATTTTGGCAATGGTGATTGGCCGGATAACAATGTTAAATGGTGGAGATACAGAACGGCTGCATATAATCCCAATACTGCGGAATGCCTGGATGGAAGATGGCGCTGGATAATGTATGACCTTGATGCAGGATTTGGTGGCAGCTGTGGTTCTGTGGGTTATACAAACAACGTATTATTTTCGGCAACTAATGCTTCTTTAGGAAATTATACGTTATTACTTCGCTCGCTGCTGGTGAATGTGGATTTTAAAAACCTGTTTATAAATCGTTCGGCAGATCTTTTAAATACTCAGTTTCTTCCTTCAAGGTGTTTACCGATTGCAAATAATTTATATTCTGAAGTTAACCCTGAAGTTCTGGAACATGTTACCCGGTGGCGATATCCGGTTGTTTCTACAACACTTGCAACACGCGCAACCGAAGTTCCATCTGTGACACGCTGGAATACAATTAATACAGGGTTTCACACTTTTATTTCTAAACGACCTAAAACAGTTCGTGCACAGTATATGAATTACTTTACTTTAACTGACACAGTTGATGTAACAGTTAATGTATCGGATACGGCTGCCGGAAGAGTAAAAATAAGCACTTTGATTATTGATAACAATACAGTGGGAATAATTGGACTTCCTTATCCTTGGACTGGAAAATATTTTACTTCTGTGCCTGTTCCTTTAAAGGCTATTCCTCGCCCAGGTTATAAATTTCTAAATTGGTTAAATACGGGAATAACTACTCCTGATATTATTACAAACTTAACGAGTGATACTACTTTCACTGCAGTCTTTGGTATTGACAGCACATTTGTGCCCTACCACTTTTTGTATATTAATGAGTTAATGGCTGATAATACTACCATAGCTGATGAATTTGGTAAATTGACAAGCGATTGGTTTGAAATCTATAATCCAAATAACTTTGCAGTGGATATTGACAATTATTATGTTACTGATTCTTTTCCTAATAAAACCAAGTATCGCTTTCCAAGTGGAAATTCCCGAACTGTCATTCCTGCTCATGGCTTTTCACTTTTATGGGCCGATGAGCAAACTGAAAAAGGACCGTTGCATACCAATTTTAAATTTTCCTCTGCCGGAGAACAACTGGCTTTGATTTTATCTGATGGGATTACGGTGGTAGATTCTGTTTCGTTCGGAGCTCAAACAGCTAATCATTCGGATGGAAGGCAGACAGACGGGGCAGCTAACTGGATAATATTTTCTTCTTCAACTCCCGGAGCATCCAATAACCAAGCAGGTGTAAATGATTTAAGTGGAAAAATACTTACTCCTTTGTTTGTATATCCGAATCCGGCCTCGGCCAGTGATGTTTTGTTTTTCAATAAAGTGATTTCTTTTTCCATGTATAATTCAATTGGACAAAAAATAATAGAATCGGAAAAGGTAAATAGCCTGAACATAACTGCTATAGTTCCAGGGGTGTATTATATTAAAACCAAGGAAGGGGAAATAGTAAAGTGGGTAAAATTATAGGAATGACCTAATAAAAAAATTGCCTTTAACAGAATACTGTTAAAGGCATTTTTTTTGTCGTCTCCTCCCCTATTAATAAGGTACAAAAACGGTGGTGTCTTTTCTTACCATTGGGCGGTAACTTACCACGGGAATATCAGATTCGTTGATAACACGCTGGGCTACTGTGCCGATAAAGAATTCTTTGACAGATAACTCTGCTTTGCTCATGATTAAAATCAAGTCGGCTTCCACTTCGTGACCATAACTTAATACCATGTCCACAATGTCTTTTCCTCTCAGCGTTTTAATGGTACATTTTATTCCTTCTTCTTTAATGCGTTTCCAAACCTGATTGGAAAGAGATATTAAACGATTTTCGAGAAATTCATCGGTACTGGTAAGGATGGAAATAACACGTACTGTTGCTCCAAAAAGTTTTGCCAATTCGATTGCCTTGTCCACCTTTTCGCGGGTTTCTTTGGTTAAATCGAGTGGCAAAAGTATGGTTTTGCAACCATCGCGGTGTACTTTTCCGCGAATGGTGATGATAGGATGATGCGACTCACGTACCATTTTAAAAGCGTTTTTACCAATGATTTTGCCTACGGTAATTTTGGAACTAAGCCCTATCATTACAAATATAGGGTTAAGCACATCGGCTACTTTAATGATTTCTTCATAAACATTACCATGCCGCATCATGGTTTCTACCGGCTGACCGGATGCTGCTGATGCTTCTTTGGCAAGTATTTCCAAACGATTTTGAACAAATGGAGGTTCGCCTTCGTCTACACTTAATAATATGATTTTTGAATTTGTTAATCGGGCCAGGTTGTAGGTTTGGTGGAGTGCGATGATAGTTTGTTCGGTAGAATCAATGGGTACTAAAATACAAGTTTGTTGTGTTGTTGACATAGTTTGTTTTAAAATTTTGGTACAAAAGTACGGAAAATAATGGATGATTTGGATTATGAGAGCGTTATGGAATTCTAATGTTTGTTAAAATAAGGGTTTATTGGGAGAGTGTAGGATGGGAAATGGAATGAAAAAGAGGGTTGGTTTTGAAAAAAGGGAGGTTCTGTTTGAAAAAAAGTTACCCCATATAACCAATAAAGGTATCCCATATAATGAAAAAAGATACCCCATATAACCAAAAAAGGTACCCCATATAATGAAAAAAGGTACCTCCTATAACCAAAAAAGGTACCCCATATAATGAAAAAAGGTACCCCATATAACCATTAAAGTTACCCCATATAATGAAAAAAGGTACCTCATATAACCATTAAAGTTACCCCATATAATGAAAAAAGGTACCCCATATAATGAAAAAAGGTATGTCCTGTAATGGAAAAAGTGGGTTCCTGAGAGGGGTATTTAGGTAACTAATAACATTAACTAATTAATATACAATAGATTATTTAATTTACTAGGGAAAGGACTTAGTATCAAGTAGTGTTTTTCTCAAATTAAAGAAGCAGCCACAAGTATCGTTTTTTTTAACACATAGGCACATAAGGAATATAGGATTCCACATAGGGGAATTTTTGGAATGGGCTGAGAAATAGAAATAATGAAAATTGCTACGAAGTATGACATTCGCCATCTGCACCCGACCCGCGCGAAGTATCCTTTTTTTTGATTGGACAGGTATTAAGGAACGTTAACCTCCAAATCCGGAAAGGACCGGATTCGGAGGGAGGAGGTTAATAAAAAAAAGATACCGCGCGAGGGCGGGAAGACGGTGGGCTATGAAATGATGAGCTGCCTGCCCAAATTATTTTTAATTTTACGGGGTAACTAATTTTAAATGAAGATAAATTATGGATATGTCGAAAAGAGCAGTTGAATTATTTAATAAGTATGCAAAGGAGTATGAGGGGAAGTTTATGAATGTGGATAGGTACGGTGATACGTTTGATGTTTTTTGCAAAAGAATAAAAAAGGAAAATGCAAGGGTGCTGGAATTGGCCTGTGGCCCGGGAAATATTACCCGATACCTGTTAAGTAAACGACCTGATTTTAAAATAAAAGGAACTGATCTGGCTGATAATATGATTGAGCTTACTAAAATTAATAATCCGTCTGCTAAATTTGAAAAGATGGACTGCAGAGATACAGGGAAACTGGAAGAGAAATATGATGGGATAATGTGTGGGTTTTGTTTGCCCTATTTATGTAAGGAAGAGACTGAACAATTGATAAGTGATGCTTACGCACGATTGAATGATGAAGGAGTGATATATATAAGTACAATGGAGGATGATTATGGTAAATCGGGATTGGAGAAGGGAAGCCAAGGGGATGAGATTTTTATGCATTATTATGAGGGGGATTATTTAAAGGAGGTTTTGGAAGGTGTTGGTTTTAGAGATATCGCATTAGAAAGGAAGGAGTATATGGCTGGCAATGAAAAATGGACAAAGGACATTGTAATAATAGCAACGAAATTTGATTGATCCATCTTGTTTTTCTGGAAACCGGAGGTTTAATAGAAAAGTTAAAAGAATATTATTTTATTCTATAATGTAGCATCTACTTATTACTAATGCTTTTACAATGCTTTTTTTTTTATCTTCGTACCAAATTTGAACCGATATGAAAAAACATTTTTTAATTGTATTTCTTTTTTTTGTTAGCTTAAATCTATTTTCGGTTAACCTGAGAACAGTTGCAGTGTTTGATTTAACAGCACGCGACAGTATGAGTCATACAGCAGATATTGATGGCCTGACTCATATCCTTAAGGTGGCAGGTATTCCATTTGTGATAACTGATAGCTGGATAACCGCCTCTCAATATCAGGTAGTGCTTGTATCGGGAACGTTTTTCAAATATGATTCAACAAGTATTCTGACATTGGCCGGATGGGAAGAGAGTTCGATACAGTCGTGGATTTATAACGGAGGAATAATGGTGGCACCTAATATGAAGGATGCCGCTTTATTTAATTGTTTTGGAATTTCTTCGGTTACCTGGGCCGAAAACCGGCATCACATCGTTTTTAATACTTCGCTTGGAGACCCTTCGATGCGTTGGCTGAATGATTCCCTGGAACAAAACATTTGTCTTGGAAAAGATAATCTGCCAACTGTAATCAGCAGCAGGGCTTATGTTACTTCCACTGCCACCACGCTGGCTACTTATGAAAGCCTGGATTCGGCTGCTGTAACAAAAAACCAGTGGGGCCTGGGCCGAGCTTACGCATTAGGAGTTTCGTATAAAAATATGATTGCGCTTCCGCAAATAAGTAAGGATGAGGAGGCACAACGAACCTGGAGCAATGGTTTTGAGCCAACGATGGATGCATGGATTTTGTTTATAAAAGGAATAGTGGCGAATGAAATTCCTAATTCAGTATGGCTACATACAAGTCCTTACGATAGTAAATCATCTCTAATAATAACACATGATATAGATGCTGCAACAAGTTATGATACTATGCATTATTATGCAGATTATGAAAAATCCATTGGAGTTTCTACTTTTTATTTTTGTACCACACACTATATACAGGATGGATGGTTATCACCATTTTACAATCAAACAAATATTGGAAAAATACAATATGTAATGGGACAAGGTCATACAATTGGAAGTCATTCAACTTCCCATTTCTGGGATTTTGATAGTTTGTATGTGCCGTTTGATGCGGGAATTGGATTGGGTAATTATACTACAAGCAATTATCAGCCTTATGCGTATCCCTATAGCGCATCAGGTACCCCAAGAACAACAGGTGCAACGGTTTTAGGAGAGACACAACTTTCACGGCAGTTATTACAACAGGATCTCGGGGTTCCTATCCGTTCGTTCCGTTCGGGTTATCTTTGTAACAATCGTGATTTGATAAGAGGACTGGATACAGTGGGGTATACTTATAATTCTACTTATTCGGCAAACGATGTGCTTACAAATTTTCCTTACAGGGATAGGAAATTCAGAAACTACCGATCGAAGATGTCTAAGATTTGGGAATTGCCAATGACCTTGTCGGATGTTTTTAATTCGGACCATATTACAGGAGCTAATTATTTGCAAAAAGAAGCGATATGGATAGATGTGGTAAACAGAAATATGGCGAACTATGCACCAACGGTAATTTTGATTCACCCAACGCGATATTACAAACTGTTTGCAGAACAACTTTTAGTTAATCAGCTTGACCCCAAGGTTGATATTGTTAATTTTGAGACCTACGCTGACTATTGGGTGGAGAGGGATAGTTTGCGATTTACAACTACATTACTGAATGGAGTATTGACTATTCTAATTCCCCCATCACAGGTAGCGCTTCTTAATGCATCTATTCCGCAAAGTCCCATAAGTTTTGTGGTGGATAACGGACAAAGTTTAACCATGATAGAAGTGAAAGATAGTTTGACCGGAGCGCCTATACAAGTTGTTCAATCGAACTGGGATAATAATGGAGTGATTGTTCACTTTGCATATTATATATCGGGAGTTACTGAAAATAGTGAAAAAGGAAAAGATGAAGTGACGGTGAACTGTTTTCCGAACCCATTTGGTAAATCAACTACCATAGAGGTGTGGCAAAAAGAAACAGGTACGTTGAACATTACTATTTATGATATGTACGGCCAGGTGGTAAAAAACCTAGTGAACAAAACAGTGAGCCCGGATATCTATAAAGAAACCTTTGTAAGCGAAGGGATTTCGGCAGGCACCTATTTCTGCAAAATACAATCTGGAAATAAAACAATTGTAAAAAAATTATTGATAACCAATTAATCATCAATTATGAAAACGATAAAATTATTTTTGAACTTTGTATTTGTATTTACTATTTTGTTTGCAACTACTTCGTGTAAAAAAAACAAACCTGCAGAGGAACCAAAGCCAGATAAAACTGTTATAGAAATACCTCCACCAGCGCCTACAGCCCTTGAAGCACAATTGTTCGGTGATTGGATTTGTGACGGAGATACGATATGGGGCGCGGTTCCTATACACGATAATATGTATTTGGGTTATCATTTAAACCTAACCTCAAGCCCTTATCCATCTAATTCCAATTTTGTTACTTATTTTGCGGGAGGGTTATATGGTCCGGGGCAGCCGGTTAATACAAGTGGGACTTGGAAAGAGGTGGATGGCAGTCCAACCTATTCACATCATGTATTAGTAGTAGTTTTTCCGGCAACTGTAATAATGCAGGTAACAGCAAATAGTCTGGTATTGGCACAAACGGATCATCCCGGCAACCTGAAAACATTTTATTTTCATAAATAGTCTTTTGAAGAATTGATTCGAATATTTTCGATTTGAAAATCTTTTTCTTTATACTTTTAACATAAATTTTAATATCAAAAATTAAGTAATTAACTTTTTGGCTTTACTTTTGTAAAGCATTCATAAACCAAAAAAAATTAAACTATGAAAAAAACTCTTATTCTGGCAGTAGCGGCCTTTTGTACTTTGACCGCAGCCCAAGCACAAAAAACGTATGCAAAAATTGTTTACAAAGCAGAACCTGTGGTAACCAATGAAGTAACCATTACTGTGGACAATGCTGTTTCGACTGATAAAGAAACAAAATTCAAATTAAAGATAAAAAATCTTACTGCTGATTATATTATTTTTAAGCCGGAAGAAAGTAAATTTGTTATTAATGGAAAAGAAATGAAACCTGAAGAAAAATGGTTGGTTATTTCTCCAAATGAAGATGATTGGAGAGTTATCAATATGAAAGGCACGGGACTTAACTCCACTACTTCTTACTCCTATGTAATTGACGGATTATACAAAATATCATCAAATACAAAAGGTATAGAAACACCTGATTACAGACTACCTGTTACAAAAAATGATTTCAGAACCGGGAATTTTACAGTTTCTTTAAATAAACTTTATAAAGAAAGCGATGCCACGAATCTGAAACTGAATGTTACTTATAACGGAGATAAAATAGGTTTTGTGTTCCCAGACAAAGCGGGAGTAAAAATGCCGGATGGAAATGAATATGCTTGCGTAAAATCATCGGGCGTTTTTGCGAAATCAAGTGCATTATTGCTTACAAAAGGAAAAGGCGATACATTTACCTTAAACTGGGACAGAATGCAAGGAGGGAAAGCCATGGATATGCAAAAGGTGGAAATGTTTGTAAAATGGAATGATACTTTTGCGGAAGTAGCTCCAGAGCATTTAAAAGTAGAAACCGTGCAAATGACAATTAACGAAGCATTGTCAAAATAAGATAATACAAGTATTTTTTAAAATAAAAAGTCGTTTAACAAAATAGTTAAGCGACTTTTTTGTTTTATAATGTAAATACATCTATATTTGTTAAACAATTCATTCGATTTAATAACCAAATACTTACTCTTATGAAAAAAACAATTACTCTCTTTTTATTTCTTCTTACCATCTTGTCAAAACAATCCATCGCACAGGCTCCTATCTGGGACTGGGCAAAATCAGCAGGCGGGGCTGCGGAAGATAATGGAAGAAGCATAGTTACGGATGCAAATAACAATGTTTTTGTGACCGGCTTTTTCAGAAGTACAACCATTTCTTTTGGCTCCTACACGTTAACAAATGCTGACATTTCAGGAAATACGGACGATGTATTTCTTGTAAAATACAATGCCAATGGAGTGGTTCAATGGGCTGTAAGTTTTGGTGAAACAGGAAATGATGAGGGCTCAGGTGTTAGTACAGATATAAACGGCAACCTATATGTGACCGGAAATTTCACAAGTGCTAACATCTCAATCGGAGGTGTTTTATTAACCAATGCAGATGCTTCAGGACAATTTTACGATATTTTTCTGGCAAAGTACGATACCGGAGGAAATGTGGTATGGGCAAAAAAATATGGTGGAGGAAGTGATGATATTTCTAATGGAATTAATACAGATATTTGGAATAATACTTACCTGACAGGTACCTATAGTAGTGATACTATTCATTTTGATACCACCAGTCTTTCATCTATTGGTAACCTGGATATTTATCTTGCAAAAATTAATGGACTAGGAAATGTTCAATGGGCAAGATTTGCAGGAGGAGATTCGGAAGATAAAAGTTTAGCAGTAAGCACAGATTCAGTTGGAAATATTGGAATCACAGGATATTTCTACAGTGATTCCATCTCCTTTGGAAACACTGTTTTAATGAAAACAGATACAACAATTGACAGTCTGGGAAACAGGACAGATGATGTTTTTGTAGCAAGATACAATGCTTCCGGGGATTTATTGTGGGTTAAAAAAGCGGGAGGTTATGGCGGTTATTATGACGAAGCCAGCAGTAACGGAATAGCGATGAATAAGGCCGGAGACATTTACATTACAGGATATTTCAGATACGACAGTATAATGTTCGATGGAATTAACTTATACAACTACAATACCAGCAGAGATTTGTTTATTGCAAAATATGACACTTCGGGCAGTGTTATTTGGGCTGAGTCTGCCGGAGATTTTCTGGATGACGAAGGGCGAGGAATGGTGGTAGACAGCAGCGGTAATGTTATTATAACTGGATATTATTCATCCGGAAGTATTTCCTTTGATGGAAACTCGATTACAAATCCAAATTTTGATAGTGAGGTGTTTGTTTTAAAATACGATCCTAATGGCACCTATATATGGGCTGCACAGGGAGGAGGCGTTGCCGGAGATCTTGGAAATAGTGTTGCCTGTTTCGGGACGCATAATGTGTATGCAACCGGACAATATTATAGTGCTACAGCTACATTCGATGGTAATACTATAAGCAATAACGGGATGGGAGATGCTTTTGTTGCAAGGTTGTATCCATACTCTACTGTTGGGATAGCAAAGAAGGATATAAATAATGGTCTGACGGTTTATCCTAACCCATCAAGTAGTTCTTCCACCATTTATTACTCTTTAAAAAAGGACTCGGAAGTAAAAGTTGAAGTTTTTAATGAATTGGGAGAGAAAATAATTTCCTTGGTAAATAATGAAAAGCAAAGCGAAGGAGATTACTTTTATACTCTTTCCGTTGAAAAATCGGGGCTTTATTTTGTAAAACTTCAAACATCAGAGAATGTTTTGATTCAGAAAATACTGTTTACAAAATAGGAAAGAGCTAATAAATAAAAGGAAAAACCCCGCCATAAGCGGGGTTTTTCCTTTATTAAGCGGAGAAAGAGGGATTCGAACCCCCGGAAGTGTTACCTTCAACAGTTTTCAAGACTGCCGCAATCGACCACTCTGCCATTTCTCCGAGCGCAAAAGTATCATTTTTTTGATTTGATAATTAAAAAAGCTAAAAAATATATTTATTGTTTAACTTTGTATCATCCCCAACAGTATTAATAGTTATAAATCTTATAAGTATGAAAAAATGTTTTGTATTGTTTTTATTCATTTATGTTACCGCATGCTCCGCTTTTGCAACGCCCGTTCTAAAAGCATCTTTAACCTATGCTACCTTTAACACTCCTAACAAAGGCCCTTATATTGAAACGTATATCTCTGTAATAGGAAATACGGTAAAATTTGTAAAGAATGGTAAGGGGAAATACCAGGGAGATGTTAGTATTGCTATTAATTTCTCTATTAATAACGAAATTAAAAATGCCTTAAAATACAACCTTAGCAGTCCTGAAACTGAAGATACCATGAAAGGTTATCCCAATTTCATTGACCAGCAGCGGTTTGCACTGCCTAACGGAAAATACACTATGCAAATATCAATAGGTGACAAGAATAATTCATCCGTTGCTCCATTTGTAAGTTCATTCCCAATTGAAATAAATCTGTCAAGCGATAGTATTTCAATTTCTGATGTTCAGTTTTTGGAAACTTATACCAAATCAACCAACCCAAGTATTATTACAAAAAGCGGTTATGACCTGGTTCCTTATGTTTCAGGGTTTTATCCTGAGAACATTAAACAGATAAAGTTTTATGTAGAAATATATAATTCAAAAAAAATATTGGGTGAAGGAGAAAAAATGTTGGTGAGTTATTCTATACAAACTAATCAATCGAATTCAAAACTTAATAATTTCAGTGGTTTTTCGAAACAAACCTCTAATGATGTTGCTATCTTATTAAATGAATTAAATATTGAAAGTTTACCATCAGGTAACTATAACTTTATAGTGGAAGTGAGAGATAAGAATAATAAAATAAGAGCCACAAGAGAATGTTTTTTTCAGCGCAAAAATAAACTTACCGCTTTAGCTTTTGAAGATTTGAAGTCAATTGACATAAGTAGTACATTTGTTAAAGATTATAAAAGCATTGATACTTTGCACGGATACATCCGCAGTTTGCGTCCTATTTCCAGCCCTTCGGAAGTACAGTATGAAGAGAACCAGATGAAGGGAAAGGACTTACTGCTGATGCAGCAATTCTTTTATAATTTTTGGAAATCGAGAAACGAAGTTCAACCGGAAACTGCCTGGAAAGATTATAACGAAGAAGTGCGAAAAGTAAACAAAGAGTTTGGTACATTTGGTTTAAAAGGATATGATACGGACAGAGGAAGAATATTTCTGCAATATGGAGCTCCGACCCTTAGAGGCAAATATGAAAACGAGCCCAGTACTTACCCTTACGAGATATGGCAATACGATGCCTTAGTTGATAAAACCCAGTTATTCAACAACCCCAATAACCGGCAATCGAATAAAAAATTCGTATTTGCAAATTCCGATTTATCTTCCAATCGATTTGTCTTAATTCATTCGACCGCCAAGGGTGAAATAACCAATGCAAGGTGGCAACTTCTTTTGTACAATCGAAATATGTCGAACAGCAATATAGATGCAGAGAAAGCTCCGGACAATTTCGGTAGTAATATTGATGATAATTTTAATAATCCTCGTTAATATTTCATGAACAATAACATTAGGTACAATTCCTTTACATTTGTTTCATGAAGGTTGCGGTTGTTATTTTAAATTGGAATGGTAAAAGTTTTCTCGAAAAGTTTTTACCATCAGTTCTAACCAACAATTCTTCGTATTCTGAAATTATTGTTGCTGATAATTGCTCCACGGACGATTCCATTTCCTTTTTAAAGAATCATTACCCCGAAATCAGGATTATTCAGAATGCTGATAACGGAGGTTTTGCGAAGGGCTATAATGACGCTTTAAAATTGGTTAAAAGCGAATATTATGTTTTGCTAAATTCTGATGTGGAAGTAACTGCAGGCTGGATAGATCATATCATTAACCTGATGGATAAAGATAAATCCATTGCCGCCTGCCAACCAAAAATAAAATCATATTATAATAAACACTTGTTTGAATATGCCGGTGCTGCGGGAGGTTTTATTGATAAGTTTGCTTACCCCTTTTGTCGTGGACGAATATTGGACAGCATTGAAGAAGATAAAAATCAATACGATGACGAACGTGAAGTTTTCTGGGCCACCGGTGCCTGTATGTTTGTAAGGGCAGAATGCTTTCACCTCGTAGGTGGTTTTGATGAAGATTTTTTTGCACACATGGAAGAAATTGATGTATGCTGGAGATTAAAGAACAGGGGATATAAAATTATGTATTGCCCCTACTCTACTGTTTATCACGTTGGCGGAGGAACTTTAAACAAAACAAGTGCACATAAAACTTATTTGAATTTCAGGAACAATCTTATTCTTCTTTGCAAAAATCATCCTCCAAAGTTTTTCTTTGCAAAACTCATTACCCGAATGTTAATGGACGGTTTGGCAGGTGCTAAGTTTTTATTTGCCGGACAGTTTTCCCATTTTAATGCCGTATTGAGAGCTCATGGAAGTTTTTATAAAACTCTTGGAAAGACATTAGAAAAAAGGAGGAAATTAAAATCAGAAATTAAACATTACACCACCACAGCTGTTTATCTTCATTCTATAGTTGCTGATTTTTATTTAAGAGGAAAGAAAACCTTTAAGGAAATAGACCTGAAAGACCGGTTTATGAAATCATAAAGCTTTCTATCGCCAATCGATATGAATCCAATCCAAAACCGGAGATAGAGCCTTTGCATTTTGGTGCAATCAGTGAAATATGCCGAAATTCTTCCCTTGCATACACATTGGAAATATGTACTTCTATAACCGGAGTTTTGATGGAAGCAATTGCATCCCTTATTGCAACCGAAGTATGCGTATAGCCCCCGGCATTTAATATAATTCCGTCATAAGAGAAACCTACCTCGTGTAATTTATTAATCAATTCACCTTCCACATTGCTTTGATAATATTCGAGAGTAACGGCAGTATATTTACCTTTTAAGGCATTAAAATATTCCTCGAATGTTTGATTTCCGTAAACTGTTGTTTCACGAGTACCCAATAGATTAAGGTTAGGGCCATTAATAATGATAATTTTCATAGGTAGTTATGAGCAACGATTTGTTAGTTATTTTTTGTTGTGTAAAGATAAACGAAATTTTTGTTCTATACTTTTACTATTCGAAATCACATGAACTGGAAAATATACATACAGGGATTCAAATCCTTTTTGGCATTGGAAAAATCCCTTTCGGTTAACTCTATTGATGCTTATTTGCACGATGTGGAAAAGCTGGTGCAGTTCCTCGAATATAAAAAATACAACCTTTCTCCAAAAGAAATTCAACTGACACACCTCCAGGAATTTCTGAAATGGATAAATGAATTGGGCATGAGTGCACATTCCCAGGCCCGCATCATTAGTGGGATAAAGGGGTTTTATAAGTATTTACTTTTAGAAAACATTTTAAATACCGATTCCACTACCCTGCTGGAAGCTCCCAAACTTGGCCGTAAACTTCCTGATACATTGAGCCTGGAAGAAATAAACAATATTATTGATGCAATAGATTTAAGCACTCCGGAAGGTCAGCGAAACAAAGCCATGCTGGAAACTATTTATAGTTGTGGGTTGCGGGTTAGTGAACTTGTTAATCTGAAAATTTCGCACCTTTATTTCAACGATGGTTTTGTAAAAGTTACCGGCAAAGGAGATAAGGAAAGGCTGGTGCCAATAGGAAGTGTGGCGATTAAACAAATAAATATCTATAAAGAAGAAGTTCGTTGCCACATTAATATTAAAAAAGACAATGAGGATTATTTATTCCTGAACAGGCGTGGAGCAAAGCTTACCCGGGTGATGGTATTTACCATTATTAAACAATTAGCTTTTAAAATCGGGTTAAAAAAACACATCAGCCCTCATACTTTTCGTCATTCGTTTGCTACTCACCTCATCGAGGGTGGTGCTGATTTGCGTGCTGTGCAGGAAATGCTGGGGCATGAATCTATAACCACCACTGAAATATATACACACCTCGACAGGGATTACCTGCGCCAGGCCATTATCCAGTTTCATCCAAGGTCGTAGGTTTTCTAAAAATTCAGGTAATATTCTTTTGTCAGTTCTTTGTACTCAGGGGTGTACGAATGACGTGCATCTTCTTCGATTGTAATTGAATCTTCAGAAAATGTTTTAGGGGTAAATTCAAAACGCATCAGCAATCGCTTTTCGGGCTTATCAGTGCGCGTAATTACTTTAGTAAGTTTGGTTAAAAACAATTTATTTTCTTTTGCCATTTCGCAAAACTGTTCGCTTTCCTTTTTGGGAAGTATTACATAAAATTTCCCGGCCGGGTTTAATAATTTCAATACCCCGTTCATCAAATCTATATAAGGCAAGAGGTCTGTATGGCGGGCATTGGTGCGCGATTCTTCGTTGGCTTTCGAAGAGTCGACAAAGTAAGGGGGATTGCTTACAATTAAATCGTAACGGGTGAAACAATCGGAAGCAAACTGTTGCAGGGAAATATGATGAATGTTTATCCTATCTTTCCAGCTGCTCATATCCACATTTTCGCGGGCCTGGATGTACGCTCCTTCATCAATATCTATTGCATCTATTTTTGCGGCTATTTTCTGAGCCAGCATCAGGGCTATGATTCCTGTACCTGTTCCAATATCTAAAATGGTTTTTGCGTTCGGGTGATTTACCCACGAACCTAAAAGAACAGCATCCGTGCCCACTTTCATGGCGCATTTCGACTGATTGATTTTAAACTGTTTGAATACAAATTCCTGATTCGGCATAAACGTTCATTAATGAATTAAAAAAGAAATGCTGTTCATCCTTTTTGTAATTCATGCAATAAAGTTAAAATAAATTATTTGATTACAAATTAATTTTCGTCTGCATCGGTTTCTTTTTCCGATTCATCTTCCTTCGTATTTTGAAGGTATATGTCAATCAATCCTTCGGGGGCATTCAGATGCAGCTCTTTTTTTTCACGGTCGATGGTGACAATAAATTCTTCTTTGGCGGGAATTAATATTTCTGTTTTGTCTTTCAATATTTGAAATATGGCCTGTTGCGGAAAATCCAAAACATTTTGCACGGTGCCTATTTCTCCATAATTTTTATCGGTGACTTTAAAACCGGTTAACTCATGGAAATAAAATTTCTTTTCTTTTAATGGGGGCAAAAAACTCAATGGCAAATACAAACCCGAGCCCACCATTCCGTCTGCCTTATCCACTGTATCTATTCCGTCTATGCTCACGGTGGCAAAGTTGCGACTGATGACAATCTTTTTTATAAAAAAAGGAATAAGCGAATTATTGATTTCAACAAATACGGATTCCAGCTTGTTATATCGGGCAGGGTTATCGGCATCCAATATAAAGGCTACTTCTCCTTTGTTGCCTACCCTGCGGGAAATATACCCAAGATTAAAACATTCGTCTTTTGTCATTTTTTATTGATTAGCTATAATGATTTTTAAATGTGCATAATGTTGTTTGCCATGCCACGCATATAAGGCAAGTAATTCGTCCAGCTTAAATTCGCGGTTATATTCCGGGTGAATGTATGTTCTTTGCAGGTCCTGTTCTGTTAAAGATTTTAATAAATACACCCAACGATAATGAATTGCTTCAATCAGTTTCACTGAAGTTTCAACAGAAACTGTTTTGCTGTCCGCCAGGTTGGCCCATTTGTCCTGGTTGTATGGTTTTATGGTGGGCGCTTCTTCTGTCAATGTAAGCTTGGTTCTTATGTAAGCGTTCATGTGACTATCGGCCAGGTGATGAATAATCTGCCTTGCTGTCCAGCCACCGGGGCGATAACTTTTTTCTAAAAGTTCGAAACCAAATTGTTTAACTAATGTTGCCAGTTCGGTCGGGAAAAAACTAATTTCCCTGATGTGTCTTGCATTGTCCTCTGCTGAATAGGTTTTACCATATTCAAACTTTCCGATGGGGTATTTTAATTTTTGCATATTATAAATTGTTTTAACTAAAAAGGCAACTGAAGATGTTCAGTTGCCTTTTCAAATAAATAGTGAGATGCAATTATGCTTCTGCTTCCGGAGTACTTTCGGTTGCAGGTGCTTCTGCTTCAGGAGCTGCAACTTCCTCTGCCGGTGGCGGAGTGTTTTTTGCAACTATTTTAGCAGCTTTTGCTTCTTTAGCAGCCGACTCGGCAGCCATACGTTGTGTGTAAGCATCTTTTTTAGAAGAATCTAAATTAGAAACTTTAGCACTTACTTTGTTTTCTTTTTCGGCTAACCATTTTTCAAATTTGGCATCTGCCTGTTCCTGTGTCAGAGCGCCTTTGGCAATTCCTCCTTTCAGGTGGTTTCTGTACATGACTCCTTTGTAAGAAAGGATAGCTCTGCACGTATCTGTTGGTTGGGCACCATTGCTTAACCATTCAAGCGCTTTATCGCTGTCAATGTTAATAGTTGCCGGGTTTGTAGTTGGGTTGTACGTACCAATTTTCTCAATAAACTTTCCGTCTCGAGGTGCACGACCATCCGCAATTACAATATGGAAAAAAGCTTTCCCTTTTTTACCATGACGTTGTAATCTAATTTTTACTGCCATTTTTTATTGTTTTTTTGTTATTAATTAGTTCCCTTTTTTTATTTGGGACTGCGAAAGTAGTAAAATTATTTGAACCGGAGGTGTTTTTTGGAAAAAAGACCTTGGAGAACCTTACCCGATGAAAAACGGTAGGTTTTAATTTTTTGTACTTTTAAAGGCTGATGGCTAAACACGAAGCTTGGCTACGAAGCGTTGCGTGAGGGATTGCAGCGGAAATCCTTTTTTGTTTTTCACAAAAAAGATTGAAGCGGAAAGCCCGACCCCGATTTTTCATCGGGGGCACGCCCCAAAAATTTTTATTTATCAGGAGAGTGTGGGATGTAATGCCATCCTTACTTGGTTGATTTATAAAACAAAAACTCCCCCGAATGTTGGTTCGGGGGAGTTTTTATTTTCAGGTTGAAAATGTTATGAACCCGGAGGTGGTGGCTCTGAGGGTGCTGTTCCGCCCGGGGTGTTGTAAATTACGTAATCATTGTACTTGGCTTCGTCTCTGGCTGCCCACAGGTCTTTGCCGATGTTGCATAATCTCACCAATTCCTTGTAGCAGGCATTTCCTTTGTCCACACGGCTTTGGGTGGACAAATCGCGGTCTTTTACTTTGTCTTCCATGGCATCTATTGCGTCATCAAAAGTGGTATTGGCAGTGCCAAGTGCGGTTATCATGTCTTCTGTAAGTCCTTCCGATTCGAGGGCAGCGAGATTAGCTGTTGCCCTGCGTCCTACCCGTTTGCCAAGGCGGTGCAAATCGCTGTCGTTCATGTCGTCCATGCCTTCGAAGCCAAAGCTGCGGTATTTGGCAGCCCCATCGCCCCATTTGTTTTGCGCCATGGTGCGTATGGTTCTTATTTTTACTTTCAATGCTTCAGCCGCAGCATCT
Source organism: Bacteroidota bacterium (assembly GCA_947479085.1). GTDB lineage: Bacteria > Bacteroidota > Bacteroidia > 2-12-FULL-35-15 > 2-12-FULL-35-15 > 2-12-FULL-35-15. The sequence goes on along the minus strand of CANJYB010000006.1, from coordinate 100,128 downwards.
TTAATTTCAGTGGCATCAGATACATCCCCCTGTGCTTCTTCGTCCGTTGGCAAATCGTCAAATTCCTGAGCAAGGGTTTCAAATGCTGTAACTGTGTCTGCCGTTACACCACGTGTGTTGAACTGTGTAATGTCTCTGGTAACGCTGGATGCAATGTCATCCGCTTTCTGTTTTAATATTCCATCCGAAAATCTGTAATCGCGAATGGATTCTTTTTTCTTCGTCATGTTTTTAGTTTTTTAGGTTAGTAAATAAATTTTAAAACAAATTTCAAAAATATTTTTAATATGACAAAACACTTTTTGAAATTTTTTTTAACCGTCTCATTTTTATGAAAATGGATGGTAATTCCCTCTTTCTTTTTTATTCGCTGATAAAAAAGTTTTATTCGTTATTGGTTCCTTTTTATTCGTTACTCGGGAAGTTTTATTCGTAATAAAAAAAGGATGAACGGAAATTTATAAAGGGTTGGCGGAAGGTAAAAAAGGGTTGACGGAAGGTGGAAAAGGACTGGTGGAAGGTGGGAAAGGACTGGCGGAAGGTGAAAAAGGGTTGACGGAAGGTCAGAAAGGAGCACTTTTGGCATAACTAAGGATGCTTTTTGGGTAAATAATGACAAATTGGCAATGGCGAAGGAGCCTTTACAAATTGATTATAATAATTTTTAAATGGCCTATTTATTCTCTTTGGTTCATTACTATTTGCTGTTTTTATGTTTTCTTTATAGGTAAAAAAAGAAAAGACGATTATTTAAATAAAATCCTTTTCCGGAAACAATGAACAGCGAAGAGTTAATAGTGAACGGTAAAAGCGCAACAATAAATATGGAGGGCTATGCCAAAGGAATATATTTTGTCTGTGTGGAGGATGAACAGAAAAATGTGATGAACCAAAAGCTAATTAAGAACTAAGAATAAAAAACCAATCGCTTTTCTAAAAAAAAATAAAAAAAGGAAAACGATACTCTTAAACAGACCGAATAAAGGTAAAAATTGAGTATTGCTATTATTTAAAAAATATCATTTAAATAGTAATGCTTGCTTATCGAGGCATTTACTGTAACGTTTTTGTTTCACTTTTTTTCTTTTCATCTCTAATATTTCTATTTTGGGTAATGCATTAACAAGTATTTAAAGCTTTCTCGCTTAACATATTTTAACACCCCTTCATCCTTATAATAGCCTAAGATTTATTTTGGTGGTTCATAATAATAAGTACATTTGCTTCCCGAATTTAAAAAATTAAAAGACTTATGAATAATCGTATTTTATCAAAAACAATTTTATTGCCTGTTGCTATGTTACTGGTTAACATTGGCGTTTCTCAAAACAAGGATGCAACGCTGATGACCATTGGCGGAAGCAAGGTGACAGTGGGTGAGTTTGAGAGTGTGTATCATAAAAACAATGCAAAGGAAACTGCTAATGATGCTAAATCGTTGACGGATTATGTGGATTTGTTTGTTAATTTTAAATTGAAAGTAAAAGAGGCCGAAAGTCTGGGAATGGATACTGCAAAAGCTTTCAGAGATGAGCTGGCTGGTTACCGCAAACAATTGTCTCAGCCTTACCTTACTGATAAAGATGTGAACGATAAATTGCTTCACGAAACGTATGACAGAATGAAGGAAGATGTTCGTGCTTCTCATATCCTTGTAAAAGTGGGAGAAAGTGCTTTGCCAAAAGATACTTTGGAAGCCTATAACAAGATAATGAAAATTCGCGGAAGAGTAATAAAAGGCGAAGATTTTAATAAAGTGGCCATGGAAAAAGGAGTTTCTGATGACCCTTCGGCAAAAGAAAATGGTGGAGATTTAGGATATTTTACTGCTATGCAAATGATTTATTCGTTTGAAACAGTGGCTTACACTACCAAAGTGGGAGAAATTTCTCAACCGGTACGTACCCGTTATGGTTACCACATCATTAAAGTAACCGACAGAAGACCTGCTCAGGGCGAATTACTTTGCGCTCATATTATGATTAAAGCTACTCCTAACATGACCAAGGAAGATTCGTTGAACGCTTATACCAAAGCAACTGAAATATACAGCAAACTAAAAGCAGGAGGAAAATTTGATGAGTTGGCGCAACAGTATTCAGATGACAAACAATCTGCAAAAAAAGGAGGAGAATTGCCTTGGTTTGGAACCAACAAAATGCCTGCAGAATTTGAAAAAGCTGCTTTTGCCTTAAAAAACAAAGGAGATTACAGTGAAATTATGAGAACCAAATATGGCTGGCACATCATTAAATTATTGGATAAACGTGGTCTTGCTTCGTTTGACGAAATGAAAGCTGAACTGAAAGCTAAAGTTACCAAAGATTCGAGAGCACAAGTAGGCAGAGAATCATTGATAGCTAAAGTGAAAGCAGAATACAAGTTTAAAGAAAACACTAAACTTCGTGATGAGTTTTACAAGGTAATGGACACCACATTATTTGAAGGAAAATGGGATGCAGCTAAAGCTAAAGCATTGAACAAACCCATCTTTAACTTAAATGATAAAATGTACACGCAAACAGATTTTGCTAATTTCATTTCTGCACACCAAAGCAAACGTCCTAAAACAGATGCCAACATGGTGGTGAACCAAATGTACAAACAATTTGTTGACGAATCCGTTATAGCTTATGAAGAATCAAGACTTGATACAAAATACCCTGAATTTAAATCGTTGATGCAGGAATACAGAGATGGTATTTTATTATTTGAATTAACAGACCAGAAAGTATGGAGCAAAGCAGTGAAAGATACTACCGGTTCTAAAGAATATTATGAAAAAAACAAAACCAAATACATGTGGGAAGAACGTGCTGATGCAACCATTTATACCTGCGGAGATGAAAAAGAGGCAGCAAAGGTTCGTAGCCTGATGAAAAAGAAAAAATCGGACAAAGATATTATTGCTGAAATAAACAAAGATTCGCAACTGAACCTGAATGTGGATACAAAAATATTTAACCAGGGAGAAAATGAGTTTGTTGACAAAAACTGGAATCCGGGAACTTCTATTGATATCAAATCGGATAAAGACAAAAAGGTAGTTATTGTAGTAACTAATAAATTGTTGAAACCTGAACCTAAATCATATACCGAAGCAAAAGGAATGGTAACAGCTGATTATCAAAATTACCTGGAAAAAGAATGGATTTCTTCATTGAAATCTAAATATCCTGTTTCAATTGATAAAGCTGTACTTGCAACAGTTAAATAAGATATAATTATTACGACTAAGGAAGTTTATGGCGATTAGTGCCATAAACTTTTTTAGTTTAAATGCCTTTCGCTTACATTCTCTCCTAAATTAAACAGGAGAACTAAAAGGAAGGCAGTATTTGATTAACCTAAATACCGTTTGCGAGAAAAAGAATAAATAAAAAAACGAATTGAGACATCCCTTATTATATATAATCCTTATTTATTTTTTTGCTGGCTGTAACAATTCACCCGATGCAGACGTCTCACGTGTGGCAATTGCAAAAGCAGGAAACAATTATTTGTATGCGGACGAAATAAAAAACATTGTACCTTTAAATACTCCTGCAAAAGACAGTTTAGAATTACTGAACAAATATATTGATAACTGGATACATGATGCACTGGTAATTCAGAAGGCCGAGAATAACCTTACTGACGAACAGAAAAACGTGGAAAAGCAACTACAGGAATATAGAAATTCATTGATCACCTATGCTTACGAAAACGAACTGGTAAAACAAAAGCTGGACACAACAGTATCTGACCAGGAAATAGAAAAATACTATACCAGCAATGCCAGCGATTTTCAGTTGAAGGATAATATTATTAAAGTAATATATGTAAAGGTGAATAAAAAAGCACCCAATATTGCCAAACTGAAACAGCTATATAAGTCAGAAAGCCCTAAAGACAAGGAACAATTGGCAAGTTACTGTCATCAGTTTGCTTTGAATTTTTATCTGGATGATAATTCCTGGTTGTTGTTTGATGATTTGTTGAAAGAAATTCCTATTCAAACCTATAATAAAGAGTTATTTTTGCAGAATAACCGGTATGTGGAAGTTTCTGATTCTACAAGCAGTTATTTTTTAAACATAAAAGGATTTAAAACACGAAACAGTATTTCTCCTTTAAGTTTTGAGAAAGAGAACATAAAAAATATAATATTGAATAAGCGTAAATTGCAGTTGATTTCGAAAATGAAAGAAGATGTATATAATGATGCTGCAAATAATAGTAAAATTGAAATCTATATAAATGATAAATCTAAAAAATAAGTACTTCCTCGTTTGCATAAGTCTATTGTTGGTTGTTTGTGCCCAAGCGCAGGAAAAAATTATAGACCGTGTAATTGCCGTGGTAGGGAGTAATCCTTTATTGCAATCGGAACTGGAATCGAATTACCAGCAAATGATATCTCAACAGGAAGCAGTTGATGATAATACCCGATGCAAACTGATGGAAGAATTGCTTTATCAGAAATTACTTTTGGCACAGGCTCAAAAGGATAGTTTGACTGTAACCGAAGCACAAGTAGACCAAGAACTGGACCGAAGGATACATTATTATGTTCAGCAATTTGGTTCAGAGGAGCGATTCACTGCATTTTATGGAAAATCAATTGATGATTTCAAAGCAGATTTGAGGGACAATGTTCGCGATTTATTGCTGTCGCAACAAATGCAGAGTAAAATTACAGGTGACATAAATGTTACACCTAATGATGTCAAATTGTATTACAGCAGCATTCCGGTAGATTCTATTCCCCTTATTAATGCAGAAGTAGAAGTGGGACAGATAGTGAAGAAACCTGCATTAACACCCGAAGCAAAAAAAGAAGCGAAAGATAAAATATCATCAATCAGAGACCGTATAATGAAAGGTGAAGCAAGTTTTGCAGCCCTTGCTGCTCTTTATTCAGAAGATCCCGGTTCGGCAAGCAAAGGAGGTTTGTATGAACATATCCAAAGGGGACAATTTGTTCCGGAATGGGATGCTGCAGCGTTTAAAATAAAACAGGGAGAAATAAGTGAAGTGTTTGAAACTGTTTATGGTTATTTTATTATTCAATTGATAGAACGAAGAGGAGAAGAAGTGGATGCACGTAGTTTGCTCATTACACCTAAAGTGGAAACAGCGGATTTATTAAAAGCTAAACTTTCCCTTGATACTATTTATAATAAACTTTTGACAGATACTACCACCTTTAGTGAAATGGCGGCAAAATATTCTGATGATGAAGAAAGCAAAAATAGCGGAGGTTTAATTATCAATCCTCAGACAGGTTCAAGCCGTTTTCAAATGGATGAATTAGGACAAATGGACCAGAATGTAGCATTTGCAATTGATAAACTAAAAGTAGGGCAATACACCAAACCAATTCCTTTTACTACCAGAGATGGTAAACAAGCATATCACATATTGTATTTAAAAATCAGAACTGAACCCCATCAGGCTAATTTAACTGATGATTATCAAAAGATACAGGCAATAGCTTTAGCTAAAAAACAAGAAAAAGCTATACAGGCATGGATAAAGAAAAAATTAGTGGATACTTATGTTCATCTTACAGACGATTATAAGTTATGCCCTTATACGAATAAGTGGTTAAATTAATTTAAACATTCAACAAATAAATAACATATGTATAAATCAGATGTAGAAGCTGTAGATGCTTTTTTGGTAAAATATAAAGAACTAAATGCTGAGATAGGTAAAATTATTATCGGTCAGGATGAAGTGGTAAAAGATGTATTAATTTCCATTTTCAGTAAAGGACATTGTTTATTAATAGGAGTACCAGGACTTGCCAAAACATTATTAGTGAACACAATTGCAGATGTATTAGGATTAAGTTATAACCGTATACAGTTTACCCCTGATTTAATGCCTTCCGATATTATTGGTTCTGAAATTCTTGGAGATGACCGACATTTTAAATTTATTAAAGGGCCTTTATTTGCCAATATTATTTTGGCAGATGAGATTAACCGGACACCTCCCAAAACACAAGCCGCCTTGCTTGAAGCAATGCAGGAAAGAAGTGTTACCACAGGAGGAAAAAGATATGAATTAGGAAATCCTTTTTTTGTGCTTGCTACCCAAAACCCAATAGAACAGGAAGGAACCTACCCATTGCCTGAAGCACAACTTGATCGTTTTATGTTTAATGTATGGTTGGATTATCCATCATTACAGGATGAAATTACGGTTGTTAAAAATACAACTTCCAACAAAAAGGTGGAGCTAAAGAAAATTGTATCCAACGAGGAGATTATTTATTTTCAGGAGCTCGTTCGCAAGATTCCTGTAACTGATAATGTTTTGGAATATGCCGTTAAATTGGCTTCTAGCACAAGACCGAATACAGCCCATGCTGCAGAAATTTCAAATAAATACCTGTCCTGGGGAGCAGGACCAAGAGCATCACAATATTTAATAATTGGTGCTAAATGCCATTCTTTAACAAAAGGCAAATATTCACCGGATATAGAAGATGTAAAGGCTGTCGCGGCAGCCATTCTTCGACACCGTATTGTTAGAAATTATAAGGCCGAAGCTGAAGGAATAACAGTTGATGCCATTATTTCGGAGCTATTGAAATAGTATTTCACCCTTTGTTATTGACCATTCATCACAATTTGTTTTGGGAATTAAAATTAATCGTTAACTTCGCAAAATAAAAATAAATTAACCTTTAAATTTAATAAAAAAATGAAAAAACTTTACACACTTGTAGTAGCTTCTCTTTTACTATTTAACCTTAAATCAAAGGCCCAAGACACCCTGTTGTTTTCGGATTTTGAATTAACATCATTTTACAGCCATCTTGATAGCGCCAGTTTATTACCTGGTAATTCAACAGATACTATGTGGTATTCTTTTGATGCTGACAATCATGCCGATGCTTCTACTAATGCAAATCGCCCAATGGGATTTTTTGCAATTCAACCAATTTCACCGGTTGACCAATACGAAACTGTTTATGGAACCACGGGAGCTCCTGATACTAATACAGTTTTAGGCTGCAATTCATGGACCAACTTAGGCGATAGTAATCCTGAAAATAACTGGTTAGTTACACCATCAGTTGTTTTAGGTAGTCACGATACTTTATTTTGGAAATCCGCATCTTTACAAACTCCTCGTTACTTAGATGGTTATGAAGTATTACTTTCAACACAAACTAATGACGCAGCAGATTTTACACATTCGTTGTTCAGAGCAGCAGAAATGACTGGTTCTCCTGCAACTGATCCTGATACAGTATTTGCTGATTTTACTTTTGCTCCGACAGGCGTATCTGTTTTTGTTCACGGACAGGATGGAACTTATATTGATCCGGCAGGAACAACCGCACCTGTTTCGCATCGTTGTCGCTTACACCCTTTCTCTGTAGCTTTAGATGCTTATGCAGGTCAAAATGTTTTTATCGCATTTCATCACAATACTGCTGATGACAATATGATTTCATTCGATGATGTTATGATTCGTGGAACTTTGGATGCAGGTATAACTGAAAATGCCAATAATATTTCTTTAAACGTATTTCCTAACCCAGCAACTGAAAATGCTCAGGTAAATTATACATTATCTTCTGAAACTTCTGTTATATTAAGTATCTATGATGTAACTGGTAAATTAATTTCTTCTGAAAACAAAGGTTCATTGAGTCAAGGCCGTCATTTTGCTAATATTAATACAGCTTTATTGGCAAAAGGATTTTACAGTGTTAGCGTTCAAACAAACAATGGACGTAGCATTACCAAATTAATTGTTCAATAATTAATAAAGAATTCCATTAAAGAAAGCCCCCTGATATTAAATATCAGGGGGCTTTCTTTTGAATAAAATTAAAAAATTATTACTCTTTAAACTCTGATATGAAATAGAATTTTATATCCGGATTTTTTTCCTGTGCCATTTGCAATGCCCATGCTGATTCAGCTAAAAATACAGGTCTCCCCTCTTTATCATTAGCTATATGATGCAATTTATCATGGATGAACTCTTCCAACTTTTTCTTATCCTGACTGTGAATCCAACATGCTTTATATAGATTGATATGTTCGTAACTGCAAGAGGCGGAATACTCACTTTTTAAACGATGCTGAATAACTTCAAATTGAAGTGCTCCAACAGTACCCAATACTTTCCTGTTATCTGTCCGTTTAGTAAAGAGTTGCGCAACTCCTTCATCCGTTAATTGTTCCAGTCCTTTGTTCAACTGCTTTGTTTTAAGAGGATCGGTATTAACAACATACTTAAACAATTCCGGAGAGAACTGAGGAATTCCTTTGAAGTTCATTTTCTCTCCTTCCGTAAGAGTATCTCCTATTTTGAAATTACTCGAATCGTACAACCCAATAATATCTCCGGGAAATGCTTCATCGACAACGCTTTTTTCCTGGGCCATAAAAGCAGTAGGGTTTGAAAATTTCAAGTTACGATTATCGCGAACATGGTAATAATTCTTATTTCTTTCAAATTTTCCGGAAACAATTCTCATAAAAGCAATTCTATCACGGTGCTTAGGATCTAAATTAGCGTGTATTTTAAAAACAAAGCCACTGAAATTTTTGTCGCTTGGCTTAACTTCTCTTACATCAGTAGTCCTACCTCTAGGGGCAGGGGCAATTCTGATAAATCCATCAAGCAACTCCCTTACTCCAAAATTGTTTACCGCACTTCCAAAGAAAACGGGCGATACCATTGCTTCGAGGTATTCTTCTATATCAAATTCAGGATAGCCTGCCACCAACAACTCCACATCATTTCTGAGAGTTATGGCGTAATCTTCACCTATTAACTTATCCAGAGTTCCATCATTCAAATCTTTAATTTCAATTGAATTCTCTAAGGTCTGTTTTTCTCCTGAATTAAAAACCGTTAAGCTTTTTTCATATAGGTTATAAACTCCTTTAAATGTTTTCCCCATACTTATAGGCCAACTTAAAGGCCGTAAGTCTATTCTTAACTCCTTTTCTATTTCATCCAGCAAATCAAAAGGATTTTTTCCTTCCCTGTCTAACTTATTTATAAAGACTATAACAGGAGTATTTCGCATTCTGCAAACTTCAAGAAGTTTTCTTGTTTGAGGCTCCACGCCTTTAGCACAGTCGATAAGCATGATAACACTGTCGACAGCGGTTAGAGTTCTGTAAGTATCCTCAGCAAAATCTTCGTGGCCGGGAGTATCAAGTAAGTTTATTTTTACTCCCTTGTATTCGAAACCCATTACAGAAGTAGCCACCGAAATACCCCGCTGTCTCTCAATTTCCATAAAATCAGAAGTAGTATGCTTTTTAATTTTATTGGATTTAACCGCTCCTGCAGTTTGAATAGCTCCTCCAAACAAAAGCAATTTTTCCGTTAATGTCGTTTTACCGGCATCCGGGTGAGCAATGATACCAAAGGTTTTTCTTTTATCGATTTCTTCCTGTAAAGTCATTTCTTAGCTATTTGTATAAGGCTTTTATTCTTTAACGATATTGGGTTCATTCAAAATAAAAAACCCTATCCGCTGTATGCAGAAAGGGTTTTCAAAATTTATTTTATTGAATTATTGTTTTTTCTCGGTAATACGAGCAGCTTTTCCGGTTAATTCGCGAAGGTAGAATACTCTTGCTCTGCGAACCACACCTACTTTATTAACCTCAATTTTGTCAATATAAGGGGAATGTAAAGGGAAAACACGCTCTACTCCAACGTTGTTGCTCATTTTACGAACTGTAAATGATTCAGTGATTCCACTTCCTTTGCGTTGTATAACAACACCTTGATATTGCTGAACGCGTTCTTTATCGCCTTCTTTAATTTTGTAATGCACAGTAACAGTATCACCTGCTTTAAACTTTGGATGATTTGCTTTTGTTGTTAATTGCGACTCTGCGTATTTTAATAATATGCTCATGACTCTATTTTTTTATACTATTTTAATTGTTTTTCTTAAAAAGGAGTGCAAATATAGTTTATTTATTGAAACGGGTAACAGAAACCTTAAAATTTAATCTAATAAATCAGGTCTTCTGAGTTTTGTGCGTTCTAAACTTTGCTCATGTCTCCAATTTTCAATATTTAAAGTATGACCTGAAAGAAGAATTTCAGGGACTTTCCAACCATTGTATTCTGCTGGTCTTGTATAAACAGGAGGAGCCAATAAGCCATCCTGAAAAGAGTCGGTTAGAGCAGAAGTTTCATCAGATATTGCACCGGGAATAAGTCGAATGATGCTATCGCAAATTACTGCAGCCGCCAATTCTCCGCCCGAAAGCACATAATCTCCGATGGAAATCTCCTTAGTAATAAAATGGTCCCTTACACGCTGATCAACACCTTTATAATGACCGCAAAGGATAATAATATTTTTAAAGGTAGATAAGTGATTGCTCATTTTTTGATTCAAAACATCTCCATCCGGACTTGTGTATATAACTTCGTCATACTTCCTAAGCTCTTTTAATGAATTGATGCAATTAGCGATAGGTTCTATACTCATTACCATACCAGCCCCTCCGCCAAAAGCATAATCATCCACACTTTTTTGCTTGTGAGTAGAATAATCCCTTAAATTAATTAAATTTACCTCTACCAATCCTTTATCAATAGCACGTTTTAGAATACTATGCTGAAATGGGCTTTCTAGTAATTGTGGTAAAACAGTAATAATATCAATACGCATGGCGCAAAGGTAATATATTGTTGAAACTTTAAAGCTTTATAGAAATTTTACTTATTACTCTTCAATAGGCGCCTCCTGCGAATTAGCACTTTTTTCGAGCCCTTTCATTCCCCAATGCAAAGCGAAAGGAATTAAAACAGGAACAAAACGAGCCGTAATTGGAAGAAAGAAAGAAATTACTAATGAAATTAGAAACACAACAGGAATTATTAAACTTCTTGAAAGTCCTAATCTAATCCGGGATTTAGAAATTTTACGGGTAAGCATATCTCTTTTGGGGTTAGAAACATAAATCCAAAGAAGACAATTAGCAAAACCAGTAAAACACATATTGATTACATAAATCGAATAAGGCACTTTCATTTCCATATGTGTACTGTATTCTCCTAAAAGTCCTGAACTAAAAGGCAAAATAACCACCGAAAGTAAATAAATCAAATTCACCCAAAACAAAGTGGATGTGTATCTGGTTACATAACCATAAATACGATGATGAACAGACCAGTAATGGCCAACTATACCAAAACTGATTATAAACCCAATAAACTTAAACAAGGTATGAGAAAGGTATTGAAGTAATGAGTGATCAGTAAATTCAGTAGTTTCGGGTACTTTTATTTCTATAACCAATAGGGTAATAGCGATTGCAAAAACTCCATCCGAGAAAAAAACAAGTCTTTCTAATTGAAATTTTAATTTTGATTCATCGTGCTTGGCTTCTTCCATAAATAGTATTTTTCTTTATTTATTGCTGAGCCCCGCAAGTTTTTTTTTTAGAGCGGTTAGTTTATCTTCCTTTTTCTGTTTGCGCATTTTGATAGCTGAAGCTGTGTAATAATGGTGTGTTTCTAAAAAACCAATCTGTAATTTGAGCCAACTGTCCTCATCCAAGTTACCGTTCACATTTATTTCCTTGTATAAATTATTGCTGATGGAATCGTAATCATCTCTCCCTAAGTAATCCAAATCAGCATCACAAATAATTTCTTCTAATAAGTTAAGCGGATTCTGAGGAATTTTTGTTGCCATTATCATTCCGCATATTTTTTCAATTTGTTCGTTTGAATAACCGAAAAATGGAAGATTTTCTCTAACAATTTTACAGCCCGTAGCTTCATGTTCTTTTGGATGAACCATGAAACCCGAATCATGAAACAATACAGCAATTTTCAAAAGTTGAAAATCATCATCGCTGATTCCTTCAAGTTTGGCAAGCACTATAGCTGCCTGAAAAACATCTTCCACATGATTAATACTATGATAATATAATCTTTTAGGGAGCTCTTTTTTTAGTTTATCAACTATAAACTTTTCGGCTTTTTGATATTCCATCGAAGACAAATTTATAATTAATTTCTTACCCCACAAAATTCAACAAAAAACTGATTTTGCAGTTTTTAAATTTTTTACATAAAAAACAGACCTTTGAATACGTATTTCATGTATTTTTATTTCGTTAATTTTTCATTTGATAATTCGCAAATAGTATGATTTTTTCTTCGAAACGCAATCTGGTATACATTATAATGGCTGGAATATTTATTACCAATGCAGTGGTAGCCGAACTGATAGGGAGTAAACTGATTCATATTGGACCTTTTGTAATGAGTATTGGCATTATTCCCTGGCCAGTCGTATTTATTACAACCGATTTAATAAATGAATATTACGGAAAAACAGGAGTTCGAAAACTATCATTAATTACAGCTTCCTTGATTGCTTATGCCTTTGTAATATTATTACTGGCAATTAAAATTCCTGCGGCAGTAGGAATTTCGACTGTTACAGATGAACAGTTTTATGCTGTATTTGGTCAGAGTTTATGGATAATTGTAGGTAGTCTGGTGGCATTTTTATTTTCTCAATTCATTGATGTATTTATATTCTGGTTATTACGTGATAAAACCGGGGGTAAAATGATTTGGCTAAGAAGCACAGGTTCTACAGTTATTTCGCAATTAATTGACACGTTTGTTGTTTTGGGAATTGCTTTTTGGTTGCCCGGAAAAATGACTACAGCGGTGTTTCTGAATGCTGCTTTGACAGGGTATACCTTCAAATTAATAATTGCTGTCGTACTAACTCCTCTTATTTATGTAGGACATAATCTGATTGAAAAATACCTTGGTGATGAAGAAGCCCATCAAATTGTAAAAAAAGCAGCCGAGGAATCATTACAACATAAAGTTGTCGAATAAGGTTTGATTTCTCTATCTTTGCATTTACATGAAGTGTCGGATATTAATTATATTATTAATCATGCCCCTTTTTCTTTGCGCTCAAACTAAAAGAAAGCAGCATAAAACTAAATCAAGGACAAAACTGCCCTCTCTTGAGCAGTTTTACTCTGCATATTGCCTTCAGCCAGATTCGGCATGTAATCCATACCTTTATTATCAGGTTTATGATTGGGCCGGAACACGTTATCAATATTCGGGAAGAACGAAAAAAGGAGTTGATTGCTCGGGATTTGTAACCGAAATGTACAAAAACACTTATTGTGTAAACTTAACAGGTGGGTCGAGGGATATATGGACCTGTGTGAAACCCATAGAAAAGGAAGAACTGCAGGAAGGAGATTTGCTCTTTTTTAAAATAAGAAAGGGCCAAATATCTCATGTCGGAGTTTACCTGGGAAATAATAAATTTGCACATGCTTCTGTAAATTCTGGAGTTACCATTAGTGATATGGACGAAGACTATTATAAAAAATATTTTTTTAAAGGGGGAAGAGTAAACGAATGAGTTACATTATTGATAACCTTTAAAATCACAAACAAATTGAACTAACCTTATGACAAAGACATTAATATTGAATAGCAAGCAGGTGCAGCAAAAAATAAACAGAATTGCTTATGAAATTTATGAAAACAATTATGATGAAAAGGATATTATAATTGCAGGAATCGGGGGGAACGGCTTTTTTATGGCAAAACGAATAACAGATGTATTGCAAAAAATTGCTCCGCTCAAAACAAAACTTATTGAAATAACTATTGATAAAAAAAATCCTTTGGCAAAAGAAATTAAAATTTCTCTGAGCGAAAAGGAATTAAAAAACAAAGTGATTGTGCTGGTGGATGATGTACTCAATTCAGGAAAAACATTAATATTCGGGGCAAAACCCTTTTTATCCTCTCCAATTAAACGACTTACAACCGCAGTACTCGTTGACCGCGGGCATAATCGTTACCCTATAAAAGCTGATTTTGTTGGCTTATCCCTTTCCACTACTTTGCAGGAGCACGTATCTGTCGAGATTGACGGGAAAGGAAAAGAATCAGTATATTTAAGTTAAGTGTTAATTTACTCCAACCTTTTCTTTTACAAATAAGGCGAGTTCATCCACATTCAAATCCTTACCTTTTACAACATACTGAGCCTGATCATAGAAATCTTCTCTTTTTTCTAATTGACGGGTTACAAACTCGCGAAGTTCTTTTTCTGTTTTATTAGCTATTATGGGACGTTTGTCTTTTGCATTCAATAAACGGGAAACCAACGAATCTGCACTCATTTTAAGATAAACAGTGTTTCCATGATTATTCATTAATTCCATGTTATTATAATAACAAGGAGTTCCTCCACCACAGGCTATTACCAGGTTGTCCTTTTCCAGCAACTTTTTCAGAGCATTGTGTTCCATAGCCCTGAATTCCTTTTCGCCCTTTTTAGCGAATATCTCCGGGATAGTAAGTTGATACTCCTGTTCGATGAATTTATCTAAATCAATAAATTCATACCCGAGTTTTGTGGATAGTTTTTTGCCGGCTGTGGTCTTTCCACTGCCCATGTAGCCTGTTAAAAAAAATTTTGCCATTAGTTTGATAGTATTAGTGGCTCTGTTGCTGCAATTTTCCCGTAGTTAACAGAAACCAGTTTGTTATTTTCAAAATATAAATCAATGTTCACTTCATCAAAACTTACTCTTTTTTCGCCCCATTCATGGGTTTCTGAATCGTAACGGGCTATTCCCTTAGCTTTAAATAATTCTATAATTTCTTTTTCTTTTAACTTAAAAATAAGGCTTCCCCACATTGTTGTTTCCGGATGCTCTATCTCCACACAGCAAAACTCCTGGCCTTTCTGCTCATCAAAGAATAAAGAAAAACCTTTTTCCCAATAATGCCAAACAATCGATTGATACTCTTCTATTTCATTCAAGCTGGCAATTTCTTCGGGTTTTCCAAATGCTTTTTCAGCATCCGCCATAGAACTGCCGAATGTAAGTATTGAAATTCCTATACCAGGTTTTATTTCCAATTTTTAAGGGCTATTTTGATAATGATATGCAATATTACTACTTTTATAAATAGCTACAACAATTAAATTTTGTTAATAAGTTGTTCAATAACCCATCTCAAACACTCCAAACAGCCTATAAAATATGGGTAATTACTTTGTTTGAAAAATAAATGTTTTTTTTATAAAAAAATCTTTGCAGAATAGAATATAGATTATACCTTTGCGCTCCCAAAAAAAGGGGTAGGTGACTACAAAATAAGTGTAGATTAAGATTCCGTAGCTCAGCTGGTAGAGCATTACACTTTTAATGTAGGGGTCCTGGGTTCGAATCCCAGCGGGATCACATTTCAGCCCTTAAATCCGTTGTAAATCAAGTATTTACAGCGGATTTTTTCTTTTGGGGTAAACATAGGGTAAACAAATCAGAACTTTTTCGCAAACTTATACAAGCCCCGCCCCTGTTGCATTGCAGCGAAATTAAGCTTCTGATAATTGGCTAATTCAGAACAGGCATATTCATTGAATGCTTTTGCATAACCTTCTTTTATTAAAAGCTCGTTCAGGCAAGAGCCATCGGGCAAAATCACATAAGCCAACTGCCTTCCGTAAAAATCAAAGAAATTTTCTTTCTCTGTAATTATTGTAACATTTGTTTCCGGTGGTGCCATCTTTAAAACGAATTTTAAAGACTGCATTCCCATCTGAATTAAAAAATTTCCTGCCAGTTGGGTTTTCTTTTCATCCTCTTTTAGTTTTCTGTTAATTTTTGTCTCGGGAGCATCAAGTCCATAAAGACGAATTTCTTTTTCAACTTTATTGAAAAGTGAAATGACTTTTATACTATCTCCATCTATCACTTTTGAGATTTTCAAATGTGTTTCTATAATATGTGATGTGTTTGCTCTGAAAAGGTCTTCTTTGCTCATTTGTAGCTGATTTTTCTATACAAATATACACTAATTTTGTATCATAAAATTTATACTAATTATTAACTAAAAAAAATAAACAAAATGGCTAGACAGAAAGGTCTCGTAAAATACTCCGGCACAATGGGCGGAGTTCGTCACTTCAAAATAAAAGGACTTGTAGGTGATTTCGCAGGGTTGGCAGGTGGACCTACCGACTCTCAAATTAAAAATGATGCTGCATTTATCAGAACTCGCGAAAATATGAGCGAATTTGGTGGAAGCGCGTCTTGTGCAAAATCAATCCGTGTAGGATTGGCACAAGTAATTAAACAGTATTCAGACCCTCGTTTAACAGGACGTTTAACGAAGATTATGAAGGAAATTAATAAGGAAGACACAGGAAGCCCAAGAGGACAAAGACAGATTAAAGTTTCAGGACACCAGAATTATTTGGTTGGTTTGAACTTTGATGCAAACTTGAGTTTGGCAGGTGTTTTTAATGCACCCTACACACTAACCAACACCGTTGGAAGAGATAGTGCAACATTTACAATTGCTGCATTTGAGCCAATGAATTTAATCAATGCTCCTGCAGGCGCAACACATTTCCGTTTAATGAATGCGATTTCTGTTGTTTCTGATTACACCTTCAACACAAGTACTGGACAATATGAACCAACTGACCCAACATTAAATGAATTGTCAGATGTTCAATTTTCAGGATATACTGATTTAAGCACAACCACATCTTCAATTACAGTTACAACCACCTTGCCAGGTTCACCAACAATGACCGGAAGCACAAGTGTTTTAAATTGTATTGGAATTGAATTTTATCAGCAAATAGGTTCAAGTTATTACCTTTTTGCATCAGATAATGCAATGAGAGTGGATACAGTATTCTAAAAACTTTCCATTGTAAAAGAGGGCTCTACCAATCTTGGCCGGGGCTCTTTTTTTTTGCCTTATTTTCGCTCACGCCACAGTAACATCACAGTAACACCACAAAAACACCCCGAAATTCACTAAAATTTCCTGCCCTGCTCTGCTTTAATTTTCAAATATGGTGCACTCGTATAGGGGACATATAGGGCTTATATAGGAATTATCTACCACTCTCCTACTCAAAAAAACGCCCCACACAAACCTAAACCAAAAGAAAAGAGAAAAAAAACCATAAAAAAAAAGAAAAAAGAAAGCAAATCAGGAGGGGGCGAAAGGGAAAGAAACAAAAGGAATCGGAATAAGTCACGAAGTGTGAGAATCAAATACCAATAAAAAAAATGAAACTAATATTTGATTCTCATTATGCCGAAGTCTTTTGGTTCTTTCAATGAGCGATGGCTTGTGTGCGCCCCCTACCTTTGCTTTCTTTTTTATTTTTTTGATTCCATTAAAAAATTCCTTTTACTTTTTGTTTTGTCTTATTAAGTCAACTAAGTCAATGTAGTCAACCTATTTATACAAGAGAAAATCGTTAGGCTTATTTTCAAGGCTATTGATTTTCTCTTGACAAACAAATTAGACTGCTTTGACTTGTTGGACTTACAAAATAAAAAATGCTTATTAAATAAAAAAATAAAAATACCATACGCCTGTGGCTTGCGCCTTGACCGACTGGAAGAAGATGCGCACACGGGGCAAGTGTTAATGCTTTTCGCTTTAACTCTTGCAACCTATTCTGAGGGAAAGCGGATAAGAAAACTGAGTGCATCCATTAGTGAAACGATTGGTGTATGAATTTTATTATTGGCTTTCCCTCTTTTCTGGGCAGGGACAAACACACGCTGAAAATAAGAAAGTAGACAAAATTATTAAGTGCGTTGAAAAGACAAGGGTAGTGACTGAAAAAAATATCCGAATGGCAGAGGGTGAAATGAAGCATCACTGCCGGAATGTGGGAGGAGGAAAGATGTTCACTTTTCGTGAGCATCTTACCAAAAGGGCGGGAAATTACGGTGTGATGCGAAATGAAACGAAGCATAAGCATTCGGATGATTTTTTACAGGTGCTACTCTTGTGAGCGGTGTTGAGGGTGTTCCATTCAATTTATCGAAGCAGAGACGAAGGAATAAAGAGGAATGCAATGAAACGGAATGTATGAGGAACGGATGAGATAAATTAATGGAACTTCCGCAAACACATTGCAATAATAAAAAAATGCTTTCTTATTTTCAGCAACCTATGAAGGGTGGGTGGGGTGCGTTGGATTTTCGGGCTATGGAGCTTGTTGTGCGTTGTATTGCGAATATTTAACATAATGTTATTATGAGATTTGGGGTTCATCCCTTTACCTGCAAGGCAAATATCATAATGCCACATTATGTTAAATAGTTTTGGGTTGTTTTTTCTGGCGTATGTTTTTGCTTATTGTGCGGATGGATAGCTTATTGCTTCTTATGAGGTACGAATAAAAGCAATGTGCTATAATTGCGATGGCATTGCAAAAACTATGACAGATAAAAACAACAGAAGGGATGGAGTGTGGAGTGAAATATGAAGACTATGCAGCTTGCATTTCGCAAGCGGAGGATTTATATTTCACGAGGAGGAACAAGCGGAATAGCCCGTAATTAAAGTCGGGGCTTTGCCCCACCGCTTCTTTTTTCTATTTCTCTATAATTAAAATATTATTTTACTACACAATTGTTAAAAAGAAAAGGCCCGAAATATGAGGGAATGCAGAAGCCCTGCTTAAATCTTAATGCCTTATTTTTTGGGATTCCAAAAGATACTAATAAGCAGAGCAACTCCTATAACCATATCAATAATATTCCAAATGTCTCTTCCGAAAGAAACTTTTAAAAACGGTTGAAATAATACAGCAAGGCAAATGAAAATTATCATTTCAACCTTGTTTTGTTTTACGTTTGCCTGATATGCAAGTATAGCAAAGCCAATAAGGCCAGCAAATCGTACTAATTGAAAATAACCATAAGGCATTTTTAATAAGCAAAGAAAAAAAAGGATTGCTAAAACTATTTTTATTATTTTATCCATTGCTTAATAATATTTGATGTAATATAAACCTGTTCCTCTTATTCCAAAACTCCAATATTTTTTACCTTCAGCTGTAACACCAAAGCGAAAGCCAAAAAGACCAAAACTACTACCTACACCTTTACCAGACAGGTTTGTTCTGAAACCTCCAAAGCCAAATGATTTTCTAAATCTCCATCCCATATTTATGCTTTTATTAATTCTATTGTTTCGTTTGATTTTGTTCTCAACTTAACTGAATCAAGAGTTAATTCTTCAATAAAATATGTTTCTTTTAAAGATTGCAATTTAATTTTTATTTCATCATTTAGTGATAAGTATTCCCATTCTCCAAATTGCTTTGCTCCGTTTTTAGTGTAAATTAAAGTGTTTTTTGAAGGTTGTCCATTTTTGAAAATATAAAATATCTCTTCTTTTGAATTATTATCCTTCCATTGCACTTCTTCAAATTTAGGTAAATTAGGCTGTGCCTGTTGTGTTTGTTGAGATTTTGAATTATGTTGGTTCTGATTTCCTTGCATTTTTTTTGATTCTTCAATATACCAATTATCAACAGCAATTTTTGCAATTTCTGCTTGTTTACTTGCAATATAATCAAGTAGGGATTCATTTGCTTTCATTTCGGAAGAAAGTTTTATTTTTTCAGTTTTTAATCTAACCTCTCCTTTAAGTTTATTTACTTCTTTTATTTCTTCAAGGATATTATTTATTTCATCATTTTTATCAGAAATAATTTTTTGTTGGTTTAAAAATATTTCATATTCTACTCTTTCAAGTATCTCGTCATAAGGTCCTCTTTTAGATAATAATTTTACTAAAATAGGGGAAGTTTCAAGTAATATAAATAGAATAGTAATTAATAAACTTGCCCACCACACAGGGTTGCCATAAGATTTTAATTCGCTTAATGCTCTTAATCTAGAAAGTATGTCTTTATCCAAAGCTGCTTCTGTTTTACATTTTAAAAGAATTACTTCTCTATTTGCATTCAAATCATCTATTTGATGTTGAACACCTGCAATTTGAAGCGCATATTGCTTTTCCGCTGCTCTTGTTTGGTTCATTAATTCTGCATCTCTATTATTTAAGCTGTCAGTTAATGATTTTATCTTAAAATTATTTTCTCCGATAGTATTGTTAAGAGTTCTATTTTCTCCCATTTTTGAAATGGCGATTGAATTAGGAACTGCAATTCTTTTTGCTATGCCAGTTTTGGGATTTATATCGCCATCTTTATATTCTGTGTTTGCTCCGATAATGCCATTATTTGTTTTGATTCTTTCTCTTAAATCTGAATTAGAATAATTTAAAGGAGGAATTTTATCTCCAATGTCTTTTTTAATTGGGTCGTTTACATAAATACTATTTTTCTTACTATCACGCTCCTTTTCAAGATCAGATTTGGTAATATCTAAATTGCTTCTTTGACTATTAAAACTTGTTACACAACCTTTATTATATTCATCTTCATTTTGCCCCATTTTCTTTGTAATAGAACCGTCAAAAAGTTTGATTTCCAAAGGTTTTGAAATTGTAATAGCTAATACAACTGCAATAAGCAATCTAGGCGATGCTGTCAATAACTCATTGGAAAATTTTCCTGTTTTCTTGATGCTTGAAACAATATAACGGTCTAAATTGAAAATTATTATACCCCAAAACAAGCCAAATATTAACGAAACACGAAAGTCATTAAATGTAAAATAAATTGCATAACCACCAGAGATAGCGGCTAAACAAGCGGTTAAAAATATTGTTGCTCCAATGCCAACAAATTTCGTCTTTTCAGTCGGGCAAGAATCTAATATCGGCTTATCTGCACCACTACATATAATGAAAAATTTTTCAAGCATTGTTTTTTATTTTTTGTTTATTTTAGTTTTTATTTCGTCAAATATTTTTGAAATACTATTCCAAGTTGTTGTTTCGTCTTTAAGCCAAGACAAAGGCTTTGTATTTTGTATGTCTTCTTTTAGGATTGTAAAGTTAGCTGGAGTTTGAGAGAATTTATTTAAGTCAAGGTTAATTTTCAAATCAATATTTGGTGCTTGAATACTTATAGAGTTAATATTTAACCTTGTTTCAAAAATTGGAGTTGGAATTTTTAAAGATTCAATAACTGGCGTTGGAAACACTCTTATTTCAATCTGTTCAGAAGTTTCACCATTAAACCCAATTGCAGTTATTTTGTAAATTGTATCGGATTTAGGTTTTAGTTTTATTTCCCCAGATAATGGTAGTGCACCAATGCCGTTGTTAATTTCTACTGAATAAGCATTTTCAATTTCCCAAGATATATTTGCCTCAACACCATTAAGAATAACCTTTCTATCACAATTAAAAAATTTTATTTTAGGTGGTTGGTCATTAAATATTTCTTTAATCTTATCTATGTAGATTGAATCGTTTGCAAGTGAATTTCTAATAACAGATACAAGTGGTTTGGTTTCTTTTAAATCAGAAAGAATTTTAAATAGTTCGGAATGGTCGGGGGCTAAAAAATCTTCAAGAGTGAATAATAAATTCTGTTGGTCATTGAATTTATTATATAGTGTTGGATTTACCGATAATGCAATAAGTGAAACGTATATTGTTAATATTGAAAAATGGTCAACATTGTGATTAAAGTCTGTGTTTTTTCTTAAAGGGTGTTGAAATGAATCAGTGCCTAATTCATTTGAAGTTTTGTTTTCAAATGCAGGAACAAACAAACCATCGTAATCAATAACTTTAATTTTTAAATTGTCGTCAACTATTAAATTGTCGTGCTTTAAATCACCGTGGCCCATTTGGCTATTTAAAAGGAATAAAGAAAGTTCTTTAAAAGATTGTGTTAGTTTTTTTAACTCGTTTGTGCTTTGTGAATCGCATAGTTCTTTTACTTTTGAACCTAATGTCATTCCATCGGCCCATTCCATTATTAGCCCTGGGAAATAGTTTTCCTCTTGATTTTCATTCGCCTCAACATAAATTAAATTTTCAATAAATTTAAAACCAACGAAAAAAGATGAACTCAAACGATTTAAGAAATTACTAATCTCTTCGTACTGATTAAAACGTTCTTTGTTATCAATTAAAAATAATTTTAATGCCTTAACAGTATTGTTACTATTATCATCTATAACTTTAAATACTATTGCCTTATTTCCTGATTCATATACTGGTTCGTCATTAATAATGATTGGAGTAAACTTATACCCTCCGTTGTTTGGCGGATAATATTTGTTGACTACTGAATGTCTATATTGTGGACTGGTTGGATACATTTATATTCTTTTAAATAAAATTGAAAAATCATCTTTCTCAACTTGATTTAATTTTATTTTTTTTGAAATTACTTTTTGAAAATATTCTGAACCTTCTTTTATTACTTGTTCTATCTTACTTAATAAATCGCTTAAATTCTCATAGCTTTCATTTGTCCTAAACTGCTCTATTGATATGTTACTTATATTGTTTATGATTTCATTATTCAATAGGTCTTGTGTTTCCGAAGGTGATAATATGAGCAAATTATAAATTAACCATCTTGATAAGCTATCAGTACAAATGATAAGTATGTCGGTAGGCTGTATATCTATAACCTTACTTTTTAAATCATAGCTTAAAGATTTGTTCCAATTAACTAATTTCGGAAAATCGTTTAAGTTTTTTTGTTCATTTATTGGCGTAATCAAAATAGGGGAGTAGTCATTATTTATTTCACGAAAAATAAATAAAGTTGTATCACCAATCCCTGTATAGCTTAATTGATTAATATTTTTTTGTAGCCAAACATACATTATAGTTGCATAAGAACCTTCAGTATTAAATTTTTCTAAAATAAATGGGTCGGACTTGTTTATTAATTCTATGTTTTCTTTATAGAATAATTTGCTGGTTGATAAAAACCATTCGTTAGTTTCCAAATCCTTTTTGAAAGATTGTTCAGGTTGATTGTCCACTAAATATTCTGCCCAATGTTTACAATAAATACCTGCTCCTCCTGCACCATCAGACATTGCAATTTTTATGATATTATCATCTTCAAAATATTTTACAGCATCTTCATTTTCAATTTCAGAAGATTTGTCAATAAAGTTATGAATAGAGATATAATGTTTATTCTGCTGCATTAGCTAAAGCGGTATTTGTTCCTATATTTAATAGGTTTATTAAACTGTTTACGGTTGAATTGATAATTACACCTTTTATATCACCTAATAAAAATCTATCATCTTGAAAAACTTGGGTTGCTATTTGTTTCATTTCATTTGGCAAACTACTAGAAGAATTAAATAGAGTCAAATGAAATTCGTTTTCTTCAAATTCTAAAGATTCTGCGCTAGGCAATCTCATTTCATTACCATCAGTTATTAAGCAATTAAATAAAAGTGTATTTCCATCATTTGTTTTTATTGATTTAATTTCCGAACAAATTTTTTCAATCAATGATAAATCTTCTATATCAGTTGGGTAGCCATCAGTAATATTAAAAACCATTGGAGGGAAACTATTTTGATAGTCATAAATCCAATCATCTAATTTGTCTTTACACATTTGCAATGCACCATACATTGGCGTTAAACCTTCGCAACAAGGGTTTATCCATATTTTTTTGGTTTTCACGTCTGGCTCTAATCCCCAAGGCATCATTTTAGTAGTTTGAATAGTTTCAATATTCAAAATATTATCTTTTAATTCACTAACAGAAACCCAATCTTTGTTAGCTAAATTACCTTCCCACATAACCGAAACATCAGTTTCGCCAAAATCTTTTCCATAGCCAATTACCATAATTTTAAAATAATCTCTAATGCCTCCTTCTTTTTGGCATTTCATAATCAAACTATCAAAAAGGTCATTAACAATATCTGCAACAGCCTGAGCTCTTGTAATGTCGTTGCGAAATATTTCATCCATAGAGCCTGATTGGTCAATTAAAATAACAATTGCACAGGGATTATCTCTTGTTACTCTTGCTGAATATTGGGTTGGTTTCAAAGCTGTATTTCTCGCATTTAAAATGGTTTTAGCTGAACTAATATTTACCGAATTACCTTGCCCATTATTTACTGGTAGGTTATTATCATTATCCATTTTGAAATTGTTTTAATTCTGTTTCTAATCTTACTTTTTCTTCAGCAAAGTATTTATTCATATCCTTAATATTAATTACCTGCTTATATGTTTTGTCATTTCTTATTTTTGTTAGAGCTTGGGAAAGTACTTGTTGCTTTTGTTTTAAATAATTTAATTGTGCTAATAAATGCTCTTTATTTGAAGTTTTAATATTTTCGTCAATATCAAATATTCCGCTTTCCAAATTAGATAATATCTCTCTAACTCTTCTTAAATCATTTTTGGAATAGGCATCTTGTAACTGTACAAAAATTTTGTGCGCCTTTTGTTTTTGTTCTTCATCAGTAAATTTGTCAGGATGGCAAAGCGTGACAGCTTTACGGTATTTTTGCTTTATTTCTTCCTTTTCATCATCTGATAAATCTTTAATATCATTTTTCTTTTCCTGCTTAAACTGTTCGTTATAATTATTGTATTCCTCTTCAGCGTTTTGATATTCTTCTGCTCTTGTATTTTTTCCTTCCTTTTTAAGTTTCTCAATTTTTAGTTTTAATATTTTTAAAATCAATTCGCCAAATGAAAGAGTATAAGTATGAACAAAATCGGAAATGATTTTTTCTATTGTAACTTTTTCATTTTCTAAAGCAATAATTTCAATCTCTAAATATTTTATCTGCCACTTTATTTGTTCCAAGTCAATATCCTCAAAAATGGTAACTGACTTAATTTTAATTAAGTATTCTCTAATCTGCAATGAGGCATTTGAATATTTGGTTGAATTAAGAGAATCTATAATTGATTGAACTATGGAAGGAATATCATATTCACATATTTTTTCAATATGTATTTTTATATTTTCATATTCGTTTAACTGAATATAGTTTTCAATTATTGTCAGACGTTTACTTATAATATCTACATCATAAGATTTTAAAGGCTCGTTACCGTGATACTGAACTCTTATTCTTTTGAATTCTGTTAAAAACATTTCAGCCAATTCTTGGCTGTCCTTTGTTATTGTAATGTTTTCGTGGTTGGATTGAGCTTTGATACTCCAATTATAAGAACCTGTAATTGTGTCTTTATTATCAAGTACACAAAACTTATTGTGCATTAACGTGCCTGTGGTTTCGTTATTTATTTGATAAAGTTTTCCTCCGCATTTTTCTAGCCTATTATAATCAATAGAACAATTTCTGGTAATGTCATCGTCCATTACAATAAGTTGAACATCTAAACCTGCCGTTGCCTTTTGGCAAAGGATGTCAAATAGTTTTGCATCAGTAAACCAAGCAACCGCAACAATAATTGATTGCTGCGCTTTTTTCAATTCTTCTTGAATGTGATTCCTTATATCTGTAAAATGCGCTATTGTTTCCAAATCGTTACAATGTTACTAATTAATTATAAAAACCAAAGGTTATCCCTTCCGAAAGATGGAATTGATTTGTTTTCAAAGTATGGAAATATCTCTGCTACCATTTCAGGATATTTAATTGTTACCGGAAGGTTTTGTTGCTTAACACTTTTCCAATACATTCTGCTGAACTGATACACCTGATCAATCAACCCTTTTATAACTGTATCATCATCAAAAATATTTTCCTGTGTGGATGAAATTTTTATTCTGATAGGAAATGGAAACCCTTCTATCTTTTCACTGGCACTTGTGCCATAACGGGTGTTGTTGCAAAGTAAGAAACTTTGCCAACCAACTTTTACAAATGTTCCACTTATTGGAATAAGCTCTTTGTGGTTGCTGTCAAATATTACAAGGTCTTTGCTTTCTGTTTTATTAATGGTGATAATTATTACCGGAATATCTAAACCTAACTCCTTTAATTGCTTTTCTATTGGCTCTAATTCTCTTCTCCCCATTGTTTTGTAGAAATGAATTACCAGACGTTTTACTTCTGTGTTTTCACTTCTATATTTTCTTACTGCTTTGCTGATTGAACCTGCCAACATAAAAGTGTCGGTTGCTGAATAGCAGTCAAAACCTTTGAAATGGCCATCATTGGAGAAACAAAATGCACTACCTAAATATTTTTCATCTAATGCAGCATTTTTAAATGCTCCCACTCCAACAATTAATTCGTTTGCCACAGTTCTTTCCAATCTCCAGGGAACACCATTTAATTTAGCCAATATTGCAATGGCAATGTTGGGTAAATAAAATTTAAAACCTTCTTTGTGCAAACTGGTTTTGTCTATTACCTGTGATGTAATTTCATATTTAAGAAGCTCCTGCTTTACCTGATAATACACCTTCTGTTTATCAGGGTCGGTTTCGTTTTTTGTAAATGGAGAAATATAAACTGCAATGTATCGTGTTTGCGCATCTCTTTCTTTTACTGACAATTGCTGTCTTATTTCTTCAATTGGGTTATCAAGGTTTTCAAAAATTATGCTGTTTGCAATATCAATTGAAAAACTAAGTTTTATGAAATTCTTAAATCCTGAAAAACCAGTTTTTTTACCATTGAACCATTCAAATAATTCATTTGCCAAATCCTTATCTGCTTTATGAAAAATGAAAATAAACTTTATGTGAGGCAAGGGAGAAAGGGAATATGGTCCGCTTTTGTTTAATCCAAAATAAGGATTAACATCTGAAGCACCTTGTCCAAATAAAAGTTTGTTGCTGCCGGGTGTTGTGTTATTTATTGCAGTTTTTTCTACCTTTAAAAAGCCATTACCATTGAGAGGAATTATTATTTTGAACTCTGCCGTGTTTATGTGCTTTTTATAAAAATCATCAATGATGTTATAAAAATTCAAATATTTATTTTTAATAAATTTCACCTCCACAGGAAAGCCCATTGCTTTTTTCAATGGGTTGTTCAATACCGGAAAGACTTTTGCTAAATCATACTTTGCAACTTCAGGCATATCTTCATATCTGTAGATTTGTTTGTCATATACTACCCGCCTGTAAAGGGTTGTATCATATTCTAATTCATTTAAACTTTTGATTAAGACTTTCGAAACACCATCATAAGACAATACTAATTCAGGTTTGTAAGTATCACGGTTGATTTGTGTCTTCACTGTGTACACAGTGTAAGCCAACCAATCTTTAGTTGATTCTGCTTTGTTTGTAAACCAAACTTCATTGTCGTGAATGAAATTTGAATTTGTGATGTCGGCTTTTGTTTTGAAATACTGGTGGATTAAAT
The DNA here is from genome assembly GCA_947479085.1 of Bacteroidota bacterium. Lineage (GTDB taxonomy): Bacteria > Bacteroidota > Bacteroidia > 2-12-FULL-35-15 > 2-12-FULL-35-15 > 2-12-FULL-35-15. Next base: position 73,072 of record CANJYB010000006.1, on the reverse strand, counting down.
ACGTGTAGTAATGCTTTGCAAACCTTGTGCATTTATGCATATCAACTACTATATTATTTTTCTTGTCGGGGCTTACACTAAAATCTGTGTAAAGAAATTCTACTGTGTCTGTTATTGACTTGTCAATAATGTCATTGATATTTAAAGGAAATTCTCTTTTACTGATTGGAAAAAAACCTGCTTTCTTTTCTGTGAAAAAAGAAAATTCCTGTTTCTCTTTTGGAGGAGAAAAGGTAACGATATTAAGAATCAGGTTTTGTTCAGCCATTTGAAAATGATGTTGTGATTTATCTGTTTTGAGAAGGATGATTTAAGCTCCAAACCTTTTCAAAAACAAAGTCAAGGTATTGCCTTTTGAAATCAGCATCATCAGAGAATTTTTTGTAAATATCAGTGTATGTAAAAATAACATCCTGCATTAAATCCTCTACTTTTTTATCGGCTGTGATTTTTGCATTTTGCCTGTCAGAATTTTTTACTGCATTTTGAGTTGCTATGTCTTTGGCAAGTTCTGCCGGAAGTTGTTTGAATAAGAATAATTTTACTTTGTCATCATCTGTCCAATTGTCAATACCAAAGCGAGAGTTGAACTCTTCAACAATAACAGCCAAGTGGTCAAATTCATATTCTCCTTTCTTTCCTTTCATCATTGGCGGTGTAGGTTCTAACTCTTCACCACCTTGCAAAGTTATTTCATCTGTAGTTGTTTTTGATAAGCGGTAACTATCTAAATCTACCGCCTCTAAAATTCCTTTTGCTAAATCTTCATTCTCTGTTGGTTTTATTTTTGGCATTAAGAATTTGAGGAACCAATTTAAACGTTCCCAATAATTATTATTGAAGGAAAGAATTTTTGAAAGGAAAGAATACGTTCTGTTGAAAGATTTTGCTTTTACGAAAAAATCAATTTGTTTTTCTTCGGTTAAATCACGAAGAAAATTTTCTTTACAAAAATCAAGAATGGGGTCTAATGTTGTTCTTTCGGCATTGGTAAAATAAAGGTCTGTGAATTTTATCACATCTTCTTTTGAATAGACCTGTGCTTTATCCAAGGCATCCTGTAAATCATTTAATTTGTTTGCATCTGTTTCTTCACTTAAAACTGTTGTTATGTAGAAAGGTTCAAATGCTTCTTTGATTTCGTCCACTGAATTAAAAAAGTCTAAAACAAATGTGTCTGTTTTATTTGGCTTATAAGCCCTGTTTAACCTTGAAAGGGTTTGCACCGCCTGAACATCTCTTAACTTTTTATCTACATACATTGTATGTAATAAAGGCTGGTCAAAACCTGTTTGAAATTTATTGGCAACAATTAAAAATTTGTATTCACTTTTCTTAAAAACTTTTGGAATATCCATACTTGCAAAACCGTTTAGCTTTGCTTCATCTACTTCTATTCCATCCACTTTTCGCTTGCCTGAAAAAGCAATAATTGCTTTGTGAGGTGAATTGATTTCTTTTAAATAAGCATTAAATGCTTTGTAGTATTGAATAGCATTGTTGATACTCTTTGTAACAACCATTGCTTTTGCCTGACCTTTGATTTGTTTTTTTACTTCTAATTGGAAGTGGTCAATCATTACTTTAGATTTCTCCATAATAGAGAAAGGATGGCTTTCTACATAGGCTCTTAATTTTTTGTTTGCCTGATGTGTTTCGTAAAGCGGATTGTTTTCTACTTCTTTATTTAGTTTGTAATAGGAAGAATAGGTTGTATAATTTTTTAATACATCCAAAATAAATTCTTCTTCAATGGCCTGTTTCATTGAATACAAGTCAAAAGGATAAAACTTGCCTTCGGGACTTTTTGAACCGAACGTTTCCAATGTTTTATTTTTTGGTGTGGCTGTGAAAGCAAAGTATGATGCGTTTTTCAGCATCTTTCTTTGTTTCATTATCTGATTAATTAAATCTTCTGTTGTGAACTCTATGTCTTCCTGAACATTGCTGTTGGGAATAAATTCTTCATCTTTTACAACTTCACCATTTTCAATAATTAATTCACCATCTGCAATAATTGCTTCCCCTGCATCAGGCATTATTTCTTCTCCATTTGAAAGGGCTAAATTCATTTTTGCTGCCGTTTCTCCGCTTTGACTGCTGTGAGCTTCATCAATGATGATGGCAAAATTCTTTCTTCCTAATTCTGCTATTTCGGAACAGATGTAAGGGAATTTTTGAATGGTGGTAATAATTATTTTCTTTCCATCTTCAATGGCTGTTTTGAGTTGCTGACTGCCTTTTTCAATTGCCTCAACTACCTTTGCCACCTGTGCAAACTGCCTGATGTTATCCCTTATTTGCTTGTCTAAAACCTTTCTATCTGTTACAACAATTATACTATCAAAAACAGGATTGGTATTTGTGGTATCGTGTAAACTAACCAACTGATGGGCTAACCAAGTAATGGAATTTGATTTGCCTGAACCTGCACTGTGTTGAATTAAGTATTTCTGGCCAACTCCTTTTTCTTTTGCATCTGTTAAAATTTTCTTAACGACTATTAATTGATGATAACGAGGGAAGATTAATTTCCTTTTTATCTTTCCGGTGTCTTCATCTGTTTCCTCTACAATTTGAGCATAATTTTCTATAATGTTGCTCAATCCTTTTTTTGTAAGAATTTCTTTCCAGAGGTAATCGGTTTTTAAACCGTTTGGATTGGGTGGATTTCCGGCACCATTGTTATGTCCTTTATTGAATGGGAGAAAGAATGTATTGAAACCGCTTAAAGCGGTTGCCATATATATTAAATCGGGGTCAACTGCAAAGTGTACCATACACCTACCGAAAAGAAACAAAGGTTCTTTTGGGTCGCGGTCTGTTTGGTATTGCTTGATGGCATTTTTTACTGTTTGCCCGGTGAAGTGATTTTTTAATTCAAAAGTTATAAGTGGCAAACCATTTATAAAAACAGCCATATCCAAGCTGTTGTTATTTGCCAAACTGTAATGCACCTGACGGGTAACAGAAAAAATATTGCTGTTGTAAAGTGAAATTGTGCGTTGGTTTAAATCGTTTGCAGGTTGCTTGTAATAAAGAGAAACTTCAAGGTCAAGGTCTTTTACACCTTTGCGAAGTACATCAATAGTTCCTCTTTGTTTTATTTGTTCAGCAAGGCGTTTGATAAACTTTTCTTCTCCTCTTTTCTGAATGGTTTCATAAGCCTGGGGCTGTGTTTCTTTAATAAATTCAAACAATAACCTTTTGTTAAGGCATAAGTCACGGTCATAATCGGATGAGGTGGATTGCCTGTACTGGCATTCTTCCAACAACCATTTTTCAATGATGTTTTCTAAACCTTTTTCTGATGTATCTGTGCTCATTTTATAAGATTTGAGGTGAAGTTAAAAGTGCCGAAAATTCGCCTTTTTTGCGTTGAAAATCAGCGCATTGCAGTGAATATCGAACATTATTACCCCTTTTTTCAGGGGAGGGGAGGTCTTTTAAAAGGTCTTTTAAATTTGTAAAGTTTTTAAATTTTAAAAGGGTAAAAAGGGACTGATTTTCAGTACCTTTAGAAATATAGCCTTTTATATGGTCTTTTAAAATTTTCTTCACTTGTTTTTATATTTAAGGGTTTACTAATACCCATTTTGAATTAAGGTCTGTTCCATCATTTCGGATTATACCTTTAATACGCATTTCAGAAATAAGGTTTGTAATTTTATTTTTCTTTTGTTTTCCAACATATAAGTCGGAAAGTTTAGCCATTAAAAGACCTTCAATATCAGCCCGACTTAATGAACCGTGGTCTTTAATGCCTTTTATAATCCAATCAAAATACTGCTGTTTAGTAAATGCCTTGTTTTTTGTATAGGTAGCTTTTTGCCCTGTGGTTTGTGCCACTTTTGCTGAAATAATAATGTTAGGTTTTTTGCCTTCCACTAACCCTTTTTCACGAAGAAGTTTAAGTTCTTCGGCTAAAAGTGGTTTTCTTTTTTGCACTTTATCCAACATTATAATTTCCTCTAATCCAAGTTCAGGATTTTGAGCCAAAGTCATTGCATAATTAACGTCAAGAACTTTTCCTGTTATAGTTACTTTTACTTTGCCACCTGAAAAATCATAGTCCGGTAAAGGGAAAAATCTTTTACGTTGAAAATTGAACATCCGTCTGATACCACTACCAATTGTGTCTACCATTTTCAAGTTGAACATTGCAGTTGCTAAAAAAGGATTGCGGTATGTTTCTTCGGGAGCATCTTCGCGAATAACATTATCAACGGTGCCAGGAATGAAGCTGCCTACATTGGTAAAAATAAGTTCATCATCTTTTTCCACCACATTTACTTTACCATTATTTGTGTAGTCCTGATGTGCTATGCAATTATTGATAGCCTCACGAATTACATAAGGTTCATATTTGTCCACTTCTTCGGGGAAAAGCGAATGGTCGCGAATGTAGCGGTATTTGAGGTTTCTTATTTTTCTGTATACCTCATCTACATTTAACAAAAAACGGCAAGAGAAAATAGCATAGTCTTTTTCAGTTCCATCTTTTTCTTTTAAAATCCAACGAATTTTAGCTTCTGCTGGATTGAGAAAGTGTTCTGATTCGGGTTTACCTAAAAGAATAATTGTTGCTCTTGTTATTTTTCCCTTAATGGTTATTTTTGCTTTGTTTAAAAAAGTTATATCATTCCAAGTATCTACTTCTACTGCCTGTTCGGGAAATTTATTTTTATAATTTTCTCTTGCTTTAGCAATGGCTAAAGGTTCTAAATCATCTAAGGTAGCATCTTCGCAAATAGTAGCACTCCAATCTGTTTGGGTTGCCTGTTTGCGTATGCGCTCAATTTCTTCAATATTAAGTGGTGAAAGTTCTTCGCCATCTCTACCATAATAATGTCCCTCAAATGCAACAGGAATACCTCTTGGGGCAGCAGGGATTTGCAACATTACTACCCTGCCTTCAGGCAAATTAAGTTCGTAGATTTCAATAAATGTTATACGGATGGTTGTTTTGTCTGCTATTTCTCCTTTCAGGCTGTCTATGTATGGGCGGTTGTTATTGCGAAATAAAGAACCAACAATATTTCTCTTACTGTTTTCCACACCAAAAACAAGCCAAGCCTCCTGTTTACCTTTGAGGTTAGCTTCGTTACATAATGCAGAAAAGTACTTGCCAATTTTGGTAAAATCATATTGTGTTTTTGCTTCCTTAAATTCAACTATTTCCGTTTCACCTGGAAGTGAACGAAGTTCAGTTAATTTTTGTATGAGTTGAGCTTCTGTCATTTGTTTTAGTATGCCACTTTTATTCTTTCTCTTTTTATTGAAACAATGAACTGTTCGGAATTACCGAACAGTTGGATTGTTATTTTATTTTTTATGTTTACTATTTAATGCCTTTTATGTCTTGAGATTTGTTTATTGCTTCAAGAATTGAATATCTTGCAACGCTTCTTTGTTGAACCTTAGAAAGTTCTTTAGAACTTTTTAACCAAATTTCCACTAGCTGCACTCTTGTTTTAATGATGCTAGGATTTTTACAGTTTATCAAAAAGAAAATTTGAATATGGGTGCATTGCTCCCATAGATAAAAACCAAATTCAGTTTTGATTACTGTTAAATCAGGATGTCCAACTAAATTTTTAACCTGTGTTTCAGTAGCACTGCCATAAATAGATATTAAATGAACTACTCCCTTTTTTAGTTTGTTTCCTTTAATTGTTTCCTGCTCATATAAAAAAGGTCTTTTGATATAGTTTCTTGCATCCGTTACTGACATATTATCAGGAATAATATTGTGGGTTACTATGATGTCTTTGAAAGGTGCAAAATCTTTAAAATCTTTTTCTGCTTCTGATTTTAATTCAGTAACTCTTTGGTTATAGTTTAATTTGCTCCAGTCCAATGTTTTTCCAAAAACAGTATTTGATAAATCAGCTACCTTTTTTGCTTTAAATGCTTTTTCGGACGAACTTTGTATGTCCGCCTTTATAAGTTTTAAAATGTAGTTCTGTAATTCGGTTACGTTTTTTGCTTCTGAATATTCTTTAAAACGATAATAACTATCTATATCGTCTTGAAATGATTTGTTCCTTACTTGTTGTTCTGCTGAATATTTTACTTTAGCAAAATGCCCTGAAATGTTTATTCCAAATGTCATTCCCGGGTGGTCTTTAACTGCCATTAAATATTCTTCGTGGCAAATACCATTTACATTTTTCTTTTTGTCAGGAGCCCAACCTGCATCACCATTGTAAAGAATAATTATTACATCTGCCCCTGATACTCTTTTTAAACAAGTATCAAAAGCACTTTTGGTAAAATCAGCTTCAAAGCCATCTTCATTTAGAATAACATCAAATATTTTTTCACCTAAAAAGGTTTCCGCTTCCAATTGAGTTTTTATAAAAGCTCTTAACTTTCCAAGTGTATAGTCCTTTTCAGTTAACCCTTCAAAAACAGGATTTACTTTGCTTGATATAAAGATTTTTATTTTGCTCATTGTTATGAAACTTTTATTTTACCTGTTACTACTTCGGCAATAATTGTTGCCTTGTATTCTTCCAACAATTTCTTTTCCTTTTCAAAAACTTTTACTAAGTGTTCGTACCTATCAAAATCATCCTGCATCTTTTCAATGTCCTCAACAGATGGAATTGGTAATGGCAAATCGCAGAAATCAACCCAATTAATATTCTTCCCCTCACGAATACCTGAAATAGCAGTATTGAGTAATGAAATCATCTGAGGTGTTTTGAAAAGATATTTAAAATAGCGGTTGTAATATTCGTTATTATATGGTGGCTTTAATCTTATTACAGTGTAAGCAGGGCTTATTATACCCCTGTATGCAGAATGTTCAATACCACCTTGAAAGGAACGCAAACTAATTACAAAGTCATTTTCAGTAACCAATTTTAAACCATCATAATCACCAGAAGGAGAAACGAAGTCTTGTTCACATAAACTTTTTAATATAACGCCCCTATCTTGTGTAGCTGCTAAAAGTTCTTCTTTTGGGTGATTCTTACTATTAACTTCGGTAAATATTCGTTTTGCTTTTTCTATCCCCCAACTATCCGAAATACTTAACCAAAATTGGGATATTGGGTTATTTTTTTCTGTGCTTGTTTGAACAATTACATTAATTTTTTCTCTGTATTTACCAATTAGTTGCTTTTTCTTTTCAAGCAAACTTGAAATGCTATTACATTTTTCATCAAGATATTTTGCAATGCCAATTTGTTCTTGTAAAGGAGGGAATGGAAGTTTAAGTTTTTTTATTTCGTTAAAGTCAGAAGACTGTCTAACACCACCACCCAAAACATAAATGTATTTTACCAAATCCAAAGTGTGAAGCAAATAATAAAAATAAGTTGAATTTACATTTTGCTTTGGAATTAATCCTGTGTAGGCAGACGTAATAATTCCCCTTTCTTTTGTTAATCCTACTCTTAAACTTTTGTGGTCGTTTTGCATATCAGTTAATCTCAAAACAATGTATCCGGGATTAATTATTTGATATGTTTCATAAGAAGCCGGAGTTAAACCATAATTTTCTTCTTTCTTCTTTTTAATGATATTGCCATAGCTCAGAGAGAGGATATTTGTTTCAAGTATTCCTTCATTTTTAGTGTTGTTATCACTAAACATAAGGTTTAATCCAATTAGCTTCCAATGTGAAGGAATTGCGGAAAGCCAAGGCAAATCAATTTTATTATATGTTTTATAAGAAATCATTTACGCGACAATTTCTTTTAAGATACCTTCTGTTTCTTTTTCTAAAATCAATATTTCATTAGTAATTTCTTCAATACTTCTTAGTGATTGGTACTTGTAAAATATTTTAGTAAAAGTTATTTCATATCCAATAATTGTCTTGCTATTGTCAATCCAAGCATCAGGCACAAAAGGCAATACTTCCGTTTCAAAATGTATTTGAATATCTTGTTTCAACGGTATGTTTTCATAATCCCTTAACTCTGTATCGGGTTCATATTCTATACCCTCTTTGTCTTGCTTCTTAATAATTTTCTCTGCTGTTTCGTTTTTCCAACTGATAGCAGTAATAAAATCTTTACGGTCTTTTGGTTTTAGTTTAATTGTTTCCGTTTTTAAAACTTTGTCCAACTCTTTTGTGAATTTATTGAAATCATTGTGTACTTCAGTTCCAAAAGTTTTTTGCAGTGATGAAATAATATTTTTGAAAGTATCTGGTTTTTCGAGGGAAGCAAGTTTTTCTTTGTTAAGTTGGAAACTCAAGCGTAATGGTCTTTCAACCGTAATGCACCAATAACCAAAATCAGTATTGTCAAAAGTTTTTGAAATACCATTTTCAGTGAAGTCAAGAAAATAATCGGTAATGATTTTTATTTGTTCGTCTTTCCATTCATTACTTTTGTTGCCTAATGCTTTTCTCATTTTGCTAAAAATATTTGAAGCATCTATTAACTGAACTTTCCCTTTTCGTTTTTCTGTTTTTCTGTTATTCAATACCCAAATATAAGTTGCAATGCTGGTGTTGTAAAACATATTGTTCGGCAACTGAATAACAGCTTCCAACAAATCATTTTCAATAATGTGTTTTCTGATTTCACTTTCTCCGCTTCCTGCTTCGCCTGTAAACAAAGAAGAGCCATTGTGAACGGATGCAATGCGGCTTCCTAATTCACTTTCTTTTTTCATTTTGCTCACCATATTCATCAGGAAGAGCAATTGCCCATCGCTTACTCTCGGCACTCCAATACCTCTGAAACGGTAGTCAGAAATTTCTTTTGATTTTGTGTCAATGATTGCCTCCTGATCTATCTTCCAAGTTTTGCCATAAGGAGGATTGCTTAACATAAAATCAAACTGTAAGCGTGGGAAACCATCATTGCCAAGTGTAGAGCCATAAAATATTTTTTCAGGGTCTTCCTCTTTAATGAGCATATCTGCTTTGCAGATAGCGAATGTTTCGGGGTTTACTTCCTGTCCGTATAAATGGAATTTTGCTTTGGGATTTATTTCCATTGCAAAATTCTCTGCTTCGGTAAGCATACCTCCACTACCACAAGCAGGGTCATAAATTAAATAAGTTCCTTCTTTAATTTTTGTTTTTATAGGTTCAAAAATCAAGTGAGTCATTAACTTGATTATTTCGCGTGGTGTGAAGTGTTCTCCTGCTTCTTCATTGTTCTCCTCGTTAAACTTTCTTATGAGTTCTTCAAAGACATAACCCATTCCTAAATTGCTTAATCCTTCTAAAATTATTTTATCTTCTTTGTCTTTTACAGGGATTGGGCTAAGATTGATTTGAGAGGAACAATATTTTTCTATCAAAGAAAAAGTAATGTTTCCTTCTTCCATTGTGGTAAGTTGATTTCTCAACTTAAATTTGCTAATGATGTCCTGCACATCAGAAGAAAAACCGTCTAAATATGTTTCAAGATTCTGGCGGATATTGCTTGGGTCGTTCAGTAATTTTTTGAAGGTAAAATTGGAAGTGTTGTAAAACACATAGCCGGACACCTTGCGAAGCTGAGGTGCCTGGTTATCCAATTTCATTGTGTTCAGTTTCTGGTGCATCTCAATCACCTTTTCTTTGGTAGGTTCAAGAATGGCATCCAACCTGCGAAGGACAGTGAAAGGCAAAATAATATCTCTGTATTTTCCTCTTGTGTAAACATCACGCAGAACATCGTCTGCAATGCTCCAAATAAAGTTCACTAATGTATTGTGTTGACTTTGGTTCATCCTTTTTGAAAATATAGATTTTTACTTTTTAAATTATTGCTTTTTTTAGCGGGGTAAAAGTAAGCAATATAAAGTAAAAAGAAGCGGAAAGAGGGAAAAAGTAAAACAAGTCAAGGTAGTCAATCCAATTTAGGTTTGACTACTTTATAGTGGACTTGCTATGGTGTTGTGATGGACTTGTAAATGCCTTTGCCTGTTTTTGAAATGCGGTTGGATTTTTCAAGACGGTCAAGACAATTGTAAAGAGTTTGTTTTGAAATTATGGCGGTGGTAACAAATTCTGCCATCAATTCTCGCGTGTATGTTTCGCCTTGTGTGGAGGTGGTTTTTTCGTGTATGAAATCAAAAATTTGTTCGGGGTTGGTATCATCATTTCTTCCATCAGGTTCTTTGAGAAGTGCTGCTTCGGGGAGTTCAGCACCTGCAATAAGCCACTGGTATTGGTCAATGTCAAACACTGTAACATTTTCCTGTTGTTCCTGCCGGTAGCGAAAAGAAACTTCTTTGAAGTATCTTTTTCCTTCCAAGTTTTTACCTATTCCAATCATAAAATCGGCTTCCTGCCCTAACATTCTTGAACCTGCCAAACTATCCTGTGTAATGGCTTTGCCGATTTGTTTGGGTGTGTGGTGAATTACAATTAATGTAATTTTTAATTTGTTTGTAAGCTCGCGCAACTTGAAAGCAACTTTCTTTGCAAGTCCACTATCTTCAATGCCTCCTTCATACAAACGGCTTAGACTATCAATAAAAACTACATTGGCTTTTGAGTTTACTATCATTCTTTCAATTTCTAACCAATCATTATCCGTTGTAACCTGACGAGGCACCAATTCATTTATGACTTTGTAATTTTTCACCCAATTACTTTGTCCTAAATTATCATTGATAGGAATAATTTGTTTTTTGTTTCGCTCTGTGCGGTTTTGCCAATATTCTTCCAATGAAATAAAAAGAACTTTGTATTCATCCGGTGTGATGGGTTGGTTGAAAAAAGATTGCAAGTTAGCTGCAAGCGACATTGCAAGGTTTTCACAAAAAGTTGTCTTGCAACTTTTGGAAGGACCAAAAACAAAACCGAAGGAGTTTTTTTTGATACCACTCCAAATAAAAGGCACGGGAGGCTCTTGATTGTGGCGTTCTATTAATTCGTCAAGTCCTACAACTCCTTTTTGCGAATAAGAAGGCTGAATGTCTGGAGTTGTTTGTTTAACTGTCATTTGAAAATTATTTGAATGGTTTCGTGGGGCAAACTTGCCTGTTTCGTGTTTGCCATTGTTATAGGCACTTTTAATTGCAGTTGATACTTCTACCTCATCATAGTTGTATTGTGCCTTAATCTTCTCTGTGGCTTCATACTCATCTATGCCATTGCGGTTGCAATTATTAGCCAACAGATGCACAAAGTTGTTTCTTTGACCTTCTGTGTATTGGTAGAGGTTTTCGGTAAGCTGCACACATTTTTCAAACGTATCAGCACTAAATTTTGCGGTGTTTGAAGTGCTGAGGTGCTGAACTGGCTTCTGTGTGGGCTGTTCGTGTGTTGGGGTAAATGTTCTTGCATCTTCATTCATAAAAATAGTTTTATCACAAGAGTAATAACATAAACGGCTTACATCGCTTCCTGACTTATCAATTACTAAGTCCAACTCTTTTTCATAAAGTTCTTTTACCTGTTTGAAAGCAGTTTTGTGCTGGTCGGCATTGCTACTTACTCTTACAATAATTTTAAGCCCTGCACCGGATGGACTAATGAAACAGGCAAAAGTGAGAGGCATAGCACAAACTTTTGTTTTTACTTCCTTCACCTGTTCAAGTTCTAATTTATCAATGTCAAGAATGATAAATTGTGAATAGTCTTTTAGGTTGGCAACTGCCCGTGTAGGCTCAAAAGTTCCGCAAACAGTAAAGCCGGGCAACTTGTCTTTAAGTTTATCATACTCCTCCTTATTGCCCTGTGCATAATGCTTTCGTGCAGGGTCAATAAGGTGGTAATTGACGGAATTGTTTATTACCATCAATATTTCATTCAACGGTTTTAACTCCGATGGTTTACTGTCTTTGTTATTGCGGAATACCGCACACAAAGGATACTTCTTTTTTGCTATTTCCATTGAAAAAAGGGCTTCTACTCTTGGTTGATAAATAAAAAAACAATAATTACTTTTTACGGGCTTTGTTGAAATTCTTTTCCAACAACTCATTTATATCGCTTTCGCGATAATAAATTTTTGCTCCTACCTGTGAAAAGGAGATTTTTTGCTCATCGCGCCAACTTTGTAACAGCCTTTTGGAGCAATGAAGTAATTGCATTACCTCCTGATTGTCAAGCCATTTATTTTTTGGCTCTTTTTCTTTGGCAGATAATTGTTTTTTGATTTCATCCATAGAATCTTTTAGTTCCTGGAATGCTTCTGATTGAATTGTGATTACGTTCATTTTTTTTAATTTAAAGTTTTTATTAAAATTTATGAGCGCAAAGGTGCGGGTAAGAATGCAGGAAAAACAGTAACAGAGGGTACTGTTACCCTAACTGAAACTGCTTACTGGTAAGGATTTGAGGATACTAAACTTTGTATATTTTTTTTGCCTGAGCAGACATTGTAGATAGTTTTTCAAACCAATACTCTGCTGCTTTTTCATCTGGTTGACTAAAAAGCTGACGAAGTTTGCCAACACTTATTCCATCCTCACCTGATTTTTTAGTAATGAAATTTGCAGAAATAAAGCGGTGTAATTCTGCTTCTGAAGGTATATCAAAAATAGCGGGCTTTAAATCGTTAAGCATTTTGAAAAGAAGTGCTAAGTGCGGAACTGAAATATTAGTTTTGAGGCGTTCGCCTTTTGGTTCAGCAATTTTTGAGAAGTCAATTTTTAAATTGCTGTTTACATAAGCCTTGTTCACGGCTAACATTAAAGCAATTTTGCGAGGGATAGAAAGAGCCAAAGCAGTTTCATCAATCTGAATTTTTGCCTGTAAAAATGAAAGTTTTTGTTCTTCCTTGATGATGGCTGCAAGCCTTTTGTTTGGCAAATGCAGACCTTCAAAATTTTCTAAAGCCTTTGTATTTGCTTCTGCAAATATTTCTTCGGTGTATTGCTCTGAAATGAGGGCTTCGTAAGTTGGGTTTGCAGCAGCATAACCAAATTCACGAACAAAATAAAGGTTTTCCAATGCCTGTATGTTTCCAATTAATACCGCTTTGCGGTTGGCGGTTTCTTTGGTAATTGTTTTGTGGCTGTAATTTAAAGCAATCTTCTCTTTAGTGTCGTTTATAAGTTCAATTGTTTTTTCTTTGCTGTAATCGCCTGTAGTGATATAACGCTTAATAATAAAGTCATTCATCTTTACATTAGTCCTTGCAAATGATACGGATGGCGGTGTCTTTCCTAAAAGTGAAATGTAAATTTCATCTTCACTTAAAATTTCTGAACTTATGAAAGCTGCAAAGGTTTCCTGCATTTCCAACAATAGCCGGAAGAGTGTAGTTTGTAAAACTGAAAGGATGTAATCACTTATTTTTTTCTGTGCTTCGGTCTTGTCCTTTGGTAATTCATCAAAGCGCAAATTATCAGAATAAGAAATTTCTTTTACGTGCTTGGCAGTATCTTTAAGAAAGGTTTTAACCTTGATTAAAGTAGTGTTGATTAAAAATTTTGCTTCATTTTCATTGTTGCAAATTTGAAGGGCTTTGTTCAGGTTGTTCATCAACCGTGTGCCTTCATTCTTAATCAGGTAATAATAAAATTCTGTTTTGTAGTTGAAGTAAGGCGGAATGTCAATATCAATAAGAGGTTCAAAAATTTCATCTTTAACAGATGTAATTTTTATTTTATCTTCTGCAATTTCAAAAATATAATCTTCTTCCGTTAATGAAATTGGGTGGTCTTTTAAAGCGTTGGCAAAGGCTTTTTCAATTGCTTCTGCTCCACCTTTTGGCACTCGGAAAGATGGGTTTAGCTTCTGTTGAAACTTTGCTTCCGATTTGTTGGTGTCCAGCCAAGGTCTTAAATCACCAAATAAAATTCTGTTGTAAATACTTAAATCTATCTTCATACTTTACTCATTAAAAAAAATATGCTTTATAATCCGGCTGCAAAGATAACTTTCTATTTTGTGGCGTTGGTGCTTTCTTACTCATTAAAAACATCCATCGCCTTATCCAATTCAGAACTTACAATCTTTGCATAAATTTGAGTTTCTCTGATTGCGGAATGTCCCATTAGTTTTGAAACTTTATCAATGCTGATTCCTTTCCTTAATGCTCTTGTTGCCCAAGTATGGCGTGAAGTATGAAAGCTAATATGCTTCTCAATTTTAGCCTTTTTAGTTAATAATTTCAAATTTTTATTAATGTATGCCGTTGCTCCACTTATTGCCCTGTCAACTGCTTTTGAATCATTTAAATCAAGTTCCTCTGACAACATTGGAAAAATAAAAGCATTTGGATTTTTCTTTTGTGGTTTGTATTTCTCAATAAATGCAAGGGCTACATTAGGAACTTTTATTGAAAGTTGTGTTCCTGTTTTCATAATTGTGAAATTTATATTTACTCCATCAAAGTGCTTCCACTTGATTTGTAACATATCCGAAACCCTTAATCCTCCTGTATATGCTGCAAATACAAACATATCTTTGTGCATCTCTAAACGGGTGCCTGGAGTTGTTTCTACATTCTGAATTGCAAGTAATTCATCCTCTGACAAAAATACTCTTGATGTTTTTTCTGTTTTTAATTTGTATTTGTTGAATGGGATAACACTGTGATCAATGATGTCTTTCCGGTAAGCATCATTAAATATTTTGCGGATAAACTTCATATCCTTGTGGATTGTGTTCACTTTGTTTTTCTTTTCCTTCTTGCACCAAGCTTCATATTTTTCCAAAAAATCGGGAGTTATATCTTGAAAGCAAATATTTCTTGTTCCTACAAACTCTCTCACTTTTGCAATGATGGATTTGCTCTTGTCATAGGTACCAAACATTTCCTGTTTTTTATATTCCTCACAAACTTCATCTGCAAACGGCAAAAAATCAAACGGCTTTTTGCCATAGATTTTATCCCTCAAACCTCTGCTTGTTAAACTTTTATTTATTGTTTCGTGTTCAAAAACTTCATCTTGAAGTTCGGAAAACTTATTGGCTAAAAAGGAATTTAACCTTGCACTATTAGTATGCTTGGATTTTATCCTAATATTTTTTTCGTCCCAATTTTCAACTGGTAACATTATACCAGAACTGATATAACTTATTTTTCTATCTTTGATGATTCGGAAGTGAATTGGGGCTTCATTTTTTTTATTAATTTTGTCCCTGCGAAATACTATTGAAACTGTTGCCATTATTGATATTTTAAATGTTCAACAAAGATAAGCAAAATAATGCAAAGTGGGGTAAACATTGGGGTAAACATTATCAACATTTCACTACTTAGTTATGCACAATTTTGCACTGCAAAAAATGTAAATGTACTGTTAATAGAGGGTTGTAGAGTATATGGGTGCAAAGGGGTGAAGTGTAATTAATCCCAGCGGGATCACCAACGATTGGCTAATATTCAATCACAAAACAAAAAAACCTGTTAGGAAATTCCTTACAGGTTTTTTTGTTTTTTATAATTTGGAATTTAGCTGCAAAATAATTTTATTTATTATTTATTTTTCTGCACCTTTTCTTTTCCTTTCGTTTAAGAATAAACAACCCCTAAAATGCACGTTAAGAAATATTACGAAGGAGAACACTTCCTAATGGGCTTTGTAAATATATAGCTATTCGTTTTTTAATTTAGTTCCTCCCCTACCCCCTATTTCATTTTCTGAGTTTGTTGAAAAGAAGGAATTAAGGGCTTTCTATCCTGACTTATTCCAGGAGAAATATGAAATACTAGGCGTTTTTTTCAAAAAATGCTATATAATTCATCAGAAAATACGATTTTCCTTGTTTTCTGTTAATGAAGCAAACATTAACGTTCAAGAAGCAACCATTAACGTTCAAGATGACATCATTCAACTTAAATGAGTGATGATTAAAGTTAAATGACCACTCATTTAACTTTAATGACACTATATCAAACCTTCAAGAAGCAAACATAAAGGGTCGTGAAGCAATCACGAACCTTTGTGAAGCAAACATTAAGGTTAATGTTTCGTTCTTGAACGTTAATGGTTGCTTCTTGAACTGAAATGATGGAAAAATGAATTATTCTAAATAAAGGAGGAATTTTTAAAATAAGTTACCAGAAATAAAGCCATAGGAGAACAAGCATAGAAAGCAGAAATAGAAAGTTCCGGCACAAAATGCGGTAGTTCAAATATATAATTAACGGATAATATCGATAATATTCTAATTTTAACTTAACTCATTGTACTTCCAAAGCCCTTCCAGTTCAGGGATAATTTTCCGGGTCGATTCTCCCCTTAGTTCATCCAGTTGAGTAGTAACTTTAACAAATTCAGGAATAAGGTGGCTTTCATCAGCACTGTCCATAAATACAAGGCATTGGTTCAGTTCATTTATCTGTATGTCCAGTTTTCCATGCCCGGTCACTTTGGGAATGCCCATTAAATCAAAATTCTCTCCCCATTTCAGTACCTGCTCCGGTTTAGGCTCAGCTGGCGGATGCTGGCGGGCATACTCCACTATCCAGGAAATATGATTTTTGATAAGCTGTCTGGCTTTATCTTTCATTTGGGCAGGCAGTATCCGGATACTGTAATAAGGAGGACTTTTGAGTACATGCGGAATAAACTCGTTAATTTGAATAAAATTCTGCATAACCAGTGTTTTATGAAATTCGGCCAAATGAAATATATTGAAAATGCTGATGGTTGGAGTCAACATAAAGTCTACAGCAGGACAAATCTCTTTCATTTTTTTTCTGTTGCTAACCACTAAATTCCAATCAAGTCCTTTTCGTTGCAGCATTCCCCTTTCTTCCGAATCGTCCAGACTGGCATGAATAAAAACATCATCAAATTTTTTCCATACTTCCAGAAACTCTGTTCCTTTAAAATTAGTATGGCTGAAATTGGTATTGTAACGCAACCTTACATTGAATTTTTGTTTTTCAATAAGTTTATTCATCAGCTGCAAATGCTCCGGCATTAAGGTAGGTTCGCCTCCGGCAAAATAAATTTCTTCCAGATCATCCATTACATAATCCAGTTGCTGCATCAATTCATCAAAGTTTTTAGGTCCTTTGTGAATTTTGGTTTCATAATTTACACTATTCATTGCCTTTGCATCTTCGTACCAACTGGAACTGGAATGATGGCCACAAATTCTGCATCTCAAATTGCATAAGTTGGAGATCCGTATGTCCCAGTAAATGGGCTTAGAATTTTTTGCAAAACCATTTCGTTTGGTTTCATTTACCCAAGGCAAATAATCGGCATAAAGAAAATTAACCGTTTTGCGTTTGCTCCTTAATCCGTTTTTTTCGTTTACATAACATTGTTTAAACCGTTCATCCGGTTTATCTGCCATCATCGATTTACGGAAGTCTCTTATTTTTTCATCGTTCCATATTTCCTGTACCGTTTGCCGGTTCACATTTCCAAAGGTTTTATCTTCTTCCCACGAAGTTAAACAGCAGGGGCCAACAGTTCCCTTTTGAGATACAAATAAGTGCACCCATGGGTTAATACAAAAGGCAGTGCTTTTCTTTACATCTTCCGTATTTTTTATTTTTCTCCTGTTAAACATTGAACAAAAATAGAAAATAAAACGGGGAATGGGCAATATTTATTTCAATGAATTTAGCCCAAGAAGAATAAGCTAAACCATTGATTGGATAATATAAAAACAAGAATTATTTCTATTAAAAAAAGTGTATTTAAAGAATAATATTATTACTTTTGATTCTTTCAAACAAAAATACATGGCCGTACAAACGCTTAGCAATTATAAAAACTGGAAACCTATTTTACATTCTGTAATAAAGGATAAATCGCTTGCCGAAGAGATTCATGAAAAAGGATTTGCTATGCGACCATTTCTGAATAATTCTCAACTGGACGAAATACGTGGATTTTATGAAAAAGAACACCAGCTGCAGATAAAAGATGGTGGAATGTTTTACAGTTTATATTCAAAAGATTTGGAATACCGCAAAAGGGTTCACGAAACTATTAATGGTATTTTGAAAGATACACTGGATATGCATTTTGCAGGATATAAAAACATTGTCAATACTTTTATTACCAAGGCATCGGGACCACAAAGCGAGTTTTATGTTCACCAGGATACCACAGCGCTTGATGAATTTAAGTATTCTCCTTTAAGTGTCTGGATACCGCTTCAGGACATCACTCCTGATAATGGTGCTCTTGGGGTAATTGAAAAAACACATTGGTTTTTCTCTCCTTACAGGGGCATTACCATTCCTTCACCATTTCAGAAAATAAATAATACACTTAAGGAATATTTAAACCCCATTTATTTAAAAGCAGGAGAAGCCATAATTTTTGATTCCAGGATTGTACATAATTCGTTACAAAATATTTCGGGAAGTGATAGATTAGTAACGCTTTGCGGCATATTCCCTAAAGAAGCAGAATTTTTTACCTGTTTTAAAGAACCACTGCCGGAAAGTAAAATTGAAATAATAAAACAGGATGATGTCTACATACTGGAGAATGAAAGTTTTTATTATGATTGTCATACAAGGCCTGCAAAAGGGGAACTAACTATCACCGTTGAAAATGATTTCCCGGAAATGGATTCCGTTACATTTGAAAAATTGTGTGAAATGAATTCAATACCCAAAGTAAATGCTTTGGAAAATATCGCCAATACGCATTGCCAGTTTATTGCTGAACCGACAGGAATTAATTTCACCCCGGAAGCAGCTACCCATAAAGAAAAAGAACCTGCAACTGTTTTTCAAAAACTAAAAAATGTTTTTAAATAAAACTGTTTTTAATTATAACAATGAGATAAGAAGAGCGGAATGGAAACCAGAATAATAAGCAATAAACCCTATACCATTTCTGCCTATTTGCAAAAGCTTGCAAAAAACAGTTTCCTGATAAGTGTGCTTGCCAAACGTGAACTGAAAATAAAATACAGCAGGACATTGATTGGTATTGGCTGGGTGGTTCTGCAACCGGTGATAGTGGTTGCTGTTTATACCATTTTCTTTAAAAACCTGATTAAATTGAATACGGAAGATATTCCGTATCCGAGTTTTGTTTTGACAGGCCTTGTGCTTTGGTACCTGTTTACTGGTATTATCAGCAAATGCACTTACGCCTTGGTGGAATCGGCTGATTTGATAAACAAGGTTTCGTTTCCAAGAATTATTGTATTGTTTTCGAAATGCATCCCGGTATTGTTTGAATGTTTGGTACTTCTGCTGCTTGCTGTCCCAGTGGTGCTGTACACACAGCATAATATTGGTTTTAATGCCATCACTTCCATTTTTTATTTTGCGGAGATAAGTATTCTTTCGTTCAGTGCCGGTATGTTGTTCAGCATTTTGGTTTTAAAATACAGGGACCTGGCTCATGCCATTCCTTTCATTATTAATTTCGGAATATGGCTGACACCTGTGTTTTATTCAGCATCCATAGTTCCGGCAGAATATCAAAACCTATACAGGTATGCAAATCCATTGGCACTTGCCATGGAAGGATTAAGAGGAGGATTATTTCAGAACGCGGGTATATCATTCGAATCGTGGATGGTATTTATTGTTTCCTGTTTAATCTTTGTTATTTCGTTCATCATTTTCATTAAATTTGAAAAAAAGATAGTGGAGAATATATAGATAATGATTCTACAAGGTTTCCTTTAGACTAAGAAAAAAATGAAACGCATAGGTACATAGGAAAAAAGAAAAACGATAGAATCCCGCATGTGCGGGACTGCACATAACAAGCTATGTGCAAAACAAAGTTTCTATGGATACTTCTTTTAGTAAATAGTAAGACTATGTTTCTATGTGTTTAAATTTTTAAGGACAAGATGTCTTATAGAATCCAGATAATTAAGAAAATCTATTTGAGAAAAATATGCCAAATGTTGTTTTAAGAGACGAGAAGTTAGAAAAAGAGTTTAACGAAAAGGGTTATGTAAAAGTTCCTTTTTTATCTGCAGAAGAAATTGAGCAGTTGAAGAAAGCATTTTTTGATACCATTGCAGAGAGCGGTGGGCCAAAAACTTCGGAGAATGTGGACTTTGACAGTAAAGATGAAATAAGTTACGACTTTACATTTATTGATAAAAATGTGCAGTATAAAAAGAAGGTGTTTGATATTATTACAAAGGCTTTTGAAAAAAGAGCCGACACCTACCTGAATAACTATACCCCGATTATTGCCAATTATATTCGTAAAAAAGAAGGCGGTGGCGAAGTGCCAATGCACCAGAACTGGGCTTTTGTGGATGAAATGAAATACACCTCCGTTTCTATCTGGGTGCCACTTGTTGACAGTAATGAAGAGAATGGTACTTTGCAAATGGTGGATGGGAGCCATAAAAAATTCGGACAGTTTAGGGGGCCTATGATACCATGGGAACTGAGAAACATAAAAAAAGAAATAATAGAAAACAACCTTACACCAATGAATGTGAAGGCTGGTGAAGGAGTTATACTGGATGACAGTATTGTTCATTACAGCAATATCAATAAAACACCCGGGCTGCGATTAGCAATACAATTAATAATGATTCCTAAAGAATCGCATTCGGTGCACTATCATTTTGACAGAGAGAAAGATGTAAAGAATGTGACCGTACTGGAAACAGATGTTGATTTTTATATGAATTTTCATCCCTGGTTAAAACCAACAGGAGTAAAGGAAATAGGGACACTGCCTTACACAGAAAAGAATTTTACTTACTCGGATTTTTTGAACGGGCTGAAAGAAAAACGATTTGATGAAGTAACAAATAACAACGGAACACATATAAAAGGAAACAAAAAGGAAATAGCTCCCTTGTTTTTGAATCCTGAAACACAAGCAGCATTTGATAAAGATGGGTATGTGAAAATTAATTTATTGAACAAGGAGGAGGCAGAGGATTTAAAAAATTATTATTTATCATTGACTCACGCGCATATTGGTGAATACGGTTTTCATGTGAGCCTTGATAGTAGTAACCCTGATTATATTAACGGTGTGTTTGATAAATTGTTTGGGATGCTTGTTCCAAAATTAAATCCTTTATTAAAAGATTACAAACCTTTTACAGCCAGTTATGTAATAAAAGAGGCAGGTTTACAAAACATTGTACCGCCACACCAGGACTGGAGTTTTGTGGATGAAGAAGAATTTTGTTCGGCTACTGTATGGATTCCATTAATGGATGTTAATAAAAATAATGGTGCATTGGGGGTGATAAAAGGCAGCCATAAAGTATTTAATGCACCCAGAACTTCGCCATCTCCGCAGGCAAAATCAATATTGTCGGACCACATGTTCAACCTTTTCCCTTATGTGGATGTGATAGAGATGAAAGC
Organism: Bacteroidota bacterium; assembly: GCA_947479085.1. GTDB lineage: Bacteria > Bacteroidota > Bacteroidia > 2-12-FULL-35-15 > 2-12-FULL-35-15 > 2-12-FULL-35-15. The sequence continues at coordinate 51,917 of CANJYB010000006.1, read as the reverse complement.
CGGAGAAGCACTTATTTTTAATAATAAAACCATACACGCTTCGCCACCGAATATTTCCGGAAAAACACGTATCGGTGTGGGAATTGGAATAACACAGAAAAATGCGCAACTGCTGCATCATTATCAGTTGCCTGATAAAGATGAAACTGTAAACGTTTATAAAGTAGATGAGTCTTTCTTCAGGAATTATAATAACGCGAAACTATCTAAACTATATGCAGCAAACCAGGCTCCGGCAGGATACGAATTAGTACGTTCGTATAAAAAGGGGAAATCTGACTTTTCGAAAGAAGAAATAATAAAAATTGTTACTTCAAACAGTGGAGTTAAGTTTAATACTGAACTTATGAAGGAGCTTGCAGAAATGTATCATTATAATATTGACGGAACACCTAAAAATAATTTAACCAATACTAATTCAACAAAAATGGCAAACACAGAAAATAAACCAAAAGAAAATACTGCAAAACAAAATACAGTTCAGGAAGAAAAATATGTAGATCCGAGAACATTTTTCCAGAAATATACTCCGGCAAATATTGTTGCTGAAATTAAATATCGTATTACTAAAAAATAAGAATGCTTAATTTTGATCATAAAGCAAGGGTCTTTAAAGATCTGCAATTGCAGAGCCAACTGAATAATGAAGGTTTTGTAATTTTAGATTTTTTAAATGAACAGGAACTTATGATTCTGAATGATTTGTATAACCAAAAACATTCAGAAGGGGTAAGTGGCTTTTACACGAGCACCTTTGCAAAAGATACCGATTACAGAAAGCAAGTGGATGCTGCTATCAGGCAACAAATGAAACGGAACCTCGATAATTATTTCTTTGATTACAAAGTACATTGCGGCAGTTTTATAGTAAAAGGTGCTGATGAAAAAAGCGTATTGAAAATGCACCAGGATATGACTTTGGTGGATGAATCGGTTTTTACAGGGATAAATATCTGGATTCCTTTAATTGATTTAACCAAAGACAATGGAGCTATAGAGGTATTGCCAAGAAGTCACAGACTGTTTAAAACATACCGGGGTGCTTCACTACCTGATATTTATGATGGTATAGAAGGCAGTGTGCACCAGGTAATGAAGCCTTGTTATTTAAAAGCAGGGCAAGCCATTATATTTGATCAAAGTATTATTCATTATTCTCCCGCTAATAAATCTGGAAAAGTAAGACCTGTGATAAATACATTTATTACCCATAAAGATGCGAACATAAAAATTTGCTATTGGGATAAAACCAGCGGCATGAAGGAGATAGAAATTTTTGACCAGGAACCCGACTTTATGGTGAACTTTCAGAATTTCGGTCACGATATTTTCAGCAGACCATCTATTGGTAAATCAATAGGTTTTGTTTCTTTTGATTTTCCTAAGATTACCAAGGAATTGTTAAAACGGGAATATAATTTTACAGAAGCTGAAGAAGAAACATTACCAAAACTGGTAAAGAAACAAAATTTATTTAGTCGTTTATTTTCAAGGTAAGACAGAGAATTATGGTGCAAGCAATATTTAAAAACGAAGAAGTACAGCAGCAATTTGAAAGGGATGGTTATGTTAAAATCACCTTGCTTACCCATGAGAATGTTGTGAATCTGAAAACACTTTTCTTAAAATACTTTCCAAACCCATCTGTTGATTTTTTTTCATCGAGTTATGAAAATGATTATTCACTGAAGAAAGAAATAAGTGATGCTATAGGTAAAATTATTTTACCACAACTGGAAACCATTTTTATTGATTATACATGGTTTGGGTCTGCTTTTCTTTCGAAGGGAAATGGAGCCCGCAGTGAAATGCCAATGCACCAGGACTGGACCATAGTAGATGAAACAAAGTATATTGCATTAAATATTTGGACTCCCCTGCAGGATACAGATGAAGAGAATGGTACACTAGAAGTTATGAAAGGAAGTCATAAGTGGCACAATACCTTGAGAGCCCCTACCCTACCCTTTTATTATAACGGTTTCCAGCAACAGTTAAAGTCAAAACTTACTGCGCTACCTACAAAATCAACAGAGGCAATTGTTCTGAATGAAGCCATCATACATTATTCAAAGCCAAATAAGACAAATGAAATTCGCCTCGCAATTACCACAGGAATTAAAACTAAGGGTGCTCCAATGCTATTTCATTATTGGGATAAGAATAAGCCAAATGAAATTGAGCAGTTTAAACAGGAGGAAGATTTTTTGTTGCGATTCACTGATTTTCATCAGTCGATTTTTACTCGACCAAGCATTGGAGAAAGTTTAGGAGTAAAACCTTTTGAATTTAAAAAAGCTACTCTTGCAGAAATAGAAGGTCTTGGAGAAGATAAACCTAAGCTACAAACCTCACAGAAAAAGGGAATTGGAAGAAAATTACTGGAATGGATAAAACAATAGATTTCAAATACCATCCTATACTACTTAATGAAGCTGACGATAACGAATTAGCAAAGAACGGTTATGCCGTTTTTCCTTTTTTGGAGAAAGAGGCGATTGAAAAACTAAGTAATTATTATTTTGAATTTCAGAAAGAAGACCCTAATCATTTTTATTCTTCAACCCATTCACCTGATTTTGAATTCAGAAAAAAAACAAGCAACTTTATTAAAGAAGTTATTTCCCCATTAGCTCCGAATTTTTTTAAAGATTATAAATTGTTGGGTGGTGCATTTGTGGTTAAACCTGCAAACGGGAAAGGTATTTTACAGGCACACCAGGATTGGAATATAGTGAATGAGAAACAATGCAGGTCATATAACCTATGGATTCCATTGGTGGATGTAACAATTGAAAACGGTGCTGTGTTTGTGCTGCCCGGAAGCCATTCAAAAAAGCATTCATACCGTGGCCCCGGAATACCTTCCATTTTTAAGAATATTGAAAATGAACTTTGGGAAAAGTTAACCCCTTTGCCAATGAAAGCTGGAGAAGCCTTGTTTTACGACCATGCCTTATTACATGGTTCACCGGCAAACAAAAGTGATAAAGTGAGAGTTGGGATAGTTTGCGGTGTTGTCAGTAAGAATAGTGAAATGCAACTTTACTTCCAGAAAAACAATGCCATAGAAATTTATAATCTGGATGAACAATTTTTCCTTGATAAAAATCCAATGAACGGACCTGATGGGTTGAAATTAATTGGCAACGTTGAAGAACCGCAAAGTATATTGACTAAGGAAGAGTTTGAAGATCTTTTTTTGCCTCCTGTTGAGAGTAAGAAAAAATCGTGGTTCGAAAAATTGTTTGGGTAAAATGAAATGCATTACTATTAACCTTTTCCTTTTTTTCATGCTTTGCTTTCTTTTTATTGGATGCAATAAAAACCCCACTGAAAAAGAGATAAGTAAAACAAAACTACTGTTCAATAATGATAGCGCTCAAGATAATTTGTTGGCAGAGTATTTAAAAGAGCTAAAAAATCCTGTAAAAAGCATTATTGATACAAACTGGTCAAAAAGAATAATAGACTTTTCAGAGCTATTTCCTGTTTTTGTTGACAATTGCACGCCTTGCCATATTGAAAACGGTAACGCACCTTTTGTTTTGACCAGCTTTGAGTCCATTCGGAAAAAAGCTCGTGTTATAAGAGAAGTAATGCTTGGCAGATTGATGCCTCCATTTTTAGCTGACCCTCATTATTCTGCACTTGTAAACGCACCACGAATAAATGATTCGACCCGTTGGCGAATTATCAATTGGATAGATCAAGGTTGCAAGGCGGCTAAACAGCCTTATAACAAAAAAATTGAAGAATATTTTCATACCAGTGACAGAAGAAACTATACAACTTACGAAGCAGAAGAACATACCATTAACTCCAACAGCGATTCATATCAGTGTTATGTAATTGATTTGGGTCTGAAAAATGATTCGTTTGTTAGGGCTATTCGTTATCATTCAACAAACAAAAGCACCATACACCATATTATGGTTTACCTTGATACTGCTAACGTTTTAAAATCATCACCGTCCTGTTTTGATTGTATGAAAAAAGATGTTGTAAATAAACTAGTACCAATAGATTCGTGGTCGAGAGGAATGGTTGCATATCAGTTAAGTACAGATTTTGCGTTTAAATTTCCAAAGGGATCGAAATTGCTATTGCAGACTCATTATGGAAATGAAGGCAATAAAGGGAAAAAAGAAAAAACTACATTGGACATATTGTATAAAACGAAGCCTGAAAGAGAAATAAAATTTGAAATTGCAAACAACTTAAAAATAGCCTTGCCGGCATATAAAGTAAAAACTGAAACATTAACATTTAAACCTGATACCGCTATTTCATTGATTGGATGCGTTCCGCACATGCATTTTTTAGCAAAAAAAGCAGAACTATTTGCCATCACAAATGACAATAAAAAAATAAATATTTTAAAAATCAATAATTGGGACTACCTCTGGCAAGGCAGCTATTTGTTCAAAAATTTAATTGAGATACCTGCAAAATCAACTATTTATATGAATGTTGTTTATGATAATACCTCAAAGAACCTGCAACAACCAAACAATCCTATTCGAGACGTAAAATATGATACATATTCGAATGAAGAAATGATGGTGCTCTGTTTATATACAACCGTATTAAAAAAAGGGGATAAAACTAAAATGCCCTTAGAAATTTTGAGATGACGTTGAAAAATAAACAAATCACTATTTTTTTCTTCCTGATATTACATCTCGTTTCGTGTAACAGAGACAACAATTCTATTTCCAAGGGTTTTATAAAAACCAAAAAGAATCAACACCTGACTTGTTATTTCTTTTTTATTCCTGATTGCCCAGTTTGCAAAAATAATTTCTATAAAGTACTTTCGTTGCGCAATAAATACGAAACAAGGGGTTTGGAGATTAAAGCCATTTATTCAGATCCATTTCCCGATTCAATTGAATTAAAAAAGATGGTTAAAGAAAATAGTTTTGAAATTCCTATTACAATTGATAAAGATTTGAAAATAGCTTCGAAATTTAATGTCAGAACAACTCCTCAATTTATTTTGCTCAATGAATCGAATCAGACTATATACAATGGAATGATTGATAATTATTACTATTTATTAGGCAAACACCGAAACATAATCACTCGAAATTACCTGGAAGATGCTATTCTATCCGCTTTAAATGGAACTACTATAGAAACAACAATAACGGAGTCTATAGGGTGTAAAATAAATTATCAACTAACAAAAAACAAATAGTCAATTATTTCTTCTTATTTAAAATATTAAACAATGATAATATTTCTATCTCTTTCTATAGTAATTAACATTTATCTTCTTTTCGTTTTATTCAATAATAAAAAGCCGAAACCTACGGAAACTATTGTAAAGCAAGAGAAAAAAATGGATGTAGGAAAGTTCTACAATGAGCAGACAGTAAATTTTTTAAAAGTTTATGGAAATGTGATTCAGGCGTTCCGCACCAGGAATGTAAGTACATTATTAAATTATCAGGTTAAAGCTATGGGCTTAGAACGCGAAATGAGCGTTTTAGATGCAGGATGTGGAGTGTGTGGCCCGGCAGTTTACTTTGCTGAAAATGCAGGCGTAAATATTGAAGCTATTACCATTTCAAGTGTTCAAGTTGAAATGGCTAAAGAAAATATCAAACAAAGCTCAGCAAGAAATAAAATAAATGTACGGGAAGGAGATTATCATTTATTGGAAAATTATTATCATATTAATAATTTCGATGTTATTTACTACCTTGAATCGTTTGGCCATGCACATAATCATTTGCAAGTGCTTGATTCGGCCTGGAAAGTATTGAAGCCTGGGGGAACTATTTATGTGAAAGATTTGTTTATTAAAAAAGCCATGAATAAGGCAATGGAAGCCGGGATATTTAAAGAGATTGATAATATAAACAATGCCTATCATTACAATGTGCCAGATTTAAATACAATTTTGGATTATGTACGGAAGAAAGGGTTTATATTAGCATCCTTAAAAACTATAGATATACCTCTTGAAGAGTTTGAAAATTTAACTATTTCGAATGATTTCCAGGAATTAACAGGAATCAATAAAATTGAGAATTTAAGAGAATATGTTTTTCCTGTGGACTTTTTTGAACTGAAATTAATTAAACCAAATATTGATTTAACTTCCGGAAACAGCAGGTATTTTTTGCAGAATATGTATTTTATGCAAATTGAAAACTGGAAAGAAAGTGAATTATAGAAATTTGAAATGCTAAACGAGGAAGTTGTTTTATCTGCAAGAAATATTTCAAAAAAATATTTAACAAACAAAAGTCGTCTTTTTAAAAAGGAAAAAGAAGGAGATGCCTTTTGGGCCTTGAAAGATATTAATTTTGATCTTAAAAAAGGAGAGATACTTGGTATCATAGGTTTAAATGGTGCAGGAAAAAGTACACTACTTAAAATCCTTTCGGAAGTTATTCCACCGACAACAGGAGAAATTGAATATACAGGTTCAATTTTATCCATACTTGAAATAGGAACCGGCTTTCATCCTGATTTATCAGGATATGATAATATTTTTTTGAATGCTTCTATTTTAGGTATGAAAAAGGAAGCTACACTAGAAAGGGTTGATGAAATTATTGATTTCAGCGGGATAAGGGATTCTATTTATGAGCCTGTAAAAACCTATTCAAACGGTATGTATTTAAGGCTGGCACTTTCAATTGCTCTTTTCACTGATAATGAAATTCTATTATTGGATGAAGTGATAGCGGTAGGAGATGTTGAGTTCAGGTATAAAGGGATACAAAAAATTAAAGAGCAGGCAAGAGAGGGGAAATCGTGTATCATTATTTCGCATGATATGAATTCTATAGTTGAACTCTGTGATAATTGTATTCTTCTGGAAAAAGGCAAACTGATTTATCATAAAAAATCAAAGCAGGTTGTGGACGACTATTATAATACCTTTTATCAGAATATGCTGGCTAAACAAACCCAAATAAATAAAAATGAGGTTTGTGACATCATTAGCGTTGAAATGGAAAAGAATGATTTTTACATGGACGAAAGTATTCGTTTTATAATACGATTTGAACTTTTAAGAAAGGAAGACCTAAGAATTGTTTTAAAGATAAGGGACTATCAATCTCCAGTTATGACTGATTCTATTGCATACCGGCCAGAGTTCATGGCTCATTTTTCTGAACCGGGAGTTTATGAAACAAGTTGTTCGATACCTGCCAATTTATTCAATGCGGGTAATTATTTTGTAGATATTATTTTAGGTTCGGAAACAGCCTTGTTTTTAGAATATAATTTAGCTTGCCGATTTAAGGTTCTACTTAAGGAATGGGAAAGAAATAAAATATGGAATATGAATAATGAAAGCATTCCTTTCCGCCCCATTTGTAATTGGGAAACCATTTCAATAAAAAAGTAGCTTATAAATCTGTTAAAGAAACGTCCTTTTTATACACCTCAGTAAATTCTTTTTCATCACTCCAATACTGAGGCTTGACATAACCGAGAATAATAAAATGATTTATGGAAGAAAAATCATCTAAATCTATACTTTTCAAAATCGGAACTTTATATTCAAAATTGTTCCCATTTTTCCCAACGTGAAAATGAGGAGGCATTTCAGGTCTTGCATCAAAAAAATCCTTTCGGTTGATTGTTTGCTCAAGAATTACTTTTTGTTTACCATTATTATAAACAGCAACTATTACGGCCTTTGCATCACCGCATTCGGAATAACCATGAGGCATTAAAGTATTGGTCCAGTCAAATTTCAATACCTTTTTATTCTCTACCTTTATTTTAACACAATTGAAAATAACTAAATGTTCAGGTCTTTTTTTTGAAATGTGATCGTTGCGCCAATAAAAATAATGGGTACCTTTTCCTTTGTTGTTATATTCCTGATGGCAGGAAACACAATTAATTTCTGAAGGTATTACCTTTTTTTCAACAAGCTCATTCATTGTGGTTACCTGGTGATGATGGCAGGAAAAACAATTCATATTGCCCGAAAAGAAATTTGATTTTATGAGACCCAATGAATTCGGAGATTTACTATCAGCATTTGTCACTACCTGGTCCTTTTCCACGTGACATGTAATACAGTCAACACCAGATGTTAATTGTTCAGTATCATGAATATTTCTGCTTGTAGCCTGTTCAAACACCTCAGGCATACTATCCTTATTTAAATGATTTGCCAAAGCATTATGATCTATATCCCTGAAATTTGTTTCATATAAATTTTTACCCGTGTGGCAAGCCATACAAACACTTTCCATTTTCCCTTCAATATACTTATTATAACCTTCAGGAAAATTCTCTGAACTATCTATATATTTGTTATGTTTTTTAAGAGTAAGATAAGAGTTGGAATGAGGCCCCTTTTTCCAGTTTTCGTAAACTTCTTTATGGCATGAACCGCATTTTTCAATCTGAGTTAATCTTTGAGCAGTCGTATCTATATAATGTGAAAAATGTAAAATTTTCATTTCCTTTTTATTAAAGAAACGAACCCCTACAACCACCATAATAATAGTAAAAACAACTAAAACAACTCTCTTCATTTTTATTGATTCCTTAACATTCTTTTCTTTCTAATTTTATTAATGGTTTTTTCAGACTGAATAATAGCATTTGATTTCTTATATTTTTTATTCAGCAATTTCTTAAAACCTTCTTCGTTGTTAAATATATCATTTTTAATCCATTTCAAGTAAACCTCACGGTAACTTAAATTAAAATGAATAAACTCCTGAAATTCCAAATCTTTTAAACCGGCATTTGCAGCACGTTTTAAAATATTTCGTTTTGAATAAAATGAATTAATATTCTCAATCAGTGAGGCCATTACTTCCTCCTTGTTTACTCTTCTTGGCAGGAAGGTAAAATGATTTCCGTCAAAATACTCTATCTTATCAGTGAGGTACGCACCAACTCTTTTCATTGACTGAAAAACCTTCGTCCCTGGGTTATAAGTTAAAAATGTAAGTTTAGCATATATTATTCCTATACTTTGATAGAATTGAAATGTTGCATCTATGTTTCCTTTATTAGCACCTTCCATCCCGATTATAATTCCAGCAGCTATTTGAATACCATGGCTCTGTGCTTTCCGGATTATCCTGGAATAATTTTCAACATTATTCGTTTTTGCTTTATTAATTGAAAGTAGTGATTCTTCATCAATGCTCTCTAAGCCACAGTAAATAATTCTACATTTGCTTTTCGCTAATCTTTTTAATAAGTCATCATCATCAAGTGACTCAAGACACATTTCTCCCATCCATCCTAATGTTTTCGAACTGGTAAATGCTTTTATCACATTATCGAGATGTTCCTTGTTTGAACCAATATTATAATCAATTACATTAACATATTTACCATTAAGTATTTTCAGTTCAAGATTAAGTTGATTCAGCGTTTTGAAATTATTCAAAGGTTGCATGGTATGCACCATACAAAAAGTACATTTTTTGTCACAACCACGAGAAGTTTCTAAAGGGAAGCCCATAGTTTGTGAATAGAACTTTCCGTTTTTCAGTATTGAATACCTTGCAGGTTTTAAAACAGAACAATTGTAGTTTTTTTTACCATCATAACTCCTTTTTAAGGAATAAAGAGTTAAATCCGCTAAAATTTCACTGGAAACGTTTTCAAAAGCCCCACAAACAATTGAGTCAGCATATAAGGATGCTTCCTTAGGAAACAAAGTCGGGTATTCTCCCCCCCAAATAATTTTTAAGTTTTTATTGTAAGTTCTTAACTTTTCTGTTGTATCAATAGCATATTTATAATTTTGCAAGGAAACTTTAATCCCCACAAAAAAAACATTTCCGCTTTTAAAATCCCTTACGTTTTTATCACTAAATCCTATAAGATTTAAGTCCACAAAAACAATTGGATATTTTTCAGGTAAGCTGGCAGCAATTGCCGGGAAAGAAAGCGAAATCACACCCTTGGGAAATGTGGGCAGGTCAATAAAATAAATTAAAGGTTGGTCAGGCATTCACACTCAACTAAAATTTTGTTTAAAAATTTATGACCAATAATAAAACTTAGTTTTATCAATTGAGATTCCAATAAAACCACCTAAGGTTATACGTGGGGTATTTCCTTTCACCATTTCCACCCTATGCCAGATATTGCCACCTTGAAATAAAATCATATCTCCCTTCTTCGGGACTATTTTATCCTTAATTATTTCTTTATCATTTTCGACATACATCTTTGTCCCATCAGGTTGTATAATTTCATTGTCCTCTCTCGGGTCAACTTTTGTCTGCCCCAATTTCCATCTGAAGTTGAAAAGGGTTAATTCTCCACCAACCTCTGGCTCCTGTAACATTATAAAAAAACTCATTTGATTTTCGACCGCTACTTTTTTAGTCAAATCTTTATAAAAATCTTCAAATGTTTTTCCAAAATAATTTCCGCAATGGACGCTCATTAAACCAACCTCAGGAGTAAGGTATCTAACAGTGGCGAATGGATATTTTCCATTATTATCAATTCCATCAGCTACTACAATTTCACGGTTTCCTGAAATAGCTTTTAATAAACTTTCAAATCTTGTTTTAACATCAACTCCAAATTCATTCTTGAAATTATCGTTGAACTTTGTAGTTTTATCAAAATAGGTGCGAATTGCTTTAACCTTGTTCTCTTCAGTTTCCTGACTAATTCTATTGGAAAATTCCGCAAATATGGCAGGATAGGTATATCCAACATGAGTATAAGCAGGGTCGTTATTTAAAACATTATCAAAGTTTGACATAATCGTATCAACTTCCTTTTCGCTTAAGAAATTTTTAATCAAATATCCATCCGCCTGATTGGTATACAAATCCCAAAGAGTATTCTCCTTTTTCACTAGCTCATCTACAGTGATTGTTTCAAAGTTGTAGGGTTCTTTAGAATAATGCTGAACGTGTTTCTCAATAACAGGAACTGGTAAAGGTTCTTCTACTTTTGTTTTTTGTTTTGAAAATAATTTTTTTAGAAACATATTTAAAGTTATATATTAAAAATTGCTTTTGTTTAAATGGTTTTTAGTATTTGACATTATAATACAAATTATTTTTTAAATTATTTATTCCAGAAATTAAAAATACTTCTATTTGGTTTAAGAAATACATCTAGTTCTTCCAATTCTACTTTCTTATTCTGATAAGGTGGACCTACTTTAACTGGTTCCCCGGTTGGGGGCTTTAAAGCTGCATCCACTCTTAATCTTTCATAAGAGAACATAAAATCATCCTTAGGCTCATGACGTTGAAGTTCAGAATCAATAGTTGGTTGAAAATATATGCATAATGGTGCTTCCTTTGGAATAATAGAAAAACAAGCTGCTACTCTGTTATGACCCGACAAATTAGAAGGCGAACCATGTATTACTGAATGGTAAAAAACAATTGCCTGGCCAGCTTTAAGTTTAACAGATATGGCTGCTTTTTCCAACTCTTTAATATATTTATCATATCCAGGGAAAAGATATCCTGCTCCCCTTATATTTCTGTTTATTCGGTGACTTCCCTTTAGGACCCATAATGCACCTGAGTTTTCATCCACATCATGCAAGGGTACCCAAACATTTACTGATTGATATTTTGTTTCATCAATAACATTCCAATCCTGATGGACTTTAAAGACAGTTTCTTTCCCGCTTTTTTTTACAATAAAAACATTGTTTAGTCTTCGAAAATTTTTAAAAAAAGATTGGCTTGCGCCAGAGAAAATCTCCATTAAATTATTTGATACCTTCATTTTATAATCAAAATCAGGGCACCATGTTGTCATATGGATATCCTCAATAAAATTCGGAGGATCTTCCTCTTTATGAACGGAGTTGTAAAAGTTATTTAATTTTTGAACCTCAAAAGGATTTAAAAATGGAATAACTACGAATCCGTTTTTTTCCAATTCAGTTTGAAGTAATTTATCTTTAAAAAGCATGATTGCAAAAATAGTCTTTTTAATTAAAACATACTTAAATTGTTATTTATTCGTATAATTGTGTTGACTTTAGAATGATATGGCAACATTTTTAACAATTTATAGTAAATCCCAAAAAGTAAATCTTTCTCTCTTTAGTGAAGTAATTAGCGATTTTACTTTAAAGGGTTCCAGAAATATTATGCATCATGAATTTAAAGGGATGCTACTTTATATTGCAAAAGAATTCGAAGGGAATTATTTTGAAAGCAATGATTCTGTCAGTTTTGTATCGGGCCATATTTCGTTTGAAAAAATTGCAAATCAGGAAGGAAATACAACTACCGAAAAATTTGATAATTGCCTTAAAAACGGGTTAGAGAATACCCCCGTTCTATTAGAAGGAGCCTTTGCAGCAATTCATTATAACAAAAACACAAATTCATTATTTTACCTAAACGATAAATTTGGTTTATTTCCGTTATTTGTTTTTGAAAACAGCGAGTATGTTATACTATCAAATGAATATCATCCTTTAGCTCAATTTGACAAAAAAATAAATTTAGAAAGCATTGCTGAATTTTTAACACTTGGAGTCACACTTGGCAGTAAAACTTTTTTTAAGAATATTAAAAATCTCGAACCTGCTTCTTTTGTTGAATCAAACGGAAATAAAACTTCAGAAAAAATTTACTGGACTCCAAAATCCAATTCGCACAAGTTTCTGAACATTAATGAATCCGCTAGAGAACTTTACGAAACATTTAAAAAAGTTAATCAGGAATATCTGAATGAAGGCCTTACCGATATGTGTCTTCTGACAGCAGGGGCCGATTCCCGCCTAATAGTATCCACATTAACAAAAGAGCAATTAAGACACACAAAATTTTATACCAGCAATCTATCTTTTTTAGACCCTCTTCAGGACAAAGATGTTATTGGGGCTTCTGCACTGGCCAGTAAGTTTACGTTAAAACATACAATCGAAAAAATATCTTTCTACGAGAATGAGTTCAATACAACTTATTTCGAGAAAGAAAGGGAATTGCGGAAAAGCCAGGTTTATGGTGGATGGCATGGTGGAGAGTTTTTAGGAGGTTATTGCTTAAAAGCAGTGCCCATTAATAAGCAACTTAACTATGAAGAAGTAAACTCTAAATTAAAATCCATTTTTAACTGGAGATATCGATTTAAGCTCAAAAAACATCCTTATACAAGTTATCTTGAGGAAAAAGAAAAACTAAATTTTTATGGAAACGATTTACTTTTCCAAATTTACCAAATGACAAGGAGTTTCTTTACCAATATATATGGAGGAACCAGAGGACATTGGGTTCAACCTTTTCAACTAATGAACCACGGAATTTCCCCTTTCTGGGATAGCAGGCTCTTGCAATTACTCATTCAAATTCCCATAAGTGATTTAGAAAATTATTCAATCTACAATAAAGTATTTCAATATTGTGACAAAGAATTTACCCAAATACCATCTAACTCACCTTTGACTAATCGAGAAGATGCGATATTACCCAAAATGGATATTGGCATCGAACCGAAACATCAAATTCCAAACACACATCATAAAGCTTACAAAGACTATTTAAATAATAACAAGATGTGGGAAAGGAAATTTTACAATAAAAAAAGTTTTGAAAAAATTCTGGTTCATGAATTTGATACCACAACTAAGCAATGGCTGGACTTTGAAGTATGGTACTCTAAATATTTCAAAGAATAATTCTATTTCATTAAATGACTTATGTAAAATTCCCTATAGTCTTCTGGTTTGTTTAAATGATAACCATCCATAAAATTACCTTTTTCTAAGAAAATAATATCCTTGAAATAATTCTTGAAATCGGAAGTAAGATCATTTTTTTCAATTAAACTTCTGTCCAATGCAAGAATCCTTTGCTTATTACTTAAAATAACTGGTGAGGGTAGAACAAGGATTTTAAAATTGTGCAAAATACTCAACTGCTTCATTTTATTTATGCAATCTGCAGAGACCTGGGACAAAAACATTTCAGAAGTCTTACCTTCTTCTGAATTAAATAATCCTTTATAAGGCACCCAATCAGTTGTTTTAACACAAGGATTTTGGCAAATAGACTTATATGGAATTTTTTCTAATTGATTGGAAACCGATTTTAAAAATAACGGCTTGTATTCATCAGTATAAAATGTTTTTAAAAAGAACTGATATTTTTTCCTTCCATCCATGTTGTTTTGAAAACTAAGCGGGTTAAACAACAAATACAATGTATCGATAGTATTTCCAGCATTTATAAAATTATTTAAAAGTAAATACTGCCCCATCATTCCGATTGACTCATTGCTTGCTAAAGAAACTATTGTTTCGTCATTTTGATAGCAGGGAAATAATTGTTCTCCAACACTATCACCTAAAAGCAGTTTTCTTGCTTTCCATTTGGTCTTACTTCTTGCTATTACATTATAAACTACAGAGCCTTCAACTGTTTCTTTATATTTACCTGTATAAAGAAAATAAAGTGATATCCCATAAAAAAGGAGTGGCAGAATAATTAAAAAAATAAATATGTTTTTTATAAAAACTCTCATTGCTAAAATTGGAAGTATATAAACTTTTGTTCAGGTGTCCTTGATAAGAAAATCGCAATAATTAATGAATAATAAAAAATTAAACGTAATACTTTGTGAGATTTCAGAGCGAAATTTTTCAAAGCATGGGTTTGATCTCTTCCTTTCCATTCGATTATTAAAAACAAACCTATTACAAAAAACAAAAGCACCGGTCGGATGGCTGGCAATGTAAATGTTGATTTTGATAACATTCCTGAGAAATAACTTATTGCATGGGATATGTCCTGAGACCTGAAAAAAATACATACCAGAGCAATGAGCATAAAAGTCCGTGACATCTGAAAAAATTCACTAAGTGAAGGAATAACTTTTAGCTTAGTAATCTTATCCTTTTCAAATGTCTCTTTTTGAAAGAGAATAGAAGGAATTAAATAAATGGCATTTATAAATCCCCAAATTACAAATGTCCAATTGGCTCCATGCCAAAACCCTCCAATTAAAAAAATTATCATCGTATTTCTAATGGTTATCCATTTACCCTTTTTACTTCCCCCAAGGGGAATGTACAGATAGTCTCTAAACCAACTTGAAAGGGAGATATGCCATCTTCTCCAAAACTGAGTAAGATTTCTTGAAAAATATGGGGATGAAAAATTCTGCAATAATTCTATTCCAAAAAGTCGGGCTGTTCCTAAAGCGATATCAGTATAACCCGAAAAATCAGCATAAATCTGAAAGGCGAAAATAACTGCCCCCATTAACAAAGTACTTCCTGAGAAAATGGATGGATTATTAAAGATAATATTTGAATAAATAGAACATTGATTTGAAATGACAATTTTCTTAAAGAGTCCCCATAAAATTTGCCGCAGCCCATCAACAGCTTTTCCATAATCAAATTTCCTTTCCTTTTGAATTTGGGGCAACAAATGTGTTGCCCTTTCAATTGGCCCGGCAACTAATAAAGGAAAGAAGCTTACAAACACTGCATAATTAATAAAATTAGAATCAGGTTCTGTTTTTCTATTATAAATATCAATTACGTATGACAAGCCATGGAATGTGTAGAATGATATTCCTATTGGCAAAATTAAATTTAATGTGGAAAGGTTGGCTTGTATTTTTAAAGCTGTCATTAATTCATTAAAAGAAGAGATGAAGAAATTGTAATATTTAAAAGTGCAGAGCAAGCTAAGATTAATAACAATACTAAGAACCAACCAAAACTTTCTTCCTGAATTGTTTTCTTTCTTATGTATTTTCAATCCAATTAAATAGTCAATAAGAGTAGACAAAAGCAAAAGCGAAAGGAATTTCCAATCCCAACAGGAATAAAAAAAGTAACTTGAAACTAAAAGTAACGTATTTTGATTTGAAAGGCTCTTATTAGCCACAAACCAATAAAGAAGAAATACTACTGACAAAAAAAAAGCGAAACCTAAAGTATCAAATAGCATATCTTTTACCTAGTAAAATTCTAATTGCTCTTTTTATTAAACATACGTTTGTAAACCTGCCTGTTCCATAAAAACAAGGGAGGAAGTTTCACCAGAAGGTTTTTCTGTACAAATTTACTTTTGTCAAAATCATAGTTAATAGGTCGTGGGATATTAAATAGTAAAGGAAAAATTAAATTTAAAATCGGCACATCGTAAAAGAAAAATATGCCAAAGAACAAGCCTAAACCCCTCAGGCAAACATAACCAATACGCCTTAAAATTGAAAATCGTTTCAATTCAGATTTTATAGCTTTAACACATTCAACTTGATAAGCTTGTCGAAATTCAATTGAGCGTTGGTTAGCGCTGCTGTACCTGAAACCTGCTAAGGTTGCAATGGTGGTGTAGAGTTTAGCGTGCCTGAAAAATCTTGTCCACAATTCCATATCCCCGGCATAGTTATATTCCAAATTCATTTTACTACCGGCCTTTTCCCACAATTCGCGTTTCCAGAAAGAAGATTCCTGTTGTATATATTGAAAATCGAAAGTATAAAACCTGTTTTTTGACCAACGACCCCATGGAAGCATAATACGACTCATCATTGCACCTTCTTCATTATACTCCCGTGGAATTCCCATTAGCCATTCTACTTTAGGAAAGGAATTAAAAATTTCTGCCACTGCAAAAAATGAATTAGGTACGTAAAGATCATCTGAGTTTAACCAAGCCATAATATCACCCGAACTCTTTTCAAATCCTTTTTGAACTGCATGGTACTGTCCTTCATCCTTTTCACTTAGCCAATAGG
This sequence comes from Bacteroidota bacterium, assembly GCA_947479085.1. Lineage (GTDB taxonomy): Bacteria > Bacteroidota > Bacteroidia > 2-12-FULL-35-15 > 2-12-FULL-35-15 > 2-12-FULL-35-15. Next base: position 35,213 of record CANJYB010000006.1, on the reverse strand, counting down.
CAAGGTTTTTTTCATACTTTTTAATAATCTCCAGGCTTCCATCAGTGCTACCACCATCAATAATAATGTACTCAAGGTTAGGATATTTTTGATTCAGAACAGATAAAATAGCCTCTTCTAAAAACCTTTCACCATTAAGATTTACTGTAATTACAGATATTTTGGGATATTTTTTCATGATATTCTGATTGAACAAAAATAGTAATAATGTTCAATTCGCATCAAAATAAATTATGAATAGGAGGTTATTGACCTTATATAAATTTTTAATATCATAATTTTATTATTTTACTTTATGTCTATTTTATTCCTTTTTTATATCTTGCCGATAGTTTCACGTTTTAAAAGATCAAGCATCCTATCAAATATTTAAATGAACACAGTTGCACATATAATAAATCCATTCAAAGCAGGTAAGTCTTCCGATTTATTTATTGCGCAACCCTTAACCTTTCAGAGTATTTTATTAGCAAAGGAAAAGGCAAACTCTTTTATTAATGTTGAGTTATTGTCAGCCCAATTCGAAGAAGATAAAGACTTTATTCCATCTCAGTTCAGGCAGACAATCAATTTAAATCAATCTGTTTTAGATAAACATAAATTTAATAAGCATATAAAATTTCCACTATTAATTGATATCTTGGAAAGATTGTATAATGAAAGCAAAGCTGAATATCTTATTTACACCAATGTTGACATTGGTCTGTATCCTGATTTCTACTTAAAAGTGAACGATTTTATTAATGAGGGTTATGATGCATTTATAATAAACAGGAGAAGATTATCATCAAAGTATAAGGAACCATCTCAGTTAAATGAACTATTTAAAGATTCCGGTAAAAGCCATCCCGGTTTTGATTGTTTTGTGTTTCACAGAAGCCTGTTTCCTAAACTTAAATTACAAGGAATTTGCATTGGGGTGCCCTTTATTGAAATATCATTTTCTCAGAACCTTTTTGCATTAAGCAAAAAATTCCACCTTTTTGACAAAGAGTTTATCACATTTCATATTGGTATGGAAATTTATAAAAAAAGAGCACCCAAGGAATATTTCAATTATAATAAAAACCAATTTTGGAAACTAGTTCCTCAACTTCAATCAGAAATGGAACTTAAAAGATTTCCTTATTCCAATTATCTATGGCCAGCACGTTTATTAAAGTGGACCTTGCATCCATGCATACCTATCAGATTAGTATTTAGAGTAGGGTTGTTCAATTTAAAAAAAAGGATTGGTTTGAAATAATTCATCCTTCTATGTTTAGTTGGATGCCCTTGACAGAAGAAATATTCTCTATTAATTTATATAAATTCATTTCTCCCTTTGTCACATTCATCACCATTCCGTTTTCATTCATTTTATCTAAAATACCTTTGATATTCTTTGTCGCTTCGCGAAACAAGGGTGAATTTGTTTCATAATATTGAAAATCATCTCCCGATTCTTTTATCCTCTTTTTATAACCAATACTTTCGTTGAACAAAATTGTTTTAACATTGGAAGAAGAAATCTTTGCCCTAAGCCATTTTAAAGATAAAATTTCAAACGCAAATTCCATAATGCATATAGTAGCTAAAATAGGGGTTAATGTATTCAAGTGTTCTATTTCACCAATAAATATTCCCGCTTCTGCAGTACTTATTTCCCAATTAATATCTTTAAGATTTACAACCCCTATTTTATGAGAATCCTTTGCAATTACAAAATATATATTCTTTTCTTTTTCAAGTTGTTTAAACCAATTAGCCTGCATTTCTGAGGTAATAATCTCTTTAAATTTCATATTCTGCCTCACATGCTCTGAATTTCGCCAATTTCGTATTAACTCCAGGTCATCCTCTGTTATACTTTCTAAATTTACACCGTACTTGGTTATTTGCATTATAACTTCATTTTAATGGCATAATGAGGCTTTTTTACCCTTGAGGAATAAATCCTGTTAAGAAAAATACCCATAACACTAATACTGGCCAATATGAGTGAAATAGCAATTACTATTAAAACCAAAAAGCCTAAACCCTTTCCCAGGGCAAAATGCTGATAAATATAATAACTGGCAAGGCCAAGGGAAGCCGCAGAACTGATTGTGCAGACAACTATCATTATTTTCAAAGGTATACTTGTATATAAAAATAATAAACGGAAGGCTATCGAAAAAAGTTGAAAAAAACTATAGCCAGATTTTCCTTCATAACGAGAATTCCTTACCACTTCCACAAATTTTGTATCAAAAGTATACCAGGAAATGACTTGATTAATAAATAAATGGTCTTGTGAATGTGCTCTAAGGTATCTTGAAATATTTGAATTCATAAGTCTGATAGAAGACCCGATATTTGTTCCGTCCTGAGTTTTATTAAAAATTCTTTTTATGATCCTGGAACCAGCATTTCGTAAAACATTTTGCGATTCTTCTTTGTACACCCCATATATAACATCAGAATTATGTTCCCGATAATAAGTAATCAGTTTTTTTATTTCTGATGGGTGAACCTGCAAATCATCGTCTATGGTGATAACAGTATCTCCTTTTGCTTCATTGATTCCACAAAGTGTAGCACCATTCTGACCGAAGTTTTTCGTTAATTTTATTAATGTAATTAGGTCGGTATATTGTTTCCTTAATTCTAATAATTTTTTCCAACTTTCTTCCGAACCATTATCTTCTACAAAAATAACCTCGTAAGTATGACCTAATTCTTTCATTAAATCAGCAATCCCATTGTAAAGAGGTTCAAGACTTGAAACACTTTTATATACAGGAATTACAAACGAAAATTCTATTTTATTCATTAGAGTTCTATTAATTCGGTTGTAATTACGTCATTGAAATCAACAATTGCAGAGGCAAGAGATAAACCAACTCCAAAACCAGATAATACCATTTTAGAATTTATAACCTTTCCTTCTTTCACAAGGTTAGTTAATATAGTTAATGGGATAGTTGCACCGCTCGTGTTTCCAAAATCTTTAAGCGAAGAAGGAACTTTTGAAGAATCAATATTTAGTTTTTTTTCAATAGAATCCAAAATTAACATGTTGGCCTGATGAAAAATAAAAAAATCAATATTCTCAGAGTTTTGATTTGCTCTATTTAACAACTCTTCCACATTAGGAACCACTTTTTTAAGACTGAAATTAAAGACATCCAAACCTTTCATATTTAGATGAAAACCTTTCCTTGTTACATTATTTCCGAAATTTTCATCTTCATAAGAGACTTTGTCCATCGGTTTTCTTGCTCCACCTTCGGGGACTATTATTGCATCGTAGTCTTTCCCTTCGGTACTAATATTAAAACTTATTTTTTTGGCGGAAGTATTATAACTAACTGCCGTAGCAGTTCCGCAGTCAGAAAAAATGGGTATGAGGCTATTGTCTTTTGGTGAAATCAGTCTGGTGATTGTATCCCCAACAAGCAATAATCCTTTAGAAATTTTAGCTGATGATAAAAAAGCGGATATAAGTGAAAGCCCGTAAACATAACCAGCACATCCTTGATTGATATCAAATGTAATGCAGGATTTAGGCAAACCTAACCTTTCCTGAATATGCATACTACTGCCCGGAAGATTATAATCAGGTGTTTGCGAAACAAAAAACAAAACTTCAATTTCCGATTTGTCCCACTTCAGTTCATTTAGCAATTTTTCAGCTGCAGCAATACACAAATCAGAAGCACAAATGTCTTCTGTTGCGACTCTGCGGTGCTCAATTCCAATTGTTTTAATGAGTTTTTCCAATTCCTCTTTTTCAAAACCAGGTAAAGTATAATTTGAAACAAGATTCTTAGGAACAGCGGCAGATATGCCATTTAATTGAATATTTTCAATTGAAAAAAAAGCCATTATGATTTTTTCGACAGTACAATATTATATAATTGAGCTACCGTATCCGCAGATTTCAAATCCTGAAAATCGAGCACTACACCAAATTCCTTATCTATTTCGCTTACCACAATCATTGTTTGCAGCGAAGACCACTCTTTCAGGAGTTTCATATTGGTATGTTCGTGTATTTCATTTCGTTCCCTTTCGCTAAATTGGCTTCGAATTAAATCTACAAAACTGTCGATACTGTTATTCACGGATTTATAAATATTAAATAAAGATAAGTGTCAAATATAAAAACAATTTTCTAATAAAGAGTGGAAATGTGTTAATTCATTTGCAACCAATTTCATACCACAAAAAACGATTTATAAAATCAGCAAAGCGAATTCTATTCTTTTTATTTACTTTAGTCCCGGTTTTACTTATCCATTTATTATTATGACATTTAGTTATGTAAATAAACTAAAATTATTTCTTTTCGCTCTGGTATTTATACTATTTGCAAATACCATCACCCATGATTTTGCATGGGATGATAGTATTGTTATTACAGAAAATGCAAGGGTTCAAAAAGGAATTTCAGGAATCCCTGATTTATTTTTCAAGTACAATTCTGATTACAAAGCTGATAAATATGGTTACCGCCCTATTACATTAACTTCTTTTGCCCTTGAGTATAAAATTTCGAAAGCGAATCCTCATTTAATGCACTTTATGAATGTATTCTATTTTGCTCTTTTATGCATCATCATTTTTAATGTTTTGAGCAAACTATTTTCTAACTATTCTGTTTTTTTTCCTTTTATTATTACCATTTTATTTATTGTTCATCCATTGCACACGGAGGTGGTTGCAAATATTAAAAGCAGGGATGAAATTTTTGCAATGCTTTTTTCGTTTTTAGCTTTAAATCAGATTATCAATTTTCACAATCACCAAAAATTAAAGCACCTGGTATTTGCTCCTTGCTTTTTTATTCTCGCCTTTCTGTCGAAAGAAAGTGCAGTAGTCTTTTTAGCAATTATACCGATTACCTTACTTTACCTTACCAACTGGCGTAATATAAAAAGCATTATTAAACCTACTCTTGTAATCATTCCTCTGTTGTTTATTTGTTTTGGAATTGTTTCTTATTACACTAAAAGTTCATTAGGTATTGCCTCCAGCAAAGGAGCAGGTATTTACTATGAAAGCGGGATTCTTGGTAATAGTTTTTTTTATGTAGATGTTTTAGCTTCAAGGTTAGCCGATGCTTTTCTACTTTTAATGCTCTATATGAAAAACTTTTTCTGGCCTTCTTCCCTATTCTATTTTTATGGATACAACCAGGTGCCTGTGGCCAGCTGGGGACAGCCTTTGGTAGTTATTTCATTTCTGCTAAACCTTGCATTATTTGCTTTTGCTATTATTTACCGCAAAAAGTATAAAGAAATCAGTTATGGTATTTTATTTTATTTCTTCACCATCTTTATTTACACTCATTTATTGAGAACACTAGCCGATACCATGGCCGACCGCTTTATGTTTGTACCATCGTTAGGTTTAATAATTGCATTCGTTTTTACCATCAGCCGCTTATTTAAAGTAAATTTAGAAACTATTGAAATTAAAAATCTTCTTAGTCTGAAGACAAAAATTCCGGGAAATGTAACTAAGTTAAAGTACCTCTTCCTGGTAATAATAGTTGTATTAAGCATGGTAACATATAGCCGTAATAAAGTTTGGAAAAACAATGAAACGCTTATTTCTCACGATATGCCTTCACTTGAAAATTGTGCTAGGGCACATAATTATTATGCCGATATTTTAAAAACAAAATTATCCACCTCATTTGATGCTAATAAAGAAACCGAAATGATTTCGCATTATAAAAAGAGCATAGCAATATCGAATGAAAGTTACTATTCTTTCTTAGGATTAGGAACTTATTATATTGGTTCAAAGAAATATACTGAAGCCCTTTCTGTGTTTAGTGATATGATTAAAAAATTCCCTGATCAGGCAGATCCCAATTTCTATCTTGGTCAGGCGTTATATTATACTGGAAATTATAAAGATGCTAAAGGATATCTGGGAAAATCGCTCATTCTCGCACCGGAAGTTTCTAATACCTACTATTTCCTAGGTTTAACCTTATCGAAAACAAGTGAATTTGATAAAGCCCTTTCAATTATTAACGAAGAAAAACAAAAATTCGGAGAATCTGCTTATGTATATGATGCGCTTGGCACCATCTATTTTGAAAAAAATGATTTAGACCTATCTACCAAGGCTACCTTCGAACTGTTGCGTTTTGGTGCAGACCCTAAAACTATATATGGTACTGTGATAGGAAGGTATCAGACAAAAAAATTGGATAAACCTGCAGCTTACTATTATACTATGGCTTTGGAAAAAGGCGTGTTTCAAAAACAATAAACAAAGTAACCTTACTTATGAAATTATTGCCTTCCATTTATCAATTTTTATTCGGGTTCAATACTTACAAAAGAGGGCTGATTATCCATTTGTCCTTACTTTTTTTTTACTCTCTCTTCTTTATTGGGGCTTATTTTTTATTACGCCTTATAGTCGAACCTCCCGACCTTAAAGCATACCGACAGGTTCAGTTAAGCCAGCTTCTTGTTATTTGCATGATTATGCACCTTCTTACCCTGATGTATTTCAGATGGGAGCAACTTGTAGCTTTGGTAAAAGAATATTTTACAGAAAAAGGTTCTCCTTATAACCTTGCCATATTCCGGATACTATTCTTTTTCAAACTGGGAGGACACTTTTTGTTTCAAACTCTTTTCTTTGAAATTGCCTGGACGCATTTGCCCGATTCGAGCCGTGTAAGTCTTCCTCTTATTGGCTGGATGGTGCAGAATATTCCCATCAACCCCACCTTGTATGCTATTTTCTCAGTTATTGCCGGTGTTTTATGCTGGTTAATCTGTATTGGCCTGTTTACCCGGCAAGCCGCTTTGCTCCTGCTACCTTTTGCGTTTTATGTTTTAGGCGTACCTATGTTTTTTGGCAAAATGAATCATTACCATATTCTTTTCTGGGTTCCTCTTCTTTTATGTCTTGCCCCGATGACTGATGTTTGGTCGGTAGATGCATGGATAAGAAAAAAAAGAAACAGGTTCATTTCTGTTGAACCTCATATGAAATATTTTTTATCCTTTAAACTAATGTGGTTGGTGCTGGCCATCATTTATGTATTTGCAGGTATTATTAAATTATGGGATTGTGGTTTAGACTGGGCTCTTAGCGATAGTATGATTAACCAAATGCGATGGGAATGGGTAGAAAATTACGACCGTGTTCCAAGATTCCGGTTAGATAACTATCCTGTGCTTGCAAAACTTTCCGGCATGGCGGTCATCTACTTTGAATTACTTTACTTTCTATTGCTAATCAAACCCAAAGGAAGAATCTGGGCATTGATAGGTGGATTTTCCTTGCATAAACTCTGTGGTTATTTTATGTATATTGACTTTGCTGATTTAAGATTAGTTGCAGCTTCTTATATTGACTGGCCAAAAATCAAAGCTTTCTTTACCAATAAATTTAAACCTTTACAAGTAAAAAAAGAGACCCTAAATGAAAATAAACTTTTAGTTATTTTAAAAAAAGAAAAACTAAAACCAGCCTTTATTATTGGGCTAATATTAATAACCATGAATTTTATTTTGAGTGCATGTCGGATAAATTCCTTTCCTTTCTCCTCGTACCCAACTTATTCTGCCATCATTAAAGATGAAATTAAAGTTATTCGTTTGGATGCATTTACTGCGGATAATAAGAAAGTGGATGTGAAACAACTTGGTATTAAAGAAAATTTTAGATGGGAAAATATCAGGCAATTTGAAATGAGGATAGCCGATGCTTTTGAAAACAAAGATAGCATGGCTGTAAGAAACAAAATAGAAGAATACTGGATGCTTTGGCGAAACAATGTAAAAAATCTCGATAACATCACTCGTGTAGATATGTTTTTAGAAACCTCTTCCATTGTTCCCGAAAGAAGAAAAGAAATTTTAAAGACTGAATTTGTTGGAACAGTAAATCCTTAATTCAATAGCTTTATGCACCATTTGCCAACATCAGAAAATATGCGAGCTCTTTATTATAAGACATTTTTTTCTACCCAAAAACCTTCAGAATTTTATTACCCCTTCCCGGTATAAAGCAAATAAATCCATTGATATTGCAACTGAATAATGAATCAAAACCCCTAATACTATTGAACGGCTTTTTAAACTTAAAGTTCCCAGAATTATTCCTGCAACTATAGCTGCAATAGTTTCTCCAAATGGTTTTCCAAAATGAACCATGCAATATGGTATCATGGATATAAAGATGGAATACAAACCAAATCTTTTTTTTAATCCATGTAATATAAAACCCCGAAAAAAGAATTCGACTGCAACAAATTGAATAAAATAAGCCACTTGCCACCAAATAAATATTGGAAACAACGACTCTGATTTGGGCTGAAACATGGGATATCTTTGTTGAAAGGATAAAGACGAAGATGCGAAATAAACAATGGGCAGCATAATGGCTAACATCAGCAAATACAATGGGTAATCTTTCTGAATATTTTTAAAGGTGAGGCCGAATTCACTCCACTTTTGTTTAAATCCAAATTTTACGATTAACAGTGGTAACACCAGATAAAACAAAACGATACTACCTACCCAGTATAACTTCTGATGAAACACGCCAATCTCAGAACCATAAAAATTATTACAAAACCAAGAGGTGAATTTGGATTGCTTTGCAATATCAAGGTATCCCAAAATTAAATTGGTATCTTCGAAATATTTAATAACACTAAGGGCCAGTGCAACATAAACCAGTACAATTAAGGTAGGAACAGAAACTAACCGTTTTTGCAACATAGCATTATAGGCTATGGATTCTTTCTCCGTAGTTGTCCATGTATCAACAAATAAGTTTTTGTAGTAGTTAAACACGTATTATTCTATTCTTGTAATTATCCTTATCTCTAATCGTCTTCATATACTTCAATAATGTTTGCCGCTTTGCCTGCCATTAAGTTACAGGGGAAGATCGAATGAAATTCTTATTCCTCTTTTCTCTTTAGAATTCTTCCTCTCGGTTCATTGCCCTCATGAAGTACAATTTCGGAATGCAGGAATTGTGCTGCCTCTGCCGAATCTTTCACTTTGGAAGCATTCCGTTCCAACATTTCCGATTCAAACTCAGTTAATACAATTTGCCTCACTCCTGCATCTCTCCAGTGGGATAAGGGTCTACATCCTTTTGAGATACCACGGGCCAGCGCCAGCGCATCCAGCAGGGCCTGGTTTGCACCCTGTCCTTTAAATGGACTCATGGGGTGTGCCGCATCTCCTATTAACGTTACCTTCCCCCATTTCTGCATCAATTCCGAATTCAATAATTCCCGGTCATAAACAGGATAGCCTGAAACCTGAGCTTCCATTGTGGCTGATAAAATCTGGGGAATGGGATGGTGCCATTGTGTTCTGCGACAGGCTTCTTCCTTAAGTGCCTGAGCTCCTTTTGCGCTTAATTCCTTCGCCTCATTTTCCTCCATCGGGAAACTAAGTTGCCACATCACCGAGTTGGAAGAATATGGCATAATGTAAATACGTTCATTACCATTGGCGGTTTGAAATACAGTGGCAGAGTCAAGCAACGAACTATCAACACCCTCGAGCGAAGCCAAAGGACAAATACCCAATATAACAATACAACCTAAGTAACGCAAAGTGGTTATCTCCTCGCCCACCAGCAACTTCCGAACGACACTGCGAATACCATCTGCTCCAACCAACAGGTCCGCTTTGGGGCTCTTCATTTCCCCGTTTACCAGAAAGCTAAGTTCAATGCCATCACTCTCAACTTCCTTAAAATCTATTAACTGGTGCCCCCACTGCACTGCATCGTGTCCTCCAAGTTGTTCAAGTAAAGCTAAGCGCAAAGCCTGCCTGGCGATATGCATATTTGTTCGCCTCGGAGCTGCTTTTGCATCTGTCTGTATCCACTTTCTCATCCCCCATTCACCTATCACTTTTCCATCTGTAGTATGAACCACATGCCGTGTAGATATCACCTTTTCTTTTAATGATAAAAGACCTAATCCCTCTATTGCTTTACTGGCTTGTTGCAAAGTGAGTCCATAGCCCTGCGACCGAACATCAAAACTGCTATCCCGCTCATACAGAGTAAAAGGAATACCCCGGTGCAAACAAGCCACAGCCAATGCCACTCCTCCTATGCCACCACCGATAATAGCAACATGTGGGTAATTTTCTTTATCCGCCATGGGAGGACTTGCAGCATGAACCAACCCGGAGCCGCCACAGTTGGGGCATGAATACAGGTGACCCTTAGGACGAACCGGAGCATGGCCTTCACCTTTCGAATTTTCAAATTGTTCTAATGCTGACTGGTAGCGAAGTCGAACTTGTTTGCGGAGCCTCTTGCTTTTTTTCCCTCGTCCCTGACAATCTTCACAAACAGACCAACTTCCTTCCTTATTTTTTTCCTTTTTCAAAATTCAATAATATACATTTTGCTTTCGCCCCCTTTTCCTCAGGTCTGGCGAGAGAGGACAAGTCTTTTTAATTTACTCCCTTCAACCTATTCAATTCATTTTTTACTTTTCTCAGTTCATTCTCGTAATAATAGGCTCTTCGGTATATGCTACTCATTTCTTTATTCAGGTGGGGTATTAGTTCTAATATCTTAAATAACTTCATAAAATGAGCATCAGTATAGTGTCCTGATATGGCACCCATTTTTTTGATTTCTTCATTCTGATATTCCAAAAAGGCATAATATTCTTTGTTAAACTCATCAAAAGAATTTCTTAACTGTGTCATCCCATCAATCAGCAACTCCGCTGTTTTCATTACATTAGTAAGTTCCTCTAACCCTTCCCCCAATTCTGCATCGCTTGGGTTTGGGCCTCTCCACGCTGCCAATGGAGCTATTATTCCCTTTTTTCTGCGAGCATCCAGATAAGTGGTGGCATCTTTAGATATATCATTTGCAGATTCAAACACTTCATCTGCAAAAATAAATATCTCGTTTACTCTATTAAAATTCTCATTAATTTTTTTAGAAAAATCCAGGTTATTCTGAACTGTTTTTTTTATTTTTTTAATATCCATTATTAAAACCATTTAGAGATTAATAGTTGCAGGTTGTATCACTCACAAACAAATATACAAATTTCTGAAAGAAGAACTTTAACAACTAATTAATACTTAATTAAATTTCCCACTCGTCATAATCCCTGCCCCTTTTGCTTCCCGTAACATTTGCGCCTGCTGAAACTAACTAAATCCTATTCCTTTTCTGCCCTTAACCCTATTGACACTCCAAAATTAAGTATACCACAATAGTTTCTAAATGTTTGACCGGACATTTTGTTAAAAGATGAATCTGTAAAGTCGTATTGAGCATCAAACTCTGCAATAAATTTAACACGGTTATGACCTGCACAAATACCAACGCCATAAGTTACACCAAATGTGGCTTTATCAAAGTCCTTATCTGTTCTTTTGTCAGAATTAAACAGATCTTTGGTATTGTAGCTTATTAAAACATCAACTCTTGGCCCCGCTTTCATAAAAACTATTTTTGCAAAAGTTGCTTTGATGGTTGGCGATAAACAAAAATAATTTAAGGTTACCGGACTTATTTCTTTACCCGTTTTAGTTTTCGGCATGATGCCGGTTAAACCAGACGTAGCGGGACGCTATGCCTAACGGGGGCGGGCTTTTCAGCACAAAATTTAGTTCGGAGAACGGAACTTTCGGCTACCACAAAACTGTCAAGCGGAGACGGAACCCCGCCTATTGCCAATGTGCTGTTATGCCCAGTGCTTATTCTCATTCGATATCGATTTTTTTTATTTCGTTCATAAGTCTGTCCGTTTCTGACAAGGCAACGATGACTTTTTGATAGTGTAAAATGTCGTCAAATTCAAGTGCTCGTTCCTTGCTGTCTTTGAGCCACTTTTGTGCTGGTTGGTAGCCGCCAATACAAAAATTTCAGCTCACTGAGGATGGAAAGTGTACTGGTTTTTGGGGAGCTAAGTTTGACAACCATTTTGCTTACTCCTTGTATTTACCATACAACATTTGACAAACTTTATCCATTGATTTGAAAGCTGAAGCATCAAAATTTGTCGCTTTTGTAATGCTTGTTAAAGTTACAACAGCGTTATAAAGTATTTCATTGTCATTGTAACTAATGCGTTCAATAAAATTTACTTTATTAGTACCTTTGGGTGATTCTGATACAATAACCTCTTTTGTGTTTGTATCTACTGCAAATAATAATTCTGTATTCATTTTTTTTATTTTATTAGTGCAAATGACACCTTCCGCTTGAATTAGATGTTTTCTTCTTACATCTTGCTCCTTTTTTTGTGGTGCCAGTACATTGTGTTGAAGTTGTTGTTGCTTTTTTTGTTGTTTTACCATTACAACAATTTGTGCCAACTGTCCTGCTGTGAATTTTACATACGCAACTATTTGATTTGCTGCGATTACACTTCATACATAATAACTGAATATTAGAGGGGCTACTGCTTCCTCCGCAGGAGAATGGTGTTATATGATCATATTCTAGTCTATAGGAACTTCCGCAACACTGACACACGCCTCCATCTCTTGTAAAAACAATTTTTTTTGTAGTAGCTGAAATATACCTGCTCTGTGAAAAGCCGCAAATACTGATTATTAGTAAAAGGGTAAGTAAGAATATTTTTTTCGTTTTCACTTCTCTTATTCTATTTCAATTTTTTCAATCTCCTTCATTAATCTATCTGTTTCTGTCAATGCAACGATGATTTTTTGATAGTGTAAAATGTCGTCAAATTCAAGCGTTCTTTCCTTACGGTCTTTGAGCCATTTTTGTGCTGGTTGATAGCCACCAATGTAAAACTCCCATGCACTGGTTGGTACATTTGCAAAATATTGGGTTTCATTTATATATACTGCACCTAAATAATCTGGATAATTAAAATTACCGTTTTCATCGGGCACTTCATTTTCGTATAAATATGGAACAAATTTTATTTTACTCACTTTATTATCTCCATCAATTGGATATTGTGTAATGTATTTTTCAACTGTTTGACTTTCCAATAAATGTATTTCTCTGATTTGTCCGCCCAATTTTACTAATTGCCAAAATGTGTCTTTGTCTTTTGGATAAGGCACTCTCGGAAAATCTATTTTTAAAAATTCTTTGTATTTCTCTCGGTACGTTGGCGAATGTAAAACAGCATAGACGTAATCTAAAATATCAATGGGTGCAAATGTATCTTTGGTTATTTCTTTTTCTGTGGTAAAAGCCAAACCTAATTTCTCTGCTATTAGCTTTACTATTTCTGTGTTTAGATTTGGTGTTCTTTCTGTGGTTTGCCCGATGGTTTGTTGGCCGGTGGTTTCGGGATATAAATAAAGGGGATATACATAACCCCTTTCTCTTGATTTATTAGAAACAAAAGAATCATCAACAATTTTATTAGTTACAAAAATGTGAGAATAACCGTCTGAAACTATTTGGCGACATAAGTCAATTCCAATATTATCACCTTTTAAAAAGTGTTGCATAACGTCAACTCTCCAACGCCACAGTAATTTATTGTCAAAATAAGTATATTTATCATCGAATAGTCGATAAGCAATTTTCGTAAATTTCGATTCTTCAATTGTAATGGATGATTTATTATTTAAAATCCATTCAGCATAATTTTTTCCTAACCCAAATTCTCGATTAAGAAATTCTTCACTCATTTCGTTTGCAATAAATGAGTTTAATCGTTTTTTTAAAACAGGCAAATTCTCTTCAATAATAAAACTGTCACCCATTGTAACTATGCCTGTTACATTTTTTGGAAATATGACATCAACCCTAAATCCATTTTCATACTCGCCTTGCCCTTCATTGTTTTTAGGCACAAAAAACAAAAAAGGTTTTTCAGGATTTAACTCTGTAAATTCAATATTGGTCAATGAGTTTTCAGCGAGGAAATCATATTTCATTTCTCGCTTTCCATACAAATCAAAATGAAATACTTTACCTAATTCGTTTGCCTTTTTCTTTCCTGTTTTCACAAAGATGTTAATTGAAACACCCTGCATAATATCAAAGACATTTACATCAGCACTTCCGTCTGGGGCAGTTTCTTTTTTCTTGCTGTTTCCGTGTAAATCAATCGTATAAATTTTGTCGTAGGTTTTTAGTAGATGCCAACGCATGCCACGAAAAGTAGGATTATCTAAAAACCCGTGTGGATTAATGAAAGCCAAAACGCCACTGCCGTTTTTCTCAATGAAGTGCTGACCGTAACGTAAGAATTTTACATAATCATCATTTAGCCAATGTTTGCGTTCATTAAAATGAACTCCATCAACATATTTATAATCATCAATCAGTTTGCTAATCCATTCGCCATTATTTGAAGATATTCCGCTATAAGGCGGATTTCCAATAACACACATTACTGGCGTATCTCTTTTGATGTGATTGGCTTCGTTGGCTTCTGTACTTAACCAATTTGCAAAGAGAGTTCCTGTGTCTTGGTGATGTTCTTCTAAACTATTGGTAAGGTAAACTCTGAACCTTTGGTTTGTTGTTGGCTTGTAGCCTGTTTCAGTCAATAGCAAGTCTAACTTTAAATGTGCCATTGCATAACTTGCCATTAGCAATTCAAAGCCGTTAAGACGAGGCAATAAATGCGTTTCTACATAATTGCTCCAAATGCCTTGTTGTCCTTCAAACTTTTTATGAATGTGTTTTATGGTTTCGGCAAGGAAAGTTCCTGTTCCTGTGGCTGGGTCAAGTATTTGCACTTTGTGAACTTCCTGTTCTGTTTTTTTGCCTTGTACATCAACTTTAATTTTTGTTTTGGTACTGTCGGCAAGTCCTTGCGGTAAATCAAATTCGGTTTTTAAAATGTCGTCAACTGCTCGAACAATAAAATTTACAACTGGTGCAGGTGTGTACCAAACGCCACGAGCCTTTCGTAATTTTGGGTCGTACTCACTTAAGAATGTTTCATAAAAATGGATGATTGGGTCTTCCATTTTTGTTGACTTACCGTAGTTTTTTAATATTTCTTCAACATTGCAAGCCAAAAATATATCTACCAAACTATCTACTATCCACTTTATACGGTCGTCAATGTCGGGTCCAGCAATGTAGCCAAACAGTTTTCGTAAAAATGGATTTGATTTTGGAATTAATTCAGCGGCTTCTTGTCGACTAAAAGTTGGTAAAGTTGGGTCGTGTAAACGAGCTGCAAACATTCCGTAAGAAATGGTTTGTGCATACACGTCTGCAAATCCTTTGGGTGTAATGTCGTGAATAAGGATTTGCTTAAAGGCGTTCATCTGGTCTTTAAGTGTGCTATTCTCATTATGAGTTTCGTCACTTGTCAACGCCTTTTCAATAACATCAGAAAGAAGGCGGGCTTTGCCCGCCATCATTTCTGCCAGTTTTTTTGAACTTTTTATTGTCTGCCCAACGCGAGAAGCAAAGTCTTTGATGAGATTTGTAAAAGTTGCAAAGTTGTTGGGCAACGGAACGATAGTTCCGTTTTGTATTTCAGCAATTGCAATTTTTGTAATAAAAATTCCGTCAATGTATAAATGGAAGTCTAAATAGTCCGTGAAAATTAAGTTATTCAACGAAGCCTTATAACGGTCGAACTGTTCTTTGTTGCCTGTTTTCTTTGCTCCTTCAAGGTCTTTGTCGCCAATGTCCTTAGCTTCAATAAAACCTACTGGAATTTCTTTTTTAGTCAGAATATAGTCGGGTGCTCCGCAAGATTGTCTTTTGGGTTCGTTGGTCGCCCTGATGTCAGGTACTAAACTTTCTAACAGTTGTTGCAGGTCGCCACGAAAAGTATGCTCGGTTGCGTTACCAAGTTTATATCGTTTATTTATGTTGTCTATGTACTGTTCTAAAGTCATTAATTTTATTGTAAAATTTTACAGTCCAAAGTTAGTTTTTTCTGTCGGTTTGTTGTTGGTTGTACGGTCGTCCTAAAATATCCGATAACTTGTTTATACCCCTGATAAAATCCGACAAATACAACTAATACTGGTTGTATTTGTCTGATAAATTAGCATTTTTATTCGTAGCTATATCCTCTACAATTTCCTTCCACAAATATATCCTTTTTCCTTTTAGTCATGCATAAATCTTTCTTCATCGAACCACTTATTAACAACCATCCGTTCAAAAAACGATTAAAGCACTGCAAACCAATTATTAGAGAAGTTTTAATTTTGCAGAAGAGAAGAAAAAAGCGGGGAACTTAGCTGTGTAACGAAGCTAATTAGCTAATGAACGAAGCTACTTAGCTAATGAACGAAGTTACTTAGTCAAGTAACGAAGATACTCAGTCAAGTAACAAAGATACTTAGTCAAGTAACGAAGATACTTAGTCAAGTAACGAAGATACTTAGTCAAGTAACAAGGTTACTTAGTCAACTAACGAGGTTACTTAGTTAAGTAACCAGGTAAGTAAGCTAAGTAATTAAGCGGATAGGATTGACTTCGTCATTGCGAGTTTTTCACGAAGCAATCTCCCGGTGTTGAGATTACTTTCGACCTGTGAAGGGTGGTTCTGTCAATGAAGGGCTTTGTGGTAAAAAAAGTATTTATTAAAAAATAAGCAAGCATGAAAAATATTAAACACATAGATACATAGCTTTAGTTTTCAAAAAAGGTATGTATAGTCCCTGCGGGATTCACAATAGTTAGCTATATGTATTCTTCGAAGAAGAACTATCTCCATCCTTTTTACTATGTATCTATGTGGTTAAATAACTTTTAAACTGAACGAATAAAAAAATAGTAAACACATAGATAAATAGCTTTAGTTTTCAAAAAAGGTATGTATAGTCCCTGCGGGATTCACAATAGTTAGCTATATGTATTCTTCGAAGAAGAACTATCTCCATCCTTTTTACTATGTATCTATGTGGTTAAATAATTTTCAGACTGAACGTCTTTTATATCTAAAAGGCCTGAAAAATAAGGAAACTTATATTTTCAGTCGAAAAATGCAGTTTGGGCCGTGACGGAAGAAATACAAAAAAGGAATAAAAAAGAAGCACAAAAACAGAGTATACCATGTCCCTGTATAGCCAATAAATACAGGCAAATAAAAGGAAATGAAACAGTTAAAAACAAAAAATAGGGAGTTGCCAAAAAAGGGCTAAAAAACGGGGTAAAAAGCATAGAAAAACTGTGCATCGGGAAAGCCTTATGGTTATTGGCCGGTAGGCGAATTTGGGAAGCGGAAATTTGAATTTTAATGCCCCGCAAACCCAATAAAAAGTTGCGAAATGTCAGGAATTTCATTTTTAAGGAAAAAGTTAATAATCGGGAAACAGAAACAGTGTATTCTTGCCGAATAATTTTTAAAATTTTATAAAAAAATGAAAAACAAAAAAAACAAAAACACGGCAAAGGGCTTAAATAAAGCCATTGCCGGAACCACTAAAGAAGTGGCAGAACAACTGTATGTGGAAATGCAAACAGGAAATTTAAAAACCGACCTGGTACTGCAGGTGGTATTAGCCATATCTACTGACGCGGCAGGCAAGCCGGACGGTGATAAGAAGGTGCCTAAACTTACAGTAAAACAAAAGGCTGCTATCCGCACCAAAACGGAAAAAGCATTTGCAGCCCTGGCAGTGGTGCCTCCACCGCCCACCGAGGTTATCATTCCGGCACCTGCCTTAGGATCAAAAAACCCGCTGGAGCTTTACAGCTACTGTGAAGACAAATTTCCAAGGATTGATGCGGTAAGTACCTTCGATACGGCATCGCCATCAGTGGCGTATTGCACAGCCATTGCCGACCTGTTATTTCCGCTGGCAGGTATTAACAGTCGTAAAATAAGTGAAGCTGATTTGAAGAATCGGAGAACCTACACCAAACAGCTGAGGGACGGCTTTAATGCTATGGCCTTGAGTTGCGCATTGCTTGCTAATGGTAACGCAAGCCTGTTTGCACTTACTGAAATAGCCACGCGCAGAAAAGGAAACCGCAACCATACCCGCCTGGCTGCCCCGGAAATGGTACTGAATGTAAAAAAAGGAGAAGGAGTGGTAGGTGTTAAATGCAAGCCCATTAAGTTTGCAAAAAGTTACACCATCTATTTTGGAACAGGTGCTGACATCACCACTTACCAAAGCCAGACAGGCAGTTCGAGCCAACTGGTGGAAGACCTTGATCCGGGTAGGCAAATCAGTTTTTACATGACAGCCAATACCGGGAAGTTGAAAGGTTTTCCGTGTGCTGCGCAGGCGGTGTATGTACCTTATAATTAATTATGAATTATAAATTATGAGTTATGAGTTGGGAGAATAGTGAATAGTGATTTCCGCTGGGCGGAATGTGAGATAGTGAGTAGGAATGAAAAAAATCCTGTGCGATGTAAGCACTCGTGCAGGATTTTTTTTGCGCAGCCATTCCCCTCTCGAGAGGGGTTAGGGGTGTGTCCGAGCTATTAGGAATGCAACTTCAGAAGTAATATAATCAGAATACATTTATATAAAATTCCGGAAGGTGATTGTGCCGGAATACAATTGTAAAAAAAGATCGACTGATTACATAAGAGTGCGCGGGCTGTGAAGTTACGGGTTTATGTTTTTTGTCATTGAGGAAAGGTATAGTGGATTTTTTTTACAGTTCAGGATTGTAAAACCAATATAGTTTTTATAATGATAAAGGACTACAAATCCGCGGGCACCGTGCGCGTAATAGTGGGCACCGGCTACAAACATTTAGAAATAAAAGTAATAGAAGTAATAAAAAATGATTTAAAAAGGTCGTGGATAACAGCCAACTGCGGAACGATGTATGAATGCAGCAGCCCCATGACCTACCTGCTTAAAAAAACCAAAGGCCGCGGTATAATGCAGATAGACCGTCAGCTCTCGGTTAACCTCCACGAGGTGAAACAAACCAAACGGAAAAATTTTATTACCAATATTATAACCACCAAAGGTGGCAGGCGCTATTATTTGCCAAAATCATTTCAGAAAAAAATGCAGGACCTTGCTGATGAATACGACCTGAAAAGCTGGAAGGATTTTTTGAGGTTTATAGATTAGTTGCTGAGCTTTTGCGAAGTCCCGATTCATTCGGGATTGGTAAAAGAATTAATTCTCTCTTATCACAGCAAACCAATAAAGGAACAAGGCATAGCTTTAGATAAATTTATAACTGATTTCCAGAAAGATATTGAACAGATAGATGATATATTGGTAATAGGTGTTAGGGTGTAAGATGTTGAGAGAAACGAAATCCCGATTTTCATTCGGGAGGGGTGAGGGTGTAGTTTTTTTCATTCACCATTAACTACTCATCACTAACAATTATTTTTGTAATATTGTATAATGAAAAAATTATTGCTATTACTGTTCACTATTACTTGTTCAGTGTTCACTGCATCAGCGCAAAAGCAGGGACAACCCCTTATTGATTCGATTCTTACCGAATTACCCAAAGCCAAAGAGGATACCAATAAGGTTTTGCTGTTAAACGATTTGTCGTTCGAATTGTTCAGTATAAATCCAAATGAAGGATTAAAATATGCAAACCAACAATTGGAATTGGCTAATAAACTTGGCTGGCAAAAGGGTATTGCAAAAGCATACAGTTCAATGGGTACCAATAAATACGCAAAATCAGATTATACCGGGGCTCTCGATTCGTATTTTAAATCATTAACCATATCCGAAAAATTGGATGATAAAAAGGCAATGGCTAGTACTCTTGGCAATATGGGAAGTATCAATATGCGTATAGGCCGAATTCCAAAATCGAGGGAGTACTTCACAAAAGCGTTAACCATTTATCAGACACTCAATAACAAAACTGGAATAGGCCGAAACCTTGGCAACATTGGTAATCTTTATTTTTACGACAAGGACTACGATCACGCAATTGAATATATGCAAAAAGCATTGAAAATTTTTGAAGAATTATCAGACCAAAATCAAATTGCATTAAATCTGGGTAACATTGGAAATATATATCATGATAAAAAAGAGTTCGGTTCTGCACTCATTTATTTTGACAAAGCTATAGCTATTTATGAAAAAATGGGCGATAAGGGGGGGGTATCCAGAAATTATTATAATGCCGGTACTACCTATCTTGAACAAGCATACTCATCGCTTAAGAATTCTGAATCAAAACTATCACCCAACTCAAAAGATTTTAAAATGGCAATTGATTATATCCAGAAATCCATTGCCATTAGTATTGAAATCGAAGATTTGGATGATTTGATAAATGGGTATGAATCTTTATCATCTGCCTATGAATCTTCCGGCAATGCAAGTCAGTCGTTACTTTATTTTAAAAAATATTCTCGCCTGAAAGATAGCGTATTTAGCAAGGATAAGTTGAATGAAATAATGCAAAAGGAATCAAAATTTGAATTAGAAAAAAGGGCTGCTACTGATAGTGTAAAGGCGAATGAAGAACAAAAGGTTATAAAAGCCGAACTAAAACAGGAACAAACAAAAAGTTATGCTTTATATGGTGGTGTAGCTTTGTTGCTGGTGTTTGGTGGGTTTATGTTCAATAGGTTTAAGGTTACTCAAAAACAAAAAAACATAATTGAAAAACAAAAAGATGTAGTGGAAGATAAAAACAGGGAAATAACAAAATCAATAGAATATGCATTAAGAATACAAACTGCCATCCTCCCTCCTGCCCGTGTAGTAAAACAATATTTAGACAATTCGTTTATATTATATAAACCAAAGGATATAGTAGCGGGAGATTTTTATTGGATGGAAACTGTTGAATTTACCGATGAAACGATGAAAAGATATACCGATGAAGTACATCCGCACATTGGTACATCCGCACATCAGATAATCCTCTTCGCTGCTTGCGATTGCACAGGGCATGGAGTACCCGGAGCAATGGTTTCAGTAGTTTGTCACAATGCACTTAACAGAGCCGTTAGAGAATTTGGATTAACAACCCCTTCGTTAATATTAGATAAGACAGCAGAAATAGTAAAAGAAAACTTTAGTAAAAGTGAAGAAGACATAAAAGATGGAATGGATATTTCGCTATGTGCTTATAATACCAAAACAAAAACACTGGAATGGGCAGGAGCAAATAATCCGCTTTGGATAATACGCAACAACATCGGACATCAGACATCAGACATCCGACAATTAGAAGAAACCAAAGCCGACAAGCAACCCATAGGCATGCACGAAAATTATAAACCATTTACTAATCATCAACTCATATTAACTACGGGTGATAGTATCTATCTGTTTACTGATGGTTTTGCTGATCAGTTTGGCGGAGAAACAGGACAAAAGAAATTAACAAGGAAACGATTTAAAGATTTACTGCTTTCAATTCAAAGTAAATCCATGCAGGAACAAGGCATTGCATTAGAAAATTTTATAGTTGATTACCGAAAAGAAGTGGAACAGATAGATGATATATTGGTGATGGGGGTGAGGGTGTAAGGTTTGGTTATTTGTTGTTGGTGGTTTGTTGTTAGTTGTTTGTTGTTCTATGTGAATTTCTATGTTTCTTTGTGTCTATGTGGTAAAAGATTTTTTTCTGCGTAATCCTTTAGTGAACCAGCGGTTAAAAACGATGTTTTAATTACTCATCTTTGTTCTGTTTCCTTAAAAAAAGAAATGTTTCCCGAAATACCATTATCTTCGCACACAATTAGCAATGGCGATCAGGAAATAAAAAAGGATGTTGTGAATTTTAATACTCAATACGTTATTCAATTTTTATGGATGAACTAAAAATAATGAAAAAAAAGCTGAATTGTATTCTGCTGGTGGATGACGAAAAAGGAGCAAACCATTTTCACCAGATAATGATTGAAGAAATGGATTATGCTGAAAAAGTGTATTTGGCTTATGATGGCAAAGAAGCACTCGAATTTCTGGAGTCGGCTTTGGCGGGTGCGCTGCCATTGCCCAAACTTATCTTTCTTGATATCAATATGCCCGGCATGAATGGTTGGGATTTTTTGCATGAATACGAAAAAATGGACACAGCCATTAAAGATAAAATAGTAGTAGTTATGCTTACCAGTTCCATCAACCATGATGATATGGAAAAAGCCAAACAATTTAAAAGTGTGATTGGTTTTAAAAACAAATACCTCGAAAAAGAAGCCATGAACGAATTATTTGCTGAGCATTTTCCTGAATATTTTTAAACCCCAGCGTTTGTCCACCAAATCTTCAGCAAACCCAGTTTTAAAAATCCAACAACAAACAACAAACCAAAAACCTTAAACTCAAAAACTAATTATTACCTTCGACCTCCATAAACGCAGAGCATTTTATAGTGAATATGTCCATCTGGAAAAAATTAACAGGTAAAAAAACAATGCTTCTTCCGGAAGATTTGGAACAAAGCATCAGCTTTTGTGTTATGCCCTGGGTACATTTTCACATTACCCAGTACGGAACAGTTACACCTTGTTGCCAGGCCCCTTGGCAGGAAGAACAGGCTTTTGGAAACATCAACAAACAATCGGTAACCGAAATATGGAACGGAGAAAAGATGAATGCGTTTCGCAAAGGAATGCTGGAAGGCAAAGCGGACAAGCGTTGCGAAGGTTGTTTTATAAAGGAACAGGAAGGCTTTACCAGTTTGCGGAAAATTACCAATGCCAAGTATAAACACAAAACCGATTTGGTTTTTTCGACTGATAAAAACGGAGTGATAAAAAATACAAAGCCTGTTTATTTCGACATTCGTTTTTCGAATGTATGTAACCTGCGCTGTCGTATTTGCGGCCCTTGGAGCAGCAGCAGCTGGTTTAATGATGCCATAAAACTCGGGATGATTTCGGAAGATAAATCAGCATTGACCTATTCGTTTGAAAATACAGATGCTTTCTTTTTACAGTTCAGGGAAATGATAGCATCGCTGGAAGAGCTTTATTTTGCTGGTGGCGAGCCCATAGTGATGGACGAACATTATCGCCTGCTGAATATGCTGATAGAAGCCGGTCGAACGGATGTAAGGCTAACTTACAATACCAATTTTTCTTCCTTTAGTTATAAAAACAATAACATAGTAGAACTTTGGAAAAAGTTTAAAAGCATAAGTATAGCGGCCAGCTTGGATGCAGAAGATAAGCGGGGAGAGTTTCTTCGCAAAAACCTGAAATGGGAAGATGTGATAGCCAACCGGAAATTAATGCAGCGCGAATTGCCTCATATAGAGTTTGTGGTATCGCCCACCATCAATATTTACAATGTATTGCACCTCCCCGACTTTCACCAGGATTGGGTCAATCAGCAGTTGATAAGGGTAGAAGATTTTATCCCTACCCTATTGATTTATCCCAAAGACCTGAGTGTGCGTATACTTCCGAAAGGATTTAAAAACAAAGCCATTGCAAGGTATAAGGAACATATTGCCTGGATACAGGAGCAACTCTCAGTGCACATGGAAAAGCGCGGGCACATGCTGCAGCAATTCGAAAACATATTGAAAGCATTGAGCAGCACCACCGAAAATGAATCCATAGATTTGTTCCTGAAAAACAGCGCTGCTATGGATAAAATAAGAAATGAAAAAACCGTGGAAGTATTTCCCGAATTAGCCGAGCTGTTTGTTATATGAAGATAATAGGAATATCTGCTTATTACCACGATTCGGCAGCAGCATTGGTTATTGATGGAAAAATAATTGCTGCTGCGCAGGAAGAACGCTTTACCAGAGAAAAACATACGGCAGATTTTCCTATCTATGCAATCAATTATTGTCTTGAATATTCAGGTTTGCACATCAACGAAATAGATGCCATTGTATTTTACGACAAACCATTTTTAAAATTTGAGCGCCTGCTCGAAACCTATATTGCCTTTGCTCCCAAAGGGCTGGTATCATTTTTAAAATCAATGCCGGTTTGGATAAAGGAAAAATTATTTCTGAAAGACAACATATTAAAAGAACTAAAAACCATAGAAGGATTTGATAAACGAAAATGCAAACTCCTGTTCAGCGAACATCACCTGTCGCATGCTGCCAGTGCATTTTATCCGTCACCTTTTGCAGAAGCGGCAGTATTAACCATTGATGGTGTGGGCGAATGGTGCACAGCTTCATTAAGCTATGCCGAAGGAAACAAAATAAAACTACTGAAGGAAATGGACTTTCCGCATTCGGTTGGTTTGCTTTACTCTGCATTTACGTATTACCTGGGGTTCAAGGTCAATTCGGGTGAATATAAATTAATGGGACTTGCACCTTATGGCAATCCGGCTTCGGCCAAAACAGCAGAATACATCAGCATTATAAAACAACACCTGGTAGATATCAAGGAAGATGGTTCCATCTGGCTGAATCAAACGTATTTTAATTATGCAGTGGGATTGACCATGACGCATAATAATAAATGGGAAAGCCTGTTTGGTTTTAAGCGAAGAACGGAGGAAGAAGAATTAACACAGCACCATTGCGACCTTGCATTGGCCATTCAGAAAGTGACGGAAGAGATTGTTATTAAAATGGCAACTACTTTAAAAAAACTAACCAACTCCGAAAACCTATGTATGGCAGGTGGTGTGGCGCTAAACTGTGTGGCCAACGGAAAACTGCAGGAAGCAGGTATATTTAAAAACATTTACATACAGCCTGCTGCAGGCGATGCAGGAGCTTCATTGGGGGCAGCATTGGCAATAAGCGCTATGTATTATGATGAACCCCGCATATTTGAACAAGGCAAAGACCAGATGCAAGGCACCTACTTAGGCCCTGATTATTCCGACAAGGAAGTGGAAACCATGTGCAAAAAAAACAAGGCGGTATGGAAAAAGCCCGAACTATTTTCGGATGTGGCAAAAGAAATTGCATCCAAAATAAGTGAAGGGAACAGCGTGGGTTGGTTCCAGGGCAGGATGGAGTTTGGCCCACGTGCATTAGGCAACAGGAGCATACTGGCCGATGCACGCAATGAAGCCATGCAAAAAAAGCTGAACATCAATATTAAAAACCGGGAAGGCTTTCGTCCCTTTGCCCCTTCCGTATTAGCCGAACAGGTTGCTACTTATTTTGAAGGCAAGGCCGATGCCTATATGCTGTTTGTTACCGATGTAAAAAAAGAAATGCGGGAACCCTTACCGCCTAACTACAATGATTTATCGCTCTGGGATAAATTATATGTAAAGCGAAGCAAGCTGCCTGCCATTACCCACATTGACTTTTCGGCAAGAGTGCAGATAGTACACAAAGAAATAAATGCAAGGTATTACAAATTAATTAATACTTTTATGAACCAAACCAATACGGCTTTGGTAATAAATACCAGTTTTAATGTACGTGGCGAACCGATGGTATGTACACCGGATGATGCCTACCGTTGCTTCATGAGCACGGATATGGATTACCTGGTGATTAATAATTTTATGTTTACCAAAACGGAACAGCCCGACTGGCAGAACAAAGAAAAATGGATGGTGAAATTTAAAGCAGATTAAACTCAAATGGAATTTATAAAAGATATATGGCAGTTTATTAAAGAGCGAAAAAAACTCTGGCTGATGCCCTTAATCCTGGTTTTATTATTAATTGGTTTTATGGTGGTGTTTGGCGGAAGCTCTGCCATAGCACCTTACATTTATTCTTTATTTTAAAATAAGAATGTCGGCAAAAAAAACAGAAGTTCCCGAAACCATCCTTGCCATTGTGGTGGGTCTGGTTGTTTTTTACTTTCTTAAAAAATCGGTTTACTTTTTATATGCTGCCTTGGTAATTGGCGTAATTGGTCTTTTCTCTGCTTACCTCAGCAACCTTGTACACATTGCCTGGACCAAACTGGCAAAGGTGTTGAGTTACATCGTTCCTTCGATTTTATTCAGCTTGGTGTTTTACCTTGTGGTATTTCCCATTTCATTGTTTTCTAAAGTGTTTAAAAACAATAGCTATTTACTTATTAAAAACAATCATACAACTACCTTCAAAGATGCTTCTGGCGACTTCAAAAAACAAAATTTCGAAAAATTATGGTAATGTTTAAAAACAAAACAGGAGAAAAAGTGCCGAAAACATTCAGGCAACGATTAAAAATTCAACTTACTGTTTTCTTTGTATTGTTTATTCTTGCAGAAATTGTGCTGCGTTTATTCGGAATGAAAGCTGGAACACTGATGGATGATTTTAAAGTAGAAGACAATCCTGTTTATGTAGCCCGTTTTGAAAGTGATGAAATGGGAATCAACCATATTATTCCTAAAAAAGAAATGCTGATATGGGGAAGTGTGATTAATAAACAAGGTTTCCGTGGCAAAATAGACTATACCCCGGAGGTTATGGATTCGTTGAGAAAAAGTTCAAGCAAACAAATTATAATGCTAATTGGCGATTCGTATGTCGAAGGATGTTGCCCTGACAGCGTTCAGAATTCGTTTGGAGATATACTAAACCGTGACGGACGCTTTAACATACTTAATTTTGGCGTGGCTGGCACGGACCCTGTGCAATACGAACTGGTGGTAAAAAAATACCTGGATAACCTTAAGCCCGACAAGGTGGTGATCTGTGTTTATTTCGGAAATGATATTTTATCTTTTGTTCGTACTCCCACTCCGGGAATTCCTTTGCATTTTCCTTTCAGAAATAATAAATGGATATTCGAATTAGCTCCAAATGATTTATCAGGTAAACTGAGTTATAATTTCCATTCGGCTGATGAAGCCTATAATTTTTATGTTGACCATTATACACTTAAAGGCAAAAGCCGAAATCTTTTTGAAAAGCTGATAAGTTACAGTGTTATACTTTCAAAAGTTTATTTAACAGGAGAACATACTCTTGCCAAAAGAAGATGGCAGAAAAGCCACCCGGGTTATACTGTAGATGCAAATGAAATTGCCTATAAGAATTTGAAATCCATCGAAACGGTTTGTAAAGATCAAAACATTCCTTGCCTGTTTGTGGGAATTCCCGCACCATTTGAATCGGAAGAGGGCGACAAACTAAAAACAAAGTATGCAATCGTTTTTAAAGACATTAGCTGGTTTGTACCAACTACCATTACAAAAAAGGATTACGATGGGCCAAACCTGGGCAATCATTTTAATAATGCAGGCCATCAAAAATATGCAGATTTTCTTACTAAATTATTAAAGGAAAAGAATCCTGGAAAATAATGTCGAGTGTTTTAAATGAAATCAGGCAGGTTAACCGTTTCTTTTTTTTCTTTTCAAAAAAGTTACGACTCAGTAATCCATGGAAATATAAAGTACCGTTTTTAATTACCATTCCTTACCTGGTTCTGTTATTAAATGAAGGCACCCTAGGAAACATTATAAAACCCATACTTTGCTCCATACTTATTATTATTGGCATTGCAGGCATCGGTTACCTTACCAACGACCTGGGGGATAAAGAAAAAGACGGAATCATAAAAAAAGAAAATGCCACACAAGCCATTTCAGTACCTACCATTGTCGCTCTTTTTGTTTTCTTTCTTGCATTATCAATTGGTCCATGGTTTTATTTGCCAATGAATAAATACAGCTACTGGCTGTTAACCCTTCAGTTTGTTTTTTTCTTTCTCTATTCGTTCAAACCTTTTCGTTTCAAAGAACGTGGTTTTTTAGGAGTTATTACTGATGCTTTGTATGGACATCTCAATCCGGCTATTCTTGCTGCTTATACGTTCTATTTAATCATTGGAAATTCATTCCAGTTTTTTAATCCATTCCTGCTATCACTTGCCTTATGGCAATTTTTCCTCGGAATACGAAACATAGTTTTTCACCAGATTCAGGATTATGAAAAGGATATTCAATCTTCAACAAATACCTTTGTAACCAACATCGGAGAACAAAGAGCAATAAACCTTGCTCAATTGTATTTAATCCCTATAGAAATTTTCCTGTTCCTTGGTTTTGCATTTCTCATTAGTTATTTCAATCCTTACCTTATTGTGTTTATTGTTTTATATTGGGTTGCAAAATTCATCCTGAGCATAAAAAGAATCAGGACAATGAATTATCGTCAAAAGGCATATCTCTTCCTGGATGATTTATACATCAAATGGATTCCACTACTAGTATTGCTTTTATTATGCCTCAAATCGAAACTATATATCCCTTTATTGATTCTTCATTTTGTTCTTTTTCAGAGTGAAATAAAATCTTATATACTAAAAACATTAAGGAAGATTTTCAGAAAATGAAACTGGCCATTGTATCCACCAATAAGGATAAGTATTCCGAAACCTTTATACATAATCATATAAAGTTACTTCCTGCCGAAATTCATTTTTTATTTGACGGTTATTTGCCTTCACAGTATAGTATTGATAAAGGTTTGACATTACATAGCATTTTTGATTTTAATAAATCAAAATTATTTGGTTTGTTAAAAAACAAAACAAAAGATACATCCGAACTTTTAAACGAAGCTATTGAAAATTACCTCCTCAAAAACAAGATTGAATATATTCTTTGTGAATACGGGCCCTCCGGAGTTGAAATAATGAAGATTGCCAATAAACTGAAGATACCACTTATTGTTCATTTTCATGGATATGATGCTTACCGTGAAGATATTTTAAGCTCTTACGGAAAACGTTACAAGGAACTATTTTCTTTTGCTTCCGAGATTATTGCAGTATCGGAGCATATGAAATTGCAATTAAGTAAGTTGGGTTGCCCTGAAAATAAATTACATAAATTATGTTATGGAATTGACACAACCATTTTCAGATTAAATGAAACCAAAACCCCTTCACCTACTTTCATTGCATGCGGAAGATTTGTTGAAAAGAAAGGTCCAACCTTAACCATCAGGGCTTTTGAAAAAGTAGTTGCAAAAGAACCCAATGCCAAACTGGTAATGATTGGTGATGGAGAACTTCTTCAAACATGCAAAGACTTAGCAATTGCTTTAGGAATAAATGAAAATGTTGAATTTAAAGGAGCTCTCAGCCAGGAGCAAATAGCAAGTGAATTTAGAAATGCCCTTGCTTTTGTTCAGCACTCGATAACTACGAAAACTAATGATTCTGAAGGAACACCATTGGTAATATTGGAAGCTATGTCTTCAGGGTTAGCGGTAATTTCAACACTGCATGGAGGTATTCCGGATGTCGTTTCCAACGAAACAGGTTTGTTAGTAAAAGAAGGCGATGTGGATACAATGGCGGAAAAAATGCTGTTCTTAATTTCCAATCCTGATGAAGCCATTGCCATGGGAACAAAGGCAGCTAAAGTGGTGGCTGAAAAATACAGCCTTGAATTATATATAGAAAACCTTTGGCACATAATTGAATATACAAAATTTTAATTATGTTTGTACCCGAATACATATTAAATTAAAATAATGAAGGCATTAGTATTAGGAGCGGGAGGGTTTATTGGCAATCATCTTGTAACCCGATTAAAAAGTGAGGGCTATTATGTTTCCGGTATCGATTTAAACTATCCGGAGTTTAATAAATCTGCATGCGATAATTTTATTATTGGCGATTTACGAAATGAACTTTTTTGCAGAGAGCACATTACTTCTGACTATCAGGAGATATACCAGTTAGCTGCTGATATGGGTGGGGCGGGATATTTATTTAGTGGAGATAATGATTTCAATGTAATGCATAATTCCGCTGCCATTAATTTGAATGTGACTAATATTGCAGTGGAAAGAAAAATTCCGAAAATATTTTACTCTTCATCTGCCTGCATCTATCCTAAATACAATCAACTCGACCCTGACAATCCCCGTTGCAATGAAGATTCTGCTTATCCTGCCGACCCTGACAGCGAATACGGTTGGGAAAAATTATTCAGCGAACGTTTATATCTTTCTGCTTATCGAAATTATAATTTACAGGTGCGTATTGCTCGTTTTCATAACGTTTACGGACCTTTTGGAACTTATAATAATGGAAAGGAAAAAGCCCCTGCCGCTCTATGCCGCAAGGTGGCTGAAGCAAATTCAGGTAAAACCATTGAAATATGGGGTACCGGAAAACAAACCCGTTCCTTTTTGTATGTGGACGATTGTATAGATGGAATACGCAAACTTATGAATTCTGACTTTACCGGTCCTGTAAACATAGGCTCGGAAGAAAAAATATCTTTGAATGAGTTTGCAGAAATGATAATTCGCATTTCGGGAAAAAGTATTTCCATCAAAAATGTGGAAGGCCCAGTGGGTGTTAATGGAAGAACTTCACACAATGACCTTGTACAACAAACTATAAACTGGCAACCCAAATTAAGTTTATTACAAGGGATAACCAAGACCTACAATTGGATAAACGAACAGATTGTTGTTGAGAAATTATCACTTTAACTACTTACATGTATAACAGCAATAATCCCTATTTATCTATTGTTGCAGCTTCGCGCAATGATAATCATGGTGGAGATATGCTAAAACGTATGCAGATTTTTGTGCGAGTATTGATAAGCCAATGCAATAAATACAAACTTCCCTGCGAACTTTTGATGGTGGAATGGAACCCGATAAAAGGAGAAAAACTCTTAAATGAGATACTTCCAAAGGTTACAGAAAAGGATTACCTCAGCATTCGTTACATTGTTGTCCCCAATGAAATTCATCAGAAACTGGCTTTCTCACAGCAAATTCCTTTGTTTCAGATGATAGCAAAGAATGTGGGAATCAGGCGTGCGAAAGCGAACTTTATATTGTGTACCAATGTGGATATTATTTTTTCAGATGAAATATTCGAGCGACTTGCAAAGCAGGATTTACAGGAAGGACATTTTTACAGAGCTAACAGATGTGATATTCCTAATAGTATAATGGAAGAATGGCCGGTGGATAAGCAACTCGAGTTTTGTAAAAACAATATCAAAAAAAGAAATGGCAAGAATAATTTATATGCCAACTTTTACGATACAAGGGGGATTCTTTTTAAATACCGCTTGTTAATCCCTTTTCTGAGGCTGTTGTCAAAAACAAAAGCATTGTATGCCACTACCCCTGAAGATAAGTTGGTAGAGTTGGACATGGATGCATGCGGAGATTTTACAATGATGAGCAAAAAAAACTGGATAGACATTCAGGGTTATCCTGAACTTGAAATCTATTCCATTCATATAGATTCGATGGGTTTGATAGCCGCCACTGCTTTTAACTTAAAACAGTTTATTTTTACTCCCGAAGAATGCGTGTACCACATAGAACACAATGATGGATGGGAATTTAAAAATCCAATACAGAAGATTCACTTCTATACTAAAAAGCCAATGTTAGATTGGTGGACGGTGAGAGAAGCTGGTTTGTATATGATTAAAAATAAATTAAAATTTGATTTGAACAAGGAAAACTGGGGCATGGTGGACGTTCCTTTAGAAGAGATTGTTTTGAACTGAAAACGTTATGGAAAAGATAGCAGTAGTTGGTATTGGCAGATTAGGAATATGTTTAGCATTGAACCTGGAAGCTTGTGGGTATGCCGTTTTAGGAATTGATGTTTCTAAAGAATACGTAGATTCAGTAAATAACAAAACCCTCCAATCCAATGAACCGGAGGTAAGTAAATACCTTAGTGGTTCAACTAATTTCACCGCTTCTGTTCATCTTAAAGACATTCTTGATGACACAATTAAAGCCATATTTATAGTTGTTCCAACTCCTTCTATGCCATCTGGAGAATTCAGTCATGTTTACATCGATACTATTATTGAGCAACTTCAAACCCTCGGAAAACAAACTGTTCAAAGGCATCTTATTATTAACAGTACCTGTATGCCCGGTTACTGTAATTCGATAGAGAAAAAACTAAATGATTTAAATTACACACTTATTTATAACCCTGAGTTTATTGCACAGGGTAGCATTATGAAAGACCAGCAGTTTCCTGATCAGGTGCTTATTGGGGAAAATAATGTTGATGCAGGTGATTATGTTCAGACTATATATACCAAACTTTGTAAAAATTCTCCTCGTTATTGCCGCATGTCGCTTATTAGTGCTGAAATTACGAAGCTTGCTACCAATTGTTTTTTGACAACTAAAATTTCCTTTGCCAATGCAATAGGAGATATTGCAACTAAAGTGAACGGAGAACCTGAAAAAATTCTTGATGCAATTGGTGCAGATTCACGAATAGGAAATAAATATTTCAGGTATGGATTTGGTTACGGTGGTCCTTGCTTTCCGAGGGATAACAAAGCATTCACAAAGTTTGCTGAAAACAATAACATTAGTATGCTTATCAGTGAGGCGACAGATAAAGC
This sequence comes from Bacteroidota bacterium, assembly GCA_947479085.1. Taxonomy (GTDB): domain Bacteria; phylum Bacteroidota; class Bacteroidia; order 2-12-FULL-35-15; family 2-12-FULL-35-15; genus 2-12-FULL-35-15. The sequence continues at coordinate 3,120 of CANJYB010000006.1, read as the reverse complement.
AAACCAGGCACATAATGATTTTCTTTTAGAAGAATGGAAAGTAAAATTCAGAGAAGAAGAATTCATCACATTCGATTCGGTTACTTATAAAAAAGGAACAGATATACTGGAAGAATCACAGCAACTGAAACTGGCTGTAGAACTTGCTAAATCAGGAAAAAAAGTAATCGTAAAAGAAAGTGCTGTTGTAATTAAAATGCTGATAGATAAGTTCTCCGATTTGTTTATTTATCAAATTAATGACAACTAATCCCGCCATAGTTATCAGTGCCTATAACAGGCCAGCCTCTTTAAAAAGGTTAATTCATTCTCTTGAAAATGCCCATTATGATTCTTTACAGGTAGAACTTATTATTAGTATTGATAAGAGTTTTTCTTCGGAAGTAGAAACTATTGCTAATTCCATAGAATGGAAACATGGAAAGAAAAGAATTATTGTACAAGAAGAACATCTTGGTTTAAAAAATCATATTTTGAATTGCGGTGATTTAAGTTCTGAATACGAATCGATAATTGTATTGGAGGATGATTTAATGGTTTCTCCCTTCTTTTATCGGTATGCAATACAAGCATTAGATTTTTATAAGAATGAAGAGGCTGTAGCTGGAATTTCTCTTTATAATTATCAAGTTGCTGAAAGTTGTTTTTATCCATTCACAGCTATTGACGATGGTTCTGATGTTTATTTTATGCAGGTGGCTTCTTCCTGGGGGCAACTGTGGACGAGCAAACATTGGAAGGATTTTAAAACATGGTTCACTCAAAATCCTGATTTAACAAATGATTCTTCCATTCCTGGTTATATTAAACAATGGGGAGACAATTCCTGGAAAAAACATTTTATTCATTATTTGGTTTCAACAAATAAATATTTTGTTTTCCCCCGTTTATCCTTAACCACTAATTTTGAAGAACCCGGCACTAATGCATCCACTAAGAATGTATTTCATGTCCCTTTGCAGGCCTCAGAAAAGAAATACCAATTCAGCGCTTTCAACAAATCCAAATCTGTATATGATGCATGGTTCGAAATAAGTTCGGATTCCTTAAATCAATTCAATACTTCACTAAGTAATTATAATTATGAAGTCGATTTATATGGTATCAAAGAAATTGAAACTATAAACAAAGAGTATATTCTTACTTCCAAACAAGGAGACAAACCCGTTCTTTCGTTCGGAAAGGACTTATTTCCTTTGGAAACTAATATTGCTTTAAATTCTTTCGGAAATAAAATAGGATTATATAAAATAGCGGGCAATACTTTTGGTAATTCCTCTTTAAATCTTTTCAATTTTTTAAGTGAGATTAATAAGGAAAAAGAATCGGGTTTTTCAATCATTATCCCTGTGACCGATTTTAATAAGGCACATTTGAACCATACTCTTGAATCTGTCCTCTTTCAGGAAGCTAAACATATAGAATGTATAATTGTAACTCATCATTCAAATTATGATGATATATTCTATTTAATTTCAAATTCTCGTTTTAATGTCCGGATTGTTACTTCGGAAAACAATTCCATTGTGTCACTTTTAACTGAAGGCCTGAAGAATGCAACCAACGGAATTGTGACCTGGATAAATGCAGGAAACAGTTTTGCTCCAGATGCTTTTGGAAAAGCAAGAGTCATTTTCCATTACCACCCAACAATTAATTGGGTAAGAGGAGTAAATGAAACATGGAACACGGAAGATGAATACAACAGAATAAATACAAGAAAATACAGATTGGTAAAAAGTGAAATTTTTAAGCAATTAAAAAGCAACACACTTGATTTCTCCCTGGAAATGAATTTTTTCAGGAAAAGCTGTATGGAGAAAATAAACACAAATACCGTTTCCTTATTAAATCTATTTATTCAATTTATCGAAAGTTTCGAATTACGGATTGTTGTTTATCATTTTACTTCTATAAGAACTCCTATTTCAGAAAACCATAAAATAAGTGATATAGAAAAAAATGAATTAATTAATCACTATCAACTTATTTTAGGGAATAAAAATTTCATTTCCTCACTACTTAACTACTTAACAGAATCCAATCTGGTAAAGGACGATTCCTCCAGATGGTATTATACCTCGCTCAATAACTTCCCTGATGTATTAAGATATGATTTTACTTTTAAAGTATTTTATCTCAATAAATTTTGATTTCCTAAACCACTTTTATAGTTAGTCAGCCAAATTAATTTACTGGTATGCCGTTTTAACCTTTTAATAAGTTTTAATAGATATTTGTCAAATCTTTCTTCTTATTAAAATTCTTTCTTTATATTTGAACTTTGAAAATAATAACCCAAAAACGCAACCTTTTAAATAACCAAAAAATGAAAAAATTATTACAAAAATTTATCTTTAGCGCTATACTCATTAGTGCTTGTTTATTTTCTAAACAGTCTTATTCGCAATGTGGTACTAATACCGCATCGGGAGTAAGTTGCGGTCGTTCTCCATATTTGGTAGGAACTCTTGCACCTGTAAATGGAACTACATTTTATACACTATCAAATTATAGTCCAGGAATGTTCTTTTTTATGCCGGTACAAGCCGGTGGATGTTATACGGTGAGTACCTGTGGTGCTCCGTTTGACACCCAGATAAGTTGTTATGATCCAAGCAATGCATTATATGCATGGGATGATGATATGGGTCCTGAGTGTTCTACTACAGCAGCCTCTGTACTCATGACTCCTAATTTCACCGGTTCTGCACAAATTGATATACGGCAATATAATTGCGCGGCTGTTGGGGCATCATCTATTAATGTATTTATTCGTCAGAATAATAATTTGACATTTACCTCTTCTTCAGCGGCTATGTGTTCTGGCCAAACCCGCAGTTTAACGGCTACACCTGCTGCCGTAGGAAGTACTGGTGGTTTTGGAAACTCTGGAACTTTTTCAGGAACAGGCGTATCGGGAACAACTTTTACAGCTCCATCAGTTACCGTTCCTACCAATTTTACCATTACTTATACTTTCGGATATGTTTCCCAAACTCAGGTAATAACTGTAAATCCTTTACCAACTGTGGGAAGCACTGCATCCCCTTCTGCAACCGTTTGTGCAGGTACTCCTGTAACTCTTAGTGGAACCGGAGCTGCCACCTATGCATGGAC
>CANJYB010000005.1 GCA_947479085.1 Bacteroidota bacterium | reverse complement strand
TAGAAAAGTTGTTTGTGAAAAATGTTATTCCGATAAGACCAAAAAGGAGTTTTGAACGAAATACATCGAAGTATCGAAACCGAAAGAAACCTCCGTTAACAAAGAACTTTAAGCATGCTTTCTAATTCCTTAACTTAATGACATTGCCCTCTCGCTTGCGCAATCGCAGGCTCACAGAGGGGAATATGCTGGTGAGGGAGGCTTGAAGGGGGATAAATGAAAGGAAAATAAAAGCGAGCCACTGTCCAACTGCACCTGACCCGCGTGAGTATCCTTTTTTTTATTGGGTGGAGGGGAATTAGGGGCGAAAACCTCCAAATCCGGAAAAGACCGGATTCGGAGGGAGGAGGTGATTAAAAAAAAGATACCGCGTGAGGGCAGGAAGACGGTGAACTATGAAATGGCAATGTGCCTGCCCAAATAATTATGTATTAAGTTGGGAATATTATTATTCAGTCATTTTTTATTTATGAAATTTATGAACTAACAATGTACCTTTGATAACTATGAAATATTAAAGAAAAGAATTGAAATAGTTTCCTTAAATTTGTTATCTGTTTTATCTATCTGATTAAGAATGAAAACGTCTAAAGAAATAATGGCAGAACTGACCCAGACTGCAAGAATGCCGCAGGAAGAAATGCTGGCGGTGGGGAGAAAGAAAGGGAAATTGTTTATTGGGATTCCGAGGGAAATATCGTTCCAGGAAAACAGGGTGGCGCTGGTGCCGGATGCTGTGGGGCTGCTGGTGAATAATGGTCACCAGGTGCTGGTGGAAACGAATGCGGGGGCGATGGCTAATTTTCAGGATCATGATTATTCGGAAGCGGGCGGACAGATAGTGGCTACGGCTGAGGAAGTGTATAAGGCTGATATTATTTTAAAGGTAGCTCCGCCATCTCCACAGGAAATAGGGCTGATGCAACAGAAACAAACGTTGATTTCGGCTTTGCAACTTACGGTGCAACCGGAAGATTACATAAAACAACTGATGGCGAAACGGATAACGGCTGTGGCGTTTGACTGGATAAAGGGGGAAGATGGGATTTATACGGTGATAAGGTCGATGGGGGAGATAGCTGGTGGTACTTCGATATTGATAGCTGCAGAATATTTGAGTAATGTGAACCATGGGCAGGGTGCTATATTGGGAGGAATTTCGGGGATTTCGCCAACGGAAGTAATTATATTGGGTGCAGGAACGGTGGGTGAATTTGCTACACGTGCTGCACTGGGATTGGGGGCTTCGGTGAAGGTTTTTGATAATTCGATTTACCGATTGAGACGTTTGCAAACTTCGATAGGTACGAGAGTGTTTACTTCGGTGATACAACCGAGGGTGCTGGCCAAACATTTGAAAACGGCTGATGTGGTGATTGGTGCTATTCGTTCGAAACAGGGAAGGACTCCGCAAATAGTGACGGAAGAAATGGTGAGCGATATGAAAACGGGTTCGGTAATTATTGATGTGAGTATTGACCAGGGTGGGTGTTTTGAAACTTCGGAAGTGACCAACCACTCGAAGCCGGTATTCCGCAAACATGGGGTTATTCATTATTGTGTGCCTAATATTGCTTCGCGTGTTTCGCGTACGGCTTCTTATGCATTGAGTACTATTTTTGCTCCTATACTTTTAAATATTGGTGAACAGGGTGGTGTGGAAAATATGCTTCGCAGCGATGCTGGTGTTAGAAACGGAATTTACTTATACAATGGTACGCTTACCAACCAAATGCTTGGCGAAATGTTTAAACTTCCTTATAAGGACATTAACCTGCTGATGGCTGCTATGTAGTCATTTGTCATTAGGTAGTTGCCCATAAAATAAATACACTTTTATTAATCTTGAATCTTTGTACTTAATACTCTATACTTAAACTCACTAATTAAAAAATGGCAATACCGGGAAAGAATTCAGATTTATACAGGCGCTTCAGGTTATATGGTTTTGGTTTTTTAATTGGTTTGCTGATTGTAAGTTTTGTTTACAAAGGGAAAGGTTGCCAGATGCCTAATTCGGCAAAGATGGAAGAGCTGGGCTGGCAGAAACTGGAATATACGGAACATGCCAACTGCAGGATGAAATGCAGAAACATAACGGAAGCTGATATAAGACAAGTGCTTGGAAAAGGTGAAACTAAAGGAACAGGAAAGGTAAATTATTCTAAAAGTGATGTTCACCACAAGCCTTATCCTACTTATGCTATAGAGGGCCTTACCTCTACCGGAAAAAGTTTACGAATAATTATTGATGATTTGGATTCGATTTCGAAGGTGGTTACTACCATTGATTTGCGAATGGAGAATGATAGTTGCGATTGTAAATAACGCCTCACCCCCGAATGAGTCGGGACTGTGAGCCCTTTACCCCCTCTCCAAAGGAGAGGGGGTGTTTCCGGAAGTACACTATTAAAATAAGTGAGATAGTTTTTACTAAGACAAGTTCATTACCTTAATCAAGACCTCACCCCCGGCCCCTCTCCTTGAAAAAGGAGAGGGGAGCCGTTTCCTGAATTACTAAGTCAAAGATAAATCAATTAGTGGTCAGCAATAACTTTTGTTTGTGCCTGCTTTTTGTATCGGATTAAAAATACAATAGGGATGCAAATAAGAATTAAAATTCCTACCATAAAAAATCCCTGGTCGTAACTCACGAGAGCTTGTTGTTTGTAGAGCATTCCTTCCATGGTTTTGTAGGCCAATGTTTGCGCGTCTTCGGAAGCATATCCTTTTGAAATGAAATTCTGGGTCAATGCCGAAATGCGTTCGGTGCTGTTGCTGCTGTAATCGGTAACATAACCTAACATGCTTCCTCTGACTTCTGCATTTTTATTTATCAGGAACACATTGATTAATGCAATACCAACGGCACCACCCAACTGACGCACCATGTTTGCCAAACCAATGGCCTGTGCCATATCCTTTCCTCTTAACCCTGCTACAGCCAATGATAATATGGGTGACATCATAAACGCAAGACCAACACCGCGCAATACAAACGGGAAATAAAAATTATACTGACTGGAATCGGGTGATGCAAAAGACATCATCATAAGGAATACAAATGTGATAACAATGCCTATGATGATAATGGTTTTGGGATTCTTTCCCGAACCAAGCAACTTACCTACTATTGGCATGGCCACAGCAGTGCAGAGTGCACTTGGTATCATAAACACACCAGTTTGGGTTGGAGTCCAACCCAATGATATTTGAGCAAACAATGGAAAAATAAAGACTGTACCAAAGAGTAAAAAACCGAGCATAAAATTCATAAAGCTGCCCATGGCAAGGTTATAATTTTTATACAATCGAATATTGACTGCAGGGTAATCGATTCGTAATTCACGAATAATAAATGCTATAAGACCAACAACGGCTACTATGGAAAGTACAATAATTTCGGTGCTTTCAAACCAATCTTCAGCAGAACCTTCCTCGAGCACATATTGTAATGAGCCCACTGCCGCGACCAGGAAGAACATGCCCCACCAATCTATTTTCCTTGGTTTAACAGCCCCCTCTCTGTCTGTTACATAAGTCCAAGCAAGTATGGTGGCTACCACCCCGATAGGAATGTTTATAAAAAATATCCAATGCCATGAAAAATTATCGGTGATATACCCACCCAGGGTAGGACCAAAAGTAGGACCCATGATGATTCCCATTCCGAAAATGGCATTGGCCGTACTTATTTTTTCGGGAGGAAATGCGCCAACAATAATGGATTGAGCAGTGGATAACAATCCACCTCCGCCAATGCCTTGTACAAATCTCCAGAATACGAGCATCCAAAGGTTAGTGGACAAACCACACATGAGCGAAGCAAATGTGAAGAGAACAACAGAGCCGGTGAAGTAGGTTTTGCGACCAAATAAATCAGATAACATGCTGGTAAGCGGAATGATGATAACATTGGAAATGGCATAAGCTGTAACCACCCAGGCTATCTCTGTGGTGGTTGCACCAATGCTCCCGCTGATTTCGCGAAGCGAAACGTTGACCACCGTGGTATCAATTAATTCTAGGATGGCACATGAAATGGCAGTAAGAATTAAAATCCACTTGGTAGCCCCGGTGGGGTAAACTACTTTATGCTGTTGTAATGCTTCCAATTTATTTAACGCTTACTTCAACAAAAACACTTAAACCCGGATACAATGCATTAACTGTTTCCTTTGGAACATCAGTTAATTCAATACGGATAGGGATACGCTGAATAATCTTAACAAAATTTCCTGTTGAATTATCAGGAGGCAATAACGAAAACTTAGCACCTGTAGCACCAATATAGGAATCTACTTTACCTGTAATTTTTACATCCGGGAATGCATCAATTTTTACGTTTACGGTTTGTCCTATTTTTATCTTCTTAACCTGTGTTTCTTTAAAATTGGCAGTAACCCATAAATGAGAATTATCAATGGTGGAACACAAAGGTTGAGCGATGGTGATATACTGACCAACCTCTACAGCACGTTTGGTAACTATTCCATCGCATGGAGATAAAATGACAGCATGTTCCATTTGTATTTTAGATAATATTAATTCTGCTTCTCTTTGTTTTACCATTGCTTCTGCCAGGGTAATCAATGATTTCTGAGCCTCGGCCTGAGAACGAACACCCTGCGACTGTGCTGAAGCAGATTTAAACTGACTTACAGCACCATCGTATTGCGCCTGGGCCACATCAAGATCGGCCTTTGCGGCATCGAATTGAGCCTGAGTAGCAGCTTTGGCAGCTAACATATTTTCCATACGTTTAAAATCCCCTTTTGATTTTGTCAATCTTGCTTTAGCAGAATTTATGGTTTGCTCCACCGATGAAGATGACAAGGAAGAAGCATTAGCGTTATCAGTGGATGCACTTGCATTGCTCTTTACAGAAAGCAAATTTGCTTTTGCATTTTCAAGTGCTGCCTCCGCTTGTGCTACCCTCGTCCGTAAATCGGTATTGTCAATAGTGATTAAGGTATCACCCTTTTTTACCTGTTGGTTATCTTTAAAACGGATTGCCTGGACATATCCGGAAACGCTTGACTTTATTGATACTATATCAGCATCCAATTGTGCATTGTCGGTGGTTTCGTAATTAGCACTTATAACAAAATAGATTATACCTATTATTAATACTATACTTAAAACACTTGAAATGATTACTAATTTCTTTTTACTTTTCTTCTCGGGTGCCGCATTATTCATTGTTTCTTTGTTTTCCATTATAAAATTTATATTTAAAAATTAGTGATTCCTTTTGTTGTATTGTAATTGGTTATTGCATTCATCAGTTTTATTTCGTGCACTTTTTGATTTAGTACAGCCTGCATTTCAGCATTTAATTGTGTTAGGTAATCAGTAGTGGTAATGCTTCCGTTCTCTAACTGAGAAGATGCTGTTTTTGTAATGTTATGACGTTTTTCGATAATCAGTTTATCCTTCTCAATAATATCTTTTAACGAATTAATTTGAGCTGATTGGGTTGCCATCGTTGTTTTAGTATTGAATTCGAATACTTCCTTTTGAACATCCACCATTTTTTTACTTATAGCAATATTTTGTTTTTCATTTTTCAAGGTATAGAGGTTACCTATGTTCCATTTAAAATTTACAGAAGCCTGTCCGAAGAAACGTAAATCCTGGTTCAGGAAGTTTGGTCCTGGACGGCCGTAAGCACCCTCAGCACTTACTGTAAGACGAGGTAATGCCATCCGGTTATTTAATTTATGTTTAGTGTCCAGCATTAATTTTTGTGTTTCAAACAATTTTAATTCAGGACGGTTAATCTCTTCTCCCGCTGATGTTCTTACAATGGGGTCGGCAGAAAAAGCAGTGCTATCGTTAATTGTTTTATTAATAAACATACCAAGTGTTTGGTATAAAGCAGCTACATTATCCTTTGCTTCAGTAATTGATTGTTCTGTTTTTAATTCTTCTGCTTCGAGTTCATCCAGGTTGCTTTGCAGGGTCAGCCCGTTCTTTACTGATGAGGCAAGGTTGGTTTTCTTATTCCCGATATCTCCTTTATAAATGGAAAGTGTTTTCATGTTTTCCCTTGTCAGCAAAACTGAACTATATAGCTGATTTACCCTGTCAATCAGTTTATATAACTCTACCTGGTTTTTCTGCAATTCATTTTCATTTATTAATTTATCGTTTTGTTTTTGTTGTTTGGTTTGCCCTCCATCAAAAAGCGTTTGTTCCAAATCAAGTGCTGTGATATAACTGTCATTTGGAAAACTAACTCCCCCAAAGGAAATTACTTCTGATTGATAGGTTGCTTTTGAAATAAATGAGAGCTTAGGCAACCAGTTCTTATTGTCGGCACTTAAAGAATTCTTTTCGTTTTCTGAAATAAGGTTATTCTGTTTTATAAGCGGGTAATTCCTTTTCGCCATTTGAATGCATGAATCCAGCGAAAGGGTTTCCTTTTGCCCGAAGCAGACACTTGTAAGAAGTAATAATAATAATGTTATTCGTTTCATTTTATACTATTCGTTTAATTAATTGTTTTAATCTGATTGAGGCTTTTTGTATTTTAAAGATGATTGAAACAGGGAAACGCTTTACCTGCTTTTTTATTTTACCCTAAGGTGTTTTCAATGAAGGTCTTTATTGACTTTTTTAATTTATCATTACTAAAGTCTTTTTCCCAGTCCTTTCCATGTGCATTTAGAGAATGTTTAAACATGGGAGCAGCAAGAAAAGGAAATGAACACAATGATTGAAAATTGATCAGGAACAAGGTCGCATCCGTTTTCTTTATTTCTCCGTTCTTCATTCCTTCTTCCAAAACCTGTATTAATCGGTGTGTTTTATTTTTCTTTGCCGCTTGAATTTTCTCCTTAAGTAATTCAGGGTTGTTACCAATTTCTTTGATAATGAACATGGACATCTGAGGATATTCGGAATAAAAGTCAATAATATTATCTATGTATTGGAACAACCTTTTTTTTAAGGGCAATTCACTGTTGGCAAATACATCCATAACTTCAAAATACTTTGATAACGCACCTTCGAATACTTTATCAAAAAGCTTTTCTTTACTCCTGAAATAATAATGTAAAAGTGCCTTATTAATTTTTGCGGTATCTGCAATATCCTGCATCCTTGCTCCGTAAAGACCGTATTTCATAAATACTTCTTTGGCAGCTTCCATAATCTTCTCTTCTGTAGAAATATCTTTTAACTGTTTCATTTAATTTAATAGTTTAACCATTTGGTTAAACACAAAAGTAAAAACTATTAATACACCAGAAGCGCTTTTTGTGAAATTTTATGATTTGGGGTTATTAATTCGAGGAATTCCTTCTTTCTTTTTCCTTCATGATCAAACTTAATTCTCTTCCGGTTTGACCTTTAACAGAGGTATTTTCCTGTGCCCTGCGGATTAAATATGGCACTACTTCGCGCACAGGACCATAAGGGACATACTTTGCAACATTGTATCCAGCTTCAGCGAGGTTAAAGCTGATGTGGTCACTCATGCCAAGTAATTGAGAAAAATAAATATGCTTATTTTGAGAATTGATATTCTTTTTCTGCATCAAATCTACCAGCATCATGGAAGAATCTTCATTATGCGTTCCTGCACAAATGGCAATGCGGTCAATGTTTTCAGCACAAAATAAAAGCGCGCTATCATAATCTGTATCCGTTTCCGCTTTTGTTTCATGAATGGGTGAAGGGTATCTCTTTTCATTTGCGCGAGCCCTTTCCTTTTCCATATAAGCACCTCTAACCAATTTGGCACCGAGGAAATAATTTCCCTTTACAGCATTATTGAACGAATGCTTTAAATAGCCTAGTCTGTCTTTCCTGTACAATTGAAACGTATTATAGACAATAGGCTTACTGATATTGTAAAGTGCCATCATCTGATTAGCCAGATCGTCAATCGCATTTTGAACCCAACTGTGCTCAGCATCAATAAAAATGGGAATACCAGCATCATGGGCGGCTTTGCAAATAGTTCCTACACGATGAGAAACGCGTGCAAATTCCTTCTGCTCTTCCTTTGTTAATTCCTCATTTGCCGAAACTTTCTCCAATATATGCATACGTGCAAGGCCTGTAACTTTAAACACACAAAAAGGTATACTTTTATCCGCTTTGGCTTTAGCAATAGTGGCAATTGTTTCTGTGGCACAGGCATTTAAGTCCTTTTCTGCCTCCTTACCTTCCACCGAATAATCGAGTATGGTTCCGATATTAAATCTTGCTAAATCCTTGATCGATTTGTCACACTCCTTTATATCCTCGCCACCACAAAATTGTTTAAAAACGGTAGCTTTTATAATTCCTTTTATTGGCAAATGCAATTTGAGGGCAATGTTGGTTAGTACTTTGCCCATGCTGACAAACCAATTGTAGGATATTAATTTAAAAAGCCAGTAAGAACGTTTTAAATCTTTGTTGGTTTTTCCGGAAAAGGATATTTCTGTATTGTTAAATGATAGCATCAGGCCTGAAATTTTATTGTTGCAAATATAGCAAAAAGCATTTCCTGTGAAGGTAATAAAATCGAACCGTTTGTTTAATAGTCATTCATGGATTGAAAACAAATTGATAGACTCTTTAAATTGTTTACTTTATGATAATTAGGAATTAGTCGAAAAGAAAGAAAGGTGAAATGTTTTTCCCTACATTTGTTTAACCGAAGAAAACACTATGCCTGAAATTAAATCATCTTCCTACTCCATTTTTATTTCTAAGAACATTGCTAAGGATATTATTCGGTTTCTGAAAGCTAATAAAAAAGGTTATTCCAGTTTATTTATACTTGTTGACGAAAATTCTCTTCGTTATTGTTATCCTCAATTAGTAACCAGCATTCTCCAATTCAAAGATGCTGAAATAATAGAAATAGAAAGTGGTGAAGAAAACAAAACAATAGAAATCTGCACACAAATATGGGCCTCCCTTAGTGAATATGGAGCTGATAAAAATTCACTGTTTATTAATATTGGTGGAGGAGTAATAAGCGACCTAGGCGGTTTTGCAGCATCTACTTTTAAACGGGGAATTCCTTTTATTAACATTCCAACAACCTTACTTTCCCAGGTAGATGCTTCAGTAGGCGGAAAAACAGGAATAAATTCAGATAATTTGAAAAACGAAATTGGTGTTTACTCCAACCCTTCAGCGGTATTTGTAAATATTGATTTCCTGGCTACTCTAAATTCCCGTCAAATCTTATCGGGCTTTGCCGAAATTATTAAACACGGATTGATAGCCGATGCTGCCTATTGGAAAAAGTTAATTGAATGTGACTTCTCCGATTTAGACAAGCTGGAACAATGTATCATGGCTTCAATAAAAATTAAAAATAATATTGTTTTGCAGGACCCTGAAGAACAAGGATTACGGAAAATATTAAATTTCGGACATACTATCGGTCATGCTCTTGAGACTTTTTTTCTTGAAGAAAATGGTGAAAACTCCTTATTACATGGAGAAGCTATTGCTATAGGTATTATTTGCGAATCGTATTTATCCACTAAAATTTCTCGGTTAAAAGAAGGCGAACTAAAAGAGATAACAAAATTTATTCTAAGTAATTTTAAGCCGGTAAAAATTGAAAGTATATTTTATCATCGATTAATAGAATTGATGAAACATGATAAAAAAAATACAAAGGGTGATATAAATTTTTCATTACTATCTGAAATTGGCAAATGCGAAATTAATAAGACTGCCAAAGCAGATTTGATAATAGAGTCTTTAAAATATTATTCAGAGCAAGTTATTCTTTTCAATAAATGATGTACCGGATTTCTCACCCAACAAAAATATTAAAAGGTAGTATTACACTTTCTTCTTCCAAAAGTGAAAGTAACAGAGCGCTGATTATACAGGCATTATGTAAAGACAAGTTTGAAATTAAAAATCTTTCTACTTCAGAAGATACAATCATTTTACAGAAAATATTAAACGCCAATAATGTTTCGGCAATTGATGAAATCACGTTTGACGTTGGAGCTGCCGGCACAACCATGCGATTTCTCACCGCTTTCTTCGCTACCAAACCTGGCACATATATATTAACCGGTAGCCAAAGGATGAAAAAAAGACCAATTGGAATATTAGTAGAAGCGCTGCGCCAATTGGGTGCAGACATAGAATATTTAGAGAAAGAAGGGTTTCCTCCATTACAAATAAATGGTAAGCACTTAAATGGCGGGGAGGTTGAAATCGATGGAAATATCAGCAGTCAATTTATTTCTGCTTTGCTTTTAATTTCGCCTGAATTTAAAAATGGCTTGGTTATTAAATTTAAAGGCGAAGTAACTTCTCGGCCATATATCGACATGACTCTTAAAATGATGCAGGAATTCAGAGTGTATGGTATCTGGCAGGATGGGATAATTTCAGTGAGTCAACAAAACTATTATAAAAAAAGTGATTTGGACTACTTTTACAAAGTAGAAGCCGATTGGAGTTCTGCCTCCTATTGGTATTCGATGGCTACCTTAGCTAAAGAAACTGATTTAATTATTAAAGGTCTGAAAAAACCCAGTTTGCAGGGGGATGCCATGGTAGCTGATATGTTTACTTTTTTTGGAATTAAATCGGAATTTATAGAAGAAGGAATCCGATTGACAAAAACAAGTTTAAAAGAAGAGCACTTTGGTTTCGATTTTTCTGACTGTCCTGATTTAGTTCAGACAATAGCAGTAGTGATTAGTGCCTTAGGCATTTCAGGTTTTTTCAATGGTCTCCTTACCTTAAAAATAAAGGAAACTGACCGAATCTCTGCCTTGCAAAATGAACTGATGAAACTAGGAGTAAAAGTAGAAATTGAAAATGACAATTGTATGAAGCTTACACCTCCTGAAATGCTTAACCATCCAAAAATTATCAACACCTATGATGACCATAGAATGGCTATGGCTTTTGCCGCTCTGGCGATGGTATTTGATTCAATAGTAATTGAAGAACCTGATGTGGTAAAAAAATCTTATCGGAATTTCTGGCTTGACTTAAAACATCTTGGATTCCAAATTGAAGAGGTCAGCGAGGAATAAACTTACTTCAATTTCCGAATTTAGATCATTTCCAAAAACTTAAAAGCACAAAAAACAAAACCCCTGAAGCATAACTTCAGGGGTCTTTATAGCATTCGCTTTTATTTTAATACTCATCTTCATTAAAAAAGAAGTCTTCCTTTGTAGGATAATCTGGCCATATTTCCTCAATAGTTTCATAAATCTCTCCTTCATCTTCAATTTCCTGAAGATTTTCAATTACTTCCATTGGTGCTCCCGAACGGATTGCAAAGTCTATTAATTCTTCTTTTGTTGCCGGCCAAGGTGCATCTTCAAGGTTTTTTGCTAATTCAAGTGTCCAGTACATGTGTTTTTTTATAAATTATTTTTAATTCTTTTCAAATTTTGTGCAAAAGTAAAAATTTATTTCACTAATCAAAGGACAAAATGATTTTTTTTGCTTTTCATAAAGAGTTAATGGGCAATAAAGCAAATTAACTTAGGATGAGAAATTTACATCCTTGGCTTCCAAGGAATTTCCAAAGCATTTAAATCCAAGGATAATTTGCGGGAAAGAACGAATAAATAGTCACTCAATCGATTCAGATAAATAATTACCAAATCAGCAACGAAATCATTTTCCGAAAGATGAATAGTTAGCCTTTCTGCCCGCCTGCATACACACCTGGCGATATGACAATAAGAAACAGTAGTATGCCCGCCAGGTAGAACGAAAGACTTCATTTCAGGTAACTCTTCGTTCATTTTGTCAATTTCACTTTCAAGCAAAACAACATCTTCTTCTTTTAAATCAGGGATTTTCATTTTGGATTTCTCTGGGTCAGAAGCCAAAGAAGCGCCAATAGTAAATAACCTATCTTGTATTTCAATCAAAATATTTTTTGAATGTTGATCTATATCCTGATCCCGAATCATGCCAATATGCGAATTCAACTCATCAACCGTTCCGTATGATTCTATGCGAATATGGTGTTTCGGAACTCTTGTCCCTCCTATTAAAGAAGTTTCTCCCTTGTCACCTGTTTTAGTATATATTTTGAGAGTCATGTTCAGATTTAATTTAAAAATTTTTTAATGAATCAATCTGCTGCTAACAGAAATGATATTTTCATTTTTATAATCCCTTTCCACTATTCCATCTTTTAATCTCACAATCCTGTGAGCATGCTGCGCTATGTCTTCTTCATGCGTCACAAGTACTATGGTATTTCCCTGTTTATGGATGTCTTCCAGCAAAGCCATAATTTCAATAGAAGTCTTTGAATCCAGATTTCCTGTAGGTTCATCAGCAAGAATAATTGCGGGATGGTTTACTAAAGCCCTTGCTATAGCCACGCGCTGCCTTTGCCCTCCCGAAAGCTCATTTGGTTTGTGCATAATTCTATCCCCCAATCCAACCTGTTCCAAAACTTCTTTTCCTCTCTTCAATCTTTCTGCTTTATTCAATCCGGCATATATTAAGGGTAACATAACATTATCAAGGGCTGTAGAACGAGGCAATAAATTAAAAGATTGAAAAACAAAACCAATTTCCTTATTTCTTACTTCTGCTAATTTATTATCAAGCATTTGTGCCACCGAAATTCCGTTAAGAATATATTCCCCGCTTGTTGGACTATCCAGGCAACCCAATACATTCATTAATGTTGACTTACCACTTCCTGAAGGGCCCATTAGCGCTACGTATTCATTTTTATAAATTTCCAATGAAACCGAACGTAATGCATGAATTGTTTCAGTGCCTATTTTATAAGCTTTGGCAATGTTTTTTAAATTAATGATTGATTGCATAGTGGTGCGAAGGTACTAATTATTAATTTTCAATTTTCGGAAATTGCTTTTAACCCTATGCCGTAGGAATTTGCTTATATTTTAATCTAAATAATATTAACTTCCCTTTCCAGGCCTACACCAAATTTAGCCTTCACCGAATCCATAATCTTTTGAGACAAATCAAAAATTTCGCTCCCTTTTGCATTAGCATAATTTACCAATACCAATGCCTGGAGTTTGTGAACCCCTGCATCTCCAAAACTTTTTCCTTTCCACCCACATTGTTCTATTAACCAGCCAGCGGCCAGTTTTACATTCCCATTCTCCAGTTCATAACCCACAATACCTGCAAATTCGTTTTTTAAATTTTTAAATACTGATTCCGTTATTTCCGGGTTTTTAAAAAAGCTACCTGCATTTCCTATTACTGCAGGGTTAGGAAGTTTACTGTTGCGAATAGCACACACCGCATTGCTAATAGCACGGATGCTGAGGTCCTTTATTCCCATTTGCTCCAACTCCTTTTCTATCGCTCCATAACTAATATTAAACTTCGGTTTCTTATTTAGCTTAAATGTAACGGAGGTTATAATGTATTGATTTTTGAACTCATGTTTAAATACGCTTTCTCGATAACCAAACTTACATTCCTCGTTAGTAAATCTTCTTAGTGTTTTCTCGTTGATATGCAATGCTTCTAATTCAAAAAAACTATCCTTCACCTCAGCCCCGTAGGCTCCTATATTTTGCATTGGGCTTGCTCCGGCATTTCCTGGTATCAATGAAAGATTTTCCAAACCCGCATAATTATTATCTATACAATGCATAACCACATCATGCCAAATCTCTCCAGCTCCTGCTTTTACAAAATAAAACTCCTCTGTCTCCTTTTCTAAACTAATTCCTTTCAGGTTGTTTTTTATTACCAACCCGGGATAATCTTTGGTGAACAATAAGTTACTCCCTCCTCCTAAAATCAATTTTGCATCGGAGGCAAATTTGCTTTCATCAAGAACTTCAAGAATCTCCTCATTGGATGCTACCTCAACAAAATATTTTGCCAAAGCATCAATATGAAAAGTGTTTAGGTTCTTTAAAGGATAATTTTCACGGACAATCATCATTTTTTATTTTAAAGCATAAATTTCGGAAAATGATGCTTATGAGTTTATACTATTCTTAAAAAGTTATACATAGTGAATTGGTTATATCTTCAATTTTAAAATTTATATCTTCGCGAAATAATCCAAATTAGTGAAACGAGCTATTGTATCTGTAATAAATGATTTGAGTACCGACCAACGCGTAAATAAAGTTAGTCTCACATTGAATAAATTAGGTTATGACGTAACTCTGGTTGGCAGGAGACAAAGAAAAAGTTTACCCTTAACCATTCGGGATTACAAAACCAAACGAATGTTTTTACTTTTTGAAAAAGGCCCTCTGTTTTATCTCGAATTTCAAATAAGACTATTTTTCTATTTATTATTTAACAAAGCGGATGTATTGGTTTCAAATGATTTGGATACTTTGTTCCCTAACTATTTAATTTCAAAATTTAGAAAAAGCAACCTTGTTTATGATAGTCACGAATTATTTTGCGAAGTTCCCGAATTACAATCTAATCCTTTTAAAAGGAAGACTTGGAAAAACCTTGAAAAATGGATATTCCCGAAACTTAAAAATGTATTTACAGTAAATGATTCCATTGCTAAAATCTATAGTGAAGAATATCACGTAAATGTAAAAGTTGTTCGAAACATCCCTTTGCTGTCAAATCAAAAATTGGTTTCTGTAAAATCAAAAAAAGAATTACAACTGCCTGCTGACAAAAAAATAATTGTTCTACAGGGAGCCGGTATCAACATTGACCGCGGAGCCGAAGAGGCCGTGCAGGCTATGCAATATGTCAACAATGCAATTTTGCTGATTATCGGAAGTGGGGATGTTATTGAAATAATCAAACAAATATCATTGGATTTAAAGCTTCAAAATAAAGTATTTTTTATTGGTAAGGTTCCGTTTGAAAAATTAATACAATATACATCAGTTGCGGATTTAGGTTTGACATTGGATAAGGATACAAATATCAATTACAGATACAGTCTCCCAAATAAGTTGTTTGATTATATACATGCCGGAGTTCCTGTGTTATCTTCTCAATTGATTGAAATTAAAAATATCATAAACGAATATGAAATAGGTGATTTAATTGACAACCATGACCCTAAACATATTGCAGAAAAAATAAATTCTATCTTAATTGACGAGCCCAAACTTCAATTGTGGAAAAAAAACACTAAAATTGCAGCCTCAAAATTGAACTGGGAAATAGAAGAACAGCAATTGATTGCTGTTTATAAACAGTTTTTATAAAAACTATCGAACCAAAACACTTACATATCATTTCTTTCGATGTACCTTATCCTGCCAATTATGGAGGGGTTATCGATATTTATTACAAAATCAAATCACTGCATTCTCAGGGAATAAAAGTTCATTTGCATTGTTTTGAATATGGCAGAGCGGAGGCTTTGAATCTGGAAAGCATCTGCGAAAAGGTATATTATTACAAACGACAAATGAGTAAACAATACCTCATTAATACCCTGCCGTTTGTAGTTGTTACACGTTCTTCCGAGAAATTAATGGAAACCTTATTGCGCGACAAACATCCTATTTTGTTTGAAGGGTTACATTGCTGTTTTCATTTGGAAGATGCCAGATTGAAATCCCGCATTAAGATTGTTCGGATGCATAACATTGAACATGAATATTATATTAATCTGGAGAAAGTTGAGAAATCACTTTTTCGAAAAATATATTTCGGAATAGAAGCTAAAAAGTTAAAACGCTTCGAAAAGATACTGAATAAGGCAAATCACATTGCAGCCATTTCGCCTTCGGATACCAGAGAATTAGCAACCAGGTATCAAAATGTAAGACACATCACTGCATTTCATCCTAACGAAAAAGTGAACATTGAAGATAGAAAAGGAAGCTTTTGTTTGTATCATGGCAACCTCGAAGTGGGTGAAAACAATGAGGCTGCCTTGTTTTTAGTAAATGAGGTTTTTTCAAAAATTAAAATTCCTTTCGTAATAGCCGGCCGAAAGCCTTCTGCGGAATTACTTGAAGCCGCTTCCCCCTTTAGCCACATTACTGTAAAGGGAAACATCAACACCCCTGAGATTGATGAATTAATAAAGAATGCTCAGATAAATGTGCTGCCTACCTTCCAGGCTACCGGAATAAAACTAAAACTACTTGCAGCCTTGTTTAACGGAAGATACTGCCTGGTAAATACACCTATGGTTCTTAATACCGGCTTGGAAAACTTATGTATAATAAAGGATTCTGCTGAGGAAATGAAAAATGAAATTTTAAGATTATTCGAACTTCCTATAAATACTTCGGAAAGAGAAAAAAGAGAAACCATTCTTTCGGAACAGTTCTCAAACAGCGTTAATGTAAAGAAATTAATAGATTTATTAAGCTAAGAACTTTTTTGCAATCGATTAGTTTATCCAGTTAAGAATAAATGAAAATGGGTCCTCATGTCCTGATTCGAACCAGCCATAATCAGTAACAAAAATCAATATATATATAAGTATAGAAATACTTAACCACCTTTTAAACCTCCATTTCTTTTTTTTGAATACCAACCAGCTGAATATATCTATTGGCAATGATATTATATAAATAGTTATAGGCAATAAGGTATAAAACGCATAACCAGCCAAAAAACAAACAAGCAATTTAATCAATTCATAAATTACAAGCCTAAACACTTTATTCTTTTCCATATTCTAATAAACTTCTGCAAATTTATAAAATAGTTTGGAGTATTCTAATCTAATGGCATGTCCAAGATATGTGGATAACTTATTTTGGGTTAACAAATATTAACACTTGCTTTTTAAAAAATAATTCACATATTTGCACATCTTCAAAAACAAGATGGACTCAGATAGTAATAGTTGTAATTTTTTAGTTAATGAAAAAGCCCTTTTCTTTAATCCTTCTTTTTTCATTACTGCGTTTGGTTTCTGCCAATGCAGGCACTAATTTATTTGACTTTACCTCACCAAGTTTAGACCCTACAGATACAGTACCCTATTTCCTTAACGAAGAAGACGTTCCTTCTTACCACGATACTTTAGGATTTTCTCCTGCTTTTGATTTATATTCTGAATGGGATACTGATAAAATTCATTATACAAAATTTGACATCAATTCCCTGAAGGACAGTTCCAAAAAAATTACACTTTGCGATAGTAATAGCTGTGGTTACGTTCAGCCCTTTCTCGGAAAGGTTACCTGTCCATTTGGCCCCCGAAGAAGATATTACCATTATGGGGTGGATATAGATCTTGAAACAGGAGATGCTGTTGCAGCAGCTTTTGATGGTAAGGTACGAATAGCCAAAAAAAGCTCTTCATACGGAAATGTGGTGGTAATTCGTCATAGCAACGGTTTAGAAACTTATTATGCCCACCTTTCAAAAATAAATGTGGAGGCCGGCCAGGAGATTTTTGCCGGAGACGTTATTGGTCTGGGGGGAAACACAGGTCATTCCAGAGGCAGTCATTTGCATTTTGAGGTTCGCTACTTAGGTCAGCCCATTAATCCAGCTGATATTATTTCTTTTACTGAGGATAAATTGCTTTCCGATACGCTTGTAGTAAATAAACAAACTTTTAAATACCTTGTTAAAGGAAAAAAAGGTGCAAATACCGAAAACTGCGGGAAATTAATTGCGGGAAATATCTATGTAATTAAGAAAGGTGATTCCCTTTCTACTATTGCCAAAAGATATGGAACTTCCATTTCTTCGCTTTGCAAAAAGAACGGGTTAAAAACTACAACCATCCTGCGGTTAGGTCAGAAAATAAAAATCTAGTTTTCTAAAAACCTTCCTCTTTCCAAATAAACACTTCGTTTTCTTTTGAATAATAAGTGAATTTCTTATTGCGTTCCACCTTTATTATATTGTCATTTATAAATGTAATATCGTCATAATCGCAGGGAAGAATTTCTTCTCCATTCATATCAAGGAAACCTACCTTTTCATTCAAGGTAACTATTGTTCCTCTGTTTTTTACCTCTTCCATTTCATCGTACTTAAAATCCAACATTACCTTACCGCTTTTGTTTATATAACCTACTTTATCGTTCTTTTTAACCTTTGCCTGTCCATTCAAAAAATATCCTGCCGACTGAAAAGAATAAGGAATCTGTACTTTCATTTTCATGTCCACATATCCCCACTTATTTTTACGTTCTGCAGCTGCCAGGTTTTCCGAAAAAGGAAGTATTTTATCAATTTCTTTGGATGAATAATATTTATTTGATTTATCTATTAATCCGCTTTTCTTGTTTTTATCCCCAATCGCAAATCCATTTTTAAACTCCCGTGGTGTTCCCGTAAAGTCATATTCCATAGGAATAATAAGGGAATCTGTTTTATCAGCAAAGCCGTATTTATTGTCTTTTACCACCATTATCAATCCTTCCGAAAACTCTCCCAAAAAATCGTATTCGCTAGGCAATACACTTTCTCCTTTCATATTTATAATTCCCAGTTTT
This sequence comes from Bacteroidota bacterium, assembly GCA_947479085.1. Lineage (GTDB taxonomy): Bacteria > Bacteroidota > Bacteroidia > 2-12-FULL-35-15 > 2-12-FULL-35-15 > 2-12-FULL-35-15. The sequence continues at coordinate 205,141 of CANJYB010000005.1, read as the reverse complement.
TTCAACGACTTTACTTTTACCATTCCTTTCTTAAAATTATCGGCCCAGTCGTATTTACATGGAATAACTATTATCCCGGACTTGTTTATAAACCCTATCTGTCCTCCCAGTTCAACAGATGCAAGTTCTTCCGAAAAATCACCTGCTCTTGAAAAACTGATGGGAACTGCCAGAGCCAAGGATTCATCAATAAAACCATACTTATCTCCTTTCGAAACTGCCGCCATGCCTTCTTTAAAATCCGCTATTTCATCAAACTCAAATGGCAAGACTAATTTCCCTGCTTTATTTATTATTCCGTATTTTTTTCCTTGTTTTACTATCGAAACACCATTTTTAAATGGATTGGTTTCCTCATATATAAAAGGTATTACCAGCTTTCCTCCCTTGTCAATAAAGCCTGACTTCCCGTTCAATCCGCATTGGGCCAGGCCTTCCGAAAAATCTTCCACCCATTCGTAGATAAAAGGGGTGGCTGTATGTCCCATGGTATCAATAAATCCCCATTTACCACCTTCCCGGGCAGGCAATAATTTTTTTTGCGACAATTCAATTTCCGCATTCACCGTTTCAGAAAACGGATAGTCAGGAAAATCCTTTTTAAATTGTATCAGAGAAGAGGTAGTATAATTGGAAGTATAAATTCCATAGATATTATGCCAGGCCGTTTCCACATTCCTGTTCTCCGGATATTTCTTTATAAATTCAGCATATTCCTTTATTGTTCCATGAACGGTGGAAAGTAAATATATTTTATTTTGAGCCTCTGTTACAAATGGGCTATTGGGGTATTCTTTCAGAAAATTTTCATATTCAATAATTGTATTATCGCTGGTCAGAGTAGCATACAGGGTGGACTGGTATCGTGATTGGGCCTCTTTTAATTCTTTTGCATAAGGATAACTTTCAATAAAACTTTTATAGGCTTTATAAGTATCCTCCTGTTTTGCCTGTTCAAATGCCATACTGTTTCTAAGATTAATAGCATCAAAACACTGAGGGGCGGTAACGAATTTTTTAATAAAAATATTTAATACATCAATATCATTTTTACTCTTGTAAAATTCAAATGCCCTGCTATGAATCAATCCTTTCATGGAATCAATAGAAATTTCTGTCACCCCGAAAGCCTTATAACTGAGCAACTCCTTTTTTTCCACCAACCCAAAACTCTGATTGGATAGTATAATGTATTTATAAGCACTGTCTATATTCGAAAACGGATTATCTAACCGGTAATAAATCACACTTAACCCATAAGCAGCAGCGGCAGGTTCTTTTTTCAATGATTTTTCAAACACCTGTTTGGCTTCAAAATAATTGAAGATTTTTAATGCTTCAAATCCTTTCGAGAGTTTACCGGCAGTAGCCATGGCACTCCAACCTATTAAAACGGATAAAAAACAAATCTTACGGGCAAACATCATACATTCTTAATTTTCCGCAAAATTAACATTTAACCTCATTCATATTGCCAAAGGCAAAAATCATATCCTTTATCCACTTGTGTATTGAACTTATAGTTTTACCTATCCCAAAAAAATGAATATCTTTTTTTATCATAAACAATCAGTGTCATCTGTGTTCCTATTTTTTTCCCTTTGAAGTATAACAGAAGTCTGATAAAGGCTTATTTTATTTCTTTTTAGGAAAGAGGGTTAACAAAAAAATCCTGCTCCGAATTCCGAAGCAGGATTTAATTTATAATTTATTATTACCCCTTACACTATCATAATACTATACACCATACTCCAATCTCCAGCTATTGCAGGGTGTTTGCTGTTTATCCATCTTACATAAATATACATCTGTTTCCCAATGTTTCCCATGCCACCCGAAATAGTAAATTTTGATTTTGAAAACTGCTTTTTGTACTGAGCATCATCCGGAGTTGGAGGCTGTGTGGAAATAGAAAATGCTATCTCCACTCCATCCGCATCCCTTGGCAGGCTGGGGCGGCTGGCATCATGCTCTGTGCGGCAGGCAATATTAATGTTTCCACCACCGTTGGCCATTATTAATGCAAAAATGGCGTCTTTAATTTGAGAAGTTGGAATACGGTGCGAATGGTTGGGTTCTGCAATGTTCAGAATCAAACGGTCATCCGTGGTAACGGCCGGACTTCCACTCATACGCACCAATAAAGGAGTGAAAAAAACAGAAAAGTTTAACATAATGGTTTCTACCGCCAGGCGGGTTGCCTTGGTTTTGGTTAAAGGGTTGGTATGTTTTTCATACGCGCCCGGACTGGCCGGCAACCCTGTGTACCATTGTGTGAGATAAGCGGCCGTTGCTGTTATTTCTGCCGGAGTAAGCAGCAGCCTGGCCCCGTTGGTGGTGGCTCCCGATGTAGCCTGCAAATAAGTTACTACCGATTTGATGTAACCATCAAAACTTGCTAATGTTTGTGGAATTCTAGTCATGATTTTAATTTTTATTTAATTGGTTACCTGCTCCTTTTTTAATTGCTTAACCCTATAGCAAACAGGAATTCTATTGAGTTAATGTATTGATATTCAATTGGTATTTTATTTCTTGCCGTTTTAAACTCGCGCTGAGTGTTATCGGGCGTACGCCCTGAACTTGCTGCCCTTTGTTTACAAGTGCCCAACCCTCGGCAGGAACTTGCTGCCTTACGTTATCCAATTCCCAACGCACGTTTACAAATTCGCCAAACGCGACAGGAACTTGGTAGCGTACGCTGCCAACTTGCTGACGTACGCCAGCAACTTGTGTGCGTACGTTCAAAACCTGCTGGCGTATGCTGAAAATTTGACTTATTGAAAAATAGCTCATTTAATTGGTGATTTTATTTCCGAACATATTATACTCATCAGCCGATACTTTATTCTTATTTATCTTTTCCATTGTTAATTCCTCCACCCTTTTATAAAACACACCATAACCGATGTTTAAAAACTCTAATATTCTATGCAATGAGTTTGGATTCATGCCCCCTCCTTTTTCGTATCTGCTCATTTGCCTATGGCTAATGCCCGTTTCGTTTTCAAAATGATATAAACTATAATATCCTTTAGCTATTCTTATTTCTGCAAGAGCCTCACCACGAGAGAGAGAAAAATAATACTTTGCTTTTTCAGAATCCATGCGACAAAACTCGATATTAAACGGAAAACAGGTAAGGGCACTTTAGTAGAGAAATCACAATTTTTACTATTGCAATAACTAAATGGGGTTGTGCTTCAATTATTTATTTACTTTTTATTATTAAGCTAAAATAATGAGGGCTGGAAATGCAATGAGGGAAACAAATGAAAAGATTTACTTTTAAGATAAATCTAAATTACTATATTTGTTTTATCACTCTGCCAGCACGAGAGGGACTCCCCACGTGTTCGAAACCTTGTAATACTTAAAAATATGTCGTCCCTAAAGGGACTTTGATACCATTTACCATTTTTAATTCTACCGATATTTTGCTCCTACGGAGCATAAAAATTGCATTTAGATGTCCCAGAGGGACAAAATATCGGTAGAAAAATAGTCGATAAATATTTTTAAAGCCCCTTTAGGGGCGACATATAAAAGGTTTCGAACACGTGGGGAGTCCCTCTCCTCCTGATTATTATGTGGCCTGCCGCCACCAAAACAAATAAATAAAGTCTTTGATCTAATATAAAAAGCAATACATTTGTTTATGATTAAACCAGTTGATAAATGTCTGACAAATATAAAAGCGAAATGAAAAAAACAGCCTGTCTTTTGTTTTTGTTTGTTTGTTTAGTGATAAAAGCAAAATCACAAAACCTTGTGCCTAATTACTCCTTCGAAGTTGATACCGCTTGCCCTAATAATTATAGTCAAATCTATTACGCAATTCCTTGGTTTGTGCCCCACGTTAATTGGTCCTCTAGCGATTTATATGATACGTGTACTGATGCAATAAACGCAGGTCTTGGAATACCAGGCAATTATGATGGTTACCAATTAGCAAGAACAGGGTATCACTATGCAGGAATAATTGTATATAGTGATACTATTAATTACCGTGAATATTTAGAAGTACCATTACTAGATACTTTAATAGCTAATAGAAATTATTGTATTGAATTCTACGTGTCGTTAGCAGAAAGTTTCGGGAAAGCCATAAGCAATATAGGGGCTTATTTTTCTAATGATAGTTTATTGGATAGTAATTTATACCATGCGATAGATTATGTGACACCACAAGTTGAAAATTCAATAAGTAATATGTTAAGTGATACAAGTAATTGGATGTTAGTATCGGGTATGTTTATAGCTAATGGAGGGGAACGGTTTATGACAATAGGTAATTTTCATAATCCAGCAAATACGAATACCCAAACTGTTGGTATAACTAATAATGCATATTATTTTATAGATGATGTGAGTGTGGTGGATTGCACAGGGATAGGGATAAAAGAGGAGGATAAAGATGAGGTAATAAGTATTTATCCAAACCCATGTGCTTCGCAATTAGGAATTACGAATTATGAATTAGGAATTAAAGAAATAAAGATTTATAATGTAATTGGCGAACTTGTTTATGGTTCGGCAGGCTCACCAACCCAAGAATTGACAATAGATGTGGGTAGTCTGCCAAAAGGGCTATATTTTATAGAAGTACAAACTGATACCCAAAGTATAAATAAGAAGTTTATAAAGCAATAAAAAAAGTCCTGCAATAAAGCAGGGCTTTTTATTATTAGAATAAGTTATACTTATTATTTCTCAAAAGGCTTGTAACCTTTAGGTATTTCAAACATAGAATTATCTAATGCTTTATTTGTAATTTTTGTTACCTCCAGAACCTCTGTTTTCTTACCGGTCATGTCCGTTTGTTCGGATAACATCGGGAAGGTATTTTTTACGTCTTTTATTTGTAAAAAATAAATAGAGGATTTCTCTTTCCTATTTAACTGGTTTAGTAATTTATCAAAGAAAGTAAACTTTCCGTCTGCCAGGTAATAAGTAATAACTGTTCCTTCCTCAGTATTGCTAACCACATATTCCGAACATTTATAACCTTGCAGGTTTTTTACAGTAGTTCCTTTTTTAACGGTGCATGTCCCCTTAATGGCACGTGGTGCCGGTGCTGCCTGGTCCATGTATAATTTTCGATCATGGTTCAATGACTTCATGGTTTTGTTATCGAGGTTAATCAGGAATGTCCCCTCCACCTTGTGAGATTTAGCTCCTATTTCGTCAATACGTACCAAGCCTCCTTTTACATAATAGACATAGTTATTAGTATCGATTGAGGTTGTTTTTTTGAATTCGATAACCCCTTCGAACGACTGGGCAAAAGAACCCAGAGAGATGGTTAACATTGCTACAACGAATGTTGCAATTTTTAAAGCAGATTTTTTCATTTGGTTTGTTTGTTGGTTTATAATTTTTCTCCCGACTGCTAAAATAGTAATTTTTCAGTTGGGCGGTTGACCTATTCCAAAAGTTGTACCAACATTTTTATTAACATCCAATATTTCAAATAATTTTAGCATCTTTGTTATTGGAAAAGTAAGAAATCATAACTCCTCAAGATATGGCAGAACATAACGATACCGGCTCAAAGGGCGAAGAACTGGCCGCTGAATTTTTAAGAAAAAATGGCTACCTGATATTGGAAACCAACTGGCGGTTTAAAAACCTGGAAGCAGATATTATAGCCACCATTAATAAAACACTTGTAGTGGCTGAAGTAAAGACCCGGAGAAGTAATTATTTCGGGGAACCCGAAACTTTTGTAAACAAACAAAAGCAAAAGAACTTGATAAAGACCGCCAATGAATATATTATCCGAAACAATCTTGACCTGGAAGTCCGTTTCGATATCATTTCAATTGTCCTTGGAAACAATCAAATGAAAATTAATCATATCGAAGATGCTTTTTTAACAGGGCATTAGGTATTATGCTAAGCCCTTTACACAAGGTATTGTGTTGCATCCCCCTTTTAATTCATTGAGTTTAACTATCTTTGCAAAAAATACAACAATGGCAAAAGAATACAAACGTAAAACAGGTAAGGATTTTAAAGGTAAAAAACCTTTCAATGACGAAAAAGGAGGAAAGCCTTCTTTTGACAAAAAACCTTTCCGGAAAAGAGATGATAATTCCGAAACTTCAACGGGGTATAACCGCAAGGAGGATAATGATTTTAAGGAAAAAGATACCTATAGTCCTAAAAAATCCAGAACAGAGAAACCGGATAATAAACCTGCATTTAAGCGTTACAAGGACGAATCCCGTCCTTCGGATTTCGGAAGCCCTAAGAGAGGAGGGTCGACCAATAATGATGATTTCAGAAAAAAACGCTCGTTTGATGACAAGTCTGGTTTTAAAAAGAAATTTGAGGAAGGAGATAACAAACGTCCTTTCAGAGGAAGAGAAGAGGGTGATGAAAAACCAAGAACATTTGGCAAAAAACCTTTTGCTGATAAACCAAGGGCATTTACAAAATCAAAACCGGCAGTGAATCCAAACGACCTGGATGAATCGGATTTTGAATATGGAAAACCAAAACCAACTTACGATAGCGACAGAGGCAGAGATTTTAAAAAGAAACCGTATGAGAAAAAGGCTTATGTGAAAAAAACATATTCATCTGATAAACCTTCAGTATCAAAACCGGCAAGGGAAGAAGAAGATGGGAAAATCCGCCTGAATAAATACATTGCCAATGCAGGGATTTGTTCCAGGAGAGAAGCAGATGATTTAATTTCATCGGGTGTGGTGCAGGTAAATGGTAAAACCATTACGGAGATGGGATACCGTGTTTCACCTACTGATATTATAAAATATGGTGGACAAACCTTGAAGAAAGAACGTATGGTGTATTTGCTTTTAAATAAACCAAAGGATTATGTGACTACTTCTGACGATCCTCAGAAACGTAAAACAGTTCTTGAATTAATACATGGTGCCTGCAAGGAACGTGTTTACCCTGTAGGGAGATTGGACCGGGCAACAACGGGTTTGCTGATGTTTACCAATGATGGTGAACTAACCAAAAAACTGACGCATCCTAAATATGGTGTACGCAAAATATACCATGTGGAACTTGACAAGCCATTAAAACACATCGACCTTGATAAAATAAAGGAAGGTCTGGAACTGGAAGATGGGCCAATAAAAGTGGATGAAGTAAGCTATGCAAATAATGGTGCTGATAAGGCCATGGTGGGGGTAGAAATACATTCAGGTAAAAACAGGATTGTAAGAAGAATATTTGAACATCTGGGTTATAATGTTCGCAAGCTGGACAGGGTGATGTTCGGTTCCTTAACCAAGAAAGATATGCCTCGTGGAAGATGGAGGTTTCTGACAGATGCTGAAGTTGGGATGCTAAAGATGATAAGTTCGGAAAAAGAGGTATAGAAAACTGTTTACTTAAAAAAAAGGCTTCGCAATTAGCGAAGCCTTTTTTACTTTGGGGATGTCGATATTACTTCTTTTTACTTTACTTTATTTAAACCCATTAAATCTTTTACAGCATTATTCACATTTATAAAACCTCCGGATATGCACATGTCGTTCATCTTTCTTTTTGATTTTTTAGTTCCCGGTACTTTCACTTTCTTTTTATAAGGCACTACATTTTTCATCAAAACAGTTCTTACTTCGCTTGCTTTTAATTCAGGGAAATATTCCCTGATGATAGCTGCAGCTCCTGCTGCGGCAGGAGAGGCCATGCTGGTTCCGGATTCGGAAATATATTTATTGTCAGGTATGGTGGAGTAAATGTCAACACCGGGAGAAAATAAATCCACTTCTTTTGAACCATAATTAGAGAAGGATGCAATCATTGATTTTCCGCTTACAGCAGACGAAGCACCTACACTAATCCAGTTGGATGCTATTTCCCCGGTTGATAAATGACGGTTAGGGAAAGAAAGTTCAATATCATTATCTTTCGATTCGTTTCCTGCTGCATGCAACATCAGCACATCTTTAGACTCCGCATATTTTACTGCTTCATCCACCACTTTTTTATCAGGTGAATAGTATTTACCAAAACTCATATTGATAATGGTTGCTCCGTTATCAACCGCGTAACGAATACTATTTGCAATATCTTTATCTCTTTCATCTCCGTCAGGTACAGCGCGAAGTATCATAATTTTTACATCATTTGCTATCCCGTTTATGCCTTTACTGTTATTTCTGATAGCAGCTATAATTCCAGATACATGTGTTCCGTGCAACGCATCAGGTCCCTGGTAATGATTGTTACCATAATAGTGTTCGTTTGGATTATTTACATCATCACCTACAATGTATTGGCGGATAGAATCTGAATTCAATTTATTATTTTTAACCATGTTTGATATCTGGTCATAACCTTCTTTTATTTGACTTTCCAGTTCTTCCGGTTTTAATATTCCAAGTTTCACTACGCTTTTAATTTTCGGATGAAACTTTTTTTCCTCCTCTGTATTGGGAGAATAATTGCTGAATGCATCTTTATTCAAAACTCCATTGTTGTTCTTTTTAACCTTTGCGATATAATCTGAAAACAGGGTAATTCCTTTCAGCTGCTCCTCGCTGTTTTTTTGTTCTTTCAGAAAATCAGTTTTTATCTTTTTATAATAAATGTAATCCTTGTCATCAGCAAGCTTGTTAGTATCCATTTTGCTGTACTTCCTGGTTCCTTTCTGATAAATTCTTGCCAGTTCGGTAGCTTCATGATCTATCTCTCCGTTCTTTCCTCCCAGGAAATTCCAGCCATGCACATCATCAATATAGCCGTTACGATCATCATCTATACCGTTATCAGCAATTTCTTTTGTATTGGTCCAGATTACATCTTTTAAATCTTCATGATTAGGGTCCACACCACTATCAATAACGGCAACTATTACGGTTTTCGATTTTTTGTCTTTCAGGGTTTTATAGGCTTCTTCTCCACCTGTTCCATATATCTTGTCTGCTTTCGGGTCAAGTGTTTGCCAGTTGTCCGGTTTCTTTTTCTGTGCAAAGGAAATGCTGGAAATAAATAATGCTGTTACTAAAAGGTATTTCATATTTTTTGTTTTAAGTGCTGCGAAAATAAAGATTTAATCAATAATGGAGGCGATTGTAACAACAATTGTGCAAATAATTTTTATGAAAGGGAAATGCAAAGGATGAATGGAATAAAAAAACTCCTGCATTACTTAAATGAAGGAGTTTTTAAAAGGTGAGGAGTTGATTAACAAAACTCTTCAAAAGCCATTTGCAGGTTATCAGCTATCATCTGAGCACTGCGCCCTTCGATGTGGTGACGTTCTACAAAATGAACCAATTTACCATCTTTAAACAAGGCAATAGCCGGAGAAGATGGAGGATATGGAGCAAAATGTTTACGTGCTTCGTTTACTGCTTCGGTATCAAAACCGGCAAACACAGTAGTTATTTTGTCAGGGCGCTTGGCACCTGCCACTGATAATTTTACACCCGGACGGGCTGCACCTGCCGCACATCCGCAAACTGAATTAACTACTACTAATGTAGTTCCCTTGCTTTCTATTGCTGCATTTACAGCATCGGGGCTTGTTAAATCTTCAAAACCTACTGCAGTTAATTCTGCTTTCATTGGTTTTACTATACTTTCTGGATACATCTTTATTGAAATTTATGTTTAATTAAAGTACAAAGGTAAGAAAAAAGAAAATAGTAGTAATAATTACCTAAACCATTATCCCCATTATCAAAATATCATCTATTTGTTCCACCTCTTTGCGGTAATCCACAATAAATTTATCCAAGGCCAATCCCTGCTCCTGCATGTTTTTATCCTGGATGGAAAGAATCAAATCCTTGAATCTTTTGCGGGTAAGCTTTTTTTGTCCTGTCGGGCCGCCAAACTGGTCAGCGTAACCATCTGTAAAAAGATACATCCGGTCACCTTTATTTAAGGTAAGTTTGTTATTAGTAAACGGATGTTTAAATTCATTTCTCCCAATGGGTTGTTTGTCCGGTTTCATTTCTATCAGTTCCTCATTCTGAATCAACCATAACGGGTTATTGGCTCCTGCCCATTGCAATTCATAGGTTGCAGGATTAAAGGCACAAAGGGAAATATCCATCCCATCGTGTATTTCATCTTCGCTTTTTGCAAAGTTTTCAATCACTATTTCTGCTGTTTTATCAAGTATATCCGCTGGTGCTGTTAATCCGAACTCGCGTACCGCCCTGTTCAATGCATTGTTACAAACCACCGAAACCATTGCTCCCGGCACACCATGGCCGGTGCAGTCGCAGGCAGCGAATAAAAGGAGGGGCGAAGGACGAGTGTCTTGGGACGAGGGAGTGATTCCTATCGTCCCTTTTCCCTCGCCTCCCGTCCCTGTGTTCTCTAACCAATAAAAATCTCCGGCCACTATATCCTTTGGTTTGTAAAGAATAAAAGAATTGGCGAGGTGTTGTTTAACCGTTTTCATGGGCGGAAGTATGGCGGTTTGAATTCTCAATGCATACTGAATACTCATGGTAATGGCCTTGTTCTTCTCTTCCACCACTGTTTTTTGCTTCTGCGTTTCCTTTTCTTTTAACTCAATAATGTTTTTTTGTTGGGTGGTTACTTTAAATCGGTTATACATAAACCCTGCAAACACCAGTACCAAAGCCAAACCACCATAAAGGGCATAACGCCTTGTTTGTTCCTGTTTCAGTTCGGCCGAAATTACTTTTTTGTCTTCCTCGGCTTTCACACTATCCGAAAGGAATTTTTTTTCGTATTCAAACTTCAATTCATTGCGGGTAATGGCATTGTTTTTATCAAGGTTAAAAACAGAGTCTTTCCAAACCACATATTTACCGTACCAATCCAGCGATTTTTCCCAATCGTTTAGTTTTTTATAAGCATTCGAAATGTTTTTTGCCGCCTCCATTTTTTCTTTCAATGCACCCACACTGTCTGCCAGTTGATAGGCCGATTGAAAATAAGATATTGCTTCCTTGTATTTTTTCTGAAAAAACAATACCTTACCAATCCCGCTTAAGCTATAAACGGCACCATATTTATTCCCGGTTTCTCTGAAATAATCAAGCGCCTTAGCTTCCAGCACCATTGACGAATCTAATAACTGAGCCGGAGAGATGTGTTGATTGTTATTTAAGGTAAGTCCCGCACCGGCTTTATCTGTTTCATAAACGTTAGTAAACAGCACTCCTATATTTCCATAACTTACGGCTATGGCCTGCTTATCGCCAAATTCCTTATTGAGCTGTAAACTTTTATTGTAGTATTCCACTGCTTTTGCAAAGTTCTCCATGTTCATGTAGCTCAACCCTATGTTATCATAAGTCCCTGCCATTCCTTCCCTGTCGCCCAGCTCCTCATCCACCTTGATGCTTTTAAAATAATATTCCAATGCTTTTTTATTGTTCGATTGGTTCATGTATATAATCCCAATATTATTGTAATTATTAGCCATCCCGCCTTTAAAGTTAAGAAATTCATTTTCTTTTAGGCTTTTTAAAAAATAATCCAGCGCGCGGGGAAAGTCGCTTTGGTGCATGTACACCAGCCCTATGTTGTTATAATCCTGCGCCAGGCCGGTTTTGCTTTCCAGCTCTTCGTATATTTTTAAACTCAGGAAATAATTATCTAATGCCTTAGCATACTCCGATTGATCATCTGCTATGTTTCCAAGGGTGGTGTAACAGCGGGCTGCTCCTGCTTTATAATTTAATTTTTGCGAAAGCTCAATCCCATCATTTCCATAGTGCAGCGCTTTGGTATATTCCCCAATGCCTTCGTAAGTATCCGATAGCTGGTGCAATACATTCACTTTGCCGGTATCTTCTTTGGCAAGGGGTAGTTTTTCAAGCAGGGAATCTATACGCGACAGTTTATGGGGCTGACAAAACAACAATACAGGAAACAGCAACAGCAGAACTACTAATGCTTTTGTTTTTTTCACTTTGCCTTTGTTGCCATTTATCATAAACTAATTTGGATAGTTTTTTATTTGCTCAAATGTAAGCAAATCTTGGAAAAGAAATTTAGATTAGAGAGGAAGTAATAGAGTGTGGATATATAAAAGAATTAAGGCTTTTCTTTCTTCTCCATACAGGTCGTGTGCTTTAAGTAGTTTGTTTTAGTTTAATTATCATAAATTGTGGTTTCCACATGCAATTACATTCCTTATTTGAAACAAGTACACGATGTATTAATAATTCGCTAATAAATCTTTTGTCACTTATTAACTTGTTAATTCCTTTAATTGTTTTTCTTCTAAAAACATTACCATCGTTCTCAAAGTGTGTAATGATACTATCTTTTCCATTTTCTGTATATTGCAATACTGTTATATGGAAAGATGGTATTATCATATATTTTTCAATTGGAGTTAGTTTCTTTTTACACTTTTTAAATTCATCTACCGTTGTTATATAGTCACCAGAATTTCCACAAAAGGTATAACGGGGTTCTGTTGCTTCTCTTTCTGAAGAAAGAAAATGTTTTACAAAGTAGCATTCTGTTTGTGAAAACAGACATCCCGATATTATTAAAACAAAGAAGAAAGTTAAAAATATTTTTTTCATTTTATTTTTCGTGATGACTGTCAAGTATTCTACAATTTTTAGCCCTTGCAGGTGTTCCTTTTTTTATAACTATTTACCCCTTTAAATTTACATAAAAGGATGCCTTTGTCCCGCACGTGCGGGATTTTTTCACCTGCAAACGAACTAAGCTTTCTTTTCCATTTTTTTTCTCACAATACAAATTTACATTACTTCATCAAATCTAACAAGGAAATCAAACTCCTTCTTATCAAGAATGTAAAATGCAGCACTTGAATAATGGTAATCTTCCTGTTTTTCAGCTAACAACCATTCAGGCTGGCAAGGATTATTATGAATATAATTTAGTTTCTGCAAAAGTGTATCTGTATTATCAATTTCAAGCTACAAAGGATTTCGTTCCCATAATTGGTATCTCTTGTCTTTTGCATTTACTTTAATTTCATCCAATAATGGAGAATCTTTATTTACCAGGTTCCATTTAATTTGTTGTGCGGTATATTTTAAAAAATCTCTTTGCACGTTTTCAGTTTTGTGTGGTTCGAGTATTTGCCAAAGAAGATGTATATGGTTTGGCATAATTACAAAACCAAAAACTTTTACTCTTTTATTATCGGTTAAGAATTTCAAACTATTTATTACGATATTTTTATTTTCATCTTCTTCAAGTAGTTTTATCCAATTAAGGTTGGTAGCTGTAAATAAATAAATATCGGGATGTTTTTCGGAAAGAAACCATTTTGCAAAATTAGGATTATTTAATTGTGAGCGTTTGTTGGTGAAAACAGCAACAAAGGCAAAAAGAAAACACCAACAAAGGCAAAACACCAACAAAGGCAAAAAATCGCTTCCGTTTAGTTTCAACCGGAAATTTATTTGTTTTACACCAGGGATAAATTCATTGATATTAGGATTTGTTTTTTCAATTTGCTTACTCGTTTATTTCATCCTTTCCTTCGCTTGTTTAACTTCCTTACTCATTTGTTTGACTTCCTTGCTCATTTGTTCGAACTCCTTACTCATTTGTTTGACTTCCTTGCTCGTTTGTTTGACTTCCTTGCTCATTTGTTTGACTTCCTTGCTCGTTTGTTTGACTTCCTTGCTCGTTTGTTTGACTTCCTTGCTAGTTTGTTTGACTTCCTTGCTCATTTGTTTGACATCCCTACTCATTTGTTTGACGTTCCGATTTTTGAATTTGACAATTAGTATTAGTTGATTAGCTAATGATATTATGGGTTTGACGATGATTTTTAGAGATTTTGAAAATTTATTTATTTGAGGGATTTTGAAAATTCGTGTTATAACACGAAGAAAAGTTTGTTGAAAACAACATTTTTGTGGTCATGGAGGAAGAGATTTTAATAATAGTCTGCGATTTAATAAGAAGAAAGGTATTGAAAACCGGTATGACAAATAATGCTTTTGCCAAACAATGTGGAGTGTGTGAATATACTATCAGGAAGGTAATCAGGGGGAAACATGATTTAAAACTATCGAGCTTAAATAAAATAGCTGGTGGGGGATTTGGTCAAGAATTATGGGAAATGTTAAAAGAATCGAGTGATGAAAATAAACAATTATAAATAAATGATTAACTAACTTAAACTTAAATTAAAATGAACACGAAAGAAACAAATTTATTCAACATGATTAATACAGTTGTTGAATTTTCGGATGCTAATACTGCTCCTGTATCGGGGCTTGCGCTTTACGGTACTACTTTGACGGTGGTGAAAAGTAATGTGACTGCTATCGGGATATTAAACGGTGTGGTGACTGGGACTACAACGGGTGTTACCCAGGATACGAATCAACTAAGGAAAACGATGACTGAGTTTGCGCTTCAATGTGCTTCGGCTGTTTTTGCGTATGCAAACAGCCTGAATCCGGTGAATAATAGGCTGGCTGCGTTGGTAAATTACAACCAGTCGAAGCTGGACAGATTATCGAAGGAGGATGTGGATGATGTTTGTATAGTTATTATGGGGGCTGCTAATACTAATATTGCTGCGTTGGGTCCGGCAGGGATAACGGCTCCGATAGTAACAGCATTTGGAGTGGCGATAAATAATTACAGTACTTCGATTCAGCGACCAAGGCAGGCCATAGTGAGTAAAAAGACTGCTAATGATGATATGAAGGCGCTTATCCGCTCGACTATTGATATACAGTTTAAAAATATTATGGATAGGTTGGTAACTTCTATAAAGGTGTCGCAAGCTACATTTTACAAAGGATATTACAGCGCGAGAATTATACTGGATGCGGGTAGTACTTTTACAAAATTCAGAGGAACAGCAAAAGACAGTGCAGGAAATCCAATTGCAAATGTATTGGCTACGCTGGTTAAAACAGATGAACCTTCGGTAACTTATACTTCATTGACAAGCAATTTGGGAAGATTTAAAAATGTGAAAGTGATTCCTGGTGATTATAATATTACTTATACGTGCAGAGGGTTTGCTATTCAGTCTGAGTTGGCTTATCATTTTTCTCCGGGTTCGGAAAAGCTTCATAAGATAATTATGCTTACTGAATAGCCTTAAGCTGTCAGTTCTGTAAAAACAAAAAACTCCCCTGGTGTAAAAATCAGGGGAGTTTTTTTTAAAGAGATTTGCGTAATAAATTTCATACTTTTACTAAAAATTAAACACATCAAAAACACCCAAAAAACATTTAATACAAAACATAAAATATAAACAATGAAAAAAACAGCCATTTCTTTTTTACTTATTTCATTCGTCCTTATTTCAAATTTTGCTAAGGCGCAATCTACGCACGTTACCTTTTACACCAATATGGGCAACTTTGAAGCAAGTTTGTATGATGTTGCCCGGCCAATAACAACACCAATTTTTTGGGATTAGTAAATACTCATTTTTATGACGGAGTTATTTTTCATCGCGTAATAGCGGGCTTTATGATTCAGGGCGGAGACCCCTTAGGCACAGGCTTTGGCGGTACCGGAATTCCTATTCAGGACGAGCTTACTGCTCCGAATTTAAACCTGCAAAAGGTCCTAGCGATGGCAAACTCAGGACCCAACACTGGCGAAAGCCAGTTTTTTATTAACCTCGTTAACAATAATTTCTTAAATCCTAATTACCCTGTTTTTGGTATTGTTATAAATAATTTTTCTGTAGTTCAGGCCATAGGAGTGGTACCCACCAATTCCAGCGACAGGCCATTAACAGATGTAGTTATGGATAGTGTCAGGGTTACATCCGTTTCAGCAGCAGGTATTGCTGAAACCAATAAACCACTCTTCGAAACAGACATTTTTCCAAATCCGGTAACAGATAAAAGCAGTATTTCTATAAACTCCGGCACCACTAATAAAGTGAATCTATCCATCTACAATCAGTTAGGAGAATTGATGTATAGCGATACAAAAAAACTGTTTACAGGAATCAATACCATTTTATTTAACGAGATAAAAGCCAATACATTTCCCAATGGAATGTATTACCTTATAGTGAGTGATGGCAAAACGACTTCACAGCATAAGTTTACTATTGGCGGGAAATAGGTTTTTAAAAAGAGGATAGTATTTATCGTCTTAACTTGCTCCCATTTGGTGTAGCCTTCATTAAGATTCCAAACAAAAAATGCCCCCACAATATCTGCGGGGGCATTTCTCAATACTCAAATTTATTATCTCACATTTAAATCTTTATCTCATCCTCATTTTTATTCAAAAAATGATATTCCAAAAAGTTATACGAAGACATCGCTTTTACTTTCAGCGTCTTTCCGTATTTCTTGCTCCATTTTCTGCGAAGCGAAGTAAACAAACCACGGGTAATATACGCTTCCAGGTAAGGATGCACACAAAGGGTAACACCACTTTCGTTTTGTTCCTTTAATATATAGCGTACGTTATTTTCAATCTGATCCATCAATAATATACTTGCCTGTATCTCGCCAGTACCTCCACAGGTTGGGCATTTTTCCACAGTAACTATATTCATTTCCGGTCGAACGCGCTGACGGGTAATCTGTATCAATCCGAATTTGGAAGGAGGAAGAATGTTGTGTTTCGCACGGTCCTTAGCCATTTCGTCCCGCATCTTTTCAAACAACAGTTTACGGTTTTCAGCATTATGCAAATCAATAAAATCGACCACAATGATTCCACCCATATCTCTCAACCGAAGCTGACGAGCAACTTCCACAGCTGCTTCCAGGTTTATTTCAAACGCATTTGTTTCCTGGTTATTATCCGATTTGGCACGGTTTCCACTGTTTACATCAATAACGTGCATCGCTTCCGTATGCTCCACTATCAGGTAACCACCGCTTTTCATGGTCACTGTTTTTCCAAACAATGCTTTTATCTGTCGGTCCACTCCAAAATTGTCGAAGATGGGAACAGTACCTTTATACAGTTTCAGAATTTTTTCTTTATCCGGTGCAATGGTTTGCAGGTAGGTTTTTGTTTCTTCGTACAATGCAGGGTCATTGATATGAATGCTGTTGAAACTTGCATTCAGCAAATCGCGAAGTATGGCAGAAGTTCTGTCAATCTCTCCCAACACCTTTTGTGGTGGTTGAGCAGTTTTCAAAGCTTGATAACAAATTTCCCATTTCTTAATCAGGTCATTCAAATCCGCATCCAAATCAGCAACCGATTTTCCTTCAGCAACCGTACGAATAATTACCCCAAAGTTTTTAGGTTTTATACTCGCAAGTAATCTTTTCAGCCGGGTCTTTTCTTCGGTAGTTTTTATTTTCTGTGAAACAGAAATTTTATCGGAGAAAGGAATCAGGACAATGTATCTTCCTGCTAATGAAATTTCGGTGGTTATTCTCGGACCTTTTGTAGAAATAGGTTCCTTGGCAATCTGAATCAGAATTTGCTGATTCGCATTAATAATAGTTCCTATTTTGCCATCTTTCGGAATATCATTTTCCAGCTTAAAATACATTAAGTTGGAAGTGGTTTGCTTATCCGTTTGCACCAGTTTGGTGTATTTGCAAAAGGAATTGGCCTGCGGACCTAAGTCCAGGTAATGCAAAAATGCATCTTTTTCGTATCCAACATCCACAAAGGCGGCATTCAATCCGGGCATTACTTTTTTTACCCGTCCAAGATATATGTCGCCAACCGTATAGTTATTGTTGCTTCGTTCGCGATTGAGTTCTACTAATCGCTTATCATTTAATAAGGCAATAACAACTTCGGAGGGAGTGGAATCAATGATTAATTCGTTGTTCACTCTTTAAAGTTTTAAATAAATACAATTATCCCACCTCGCGCTTTCGGAGAATGCAAAATAATTGGTTGATGTTTCTAAGGTTGTTTTCGGTTTCCCGAAATAAAACACACATATATAAGTGCATAGATAAACAGAATGGAAATTTTCCATCCTGTTTATTATGTTACTAATGCATAGAGCTATAATTCCGCTAAGGAATTATTTTTTCTTATGTCTGTTTTTTCTCAAACGTTTTTTACGTTTGTGAGTCGCCATTTTATGACGTTTTCTTTTTTTACCGCTTGGCATTTTCTGTTGGTATTATAAATTATTAATAATGAATTCTAAATTTAGTAATCTCTTTTATTTCTCGCTCTTCAGTTTGTTAATATAATCCTGAATTTCCGCTTTCACTGTCACATCATCCGTTTTCGAAAGATACGCTTCCAGGCTTTCAATCGACTTAGCTTTGTCGCCTTTCTGCTGATAAGCATCTGCCAGGTGCAAATACGCTTCAATGAAATCAGGCTGAATAACCAACACCTTTTGAAAACGTTTTATGGCCCTGTCCCATTGTCTCGATTTTTCGGAGAAGAAAGCGAAGTTCAATTGCAGGTTCACATTATTCGAATCTGTTTTTTCCACTTCGCGAAGCATCCCTATACCTTTCATTGGCTCGGCACTACCTTCCACATAACAGGCTCCAAGGTTTATCTTGGCCTCCACGTTTTTCGGGTTTAGTTCCAATGTCTTTTCAAAACATTCCATCGCTTTGCTGTAAAGCAAAGGTTTGTCAGGTTCTTTAGCAAATCGGGTAGCGGCATAATACCTGTTCCCTGCTTCGCTCCAGTTCTTTTCATTTGGAGATGCTTTTGCGGCCTCTTCCATATAATGAGCTGCCACTGCTGGCTGTCTCAAACTGTCCCATTGGTTGATAATGTTCTCAAAAGCTTTCTTTTTGTCGGGAGAAGATTTTACAGCTTCATCCAACTTATCCATTTCCTTTTTCTGAGAAACAGTTAAACTTGCTTTTGCACTTTCTACTAATGTTAACATTCCAGCACCGTTAGGCCCCGGGTGTTCCGACATTTTCACTTCCTCTTTTTTAGGAAGATCGGTATTTGCAAATAATAAAAGAACGATTAATACTACTGAGCCTGCAATTACTGCTATTTGCGTTTTGTTTACAGACATTTTTTAATTTCAGATTGCTAAATCTGACATTTGAAATTACTTTGCTCCTTTTTTTGATACTTTTACTGCCGCCTTTACATTTTCAGCAAACTCCTTTGCAGGTTTGTATGTTGGAAAGTAATGTGCCGGAATAATAACCGATGTGTTTTTAGAAATATTTCTTCCTGTTTTTTCAGCGCGTTTTTTTACAATAAAGGTTCCAAAACCTCTTAAATAAACGTTTTCTCCTTCAATCATGCTTTCTTTAACCGCTTTCATAAATGCTTCAACAGTAGCTGAAATCTCTACTTTTTCCATTCCGGTTTTCTTTGCAATGTCATTTACAATTTGTGCTTTTGTCATACTCTTTTAATTTGTTTAAAATCAAATAATTAATTACTCTTTTTTTAATTTGGGGTGCAAATATAGTATTTTAATGAATACGCCAAAATATTTAATCCATTTAGTGCTCATTTTTACCCTTTTATTCATTTTTGGGGGATTTTCTTTCAAAGGGGGTTTTGCCGGAAAAAATTGTCCGAAAGCAATAAAAGTTGGGAAAATACTTCCTAAAGGAAGAAATAACTAATGAACCGCCAGGGTTTGGTTCACAATAGATAATAGGTACTCAAACTTAATAGGTTTTGAAACAAACTGGTTAGCTCCCGAGCTCATGGCATACAATACCTTATAATCATCGTTTACCGCAGTAAGAAAAATAAATGGGGTGGTAGTAAACTTTATATTCTTCTTTATTTCTTTACACATTTCTATCCCGTCCATTTCCGGCATTAATATATCAGAAATAATAATCTCCGGAGATTCCTGCATGGCACGTTCCAAACCTTCCTTTCCATCATTGGCTGTAATAACTAAAAAATCCTTTTTCCGGAAGTTGTAGGATAAGAACTCTAAAATATCCGGTTCATCATCCACTATTAGTATTTTGTTCATTTCATTTGTTTTATGGGCACAAAAGTACCCTGCCAGTACTAACTGAATAATTTCTTATTGTTAATATATTGTTAAGCCACAAATCATAACTTTCAATTCTATTTCCATTACTTCTTAAAAATATTTCCATTCACCTGTAACAAATTCATTCCCTCGGTCGTCTTACTATCAAAATCAACAAAAAATAATTTATTATGAAATTAAAAATAACAACCATTGCAGCTTCTCTTTTAATAGGAGTATCTTCATTAACCATACAGGCACAACAAACAAGAAATGTTGGAGATTTTACAGGAATTAAGGCAGGAGATGCTTTTAACATTCTTGTTTCACAGGGCGATGCTAACACGGTAAAAGTAGAAGCACCGGAAAATTTGCAGGGACAAATAAAAACTGAAGTGAAAGATGGAATACTTTCTATCTCAACTGAAGGAAATATTAAAACAGATAAAACAGTAAACATTTTAATTAATGTAAAAGCATTAAACAGCTTGGACGTTTCCGGCTCTGCAGATGTAAAAACAGAGAATCAATTAATATGTGATAAGTTATTTATCAAATCAAACGGAGCAGGTGATGTGCACCTCGAAGTAAAAGCCACCGAGATAAAAACAGAAATCAGTGGGGCAGGTGATGTTTCATTAAAAGGAAGTTCCCAGCTTTTAACAGCCGATGTTTCCGGAGCAGGGGATTTGAAAGCTAGTAACGTGGAAACTGATAAGGCAAAAGTAAAGGTGTCAGGAGCGGGAGATGCCAAAGTAAATGTAAAACAAAGCCTCGATGCAGATGTTTCGGGTGCAGGGTCAGTAATTTATAAAGGAAACCCCGGAGAACGGAATGTAAATATTACCGGTGCAGGTTCTGTGCGCGAAAGCAAAAGCGGCAATGGTGAAGAAACAGCAAATGATACCACCAAATTTAAGTTAGGAAAAAAGAAATACATGATTATTGGCGACAATGACGACTATCATTCCAGAAATGGTTATTCAAGAAAAGATTCTATTCACGAATACAATAAATCCTATAAGAACTGGAGAGGATTGGACTTTGGAGTAAATGGATTGTTGGATTATAAAAACACTTTAGATGTGGCTCAGGGTGCAACATTTATGGAATTAAACTATGCTAAATCATACCAGTTTGGATTAAACCTTTTTCAGAAAAACTTTCACATCTATAAAAACTATATAAATCTGGTAACAGGTATCGGTTTCGATTTTAATCATTATGCTTTCAAAAATAAAATTTCATTGAGCACCGATAGCAGTGCTTATGTTAGAGGAATTCAAGACTCTATTAGTTATAAGAAAAACAATTTGAATGTTAGCTACATTAAAGTGCCACTAATGCTGGAAATCAACACGAGTAAAAATCCGCATAATAATTTTCACATTGCCGGAGGTATTGAATTTGCTTACCGCATTCATTCAGTTACCAAGCAGTTGTATAATTTAGATGACCATCATTACAAAATAAAACAACGTGATGATTTTAATTTAGAGCCATTCCGCTACAGTGCCATAGTTCGTGTTGGGTACAATCATGTTTCTGTATTTGCAAATTATGGTCTTAACCGTTTATTTCAAAAAGATAAAGGACCGCAGGAATATCCCTTCTCTGTTGGGGTAACAATAAGTATCTAGTTTTTTGTTTAGTTGGTAGTGAGGGCAGCCTGATGATTTTTCATCGGGCTGCTTTGTTTATAAGGCAATGTTTAACTGGAACAAAACCGGCTTGCTTGGAGAAGCATCGTTTTCAAAACTTGCAATCTGGATATTCAACAAATAAGTTCCGTCAAAAATAGAATTAGGAACATATATCATCTCTGTTATGGTTCGTTCCTGTTTGGTATTGTGCGGATATTGCCAGAAAGCATGATGAGCCAGTAATTTCCCTCCATCCACTTCTTTATCTACTGAAGGTAAATCAATGAGCAAATGGTCTATGCCAAGCGCATCAATTAATTCCGCAGCTTCTTGATGAAGATAAGGCGGGTTAGTATTAGAGTATTGCCGGTTTATTTTTGAAATATGGTTATCCAGTGTGCGGATAACAATTGCTTCAGGGCGTTTATCACCCAGGCAATTTTCAATATGTTGCTTTGTAATTATTTTATCTCCATCTGCTGTTTCATCCGGTAAAACTGTAATCACTTCTGCCAGAAAGAAAAACTTTTTTAATGATTGATTAATGGTAAAATCTTCCTTACTGATATGCCCCACACATTCCGTATGCGTCCCGTTTCCATGCGGATTAAACATAATGTTTCTGAAATTTACTGACCCTCCTTGCTTTACATCCCCTATCCAGTCACCCATTCTCACAGGTTCTATCGACATCGGGTTAACATACCAGGCATTTACATTTTCCTTACCTGTCCGCAATGGAATTGAAATATCAATTGGCTTTGATAAGTCCAGGTTATATGATTTTCCTTTATGTGTAATTTTTGCAACCATGTTATTCTGTTATAAAAATATCGCTTGCTATTTTATCCGCAAACAACTTTCCGTTATCTGATAAAATTAATTTATTTTCCTGATGTAACACCTTTCCGGTCTCCAAATATTTTTCCACTTCCTTTAAACCATGTGTTACATAATCTCTACCGAATGCAGTTTCAATATAATTCAAATCTGCTCCCCACATGGTTCTTAGGGATGTAAGAATGTATTCATTATATCGTTGGTGAAGAGTCAGTTCTTCTTTCTCAAAATTCAACACTCCTTTTTCAATCGCTTGAATGTATAACGGATTATTCGAAATATTCCATTGCCTGCTGTTTCCGTTATACGAATGTGCAGAAGGCCCCAAGCCAAGATATGTTTCTTTCAACCAATAATTACTATTGTGTTTAGAATAATATCCTTCTTTGCAGAAATTGGAAATTTCGTATTGAATAAAACTATTCTTTTGCATGGCTTCCTGCATTATTTCAAATTGTTCTGCACTCTGTTGCTCATCCACATTTTTTATTTTACCCGTCTTTACCTGGTGAGCCAATACCGTTTTAGGCTCCACCGTCAAACAATATGCTGAGATATGTTTCACATCCATGTTAAAAGCACTTGCTAAATTACTCTTCCAGTTAGCATGAGTCAATGTTGGAATTCCATAAATCAAATCAATAGTAATGTTTCCAAACCCACTATCCTGAGATGTTTTTACTGCACTTTCCGCTTCTTTTGAATTATGAGCCCGGTTCATTAGTTTTAAATCTTCATCATAAAAACTTTGAATCCCAATGCTCAATCTGTTAATAGGGGTTGCTTTCAATTGCTTTATTTTCTCTTTCGATAAATCATCCGGATTAGCTTCTAATGTTATTTCAGCATCTGGTGCAATCACAAAATTCCTGTCAAGAATTTCAAAAAGGTCCATGAGCTCCTTTTCAGATAACAAGGATGGTGTACCTCCTCCAAAATAAATAGTTGAAATTTTATTCCCGTTCAAATACCCCTTTTGCATTTCTATTTCCTTTTTCAGGGCATTCAGAAAAGCATCCTTATTATTTAAAGAAGTGGAAAAATGAAAATCGCAATAATTGCAGGCTTGTTTGCAAAAAGGAATATGAATGTAAATACCGGACATTATTATTTGTTCAACACAATCCTGAACGTAGTGCCTTTATCAATTTCAGAGCTCTTTACAAATATTTTTCCCGAGTGGTAGTTTTCAATAATTCGTTTGGTAAGAGATAAACCTAATCCCCAACCTCTTTGTTTAGTGGTATACCCCGGCTCAAACACTGTTTTGTATTTTGACTTCGGAATTCCTTTACCATTATCTGTTACATCAATATATACAAACTGTGTCTGGTCAGAGAGAGTAATAGTAATAGCACCATGTCCGTTCATTGCATCCACTGCATTTCGGATTAAATTTTCAATCACCCATTCAAACAAAGGAACATTCAGTTGTGCCATCACTTCCGTTTGATTTCCCGAATGGATAGTAAAAGTTACATTCTTGGAAGTTCTTGATTTCATATAAATAACAGAATCATCCAGCACCTTCACCAAATCCACATAATTTAATTTGGGTACAGAACCTATTTTTGAGAAACGTTCCGTTATGGTTTCCAGTCGCCTTACATCTTTATCTATTTCTGTGGCCGTATCCATATCCAGGCCTTTGTCTTTTAAATATTCAACCCATGCCATTAGTGAGGACAATGGGGTTCCTAACTGGTGGGCCGTTTCTTTCGCCAAACCTACCCACACCTGGTTCTGCTCCACTCTTCTTGCAGTACTGAATAAAAGATAGGCCACCAATAAAAACAAACCTATTATTCCGAACATCACATACGGATAATACTTTAATTGAGTAAGCAACATCGACTCCTGGTAAAAAATATAACTCTTTCCCCCATCACCAAACTCCACCTCTATGGGTTGATTCTGCGAAGCCATTTCAGCAAGCGTTGATTTTAAATAAGCCGCATCTTTTATTTTTGCTGTATCCACATTACCATAAGCCAACACATTCATTTTTGATGAGTCGGTATAAATAACAGGCACAGAAGCTGAATTAACAGCCACCTCGGAAATAAATGATTTTATTAAATCATCCATTGTATTCTTTAATTCCGAAAACAATTTTGAATCCTTGTAATAAAGAAAATTCTTTTGCCCCTTGTAAATATTAATTTCAATGGGTTCTTGAACTTTCTGCATGGCGTCCATCTGCGCTTTCAGATACACCTTATCATTCTCTTTATCCTTTTCCAAATTCCTCGAG
Organism: Bacteroidota bacterium; assembly: GCA_947479085.1. Taxonomy (GTDB): domain Bacteria; phylum Bacteroidota; class Bacteroidia; order 2-12-FULL-35-15; family 2-12-FULL-35-15; genus 2-12-FULL-35-15. The sequence goes on along the minus strand of CANJYB010000005.1, from coordinate 180,582 downwards.
GTGATGGGATTTCCTTTTTCATCTGCAAGTATTACCGGCACAGTGGTATTATCCGAAACCACCTTCAGCACAAATCCATAATCGCTTAGGTCCTGGGATAATTGTCTTGTTGCTTCCGCCCACAATTCCACTTTCTTGCGCTCGTCCTCTTTTATTTTATCGAATAATTGGTTGGTATATTTTACAAGGTTGGCTTTCTTTTGAATTGCATCTGCCCAAAGTTTCACCTTCCTGCGCTCTTCCTGCGCTATTTTGCTCACAAGCGTATTGGTGTACCATAACGATACACCCACTATAATTACGGCTGTAACAAACAACCCTATTTTCCACTTCTGCTTTGTCGAATAAATGTTCACTTTTCTAATTTAAGAATACGAATGTAATACTTTTTGTTGTAATAGAAACTCCTTTGAAAATATGCAATGTCCCTAAATCAAACAGGGAGTTGCAAAGTATGTGATTAAATTTCTTCCTTATAAGTTCTACCCCCTCTCCTTTGGAGAGGCGATTAAGGGGAGAGGTTAATAATCCTCCCCTTCTTCTTTTTTTGGCAATTTCAGTTCTTTCTTTTCTTCCTTTTTATCGGCTTCCTCCCAGTTAATCTTGAATTTAGTTTCTTCCGTTTTCGGTTTCTTTTTCGAAAGTGTCGAATCTTTCTTAAACATACCAAACTCATCTTTCAAAATCGCTTTCAATGTTTGCTTCTCCACTTTCAAATCCTGCTTCACATTTTGTATCGCACTTTTCGAGTCATATTTAATAACAGGATGCTCCAGCGTTCCGGTCATCAGCAGAAAAATGTTGGTCCTACCTAATCCATCATCCTCCACTTCTCCAAACTCATCGTTCTCCTTCTTTGCCTTCCTGGCTTTCTTGGCCAGCAACTCATTCAGCGACAATTTTACTTTATAATTAATATCATTATTAAAGCTATGCGTTCCCGAAGCAACAATATTTATCGCGTTCGACTTCACTTCCATTTTTGGAATCGTCACCACCTGGTTCTTTATTTCCACCTGGTTTTTCAGCGTTGCAAAACGAATATTTTCAAGGTCTTTCAATTCAATAAATCTCGACATACTCTTCATTGCTTCCACATTATTCAGCTCACCATTCTCTATCGTCATATGCACTCCTGCATACAGTTTATCCACATTTATTTTCAATTCAGGCGACAGCTCAGCAGCAAACTGAACCTTAGCACTTGCTATTCCTTTTATATTTTTATCCGTAATAGTTGTTTCACCAAAGTTTTCAAACTCATAAAACAGTTTGGAAATATTTATATTATCCAAGTCCGAAAAACAGGTCACCAATAATTTTGTACTGTCACTTCCATCTATCAGCCCGCTCGTGGTAATATTTCCACCCATAGTAGAAAGCACAATCGGGTCGCAAATAAGTTTCTTGTCTTTCAGTTTTATGGTTCCCTGTATATTGGTCGCATCAAATTTCCGGAATATCAAATGTTGAATCTCGCTGTTCAGGTTCACATTTATATGTTCCGAAAAGCTCAACTTATATTTACTGTTCGATTCCGGAGTTTTATCCTTATTGGCAAGCAACTCATTCAGGTCCGTATTCTTCGAAATAAAAGTAGCATCTATGGTCACATCCTGGTTTTCTTTCAGCAAATACCCAATCATATTTTTAAACACACCTTTCAAATCAAAATCACTGCTGCCGGCATTTCCGGTAAAATTATTAATCACCAAATCATTATTATCAAACTTAAAATCTCCATTAATTTTGGTAAACGGCAACGAATTATTTTTCAGTTTCAAATTCATATCCGTTATCATAAGGTCCCCGTAAGTGCTCACCTCATCATAATTTCCGGTCGAAATATTTTTTCCCTCACCTGTAAAATGTGCATCTATTTTCAGTTGACCTGTCACCGTTTCTATCGTATCTATTTTTATAAACTTCTGCAATTCGTTCAAACTGATATCTCCTTTTATCTTTCCGTTAAACGAAGGATTCTCCAGGTTATTCAGCAACAACTCTCCCGCTATCGAGCCCTCATTAATACTTGCCGAAAAAGGCACCAGCGACAACTTCGAAGGCTCTTGATTCGTTTTATTACCATTATCATAATGTCCTTTCAGATTCACCTGGTGCAACACTATATTATCTTTCACCTGCGTAATGTCAGCATTCTTAATCCCAAAATCTGCAACCACCTGCGGACTTTGTTTGTTTGCAAAGCTTCCCCTTATCGTTGCATCAAAATAAAACTCACCATTACTTTCATAATCATTTATTTTCCCTTTATACCGTTCCGGAATCAGCGACAGCACCGATTTAATATCCATATCCTTACCCTTCACTGCCAGGTTCAGCACCGGTTCATCATTAGCCGCTATCACATTTCCCGCCACCTCAAACAGTAAATTCTCCAGCTTTATTTTCCCCTTCTTTATTTTATAACTCGGCATTTCGTTATCCACCGCCAGGTCCACTTCCGCATTAATATTTTTCTCTTTCAGGTAGGTCACACTATCTGCCCTGTAATAGTTCACAAACAGGTCACTCACCGTTTCCAGCGAATAACTCTTCTCCGAAAAATCACCCGACAAGTTACTCTTCCTTATCAGCACATCCATGCTCTGTTTTGCCTTTGCATTTTTAAAAGTAAAGTTTACATTCTTCAGCACAATATCTTCCAGCGCAAACGAAAAAGCAGTGTTCGCAGTATCTGCCGAAGGTTTCCAGAAATGATAATTGTCATTCCCGTTTTTATCAATCCGTATTTTCAAGTCCGCATCATCCACTTCTATCTTTTTAATGTGATAATTCTTTTTAAAAACATCTACAATATTAAACTGCAAACTAATCTCACCGGCCACAAACAGCGTATCCTTGTTCTTCCGTTTCACCGCTTCCAGCACCTTCACATTTTTAAAATCAATCGAGGCATTCGGAAAGTTTTTAATCACCGTAAAATCAATATCCTTACCATCCACTATTATCTCCGTATTCAGCTGCTTATTCATTTCCTTTATCACATAGTCCTTCACCTCATTCTGGTAATAAATACCAATAATAAAACCCGCACCAATCATCAGGAACACCAAAATAAAAAACACAATCATCACCCGCAGCAAAATGCGAAACACAAGAGGTGACTTTTTAGGAGGAATTAAAGGAGGGGTACTAACAGGTTCTGTATCCATTGTGCATGCAAAGATAAGCAAATAACAAATATCCACCCCTCCGAACTCGCTCCTTTGCGAGTTTGGAGGTTTCCTAACACTATAAAAAAATAATAACAAATTCAATTTGGGCAGACACCGCCTCATTTCATCGTTCACTGTCTTCCCGCTTTCCGCTTCAAGTCCGTCCGCCCACGTGCTCATTCCCCTCTGTGCGTTGGCATTGGCGTTAGCAAGAGGGGGTAGGGGGTGTGTCTTTTTATTTCCTACCCCACCACACTTCGGGCTTTCCGCTACAATCGGGTGCGGCTTGCCAATTTCCAGTTTCAAATAAACCTTCCTCCCATATCCCAACTTTCTACTTCGTAAGCTTGGAGGTTTCGTAATATGGTATCGTTTAATTGGTTCAATATGTTAGTACCAAATTTTATCTGATATAACATAAAGTCTCTCCGAACGATAAATGCCGAAAAAAGCCTACCCTTTTGCAAGAACAGGAATTTTTTTCATCAGTAATCAATAATTATTCCTCGGTAATCCGAGCTCCTACACCTAGTTGTTTTTTATTGAAAACCTACTTTTTTTGTTTTGGCCTTATCTCCAACAAGGAAGTTAGTCCCGACACTTGTCCGAGCTTTATCCCCAGTTAGGAAGTTAGTCCAGACACTTGCCGGGGCTTTATCCCCAGTTAGGAAGTTAGCCCAGACACTTTTCGGAGCTTTATCCCCAGTTAGGAAGTTAGTCCCGACACTTGTCCGGGCTTTATCCTCAGTTAGGAAGCCAATCCCTACACTTGTCCGGGCTTACTTCCCTGTTGGACATAACCTCCCGACACTTGTTTGGGCTTGCTCCCTAACTGCATGTTACACATAATCAGCATTTTGCAAAATATATTGTTTTTGGGGAAGCTATTGTTCACCACTTTTTTGGTTGAAAATATAGGACCATTTTACCGCCAACGTATAAGTATAAAGTCAATCTGTTTTAACCTTTGTTGGTAGTTTTCGCCAACAAAGGCTGAAAAGTAAATTTCGTTTGTTTGCAGGTGAAAAACACCTGCAAAGACATTTGTTCTGCATACTGACAGAGGTGAAAGGTCAGGAGTGGAACACAGGTAACTGCTAAAACCACCAAACTCGCGAAGGAGCGAGTTCGGAGGGGAGAGGTGAAGTTAGATGGTAAACCTGGTAGGTTTTATTTTTTAAACCTGCGGAAAAATATGAAATTTATTTTACAGGTATATTACAGTTTGCGACAAAGCGATACATTAGCCCACTGCACCCGACCCGCGCGAAGTATCCTTTTTTTATCTGGCTGTAAGGGTTTGAAGAAGTGACACTTCGGCTTCGCTCAGTGACCGGATTCGGAGGGAGGAGGTGGCAGATAAAAAAAGATACCGCGTGTGGGCGGGAAGACAGGTGATGAGAAGTGGTGAGGTGTCTGCCCAAAAAAATTTTCAACGAATAACGAATTTTATCGAATAACGAATGAGATAGTGGTGGGGCAATTAAACCTTGAAAACCGCTAGTGCCTTAACTATTATACGTACTGTGAGGATGACTGGAATGAAGTAAAAAAAGCTACACAGTGGAACTGAAAATCTGAGATTGAGGAAGATTGCTCCATAGGCGGGCATCAAAACTCATACAGATATTCCTTATAAAAGGCCTTCCTGCTTCGGTGACCTTGAGATGAAAAGGAGTAATAACCACGAGCTTATCTTTTTCCATTTCTGCCAGCCGGGTGATGGCAGCAAACACGGCATCACATTGTTCGGACTGCTGCTGCCAGCTGGTTTGGAACCGGCACATGATATTGAGAATATGTTTTCGTATCAGTTCATCTTCATTGGTCAGAAAATGTCCTTTGAAAATCGGCAATTCATTTTTGTCAATCAGTTCATAATACTCTTCCACCTTTTTTACATTCTGCCCGAAAGCGTTCCAGGTATCGCTTATGGAAGAAACACCAAGCCCGACCATCAGTTCGGTGTAGGAATCGGAATAACCCATAAAATTACGATGCAGCTTTCCGGCCTCAGCCGCCTTATACAAGCCATCTGACTTTAACGCAAAATGATCCATGCCTATTTCCACATACCCCATCTCTTCAAACAGCTCCTTTCCTTTTTCGTACAAAGCTCTCTTGGCTTCATCCACCGGTAAATCTTTTTCGGTAAATTTTCGTTGCCCGGGTTTGACCCATGGAATATGGGCATAGCTGTAAAACGCTATCCTGTCGGGCCGCAACACATTTACTTTATGTATGGTATCAATAACAGAATACATGGTTTGCAATGGCAATCCATATATCAAATCAAAATTAATGGAGGTATATCCTATGCTGCGGGCTGCGTTCACCACCTGTTCCACATTTTCAATCGGCTGAACACGGTTCACAATTGTTTGCACTGCAATATCAAAATCCTGTATTCCCAGGCTCAGTCTTCTGAATCCTAAATCATACAGCGTTTGCAAATGCTCCACAGTAGTGTTGTTCGGATGTGCTTCAAAACTAAACGCAGCATCATCACAAACTATCCCGGTTGATAAAATACCATTTATTAATTTCTCTAAATTCTCACTGCTGAAAAAAGTTGGTGTGCCACCACCCAAATGTATTTCGCGAATCCTTGGTGTTTCCTCAAATACTTCCAGGTACATTTTCCATTCTTTCAGTAAAGCAGCAATGTATTTATTTTCTACCGCATGATTTTTTGTAATCCTTGTATTGCAGCCACAGTAGGTGCAAAGGCTTTCGCAAAAAGGCAAATGAATATAAATGGAAATTCCATCGGTAGCATTGGTGGTTGTAAAACTTTTTTTTACCGCTTCTTTCCAATCTTCCACTTTGGGAACTTCCGTATTCCAATATGGAACGGTAGGGTAACTTGTATAACGGGGCCCCGCTACATTATATTTTTTTATTAATTCGTTCTTCAAAATATTTTTTTTTACAAAGCAGAATTGTCTTCTGCAAACCATTCTGCATAAGAAGTTGGAGTTTCCTGCAATCGCAGGTGGTGCAGTTTTATATGGTCGGGCAGGCGCACCAAAATATAATCTGCCATGTCAATCAACATGTTTTCACATGTAGGTTGGTAATTTACCAATACCAGTTTTTCAAACAATAAATTTTTTTCTGCAAGTTGTTTATGAGGGGAATTGGTATTCAGCATGGTTGCATGGTCCAGCTCATCAATAATGGGTTTCACTATTGCTTTTAATTCATTAAAGTCCATCACCATTCCCAGCTTCACATTTTTTTCATCCACTATAGGTGTTCCTTTTATAGTTACCGAAAGTTGATACGAATGTCCGTGAATATTTTTGCAGGCACCATCATAACCAAAAAGAGCATGCGCCATTTCAAAATTAAACTCCTTGGTTATCCTGATAATGCTCATGCTTTTTATTTATGACAACATTTATCGCATACTGCCTTACTTGCCGACATCTGTGGGCTTACGTAAGGAATCCCAAGATTCATTCCGCGAAGTATAAGTAACACCGCCATCATGGAAACAAATAAAGGAACAGCTTTTCTTATTTTATTTCTGAAATTAATACTGAGGGAATTTCCTAACAAGGACAATACAACCATTGCCGGAAAAGTTCCGAAGGCAAACAATGCCATAAACATACTTCCCTGTAAACTGCTTCCGGTGGCTATTGCTCCAGCTATCCCCAGATACACCAGTCCGCATGGCAACAAACCATTTAACGTTCCGATGAAAAACAAAGAAGAATAACTTTTCTTTTTAAATAAAGAACCCAACTGTTGTTTTATTTTTCCGATAAAAGAATAAATGGAAGAAGTAATTCTGAATCTTGCCACCCATTGGTTCGGTAACAAAACCATTATCAAAATAGCCACTCCAAGGGTTATGGATAAGGCCTGCTGATAACCTGCAATTACAAAACTCTGCCCCACCAATCCGAACAATGCGCCAAACATTGCGTAGGTAAACATTCTCCCGAAGTTGTAAAACAACACTCCCGTTATCTTTGACCAAATTGAATTTTGATTTAACGGCAAAGCAAGCGCAATGGGACCACACATTCCCACACAGTGAAAACTCCCAACAAAACCTAATGTTATGGCCGTCCAAAAAATATTCATCACTTAAGGTATCACTATTGTTTCCTCTGCAAAATAAGCTTTCACCTCATCCTTCCACGAGATTTGCATTTTATACATCCCCTTGCTCAGCCCTTTTAAACTAACCTTTTGCGAAGCATTTTCATCCAACGCCACAGTTGTTTTAAAATCTTTTGAAGCATTGCTCGGACAGAAAAACAAAATCTCTCCTGTTACTTTCTTCGCTTTAAACTCCGGCTGAAATTGCAATTCAATATCAGTATCTGTAATACTATGTGTAATATTTCCTGACAATAGATTAGTATTACTCATTTCATTTATTTTATCCTGGAACACCAGTTCCTTATCATAATAGTCATCACTTACCAAATCAATCCTTTGGTGCATACTCATTACCACCATCACTACTATCAGGCCTACAAAACCGATATACAGTGCAGCTATTTTTGTTCCCCAGCTTATTTTTAACATGTTGTTTTGTTTTATTAATTTGCTTTAACTCATGAACCCATAGGGTTCAAATGTTTATAGAAATATAATTGCCAGAATTGGTGCGACCCCTTCGGGGTCGAATATTCAATATTAATCTATTCTATAAATATGCGATACCTCCGGCATCTTATCTTTTCACTGTAATCGGCCCAAGGAAACTAGTTTCCACAGTCGCTATTTTTTTCCCTTCCGAATACAAGCCTACTTTAAATTTTGTTTTCCTCTTGGTAATCTCTGCCCTGTTCACATAAATAAAGAACTCCGAACTGGCCACACTTTCCTTCTCCACATTTATTATTTCATTTCCCACCATTTTTATTTCTCCTGACTCCGATTCCAGTTTTAAGGTAATTGGCAATTTACTATGGGTTTTATTTACCATCTTAATATTATACAAATTACTGATCTGGTTATTCGGTTGTTCCTGGAACAGTAATCCGGGAGTTCTCAAAATGGTTGTTGCCACATCATCCCTGCTCACCAGCAGTGTTACCAATACACCAATCAATAAAAGCAATACCACAGAATAAGCTTTTATTCTTCCGGTCAGTTTAAGTTTTTGTTTGTTTGCAATTCCATTTTCAGAATCAAAACGAATTAATCCTTGTGGTAACCCAACACTATCCATCATGTGATTACACACATCAATACATGCGGTGCAATTAATACATTCCAACTGTGTCCCGTTTCTTATGTCAATTCCGGTAGGACACACCTTCACACATTGTGCACAATCGATACAATCGCCACTTGTCCTAACCTCATTCTTTTTAAATTTCGCTCTTGATTCTCCTCGTATATAATCATACGCTACAATAATTGAATTCCTGTCAAGAAGTACTCCCTGCAACCTTCCGTAAGGACAAACCACCAGGCAAACCTGCTCCCTGAACCAGAGATAAACAAAAAAGAAAATAGAAGTAAATATTAACAGGGCTATAAATGTTCCGGAATTTTTAGCTAACCCTTCAGTGTACAAAGCCAAAACCGAGTCCATACTTATTATATAAGCAAGAAAAGTATTTGCTATAATGAAAGAAACTAAAAAGAAGGCAGAAATCTTAGAGGTTTTCTTAATTACCTTTTCTGTATTCCAGGGTTGTTTGTTTAAAGCCTTTTGATGACTTGCATCCCCTTCAATCCAGTATTCAATTTTCCGGAAAACCATTTCCATAAAAATAGTTTGCGGGCAAGCCCATCCGCAAAACAATCTCCCAAAGACCACCGTAAAGAGTATAATAAATACTATAAAGGTAAGCATACCCAGCACAAAGATAAACGTATCCTGTGGCCAGAATATAGCACTGAATAAAATGAATTTCCTATCAGGAATATCTATGAGAAAGAACGGTTCACCTGCAACTTTAACAAAAGGAAGAGCGAAAAATATAATTAAGTAAGCAAGACTTAAATAAGTTCTCTTATTATATAATTTACCTTTAGGTTTCTGAGCATATATCCAAGCACGTTTTCCATCTTTTATTGTTGCTATCGAATCCCTAAAAGAATCATCCTTCCCATCTTCCTTGTTTTCCATTTTTATTTTTTCTTCCCGACTTTAACGCTGTCAATTGCCGGAGCAATTACTTTTGTACTATCTGTTTTGGTTGAGTCACTGCTCACTACTGCCCCTTCTTCTTTATATACATCCCCTTGTGGTGCTTTTCCATTTGGAGGATTGGTTCCACTCAACGATTTGATATAACTCGCAAGCTCATCTATTTTTAGAGGAGAAAAATCTGCCTGCCACGATTTCATCCCTTTATCAGGCCATCCATTTGTAATAGTATGGAAAATATCTTTTAAACTTCCGCCATGTATCCAATACACATCAGTAAGGTTTGGACCAACTCCTCCCTCACCTAATTTTCCATGACATACTGCACAATTATCTTTAAACAAACTGAAAGCTTCATCCAGGTGGGTTTTATCTGTATACAATTTCACAGTATTCTCTGTTACATTATTTGCATCTTTCTTCTGGAATTCTTCCTTAGCAATGCGTCCTTCTTCCATCGATTTTTCATACATGGCAATTTGCAAATCACTTGTTTTTGTAATATGATGATTGACTAAATATACAACAGCAAAAATTATGGTAACATAAAAACCATATTTCCACCATGGAGGTAAATCATTATCCAATTCGCGGATACCATCGTAATTATGGTCAAGCATAATATCCGCTTCCTTCTCCACAGGCACTGCTGCACTTATCCGATCCATAAAAGTAGGTTCAGCCTTTTTAGCTGCCACATAAGCCGCTGCTGCCATTTCTTTTTTCACAAACATTTGAATCATACCTATTAATACTGCAATAATAATCAGCTCCAAAACAATTAAGGCAATCATCAGGAAAAACATTCCTGCTCCTAATCCCATATAATTACTTCCGGTGGATGCAACTGCAGCAGTTGTTTGCGCAACTGATTTCTGAGAAGAAGAAATCAAAACTATAAAAGCAATAATACCTGCAGCTGTTCCGCCTGTATTGCGTTTTCTGTCTGACGAAAACCGCGCAACATTTTTTAATACCCCTCCCAGAACGGATATGATAATCAATAACAGGACGATTACACCCAATAACGTGTTAAACAAACCGTTTGAAAACAACCATAACGTTTCCTGAGTTACAACAGGTTTTGCTTCCTGCGCAAATGAACCTAAACAAGTCAATAAAGCTATTCCGGTAAATATGTGTTTTAATCCCATTCCTCGATATGGTGAACTTTTTTTGATATTTATCTTTTTCATAATAATTGATTTAAAGAGTTGTTGTTTCTTTTCCTTTTTCCAATGGAATGTTTTTCATGTTATTGATATAATCTTTGTTTACTCTTAATGCCCAGATAACAAGAACAATAAAAAAAGTAAAGAAAATGGTTAATCCTATCATCGGGAAAACTCCAACTCCCGCTATTGATTGCAAATAATTTATAAATTTCATGGCTGTGGTTTTTTGTCGTTAATTAAATGATATACTTTTAAATCTCTTCCTAATTTTTGCAGGTAGGCAATCAAAGCAACTATCTCTCTGTCGTTAAGTGTTTCTATTTTATCTGTCTTTAAATTATCAGCAATTAAAGTAGCCTGAGCCATCAAATCTCTGTTAGCTATTTTATCATACCCTTCAGGATATGGAACTCCAAGCTTCATCATACCTCTGATCTTTGCCGGTGTACTTGCTGTATCTATGGCATTATCCAATAGGAACGGATAAGTTGGCATAATGGAACCCGGTGACATGGTGGTAGGGTCCATCATGTGGTTGTAATGCCATGAGTTAGGATATTTTCCTCCTACGCGGGCCAAATCAGGTCCTGTCCGTTTAGACCCCCACTGAAATGGATGATCATATACAAATTCTCCTGCTTTTGAATACTCACCGTAACGCTCTGTTTCAAAACGTAAAGGACGAACCATTTGTGAGTGGCATAAATAACAACCTTCTCTTATGTAAATATCTCTTCCCTGCAATTCAAGCGGAGAATAAGGTTTAACACTTGATATGGTTGGTATATTTGATTTTATGAGGAAGGTAGGTACCATTTCCACTAACCCTCCAATAAGTATCACTACCAAAGCAAGCAACATCAATTGAATTGGTTTACGTTCAATTACTCTATGCCAATGATCTCCTGCATGCTTAACGTATACCTTTTGTAATGCCGGTGCTTCGGCATCTTCATTTTCAAGCAGATTTCCAACTTTAATTGTTTTAATTAAATTATAAGCCATCATTATAAATCCAACCAAATACATTGTTCCTCCGAGAGAACGCATCATATACATCGGGCGCAACTGTGTTACAGTTTCCAGGAAGTTTGGATATTTCAGGTAACCTGCTGGCGTAAATTCCTGCCACATCAAATATTGTGTAAATCCTGCCCAATACATTGGTATGGCATAAAACAGGATTCCCAATGAACCTAACCAGAAATGCCAGTTTGCCAATTTGGTTGACCATAATTCAGTGCGGAATATTTTCGGTATTAACCAATACAAAACACCAAAGGTTAAGAATCCATTCCAGCCCAAAGCGCCAACGTGAACGTGAGCAACAATCCAATCTGTAAAGTGAGCAATTGAGTTTACCTTCTTTACAGAAAGCATTGGTCCTTCAAAAGTGGCCATACCATAAGCTGTTACGGCAACCACCATAAATTTTAACACTACACTTTCTCTTACTTTATCCCATGCACCGCGAAGCGTTAATAACCCGTTAATCATACCACCCCATGATGGTGCAATTAACATAACTGAAAAGGCAACACCAATTGATTGAGCCCAATCAGGCAAAGCAGTATATAACAAATGGTGAGGACCAGCCCAGATATAAAGGAATATCAATGCCCAAAAGTGGATGATTGATAAACGATATGAATAAACCGGACGGTCTGCTATTTTAGGAATAAAATAATACATCAATCCCAGGTAAGGTGTGGTTAAGAAAAATGCAACTGCATTATGTCCGTACCACCATTGTACCAAGGCATCCTGAACTCCTGCATAAACAGGATAGCTTTTTAAAAATGAAACCGGAAGTTCAATGGAGTTAACTATATGCAATACTGCTACGGTAACAAATGTGGCAATGTAAAACCAGATAGCAACATATAAATGGCGCTCTCTGCGTTTCAAAATTGTTCCAAACATGTTCCATCCAAACACTACCCATATTGCAGCTATAGCAATATCAATTGGCCACTCTAGTTCTGCATATTCTTTACCGGTGGTAATACCAAATGGCAAAGTAAGGGCTGCAGCCACAATAATTAATTGCCATCCCCAAAAGTGAATCTTACTTAATTTATCACTGAACATACGGGCTTTACACAAACGCTGTAATGAATAATAAACTCCCATAAAAATTCCGTTACCAACAAATGCAAAAATTACTGCATTGGTGTGCAATGGTCTTAACCTTCCAAATGATGTCTGCGGCAGAATATTCAATGTGGGATAAATAAGTTGCAACGACACCCACAACCCTACCAGCATTCCTACTAATCCCCACAAAATTGTAGCGTAGGCAAATTGTTTTACAATTTTATTGTCGTATTGAAATTTTTCTATTTCCATAATCCTATTATTTATTATTTGTTATTTATTTGTTGTTTTTGATAGTTTTGAAATTTCTTTTATTGTTGTTTGTCCTTTATTATTTGCTGTGTCAATTTCATTATCAAAAAGGATTCTTACCGAAGGAGTATAGTCATCTTCAAATTGTCCACTTCTAACACTCCAGATAAACGCAATCAGAAATCCTAACGCTACCAGTATACTTGCTCCTATCAATATGAATAAAACTCCCATTCCCTTTTTTTATTAATTACGGTGCAAAACTATCCCGTGTGCGTAAGACTTTCTATGACCATTATCATAAGGCAATATGACAGAAATCATATTTCTTTTTTTTGTCCAATCGCTAATTTTACATTTGCTAACATTCAGTTGATTAACATCACCATTCATTTTTACAATCCTTTTATTTTAGCAATTAATGAACTTGAAATAGTGGTAAGAAGTACAATTGAAATTGAACTTAACGGCATAAGAATGGCCGCTATTACTGGTGACAATGTACCTTGCACAGCATATGACAATCCAATCACATTATAAATAAGAGAAACTATAAAACTTGCAACGATTATTTTCTTTCCGCTTTTTGCAAAATCCAAAAACACTTTTAGTTTTTCGAAAGCAGAGCCATCAAGGATAGCATCACAGGAAGGAGAAAAATTATTGGTGTCGTCCGAAACAGCTATTCCTACATTACTTTGCATTAATGCACCCGCATCATTTAATCCATCGCCTATCATTATTACATTATGTCCCTTTTGCTGTAAGGACCGAATGAACCCTAACTTCTCTTCGGGTTGTTTGTTAAAATGCAAATCGTTTTCACTATTAAATAATTGTTTCAATGTTTCTTTTTCTGCATTGTTATCTCCTGAAAGCAACTGGATAGAATATTCCTTTTTCAATTCCTGGGCTATAGACACAATACCTTTTCTGTAAAAACTATTAATACTGAAACAGCCCTTCACCTTGTTATCAATTAATAAATACACTTTACTTGAAGACGAACCAGCTTCTTCCTTTTGCTCCGTTACAAAATAACGAGAGCCCATCATCACAATCTTGTCATTTACTATCCCGCTTATTCCTTGTCCTTTTATCTCTTTGAAATTAGTTACCGCTACCTTTTTTATCTCAGGATAATTTTCACAAATTTTTCTGCTTAGCGGATGCGAAGAATTAAAAGCAAGGGAAACTGCAATTGCAATTTCTTCTTCATTTAGTTCTTTGCCTTCAAACTTTACAGAAGATCCATGAGTAATGGTTCCTGTTTTATCAAATACAATAGTATCCACATCGGTGAGGCGTTCAATAACGGAAGCGTTTTTTATGTAAAATTTATTTCTGCCGAAAATGCGAAGCATATTTCCATTAGTGAAAGTGGCCGATAATAATAGTGCACAAGGGCATGCAATAATTAAAACAGAAGTAACTGCCGCAATTCCCCGACCAGCATCTCCCTCAAAAGCCCAGAAACCAAAAGCCGCCACAGCAACTATTAAAAGTGAAAACACAAAATATTTATTGATTTTTAAAACGAAGTTCTGGCTTTCTTTATTTTGAGCTTGACTTTGTTGGTCATTGTTCCAAAGCCCTGTCAGATAACTCTGCGAAACTTCCTTTTCCGTATCCAGTTGAATTGCACCATCCAATTGTTTGCCTCCTGCGTAGATTAATTCCCCCGCATATTTTTTTACCGGCTTAGATTCTCCAGTAACAAAACTATAATCAATATGGGTACTTTCACTTACCAATATCGAGTCAGCAGGGATAATTTCGCTATTGCGTATAATTATCCTGTCTCCTCTTTTTAATTGAGTTACCAGTATACTCGATTCTTTTTTATCTTTAGTAACAGTAACTGCAACAGGAAAATAAGATTTATAATCTCTTTCGAAAGAAAGTGTTTCGTATGTTTTTTCCTGGAAATATCTTCCTATTAGCATAAAAAAAACAATGCCGGTCATCGAATCAAGGTAACCAACTCCTGCTCCACTTACTATTTCGTAAATACTTCTTATAAAAATGACAAGAATGGAAATAGCAATAGGCGCATCAATATTGAGGTAACGACTTTTGATACTTTTGTATGCGGAAACAAAAAACTCGGAAGCGGAATAAAAAATAACAGGTAACGAAAGAAATAAATTAAGCACGCCAAAAAAAGTTTTTAAATCTGCCCTGTCGTAAAACTTACCAACTGAAAAATATTCCGGAAAACTCATCATCATAATGTTCCCGAAACAAAATCCGGCTACACCTATTTTTATTATTCGTTTTCTGTTATTTGGAACTACTTTTTTATTCTCCAGGTCATTCAGATTTATCAATGGTTCATAACCAATATCCGACAACAATTCTACAAGAGAAGATAATTTTAAGTTGGGATGATTATAAGTAATGGTTGCTTCCTTTTTAAGGAAATTAACCTGCGAGCTAATAACTGCAGGATTTAATTTATGAAGATTCTCCAGCAACCAGATGCAGGAACTGCAATGCATCTTGGGTATAAAAAAAGTAATGCGCGATTGAGCATTGTCAGAAAAAGCAAGCAACGCACTTTCAATCTCTTTATAGTCTAAATAATTAAATTTACCGGAATAGGCACTCTTTTGGGTATTCCCGGGGGTGTGATTTAAGGAGTAATAGGTGCATAAGTTATTTTCATTCAATAACTCATACACCAACTTACATCCTTCGCAACAAAAATCTTTATTGTCGAAACGAACCAACCCGATATTCGTTTCTCCGCAATGATAACACTTTGTCTTACCTAAAACTCCTTTTGATGATTCAGTGTATCTCATACATTTTGTTGTTTACCTTAATTAAGCAGCTTGCTTATAATTTTGTTGTTCATTTTTAGAAACCTGCTCGGTTTGTTTTGCTTTACCATCGGTAATGGTTAAAAGCAAAAACACGATGAATCCCAAAACAGTTGCTAAAAAGCAAACAAGGTTAACTACGTTTGACGATGTTGGTTCCAACATTGCGTAGCGAAATGGAAACATAAATACCAATCCTATCAGTATGTATGCAAAAATTCTTTTGTTCATAATTTTTTTGTTTAAAGTTTAACTGATTATTTAACGATACAAAAGTGGGGGGTATGCAGAAAATAAAATATGATGAATATCAGGCGGGAACATGATATTTATCATACTATAAAATTTGAAGAAATAAAATAAAAATGTCGCCTTACTCCTTAGAGGAATAGAGGCGACATTTTAAAAACAATGAAGAAGAAAATTAAAAACTCAATCGTTTAATAAGGCATCTTTTTAAATCCGAATCTGAATCCGAGGTTCAACATCACCAATGGATTTGGTTCTTTGTCAAGCACCATGTAAGAGCAGCTTAAGCCAGTAACCGGATAAATTCCGAATGACTTATTTCTTGGAAAAGGTTTAAAATCATATCCTGCCTCAAATGCCAGGCCGGTGCGGTGAACAATAAATTGACCATTTCCCATGGATGAACCTACAGGATCTTCCATGTAATTATTCATGGCAATTTCATGGTTATGCGCAAAGCCTGCCCCAAGGTAAAAACCCCTGGTAAGAAACAAACGGTAAGTAAGAGTAATGGCTCCTGCTTCTCGCTCCGGTGAATGAATGTATACTTCCTTCACCCGAAAATCAATGGCGCTTTGTTTATTTCCAGTCCAGAAAAAAGCACCTGCTGCACCATACACACCCCCTGCTACCGATGACTGGTCTATACCTGCACAATAGCCAATTTCTAAATACATCCTATGTTTATTATTATAATTCTGTGCATTTACATTTAATGCAAATACACTTAAAACGAGCACTATTATTCTATTTTTCATTAGTTCCTGTTTTTAAAATGATTAGTATTAAAATTTATTTCCCAAAAGATTAAGTTAAAAAGCAGTGAAAACATTTATAAAAACCGCACTTGCAATTGTAGCTACAATTCAATGTTCCCCGTGCATCAGACATTCATCTCATCGCCATCGGTACTTTACACTTAACTTTTTAAACCTTTTTGTCATACGATTATCTTTCATTTTACCTCTATTTTAGAGCATTTCTTAAGCGAATCGACTTTGCTACTGAAACACATCGCACCTTGCGCAGATGTTATTACTTATTTTACTTTAAATTCATTATTCTTTTTCTATTGTTTTAAACTTATTATATCTGTCAATGCTCCATTGAAACGTTGCAAAACGTTTTTTGAACATGCAGAAATGATTTTTGTCTGTACAAAAATGTTTTTTGTACAGACAAAAATTACATTGTAACGTTACAAAGCCTTTTTTGAACGTACATAGGTCATTTTGAAAGGTTTTAATACCTTTTTTGAATGGTTTAAAAGCATTTTGAAACGTTTCAATGTACCATTGCAACGTTACAAAATTCCATTTTCATGCCTTTTTGCTTCATTTGCAGGTATAAAAACTCCATTGTCAACCGACAAAAACAGTAATTATTGCTAAATAACAAGACTGAAACGAAACAAAACATTCATTTATTCAATCAAAGAACTTAAAAACGCCTTACAGGCGGTACTGATAATTTTGTGAGCTTTTGCCAAACCATATTATTACAGGTATCTGGACTTCAGTAGTAAGGTTCACTACATGCGCGGTGATGTTTAGGTTATACTTCCGTTTACTTTGTTACCAGTTCAATCAATTCTTTATACTTTTTGAAAACTGGTATATGGAGTTTTACGGAAGTAAAATATTAAGGTTTCACTTTCTGGTAAGTTTTTTATAAATACTTTAAAAGCTGACGCAAAACAAGTGGGGTGGATAGGATAGATTAATTAATATTAAAAAAACAAATCCTGCTAAGGTCCAATCAGGAAACTTAGCAGGATTAGTATGTTAACAAAGGATTCGAAAAAGAATAAGAATTGGTTATTTCAAACTCTGTAAAGCCTTCTTAAAACTTACTTTTTCTTCAATTATTTCAGGAAGTTTATCAATAGAAATACGTTCCTGCAGCATGGTATCGCGATAACGAATGGTTACTTTATTATCCATCAAAGAATCATGGTCGATGGTGATGCAAAAGGGAGTACCAATGGCATCCTGCCTGCGGTAACGCTTCCCGATGGTATCTTTTTCATCATAGCTACAAGCATTATCAAACTTCAGCATATCCATTATCTCCCGAGCCTTTTCGGGTAAGCCATCTTTTTTAACCAATGGAAGAATTGCTACTTTAATGGGTGCCAAAAATGCAGGAAGATTAAGCGCCACACGAGTGGTCCCGTCTTCCAGTTTTTCTTCTATATATGCTTTGGAAAGCACAGCAAGGAATAACCTATCCAGTCCTACAGATGTTTCCACCACATAAGGAACATAATTCTGGTTTAATTCCGGGTCAAAATACTGTAATTTTTTTCCTGAATGTTGTTCATGCGCCTTTAAATCAAAATCGGTACGGCTGTGAATTCCTTCCAGTTCTTTAAATCCAAAAGGGAAGTTAAATTCAATATCACAGGCTGCATTGGCATAATGCGCTAACTTTAAATGGTCCTGAAAACGATAGTTTTCTGAACCAAAACCTAAAGACTGGTGCCAGTTCATACGTGTCTGCTTCCAGTGGTTGTACCATTCCATTTCTGTTCCCGGACGAACAAAGTATTGCATTTCCATTTGTTCGAACTCCCTCATTCTAAAAATAAACTGGCGGGCAACAATCTCGTTACGGAATGCTTTCCCTGTTTGTGCGATACCAAAAGGTATTTTCATTCGCCCCGATTTCTGAACGTTCAGAAAATTGACAAATATTCCCTGTGCCGTTTCCGGGCGAAGATAAATAACATTGGAATCTTCGGTAACAGCACCCATAGAAGTACTGAACATTAAATTAAACTGGCGTACTTCTGTCCAGTTTTTTGTTCCTGAAATAGGGCAAACTATTTCGCAATCAATAATTATTTGCCTTACTTCTTCCAGATTATTTTTTTCTAAAGCATCTTTAAATCTGTTTAGTATAGCATCCGCTTTTGCCTGGTTTTCCAAAACCCTTGCATTGGTGGAACGGAAAGTTTCCTCATTAAAGGAATCCCCGAAACGCTCTTTTGCTTTGTCCACCTCCTTTTGAATCTTGCCCTCAATCTTTGCCACATGTTCTTCTATCAGTACATCGGCACGATATCTTTTTTTACTGTCTTTATTATCAATCAAAGGGTCATTAAAAGCGTCCACGTGTCCGGAAGCTTTCCAAGTGGTGGGGTGCATAAAAATGGCTGCATCTATTCCAACTATGTTTTCATGCATCTGCACCATGGCTTTCCACCAATAATCACGAAGATTTTTCTTCAACTCCACTCCCATCTGCCCGTAATCATATACTGCACTTAAGCCATCGTATATCTCACTGCTTTGAAAAATAAATCCGTATTCCTTTGAATGCGAAATAATGTTCTTAAAAATATCGTCCTGGTTTGCCATAATATAATAGTATTCTTTTTTTGAGGTGCAAAAGTATATCTTATTGTTTATTTAATTCCTATTTCAATATAAAATATTATTTTTGTTGCAAATACAATAAACCAATTTACCATGAAACAAATTTTATTCTTATCCGCTTTTTGTATAACCGTTAGCTATGCAGGAGCTCAGACATTAACTCCGGAAGTAATTTCTACTGCAGGAACAAGTTTTGTAAACGGGTCCAACGTCCTGGATTGGACATTAGGAGAACCTGTAACAGCTACTCTTAATAATGGAAGTAACCAGATGTCCCAGGGATTTCATCAGAACGATATGCTGATTACAGCCATAGATAGCCCTGAAAATTCTACAGGAATTACTGTATTTCCCAATCCTACTGCGGATATCGTGAACATCGAATTTGCAAAATCAACTGACAACAATACCATCGAACTGTTTTCTGCAGAAGGCAAATTAGTGCTTTCTCAATCTACCGGTTCCAATACCGCTTGGCAATTAAATATGAATGCTTTTGCCAATGGAGTTTATTTGTTAAAAATAAAAAACAAAACTTCAAAGGGAAATTCGTTCCAGATTATTAAAAACAAATAATACTACCTTTCATTTTAAGATTCATCAGTGCTCTGTTTATAGAAGCATTGCATTATTAATTTAAAAAAACAAAAACAAACTATGAAAAAAATTACTCTTCTTTTTGCACTCTGCTTGGCTTTCAGTCTAACCACTAAAGCTCAGGCACCTCAGGGATTTAATTACCAGGCAGTAGCCAGAACTTCAGCCGGAGTTGCTGTAACCAGTCAACCTATTGGTTTACAGATTCGATTGTTACAGGGCACTGCTACGGGTACCGCAGTTTATACCGAAACACATTCCGTTACTTCTAATAATATCGGATTATTAAATGTGGTGGTAGGTTCCGGATTAACTGTCGATAATTTCGCAGCCATCAATTGGGCCAATGGTCCTTATTATGTTGAAGTAAGCATGGACATTTCAGGTGGTACCTCTTATGCTTTAATGGGAACACAACAATTAATGAGCGTGCCTTATGCACTGTATGCAGCTAATGGAGGTACGGCAGGACCTGCAGGTGTTACAGGAGCAACAGGAAGTGTTGGTGCCACAGGTGATATAGGGCCTACAGGTGTTACCGGTAATGCCGGACCAACAGGTGCAACCGGTTCTTCAGGGAATGACGGAGACCGCTATGCTGCTACATCAACAGATATGTTAACCATTGCTATGGGCACTCAGAATTTAAACATTCAGACCGGATTACAATATTCGGTAGGTCAAACAGTGTTAATTGCAAATTCAGTTTCCGATTTTATGAAAGGGAATTGTGTTTCTTATAATTCATTAACCGGTGCTCTGGTAGTAAATATTACCATAATTGGCGGTTCAGGAACTTTCAGCAGTTGGAGTATAAACCTGGATGGTGCACCTGGTCCTGCAGGAACTATGGGGGCAACGGGCGCTACAGGAACAGCAGGAACAAACGGACTTAATGGGGTTACGGGAGCAACAGGAAGTAACGGGACAAATGGAGCTGCAGGTGCTACCGGAGCAACAGGAACTAATGGTACTAATGGAATTGCAGGAGCTACCGGGACAAACGGAACAGACGGTGCTACCGGAGCAACAGGCACAAATGGCACCAATGGCATTAACGGAGCAACAGGCGCTACTGGTGCTACAGGTGCGGGAGTTGCAGGGGCTACCGGAGCTACCGGTACAAATGGTACAAACGGAGCTGCTGGGGCTACAGGAGCTACTGGTACCGCAGCCACTTATGCAGTAGCTTTTAACCTTGTGGATAACGGAGCCTTTACAGCATGGTTAATTGGCAATACCTCTGATTATAATTCAGGATCAAACTCCAACCCGACCTTAACTTTATACAGAGGTTTTACTTACCAGTTCAATGTAAATGTAAGTGGCCACCCTTTCCGAATTCAATCTGTAAATACCGCTGGTGGTCTATTGTACAGTGTAGGCGTTTCAGCGCAGAACGTTCAAAACGGAATCATGACATTTAAAGTTCCAATGGATGCTCCTACACAATTATATTATTATTGTCAGTTCCATTCAGGAATGAAAGGAATTATTAATATTCCATAAGTTTATTTAAAGTAAACACAAAGCCTCGTTTCAGACATTTGAAACGAGGCTTTGTGTTTTTATCTTTAATCTTTCAATCTGAATGAGAAACCTAACGCCAAATAATAGTTAGGGGAAATGTCAGAAAGACCTACCCCACCTGAAATATCTAATAAAATATTAGGATTTAATAAACAGCCAAGCCCGCAATCAAACCTGTGATCTGACTGCGAGTTTTGAGGGGCAAAACCATACAGTTCAATATAACCACCTAATTTTTCCGTAAAGGAATAGCCGGTTGTAAGGGTATAAATAAATTCGGGTTCAGTAGATTCTCCATCCCATTCCGAACCCAGATTAATACCAAGATTCATCTTTTCAGTTAGTTCATATTGCATAGTGAATCTGAATGTCGGGGCGTAATAGGTTGCAGTAAAATTTTCAGATGCAAAATATGGAACTGATAAATGACCAATAAAAGAAGTTCTGGGAACTATGCCCTTACCATCTGTAAGTTTTACCTTAAACCCAATTTTTACCGGATTAAGTCCTGATATAGATAATGTATCTGAATTAACAGTTTCCGATTCCGTAATTAATCTCAATTCAAAATTATCGTTTACTCCAAATTTAGAAAGAATAGAGGGGTGAAAAAGCGATTGTGTTTTGCTGTCTGTTTGTTCAAATGCAAAACCGGTTTCCATTTGAAAATGATTTTTCGGAACAATAAATGGGCATTCAGTTTGGTCTGGTCTGTCGCATTGTATTGGTGGCAGTACTTGCCCGATTACATTAAAGTGAATTGTAACGATGAGCAATAACGTAATTAATATGAATCTATTCATTATTATATATTTTGTGTAAAACTAAATATATTTTTAGACTAACCTAAATTAAATTTCAAGCATATCATTTATTCTTAGAAATTACAATTTTAAAACAGCAACATTAAAAAACAATATCTTTACGCCTCAGAAATAAAGAAAATGATAGCGATAGATAGTACAATAGTTTCAGAACATTTACTGGAAAAGAAATTTGTTTGTGATTTGAATGCCTGCAAGGGAGAATGTTGTGTAGCTGGGGATTCCGGGGCACCACTTGATTTTGAGGAAATTGCAATTATGGAAGATGTGCTGGACGAAGTAAAACCATATTTACCAAAAAGCGGGCTGAAAGCCATTGAAAAACAAGGTGTTTTTGTAATCGATGATGATGGGGATTACACTACCCCATTGGTAAAAGGCAAACATTGTGCATTTACCTTATTTGAGGATGGTATTGCCAAATGCGCTATAGAGAAAGCATATTACGAAGGAAAGATTACCTGGAAAAAACCAATTTCCTGTCATTTATACCCTGTGAGGATTACCAAATACAAGGATTACGAAGCCGTAAATTATCATAAATGGGAAATCTGCAAACCGGCTTGTGTCTGTGGTGCAAAACTGGATGTTCCGGTATATAAATTTTTGCGCGAACCATTAATTCGCAAATTTGGAGAGGGCTGGTACAAGAAATTGGAGCTTGCTGACAAAATGAAAAAGTAGGGCTTCCGGACCCATAGTATTTACTGCGGTTTCAAAGCAATTTCCTCTGAATCACCAATGTTTCTAAAAACGTTTTTTTTCATTACTGCAACTTTTTTTGCAACAATTTTTCAGTTTTTTTTCGATACTCATCTAAAGTAATGTAGGTAAGTAGATTGATGATTTATCAACAACTTCCTGTTAATTTCCGGTGTTAGTAACTTCGGGCAAATGTTAATTGTATAGGCTTGACATCAGCCAAAATTATCCGAACATTTGTGGACCTTTATTTCAATAAGCAATACTTTATTAAAATGTGACAGGAAAGCGGTTCGGCTTTCAGGGATTTTTTACCCTTTATTTTTAAAATAAGTACAGAAATAGGCAGATTTTACAAGGAGTTTACAAAAACATAAAAGTATAATAATATGGCAGAAGAATCAATACTAAAAGAGAATAAAGACAGATTTGTACTTTTTCCGATAAAACACAGAGAAATTTGGGAAATGTACAAAAAAGCGGAAGCGAGCTTTTGGACTGCAGAAGAAATTGATTTGAACCCTGATTTACAGGATTGGGAAAATAAATTAAACGATGATGAAAAACATTTCATTAAACATGTGCTTGCTTTTTTTGCTGCCAGCGATGGAATAGTGAATGAAAACCTGGCCGTTAATTTTATGAGCGAAGTTCAATATCCGGAAGCACGTTGCTTTTATGGTTTCCAGATAATGATGGAGAACATCCATTCCGAAACGTACTCGTTATTAATTGACTCTTATATTAAAGACCCGAAAGAAAAAGACCGGTTATTTCATTCGGTAGATACATTGCCATGTGTTGGAAAGAAAGCGGATTGGGCGATCAAATGGATAGGGAACGGAAGTTTCGCGGAAAGGTTAATTGCTTTTGCTGCCGTTGAAGGCATCTTCTTTTCCGGAAGTTTCTGTTCCATTTTCTGGCTTAAAAAACGGGGATTAATGCCGGGACTTACTTTTTCCAACGAATTGATTTCGCGTGACGAAGGTTTGCATTGCGATTTTGCATGCTTACTATACTCTCAATTGGACAACCAGTTACCTAAAGAAAAGGTAACCGCCATTATTACCAATGCAGTGGAAATAGAAAAGGAATTTGTTTCGGATGCATTACCTGTTCGCTTAATAGGAATGAATGCCACCATGATGTGTCAGTACATCGAGTTTGTAGCCGACAGGTTGCTGGTTGCTCTTGGATGTGAAAAAACATACAATGCTATCAATCCTTTTGACTTTATGGAATTGATTTCATTGCAGGGCAAAACCAATTTCTTTGAAAAAAGAGTTGCTGAATACCAGAAATCCGGTGTAATGGGCAAAAAAGAGGATAATATTTTCTCTTTGGATGAAGATTTTTAGACCAACGAATAACAACAAACAACTATACAACAACAAACAAAACATTTCAATACTTAAAATAAAACAATATGTACGTAATCAAAAGAGACGGAAACAGGGAGTCAGTGAAATTTGACAAAGTAACTGCTCGTATTCAAAAACTTTGCTACGGTTTAGACCCTTTGCATGTTAATCCTATCAATGTTGCCATGAAGGTAATTGAAGGGATTTACGAAGGAGTAACCACCAGTGAGTTGGATAACCTGGCTGCAGAAACTGCTGCTTCGTTAACAACCAAACACCCCGACTATGCGCTATTGGCGAGCCGCATAGCAGTGTCTAACCTTCATAAAAACACCAACAAATCGTTTTCAAAAACGATGGAATTGTTGCACGATTATATTGATCCCAAAACGGGCAAAAAAGCTCCGTTAATAGCGGAAGACGTGCATGAAATCATTCAGAAAAACGCACAGGAATTGGATTCTACTATCATTTACGATAGAGATTTCGGATACGATTATTTCGGGTTCAAAACATTAGAGCGTTCTTATTTATTAAAACTGAACGGAATGGTGGCAGAACGCCCTCAGCACATGATTATGCGTGTGGCAGTGGGTATTCACAAAGATGACATTGCTTCCGTTATTGAAACGTATAATTTAATGAGCGAGCGTTGGTTTACACACGCTACCCCTACCCTGTTTAATGCCGGAACACCAAAACCACAAATGTCTTCTTGTTTCTTATTGAGTATGAAAGACGACAGCATTGATGGTATTTACGATACTTTAAAATCATGTGCTAAAATTTCTCAAAGTGCAGGAGGGATAGGTTTAAGCATTCACAACGTACGCGCTACCGGTTCGTACATTCGCGGAACCAACGGAACTTCTAACGGAATCATTCCAATGTTGCGTGTATTTAATGATACTGCCCGTTATGTAGACCAGGGGGGAGGAAAACGTAAAGGTTCTTTTGCTATTTATTTAGAGCCTTGGCATGCTGATGTGTTTGAATTTTTGGATATCCGTAAAAATACAGGTAAAGAAGAAGCCCGTGCACGTGATTTGTTTACTGCTATGTGGACTCCTGATTTATTCATGAAACGTGTGGAAGAAAACGGCACATGGTCATTGTTCTGCCCGAACGAAGCACCTGGACTGGCAGACTGCTGGGGAGAAGAATTTGAAAAACTATACACCCGTTACGAAGAAGAAGGCAAAGCACGCAAAACCATACAGGCACGCGAATTATGGACTGCTATCATCGATTCGCAGATTGAAACAGGTAATCCTTACATGTTATACAAAGATGCATGTAACGGAAAAAGCAACCAGCAAAACCTTGGAACCATTAAGTCTTCCAACTTATGTACAGAGATAATTGAATACACTGCTCCTGACGAAATTGCAGTATGTAACCTTGCTTCTATAGCATTGCCTCGTTTTGTGGAAGATGGAAAATTCGATCACCAAAGATTATTTGATGTTACTTATGTAATCACCAAAAACTTAAATAAAATAATCGACCGCAATTACTACCCTGTGGCCGAAGCACGTAATTCCAACATGCGTCACCGTCCTATCGGCATTGGCGTGCAAGGTCTTGCAGATGCATTCATTCTTTGCCGTTTCCCTTTCGATTCTCCTGAAGCAGTAAAACTGAACAAGGAAATACACGAAACGATTTATTATGCAGCTATGACCGCTTCCAAAGATCTTGCTAAAGTGGACGGAGCTTACGAATCTTATCCGGGATCACCTGTTTCCAAAGGTATTTTCCAGTTCGATATGTGGGGAGTTACACCTTCCACCCGTTGGGAATGGGATGTATTAAAAGAAGAAGTGCTGAAATTCGGAGTGCGTAACTCTCTATTACTTGCACCGATGCCAACAGCATCCACTTCACAAATCCTTGGTAACAACGAATGTTTCGAACCATACACTTCCAACATTTATTCTCGTAGAGTATTATCCGGTGAGTTTGTAATTGTGAACAAACACCTGATGAAAGACCTTGTAAAACTGGGCATCTGGAATGACGGCTTAAAAAACAAAATCATCATTGCAAATGGTTCGGTACAGGGAATAAACGAAATACCTGATAACATCAAGGCATTGTATAAAACCGTTTGGGAAATTTCTCAGAAAGTAATTATTAATATGGCTGCCGACCGTGGTGCATACATTTGCCAGTCGCAATCATTGAACCTGTTTGTGCAGGATGCCAACTTTGCAAAACTTTCGAGTATGCATTTCTATGGCTGGAAAGCAGGATTAAAAACCGGAATGTATTACTTACGTACAAAAGCAGCAGCAGATGCCATTAAGTTTACTGTGGACACAGCAGCAGCCAAAGAAGCACCGGAAGTATTGGGCAACGAAGATGTATTGGTATTGGAACGCCAGCAACAACTTGCCGCAGACCGTCAGGCAACATTAGAAGCAGAAATAGCAGCGCAAATCACTTGTTCAATTGATAACAAGGATGATTGTGAGGCTTGTGGTAGTTAGTAACTAACAAGAATAAAAGTTAAAAAGCCTCGCAATTGCGGGGCTTTTGTTTTTTCCTTTACCATTCTCTCCTCATTCCAAATAATTTCTACTTTTGTTCTAATTACCTCTCGATGAAAAAATTAAGCAAAATAGCTATTCCCATTCTTTAAATGATGGTGGAACTTTACAACCAAAAGTTCGGGTATTAAGTTTTTCGACTTGTTTTGCCATTATTGGTGAGAATACTCAAAGAAACGGAAATTTGGAAAAACTGCGATTTTTCGAAATGGGCTCATATAAGTATATGACATACCTCCGACTTTCCGGAGGTGGCTTATATAAGTATATGAACGAATTTCAATTTTTTCACGATTTTTCGAAATATTAATCTTAAAATCATTATACCAACACTGGCTGTAATATAAGGGCAAATTAATCAATAAAATTCTAAAAGTTGAATTTGGGTGGTTTCAGGAGGAATTTGGAAAACAGGGTGGCTTTAAAAAGACAATTTAGGAAAAAAGCATAAAATTTACTCCTTTGTGGTGTCGGTAATTACCTTTCCTTCCTCTTTTATCGCAGTTGCAGCTTCATCTATCTGCCGCTTCATGCTTTGTCCAGCTTCGTTTATTTCGGTGCGAATTTCGGAGGTATGTTTGTTAAGCTCTTCCTGGAATGCGGAAGTGGACTTTTGAATTTCGTTTTGAATCTGGTCCTTTGCGTCATTTATCTGGCGAATGCCCTTTCCCAGTCCTTTTGCTATTTCGGGCAATTTATCGGAACCGAAAAACAAAATGACAACCAGTACCACTATGAATACTTCGCCACCACCAAGATTTAAGAATAATAGCATTTTTCAGATGTTAGATATTGGATGTTGGGTACAAAAGTACTTAAAAAACAAAGCCCGATAATAAATTTATCGGGCTTTGTTTTTAATATCTAATGTCTAATATCCAACATCGATTAAACCATTTCTCCCACAGCTTTCACTTCGTCTTCTTTTTCTTTTTCGAAATCGATTACGATTGGAGTTGCAATACAGATAGAAGAATAAGTACCGATAACAATACCAATTAACAATGCGAAAGAGAATCCACGGATGGTTTCACCACCGAAAATAAAGATGGCTAACAATACAAAGAAGATGGTCAATGAAGTATTGATAGTACGGCTTAATGTACTGTTCAATGCATAATTGATAATCTGAACTCTTTCGTTTTTATGCAAATCAGATTTGCCTTTTTCGGTTAAGTATTCACGAATTCTGTCGAACACAACCACGGTATCGGTCATGGAATAACTCATTACCGTTAAGATAGCCGCAATGAAATCCTGGGTAATCTCTAATGAGAAAGGCAAAATACCATCGAAAATAACGAATACCGAAAGAACCATCAACACGTCATGGAACAATGCGACCACCGCACCCAAACCATATTGCCATTTCTTGAACCGGATAAAGATGAACATAAACATCACTAAACAGGACAACAATACTGCCCATATAGCTTTTGACTTAATATCACGCGAAACCGTTTCTCCCACCTTTTGAGAACTTACTACTTTGTAACCACTGTGAAGTGTTTTTAATCCTTCATCCAGTTTTGCTTCCACTTTTTGTTCTGAATCTTCATCGCTATTACCAATTAAATAGGTTGTGGTAATGCGCAACTGGGCATTCTCTCCGTATGTTTTTACTTCGGGTGCTTCACCAAAAGTTACTGTTAATGCATCACGAACAGCATCAGTAGATTCTACATTATCAAAACGAACTACATACGAACGACCTCCTTTGAAATCGACACCTAATGTAAATCCTCCTTTAGCAAAATAAGCTACAATACCACAAATGATAACTGCACTGGAGAAGATGTAATATAACTTACGTTTTCCAACAAAGTTGATATTGATTTTTTTGAAAGCACCTGCAGTAAATTTATTATCAAAAGAAATGGTTTTGTTTTTACTTAACCAACGATCGAAAATTAAACGAGTGATAAAAATCGCACAGAATAAAGAAGAAACGATACCTATAATTAAGGTAGTAGCAAATCCCTGGATAGGACCAGTACCAAATACATATAATATAATACCTAATAATAAACCGGTAACGTGAGAGTCAATTACAGAAGACATCGCATTTCGATAACCTTCCTTAATGGCAAGCCCTGTTGCTTTGCCTAGTGCAAGCTCTTCCCTGACACGTTCAAAGATAAGGATGTTCGCATCAACGGACATCGCTATGGTTAACACGATACCAGCAATACCCGGTAATGTTAACACCGCACTGAACGAGGCGAGAATACCGATAACAAAGAAGTTATTTATAATCATCGCGAAATCTGCAACCCAACCTGCTTTGTTATAATAGAAGCCCATAAATAAAAGCACCAATATTAAAGCGATAACGGTAGAGAATAATCCTTTGTGAACAGCTTCTGCACCTAATGTAGCTCCAACTACCACTTCCTGAACAATACGTGCAGGAGCAGGTAATTTACCGGCTTTCAAAATGTTTACCAAATCTTTCGCCTCATCCTGGGTAAAGTTTCCGGTGATGGAAGAACTTCCTCCAGAAATTTCATTTTGAACGGTTGGGAATGAATACACACTGTTGTCTAACACGATAGCAATGGATTTACCAATGTTTTCTTTAGTTAAATGTTTCCAAACCAATGAAGCATCAGAAGTCATGTTCATAGAAATCTGAGGAGTTCCTCCACCTTGTTGTTCGTAAACCACACGTGCATCGGTAATGATATCACCATATAAAGGAGATTTTCCATCTTTACGTGTTACGTGGATAGCGATTAACTGAAGTGTAGTTTCTTCTTTGTCAACTGCCTTAAATGTCCAGAAAAATTTGATGTTAGGGAATAAAGCCTTGATTTTACTCATACGTAAGTACTCGTTTACCAACCCTGTATCTTTAATAGCACAATACCCGATGATTGGTCCCTGACCTAATTCCTGCTGACCTTGTGCATTACGCCCTGTATAAGGAGATAAAACAGCAAATAATGGATTTTCTTTTCTTAACTTTGAAATAGAATCATTATGAGTCATACCTGCTTTTTTAGCAGTATCGTTTTTTCCTAAATTTAATTGTTTTGATAAAGAAGCAGAATCTCCTTTTGTTTTTGCTGCATCTGATACGTTTTCCTTTTTCTTTTCCTCTTTTTTATCATCCGTTTTAACAAGTGCAGTATCAATTTTTGCAGCTGTATCATTAGGAGTTAAAATTTCTTTCAAACGGGTATTTGCTTTTTCTAATATAGGATAGATTTCCTTGTTATCGTATGTTTCCCAGAATTCAAGGTTAGCAGTTCCTTGTAATAGTTTACGGATACGGTTTTTATCCGTTACCCCCGGCAACTCTATTAATATACGACCGGAAGAAGCCAAACGCTGTATATTCGGTTGAGTAACTCCAAACTTATCGATACGGGCACGTAACGTATTTTCAGAAGTTGAAATAGCATCCTCAACTCTTTCGCGTATAAACTTTAACACCTCTTCGTCAGAAGTATTCATTTCTATTTTCCCTTTCAACTCAATGGTTAAAAAGTTAATAGCCAGTTTTGCATTGGGATTAATTTTATGAAACTCTTCTCCGAAAATGGTTACATAATCTTTGGTAGAAGTTTTAATTGCTTCATTTGCCTTTACAATAGCCTGGATAAACGTAGGATCATTACTGTTGTTAGAAAGACCACGGATAATTTCGCCAACCGAAACTTCAAGTGTTACGTTCATACCACCTTTCAAATCCAGTCCAAGATTTAACTGACGTTTTTTTACATCATCATAGGTATAATCTGTAATAAACAAATTATAAACTACTTTCTTTTTTAAAGAATCCAGGTAAAAATTCTTTCTGTAATTAAGAACAGAATCCAACCAAGTGTTTTTTTCCGCAGGATTGGTTGAAGCTTTTGCAGCTGCATCCTGAACCTTGGATTGATTGACGTAATCGGAAGCGTAAACGTCCGCATCTTTTACTATGTTATTGGCAACATAAGTAAACATTAAGTAATAAGCACAAGCTATAGTCAGTAAAATGGCAAACAGCCTGATAGCGCCTTTGTTTTGCATAATTTTTAAGTTAAATTGTTTTATTAAAATCCAGTGATTTGGCTACACTCAGAATCAGTTAGTCGTAACTAATTCTTTGTTCATCCACCTCACATTTTTCCAATTTTTTCAAATTGGGGTGCAAATATAGAATAAAACAATTAATATTTACCAAAATTCTCTTTTTAATACTTTGATTTTAAGTCTTACCTTTCATGATTATTTAATAAAAGATACCCTTAAATTATCGAAAAACATCATCCCAAATCGTTAGAAGAAATAAAAATAAGCAGATTTTGATGTGAATACCAAAGCTGAAACGCGAATTGAGGCCATTTTGATGCATCTAGAAAAAAAGAATAAACTAATTATGCAGATTCTGGAACGGATTGAAAATAAAAAGTAAAATCATGCGATACCTAAAAAACAGGGCAGATGTCCGGTCGGAATTTTATCCTTGGTTTCTTGCATTTAAACATTAGCCCCACCGAAAATTCGTGAGCACCGGCAGTTGCATTGGTTAATTTGGATATGGTTATGTCATAACTATATCCGCACTTAAACATGCCGGTTAGCAAACCTATCAAAGCAATAAAGGAATCGTTACTTCTGTACCACAAACCGCCCACAATGGCACTTTTTCTTACATAAAACCCAATATCAAATTGTTGGAAATTACCTTGACGTTGGTATAAAATATTAGGAGAGATAGAAACATTTCCTTTTGCACCCTTTAAAGGGAATACTGCACCGGCATGTGCAGTAATTTTAAGAGGTAATCTGCTTTCGCTAATAAACCCTTCGTTGGGTTGCGTTAAATGATGGGCAGCAAAACCAACAAAGAACTTTTTAGTAAAAGCCATGACCCCTGCATCAAAGTCGGCATACTCTCTTTTTAATGCCTTTGGCACTTCACTGGTATTATAAACAAATCCATGTTTATTATCAATCATATCACCAAAGGTTAATTTATTCCAGTCCAGCACTTTTTGAGCATAAGTTGCTTCCAGTCCAAAATTCATGGTAAAGTTTCTTCTTATCTTTAATTGATAGGCGTACATGGCACTAACTGTAGAAGAATTAATGGTGCCCTGACCAGCCCTGTCATTGGTAACAAGCAACCCCAGTCCTCCCTTAATTTTGTAAATAAACTTATCTATGGAAGCACTGGTGGTAACATAAGTAGCGCTGATGCCTGGCCACTGGTTACGGTAATTAATACATACCCTTGGGCAAATGTTAGAACCAGCCAAAGCAGGATTCAAATATAAAGGGTTGGCGTAAAACTGTGTAAATTGAGGATCTTGTGCATTGGTTGTTTTAAAAATAAGGACAAAGGATATTGCCATTAATGGTATATAACATTTTTTCATGATTTCAGTTTATAAGTTTATCTCTACTTATAAGACGTAAAAATGTGAAACGGTTGCCTCTGCTGAATAAAAAAGCCCCCCGAAAAATCGGGAGGCCGGCACTCTTTTGGGTTAGTTTTTTATTTTTTCTGATATTGTTTCAATGAATCTTTTGTTTCTGTTTTATTCTTTTTTGCTGAATCTGTATTGATAATTTTATTCCAACCGATAGGCTTATCGGAATGGATTAAGGCAGCCTTTTTTGTTTCTTCCTTTTCCTTTGTTTCACCCACTATACCTTTGGCTGAATCAAGCATATCTCCAAATACCGGTTGATTACCCATTACAAAAATCTGTTGCTGTTTAGTACCTTCAAGATTATTTTCTTTTTCGGTAACCTTGGTTTCACCTGTAATTACTTTATCCTTTTGCTTTTCGTTCAATGATCTTTCTTTTACTAATGAAAGGTCCTTTTTCACTAAAACTTCTTGTTTGGCGTTATCAACAATTTTATTGTCTTCTGAAGCTGCCTGTTGAACAGGAGTTGAAATGACCGGTTTTTCCGGAGGGGTTTCAGTTTTTAAGTTTGGTGCGGCAAGTTCTGTTTTTTCCTCCGGTTTGGATTTAATTAAGTTAGTGTATAATAAATAGCCCCCGCCTAAAATTGCTAACCCGATAACTCCATTAAGTACATTTGACCACCTGAAACTATTTACTTTAGGAGCAGCATCCAGCATGCTTTCCATGCGCGTCCAGTTAGAGGCTTCTTTGGATGCCAGATATTTACTTAACGATTCTTTTATTTGTTCGTCAAGTTTGTTGTGTAAATTATTTTCCATCTGGCGTCTTTATTAGGTGTATTAAATTTTTTCTTAAATTAAATTTCGCTTTTGATAAATTGGATTTCGATGTCCCTTCACTAATTTCCAGCATATCTGCAATTTGCTTATGCGAATACTCTTCTACTACATATAAATTAAATATAGTCCGGTATGCCGGTGTTAGTTTCTGAACGGCTTTCAAAATTTCCTCCTTTTCAATATGAATCAGAATCTCTTCATCTTCTAATTCTTCAGGTACATCCGGGATTGTTTCATTAGCATATACCGTACTTACTATCTGATAATTCTGTTTTCCTTTCCTTAAGCTATCAATGCAGGTATTTACCATTATTCTTCTTACCCATCCTTCAAAAGTCCCTGAATTATTAAAGTTCTTTATGTTAAGAAAAATCTTCAGAAACCCCTCATGAAGTATGTCCATTGCCACCTCTTCATTATTAGAGTACCTCAAACACACCCCTAACATCTCGCTGAAAAAGTAATCATAAAGCACCTTTTGGCAAGCCCTGTCATTCTTTATACAGCCTTTAATAATTTCAGTTTCATTCATTATGCAGCACTTATATAGCCACAAACATTAAATCTCCTATATATAAGACGTAAGATTTTAAAATGGTTGCCTCCAAAGTATATTTTTGCAGATGCTAAATTACAATAAAGCTTGGAATAATTAAAGAAATTATGGAAATAAAAAAGCCACTCTCTTGGGAGTGGCTTTCTGAAAATGGAAGTTGGTATATTAAATAAAGTACTTTTCTTTTAAAAACTCCTCGTAATCATACATATTGGCCATTACCTGAAGTTCCCTGTAACGTTTGTGAAATGCCATATCATCCGGTTGTGAATTAAGTTCATTAATTCTGTAACGATCAAAATTAACCAATGCCTGTTTTTCTTTTGCTGTTAGAGGTTCATTACTAAACTCACTTTCACGCAAATCGTTAATACTTGGAGCTCCTCCAATTTCCGTTTTTGCATTATACTTATTTAATAGGTCTGTTCGTTTGTTCATTATGAATGGATCTTTGCACAAAACTAATTCTTTCAGAGCTTGAAAAAGTTAAGAAGCGGGTATTATTATCAACACGTTATTGTTGAAAGGTGGGTTACACAGTAATCTCTCCTCTTAAATCAGTTCGAAGTCCTTTTTCAATTGCTTTTGTATTGTTTGAATTACCAAAAAGAAACATAAGTTTGGTGATTGCAGCCTCAGTGGTAATATCGTTTCCACTTATTACTCCAATTTTCTTAAGTTCTGAACTAGTTGCATATTTGCCCTGTACAACAGCACCTGCATTGCATTGAGTAACATTTAAAACAATAATTCCCTTTTCAATTGCACCTTTTATTTCATTAATAAACCAACCTTCAGTACTTGCATTCCCGGAACCAAATGTTTCCAAAATTACCCCCTTCACATCCTTTGTATTTAAAATTGCGGTTACTACTTTTTTAGTAATCCCCGGAAATAATTTTAAAATTGCAATTTCAGGATGTAAAACTAAATGAGTTTTTAGTTTTTTAGTATCCCCCTTTCTTAATGCCGAATAATTATACTTTATATATACTCCTGCTTCAGCCAAAACAGGATAATTAGCCGATTGAAAAGCATTAAAATGTTCTGCATTAAATTTATGTGTTCTGTTCCCTCTGTATAGTTTATATTCAAAATATATACAGACTTCTGTTATAATAGCCTTCCCTTTTTCCTTTGCTCCGGCTATTTCAATAGCAGTAATCAAATTTTCCTTCCCATCTGTTCGTATGGTACCAATAGGTAATTGAGAACCTGTAAGGATAACCGGTTTGTTAAGGTTTTCCAGCATAAAACTCAGTACCGATGCTGTAAATGACATGGTATCGCTTCCATGCAGAATGACAAAACCGTCCACCTTATTATAATTTCTTTCAATTACTTTGGCCAGCTCAACCCATACAGAAGGCTGCATATCACTTGAGTCTATTGGTTTTTCAAATGACACCGAAGACAATTCAATATCGAATTTATTTAACTCGGGAATTTGCTCGGTGAGGTGCTTAAAATCAAATGGTTTTAATTGACCGGATTTGGCGTCCGCCATCATTCCAATGGTTCCACCAGTATATATCAAAAGAACTTTACTTTTCATTGTTAATGGAATTGCGAATTATACTCCAAAGATATCGATGGAATTTTTTGTGGTAACAGCAGCCACCTCTTCTACGCTTATATTTTTAATCTCTGCAATTTTTTTAGCAATTAAAAGTAAATAGTCCGGCTCATTCCTTTTGCCACGATAAGGAACGGGTGCAAGGTATGGAGCATCCGTCTCCAACACCAAATGTTTTAAATCAATCGCTTCAACCACTTTATCCAATCCCGAATTTTTAAAGGTTACTACTCCCCCTATTCCTAATTTAAAATTACCCATTTTTATTACCTCCTGGGCCTGTTCCACATTGCCACTAAAACAATGAAAAATAGCTTTTGTGAAATCATTGGAATACTCCCTGATTATTTCCATAACCTCATCAAATGAGTTTCTTGAATGAATCACGTAAGGCAAGCCATGCTTTTGCGATAATTCAATTTGTTTCCTGAAAGCATCCTGTTGCTGAGGGAAAAATGTTTTATCCCAATATAAATCAATTCCTATTTCTCCGATGGCTACAAATTTCCTCCTGCTAAGCCAATGTTCCATTATCTGGAGCTCCTGCTGATAACGGGGATTTACAGAACAGGGATGCAAACCTATCATGGCAAAACAATTGGTTGGGAATTGCTTTTCTACCTGAAACATACCTGGAATTGATTCGCTGTCAACATTCGGCAGAAAGAACCGCGTTATTCCGCTTTTTATGGCCTTTTCGATTAAATCTGTCCTGTCAGCATCAAATTCTTTCGAATAAAGATGGGTATGCGTATCTGTTAAAATCATGTTGCAATATTACAATAAAATACAAACTGATTTATATAGAATATATTTTACTTTCAAATTCTAAGAAGAAAGTTTACTTTTGTTGAAAATTTAATAACAGCTAATGCCAATCTATCATAAACTTGGAAATTTTCCTCAAAAACGTCATACTCAATTTGAAAATCCGAAAGGTGGTTTGTATTACGAGCAACTTTTCGGAACGGAAGGTTTTTCAGGGCATTCCTCTCTGCTATATCATGTCCATCGCCCTACCCAAGTTAAAGAAATTTTAAAATCTTACAGCGTTGCTCCAAAAATTGCCATTGATAAAAACATAAAAGCATTATTATTAAAAGGTTTTCAGGTTAAACCTGCAGAAGATTTCCTGGAAAGCCGCAAACCAATGCTTGTAAATGCTGATTGTATTATCGGTCTGGCTGCTCCTCAAAAGTCATTGCGTACTTATTTTTATAAAAATGCCGACTCTGACGAAATGCTTTTTATTCATAGAGGAACAGGAATTCTTCGCACAATGATGGGTAATATCCCTTTTCAATATGGCGATTACCTTATCATTCCAAGAGGGATGATTTATCAAATAGATTTTGACACCACCGACAATCGTATATTTTATGTTGAATCTCATTCACCTTTTTATACACCAAAGCGTTATAAAAGTTCATCCGGTCAGTTATTAGAGCATTCACCTTTTTGTGAGCGCGATTTTATTATGCCAACGGAACTGGAAACCCATGATGAAAAAGGAGATTTTATTATTAAAATAAAAAAAGAAGGAATGATGCACGAAATGATTTATGCCACTCATCCTTTTGATGTTATAGGTTGGGATGGATATAATTTCCCTTTTGGTTTCAGCATTCATAACTTTGAACCTATTACAGGCAGAGTACACCAGCCACCTCCGGTTCATCAAACTTTTGAAACTTCTACTTTTGTTGTTTGTTCCTTCTGTCCTCGCTTATACGATTATCATCCAAAATCAATTCCAGCTCCTTATAATCATAGTAATATTGATAGTGATGAAGTATTGTATTATGTAGACGGTGATTTTATGAGCCGAAACAACATTGAACAGGGGCATATAACCTTACATCCAAAAGGAATTCCGCACGGACCGGCACCAGGAGCAATGGAGCGAAGCATAGGACAAACAGAAACCCAGGAATTGGCGGTTATGGTAGATACCTTCCGACCATTAATGGTTACAGAAGATGCAATGGCGATAGATGACGGGAAGTATTACAAATCGTGGGTTGAATAAGAATGCCCAAGATATTAATCTTTAAGAATTTTGTTTTCATCATTTTTTCGATTGATAAATTTGAAAAGAGAGTTCATATTCATGTCGCTAAAAAGTCCGTAAGGGAATTCGTTCCTGCAAAGTTTTGGTTAGAGCCCAAAATAGAATTGGCAAAAAAGGGCGATTTTACAACAACCGAAATTAATGAAGTTGAAAAATTAATTTTGCGTTTCGAAAAGGAGTTAAAGTAACAATTAGAATTATTTTATTCAGGAAAAGAATTTAAAACAATAAAAGTATCGAAATGAGAAAAATAGAAGGCGCGATAGGTTATGAACCAAGAATCACGAAAATATCTTTTTCAAAAAGAGGCAAAATTGACATTTATTTGAATGATGGAAGAATAATAGTTACTCCAATTGATTTTTTTTCTGACATAAAAAAACTGAATACAAATCAGCGTAAAAAGTGGACAATTCTGGGAGGAGAAGGATTTACTTTTGATGATTGTGATGAAGTATATCATATTGAACAAGTGTTAGGAAATTATGAAGATTATAAATATAAATTTGTTGGAGAACCAAGAACTCAATATAAAAAAGCAAATAAAAAACAAAAAACATGAGCAAAGAAGTTAAAAATGTAGAATACGGTTTAGAAAAAATATTTGAAGGAGCACAGGACTTTCTTCCTTTATTAGGAACCGATTATGTGGAATTTTATGTAGGAAATGCAAAACAGGCAGCCCACTTTTATAAAACCGCTTTTGGTTTTCAATCCTATGCTTATAAAGGCCTAGAAACAGGTTCCAGGGAGTATGCTTCTTATGTTCTTGCGCAGGATAAGATACGAATAGTATTAACTACTCCCTTAAACTCCCAATCTCCTATAAATGCTCACCTGGCAAAACATGGAGACGGTGTAAAAGTTATTGCGCTATGGGTAGAAGATGCCACCAAATCATTTGAAGAAACTGTTAAAAGAGGTGCAAAACCTTTTATGGAACCTACTACAGAAAAAGATGAACATGGCGAGGTGATTCGTTCGGGGATTTATACCTATGGAGAAACTGTTCACATGTTTGTAGAACGAAAAAATTATAAAGGACTTTTTCTTCCTGGTTACAGAGAATGGAAATCGGATTATAATCCTTCTCCAACAGGTTTAAAATTCATCGACCACATGGTGGGTAATGTTGGATGGGGCGAAATGAACCAATGGGTAAAATGGTACGAAGAAGTAATGGGCTTTGTCAATTTCCTTTCATTTGATGATAAACAAATCACTACTGAATATTCCGCATTAATGAGTAAAGTAATGAGTAACGGGAATGGAAGAATTAAATTTCCGATTAACGAACCCGCTAAAGGAAAAAAGAAATCACAAATTGAAGAATACATCGATTTTTATGAAAGTCCTGGTGTACAGCACATGGCAATAGCCACTGATGACATAATAAAAACAGTAATGGAGCTTAGGGCTAGAGGGGTTGAGTTCTTATCCGCACCACCTCCTGCTTATTATGAAGAAATTCCAAAACGCCTTGGCAAACACATGGAAATGATGCACGAGGATATGACCGTTATTGAAAAATTAGCTATCCTGGTGGATGCTGATGAAGACGGATACTTATTACAGATATTCACCAAACCATTGGAAGACCGCCCAACCGTTTTCTTTGAAATTATCCAAAGAATGGGAGCTAAGGGCTTTGGAGCAGGTAATTTTAAAGCATTATTTGAATCAATAGAAAGAGAACAGGAAAAGAGAGGGACTCTTTAATCATTTCTTTTATTCATAAAACTTAAAACGTCCGTGGTTAAACCCCGGACGTTTTTTTTAATCCCTTTTCTTATTCTCTCTTTTTAGCTGTATTTTATCTCTTTTTTGATTAAAAATGGCCCCCTATTAACCAATGTAATTTCATTCAAAAAATGTTAATAAATATATGCATTTTTAATAACCCAAAACATCAATAATTTCAATAAAAAGACTACTTTTACGTGCCCTAAAAAAAGGGGGCAAAAATTAACATTTAAAACACGAAAAACAGTGAGCGAACAAGAGATGAGACAGGATGACTATTCAGCAGATAGTATTCAGGTATTAGAAGGACTGGAAGCGGTACGTAAACGACCCTCCATGTATATTGGTGATACTGGCCAGAAAGGATTACACCACCTGGTGTATGAGGTAGTGGATAACTCCATAGATGAAGCATTAGCAGGACATTGTAAAAATATTTTTGTTACTATTAACGAAAGTAACTCCATTACCGTAAAAGATGATGGACGTGGAATCCCTACTGATTATCACGCTAAGGAAAAAAAATCGGCACTGGAGGTGGTAATGACTGTCCTCCACGCAGGTGGTAAATTTGATAAGGATTCCTATAAAGTTTCCGGTGGATTGCACGGTGTGGGTGTTAGTTGTGTAAATGCACTTTCTACTCATTTAAC
The DNA here is from genome assembly GCA_947479085.1 of Bacteroidota bacterium. Taxonomy (GTDB): domain Bacteria; phylum Bacteroidota; class Bacteroidia; order 2-12-FULL-35-15; family 2-12-FULL-35-15; genus 2-12-FULL-35-15. Next base: position 140,922 of record CANJYB010000005.1, on the reverse strand, counting down.
TGTAAATGTTCATCGTAATGGAAAGGAATATATCCAGGAATATTCTATAGGGAAACCATTATATCCTGTTAAAGAACTTGGACCTACCGAATATCGTGGAACCATTGTAACATTTCAACCCGATGCTACTATTTTTAATACTACCCTTTATCATTATGATATTATAGCTGCCCGTTTGCGTGAGCTTTCGTTTTTGAATAAAGGAATACGCATTATCTTAAGTGATGTTCGCGAAAAAGACGAAGCAGGCAATCCTCGCTCAGAAACTTTTTATTCTGAAGGAGGATTAAAAGAGTTTGTTACTTTTCTTGACTCTACCCGTGAACCACTTATTGAAGAAGTGATTTACATGGAAGGCGAGAAAAATGGAATTCCGGTAGAAGTAGCTATGATTTATAACTCTTCTTATTCTGAAAACATTTTCTCTTATGTAAATAATATCAATACACACGAAGGAGGAACGCATCTTGCAGGTTTCAGAAGAGGATTAACCCGTACATTGAAAAGTTATGCTGACAAAACCGGTTTGCTTCAGAAACTTAAAGTAGAAATTAGTGGAGACGATTTTCGTGAGGGATTAACTGCGGTTATTTCAGTAAAAGTTCAGGAACCTCAGTTTGAAGGGCAAACCAAAACCAAGTTAGGTAACAACGAAGTAATGGGTGCTGTGGATATTGCAGTTAGCGAAATGCTGAATAATTACTTGGAAGAACATCCTAAACAGGCACGCACCATAGTTGATAAAGTAATACTTGCTGCTACTGCCCGTCATGCGGCACGTAAAGCAAGAGAGATGGTTCAGCGTAAATCGGTACTTACCGGTTCTGGTTTACCTGGTAAACTTTCCGACTGTTCTGAGTCCGACCCTGCATTATGTGAATTATACCTTGTGGAGGGAGATTCGGCAGGTGGTACAGCCAAACAAGGCCGTAACCGAGCATACCAGGCTATTCTGCCTTTAAGAGGTAAAATTCTGAATGTGGAAAAAGCAATGGAATATAAAATATATGATAATGAAGAAATAAAAAACATGTTTACCGCTCTTGGTGTTTTTCGTGGAACTCCGGAAGACGACCGTGCACTGAACATTGAAAAACTACGTTATCACAAAATAGTCATCATGTGTGATGCCGATGTGGATGGTAGTCATATCACTACTTTAATATTAACGTTCTTTTTCCGTCACATGAAAGAAATGATAGAACACGGATACATATATATTGCTACACCTCCTCTTTATTTGGTGAAAAAAGGAAAGAATGAAAAATATTGCTGGACAGAAGACGACCGTTTGAGAGCTATCCAGGAATTATCGGGTGGAGAAGGAAAGGAAAGCACAGTGGGTGTTCAGCGCTATAAAGGTTTGGGAGAGATGAATGCTGAACAACTTTGGCAAACTACCATGAACCCTGAATTCCGCACTTTGAGACAGGTAACCATTGACAATGCTGTGGAAGCTGATCATACCTTCTCCATGTTGATGGGAGATGAAGTTCCTCCAAGAAGAGATTTTATTGAAAAGAACTCTAAATACGCTAATATTGATATTTAGGTTTTAGATATCGAATAAATAAAAAGCGCTCTGTTTAATTACAGAGCGCTTTTTGTTTTGTTCATTCCTTCGTATTTTGTTTTATTTATTTCTTCGTATGGTTAAAATGTGTTAACTTATTGATAATATGTAATTTGATTACTCAGACAGACCGCCCCCGGATTTCCGGGGGTGGTCTGTCTGACCGGACAGATGCTCCACAGATTTCCGTGGGTGGTCTGTCTGACCGGACAGAGCCTCCACAGATTTCCGCGGGTGATCTGTCCGACCGGACAGGTGAACCCCAACTTTTTGGGGAGCCTTTGCCCGACCGGACAGATGGCTCCTGGGTTTCCGGCTTGGTTCTGTGTGAGCAGTTATTTTTATTGTATAATTATTTCTTTTTTTGTTAAACCTGATTAGCTTTAAGCTTCTGTTTTGCCAACCTCTGTCATTTTATTACATACCCACCTGAACGTTCAGCGGTGTATTCCGGGGTTTTAGGCTTTTAAGGGCTTTAGCCCAATTTCCTTTTTTTAGCCGGTTAGTAATTATTTCCAAAAAGAAAACCATCCGAAATTAGCGGATGGTTTTCTTTTTATTCTATATAATAGTCTTATGTTCTAGAGCAGGCAGATAGTTTTTAATAAAGAAACTACCTTACCAAAGTAACACTGCCCATGTATTTATGTTCTTCGTGATGTATATCCACAAGGTTCACTACATATACATATACATCCTGCTGGCATTCATTTCCTGCAAAATCTCCATGCCAATGGTCATTAATGTCATCGCAATAGAATATTTTCATTCCCCATCTATCATAAATGGTCATATTATATTCTAAAATACCTTCGCCCTTACCAAAGAATTCATCATTGCTGCCATCTCCGTTAGGAGTAAATGCATTTGGTATATAGAAAGTACATTCCGGCTCTATTACCACACATATTTCCGTTGTATCAGTACAATGACCGTTGGTTACTGTCAATAATACACAGTATGTTCCCAATTGTGAATATTGATGGGAAGGATTTTGGAGTGTGCTGGTATTTGTACTTAAAGAATACGAGTCACCGAAATCCCAATGCCAGGTGGTAGCACCAATAGAATGGTCAGTAAACTGCATTATCGGATTGATGATACTGTGAACCGAAGGCGCTGTAAATTCAGCAGTAGGAACCGGGTAAATGGTTATCATATTAGTATTGGTAAAAGAAGCAACACATCCAAAGTTGGAAGTATCGGTTAATGTAACCGAGAAAGTACCTGAATTATTATAACAGAAAGTGGGATCCTGTTGATTAGAATTCGAACCAATGCCATTTCCAAAATTCCAATAATAACCTGTAATGCTTCCTGAAGGGATAGTGCTTGTATTAGTAAATGTTGCACAATAAGGCGCGCATCCCGAAAGAGGTCCAGTGAAAGAAGGAACAGGTAATGGATTAATAATAACAGGAGCTACTCCGGCAAATGTTCCTGTACAATTAACATCCGATACATTGGTTACAGCATAAATTCCTGCCGTAGGATTAACAATGGTGTAAGGTGAAGCACCAACTGCAACCGTTGTTGGTATTGTTCCATCAGTGTATGTCAAGCTCCATGGGCCAATTCCAGTAAAAGTAATAACTATTGAAGGAGTGTTATTTCCAAAACAAACACTACCTCCACCTGAAATAGTTGCTGTTGGGAGTTGATTAACAGAAACAGTGGATACAGCAGTACTTGAACATCCTAGTGATGTACCGGTTACTGTATAGCTGGTATTAACTATTGGTGAAGCCGTTGCTGCACCGCCAATTCCCGCAGTTGCTCCGGCAGTCCAGGTATAAGTTGTTGCTCCGTTTGCCAATAAATTGGCTACCTGTCCTGCACAAATGGTGGGAGAATTTACTCCCACTACCGGAATAGGATTTACTGTAATGGTAACCTGGCTGGTAGATACAGGGCATGGTGCATTGCTTATGGACCATTGGAAAACATTAGCTCCTAATCCTAATCCTGTAACTGTTGAAGTTGGTGAAGAAGGATTGGTAATAGTTCCAGATCCACTGATTACACTCCATAAACCGGTACCTGATACTACAGGATTTCCTGCCAGAGTGGTATTATCAACACACAATGATTGGTTAGCACCTGCAACAGCAACTGTAGGTGGAGTAACGCCATTTATAGTAACCTGACTGGTAGATGCCGGGCATGGGGAATTACTTATGGTCCATTCAAAAATATTGGCCCCAGCACCTAAAGAGGTAATGGTGGATATTTCTGAAGAAGTATTTGTAATGGTTCCGCTTCCGCTGATTACCGTCCAAACTCCTGTTCCCACCACAGGCAGATTGGCAGCAAAGGTTGCATTGGTTCCACACACAGTTTGTACAGGACCCGCAACTGACACTGTTGGTGGTGTAACAACGGTAATGGTAACCTGGCTGGAGGTATTTGGGCAAATAGGATTATCAATTGTCCATTGGAACACGTTTGCCCCTGCTCCAAGAGCTGTAATTGTGGATACTTCAGAATTCGGGTTGGTTATAGTTCCTGCTCCACTCACCAATGTCCAGGTACCTATTCCAACCAATGCAGTATTTCCCGCAAGGGTAGCGTTTGTTCCACAAACTGTTTGGTTAGGGCCTGCTGCTGCAATTGTCGGAATGCCGACACCAGTAATAGTTACCTGGCTGATGGATGCCGGACAAGGCGCATTGCTAATGGTCCATTGAAATACATTTGGCCCTACTCCAAGTGCTGTGATTGTTGAGTTTTCAAGTGTTGTAGTAGTAATAGTTCCTGCTCCGCTGATTAAGGTCCAGACTCCTGTTCCTATTGCAGGTAGATTGGCAGCCATGGTTGCATTGGTTCCGCATACCGTTTGATTTGGTCCTGCAACTGCAACCGTTGGTTGATCAACCGCTGTGATAGTTACCTGGTCGGTGGAAGCAGGGCATATTGGATTATCTATTGTCCATTGAAACACATTCGCTCCAAAGGTAAGCCCTGTAACAGCAGAATTAGGCGAATTAGGATTGGCTATAACGCCTGTTCCACTTACTAATGTCCATGTACCGGTTCCAACAAGCGCAGTGTTTCCGGCAAGTGTTGCAGCCGTTCCACAAACCGTCTGGTCAGTTCCCGCAAGGGAAACTGTAGGAGGTGTTACCCCGGTAATGGTTACCTGGCTGGAAGTTGGAGGACAAGGTAAAAGTGCAATGGTCCATTCAAAAACATTAGGCCCGGCTCCAAGTCCGGTAATAGTAGACGTTTCAGAATTCGGGTTGGTTATAGTTCCTGCTCCGCTGATTAAGGTCCAGGTTCCAACTCCTATTAATGCAGTATTTCCGGTCAATGTTGCATTTGTTCCGCAAACGGTTTGTGCAGCTCCGGCATTTGCAACTGTAGGAACAGCGCCTGCTGTAATGGTTACCTGGCTGGTGGATGGAGGACAATTTGCAACTGCAATTGACCATTCAAACACATTGGCACCAACACCTAAGCCTGTTACAGTGGTATTTTCCAAATTAGGATTTGTTATTGTTCCTGCTCCGCTGATTAAGGTCCAGGTACCTGTTCCTACCGTAGGAGCATTTCCTGCTAATGTGGTTGAATTATTACAAATGGTTTGGTTTGGTCCTGCAACAGCTACTGTTGGTGGTATTGCCCCGGTTATTGTTACCTGGCTGGTAGTTGGCGGACAAGGTAAATCATCCACCTGCCATTGAAATACATTAGGTCCTACACCAAGTGCCGTAATTGTTGTTGTCGGGGAATTAGGTGAAGTAATTACCCCTGCTCCGCTGATTAATGTCCAGGTACCGGTACCCACTCCGGCAGCATTAGCAGCCATTGTGGCATTTGTTCCGCAAATGGTTTGATTTGGACCAGCTGCTGCCACTGGAGGAACACCCACACTGGTAATGGTTACCTGGTCGGTTGAAGCAGGACAGGGAGCATTATCTATTTCCCATTGAAATATATTAGCCCCAAAACCAAGAGCAGTCACTCCTGAATTTTCTTGAGATGGATTAGTGATGGTCCCTGATCCGCTGATTAATGTCCATGTTCCGGTTCCGACTAAAGGAATATTTCCTGCAAGGGTAGCTGTAAGTCCACATACCGTTTGGTCGGGCCCTGCATCCGCTGCATCGGGATTTGCAACACTTGTAATGGTTACCTGGCTCATTGTCGGAGGACAAGGCAAATTGTCTACTTGCCATTGAAATACATTTGCACCTGAACTAAGTCCAGTTATACTGGTTGTCGGAGAATTTACATTTGCAATAATACCAGTTCCGCTTATTACAGTCCAGGTTCCAACTCCTACCAATACAGGGGTTGCATTCATTGTGACTGTGGTTCCGCAAACGGTTTGGGGCGGCCCTGCTGCTGCTACAGTAGGAACTCCTACACTTGTTAAGGTTACCTGATCGAATGAAGGAGGACAAGGTGCGTTGCTAATGGTCCATTGAAACACATTTGCTCCCACACCCAAAGCTGTAACCCCGGAAGTAGCCGAAGATGGAGTGGTGATGGTTCCTGCTCCGCTTATTAATGTCCAAAGCCCTGTACCTACTGCCGGAGCATTTCCTGCAAAAGTACCATTCGGACCGCATATTATTTGGTCCGGACCCGCTAAAGCAACATCCGGAATGGTAATTCCATTGATGGTTACCTGACTAAAAGAAGGAGGACAAGGAGGATTGCTTATGGTCCACTGAAATACATTTGCTCCTGTACCAAGTCCTGTAATTCCGGTAAAAGGATCCGTTGGAGTGGTAATTATTCCTGCCCCGCTGATAAGCGTCCATAAACCTGTACCCACTACTGGAACATTTCCAGCCATGATGGTAGTAGTTCCGCATACAAACTGAACAGGTCCGGCTGCTGCTATAGTTGGTCCTGCAACACCTGTTATGGTAACCGAATCGATAGATGGAGGACAACCTGCCAAAGCAATAGTCCACACGAAAATATTGGTTCCTATTCCAAGGTTGGTAACATTTGATGCCTGATTATGAATGGCACTTATTGTTCCTGTTCCACTCACTACTGTCCATGTTCCGACACCAACTGCTGCAACGTTTCCTGCCAATGTAGCAAGCGGTGCACAAACCGTCTGATCCTGTCCGGCATTAGCTGTGGTAGGAGCACTTACACTGGTAATAGTTACCTGACCTGAAGTTGGGTTACACGGAGGATTTGAAACCGTCCACTGAAATACATTTGCTCCAAGACCTAAACCGGTAACCGTTGTGTTAAACAAAAGAGGATTGGTTATAACACCTGCTCCGCTGATAAGCGTCCAAGTACCAACACCAACAACCGGAGGTGTAGCAGCCATTGTAGCGTTTGTTCCACAAACGGTTTGAGGCGGACCTGCAACTGCAGGAGAAGTAGCAGCAACTCTTGTTATTGTTACCTGTGATGTGGAAGGAGGACAAGGTGGATTAGTAATAGTCCATTGAAATACATTAGGTCCGGTAAGTAAACCGGTAACCGTGGTGCTATTTGAATTCGGGTTGGCAAAGGTTCCGGCTCCGCTTATCAATGTCCAGACTCCTGTTCCTGCAGTTGGTATATTACCTGCCAATGTAGCTGTTAAACCACATATATTTTGTGGAGGACCCGCATTTGCCACAGATGGTTGTGCTATACCGGTAATAGTTACCTGGCTGATAGAAGGAGGACAAGGAGGACTTGATATGGTCCATTGAAAAACGTTAGGCCCTGCGGCTAACCCTGCAATGGTTGTTGATGGTGAGGCCGGAGTTGTTATCGTTCCTGCTCCGCTTATTAAAGTCCATAAACCGGTTCCCACTAATGGCGTATTAGCTGCCATATTAACTGATGTGGCGCATACCGTTTGGTTCGGACCGGCAATCGCTGTAGTTGGGCCGGCAACGGTGGTAATCGTCACCTGACTGGTTGAAGCCGGGCAAGGTGCATTGTCAATTGACCATTGAAACACATTGACACCCACTCCCAGTGCTGTAAGTCCTGATGTTGGAGAATTAGGATTAGTAATAGTTCCTGCTCCACTGATTAAGGTCCAGGTTCCAACTCCGATAGCGGCCACATTTCCTGCTAATGTTGCTGTTGTGGAGCAAATATTCTGATTAGGTCCTGCTACTGAAACAGTAGGAGGAACAACCCGGGTAATAGTAACCTGACTGAATGAAATAGGGCAAGGTGGATTACTTATAGTCCATTGAAACACGTTAGGTCCGATTCCAAGGGCGGTTAATCCTGAAGCAGGAGATGCGGGGTTTGTAATAATAGCAGTTCCGCTGATTAATGTCCATACTCCCACTCCAACCACAGCTGTATTTGCGGCAAGTGTGGCGGTAGTTCCGCAAACAGATTGATTAGGACCGGCATTCGATACTGTTGAAACAGGAACGGATGTTATGGTTACCTGGCTGGAAGTAGCCGGACATGGCGCGTTACTGATGGTCCATTGAAATACATTTACCCCCGGGGCTAACCCTGATATATCCGTGTTTTCATCTGCTGCGTTAACAAAAATTCCGGTGCCACTCACCACTGTCCAAAGACCTGTTGATGGAAGTACCGCATTATTGGCTGCCATGGTCACCACTGCCCCGCAAACGGTTTGGTCCGGTCCTGCCACAGCAACTACCGGTGGGGTAACCCCCGTAATGGTTACCTGACTGGAAGAAACCGGACAAGGTGCATTGGAAATGGTCCATTGAAATACATTAGGGCCAGATGCGAGTGCAGTAATTGTAGTAGTTGGTGAATTAGGTGTTGTTATTGTTCCCGAACCACTTACAAGAGTCCACACTCCTGTTCCTATTACGGGAGTATTTGCAGCCATGGTTGCAGTGGTTCCGCAAATGGTTTGATTTGGACCTGCCACAGCAGCGGTTGGAGGACTTACCGGTGTAATAGTTACCTGGCTTTGAGTTTGAGGACAGGGAGGACTGGTGATGGTCCATTGAAACACATTGGGTCCAGCACCTAAAGCGGTAATTCCCGAAGTAGGAGATGCAGGATTAGTGATAGTGCCTGCACCGCTTATCAGTGTCCAGGTGCCTGTTCCTAACAAGGCAGTATTTCCGGCAAATGTTGCTGTATTACCGCAAACATTCTGATTCGGTCCTGCCACCGCAACGGTTGGTGTTGGAGAACGGGTAATGGTTACCGAACTGGAAGATACAGGGCATGGTGGATTGGTTATGGTCCACTGAAATACATTGGCACCGACAGCGAGACTGGTAATGTTTGTTGTAGGAGAATTAGGATTGGCTATGGTTCCACCTCCACTTATTAACACCCATGTACCGGTACCTGAAGTTGGTGCATTGGCAGCCATAGTAGCTGTGGTAGCGCATAATGTCTGATTTGGTCCCGCATTGGATGGTGTAGGATTGGCGATGGCATTTATAGTAACCTGAGTGGATGACGCAGGACAAGGTGCATTGCTGATGGTCCATTGAAATACATTGGCACCTGCCCCTAAAGCAGTTAAACCTGTTGTAGGTGATGCAGGAGTGGTAATGGTTCCGGCTCCACTTACTAAAGTCCAAAGACCGGTACCCACCAATGCTGTATTGCCAGCCATTACAGTAGAATTTCCACAAAAAGTCTGATCAGGACCTGCAACAGAAACTGTAGGAGGTGCCACACCGGTAACTGTTACCTGCGAAGAAGAAGCAGGACAAGGTGCATTGGTAATGGTCCATTGAAATACATTTGGCCCTACTCCTAAAGCGGTAATGCCGGATGTTTCTGAATTAGGGCTAGTGATAACTCCTGCTCCGCTAATCAGCGTCCATGTTCCTATACCTGATGCTGCAAGATTTCCTGCTAAAGTAGCACCCGGAATACAAGAGCTCTGGGCAGGTCCGGCAACAGAAACTGTAGGAGGGGTAACTCCTGTTATGGTTACCTGGCTGCTGGTTGCAGGACATGGTGCATTGCTGATGGTCCATTGAAATACATTGGCTCCTGCTCCTAATCCTGTAATTGTGGAACCTGGAGATGCAGGGGTGGTAATGGTTCCGGTTCCGCTTACAAGGGTCCAAAGACCTGTTCCTATTGTAGCTGTGTTACCGGCAAGAGTGGCGTTTGTTCCACAAACGGTTTGGTTTGGTCCGGCAGCAGCTACTGTTGGCACTGCAACTCCTGTAATGGTTACCTGACTATTGGTGGCAGGACATGGAGCATTGCTGATGGTCCATTGAAATACATTTGGTCCTACTCCTAATGCGGTGATGCCAGATGTAGGGGAAGCAGGTGTAGTGATTGTTCCGGAGCCGCTAACTAAGGTCCAAACTCCGGAACCTATTGCAGCGACATTCCCTCCAAACGTAGCGGTGGTTCCGCAAACGGTTTGATTAGGCCCTGCTACAGCAACCGTTGGCACAGCAACTCCTGTAATAGTTACCTGACTTGTTGTTTGAGGACAAGGAGGATTGGTTATGGTCCATTGAAAAACATTGGCTCCTGCTCCAAGTCCTGTGATTCCTGATGTGGGAGAATTGGGTGATGTTATTGTTCCGGCTCCTGAAACCAATGTCCAGGTGCCTGTGCCAACAACAGCTGTATTTCCCGCAAGGGTAGCAGCAGTTCCGCAAACGGTTTGATTGGGCCCGGCTGCAGCTACAGTTGGAGGAGTGCCCCCTGTAATGGTTACCTGGCTGGTAGTTGGAGGACAAGGTGCATTGGTTATGGTCCATTGAAATACATTGGCTCCGACACCTAAGCCGGTAATTCCAGAGGTAGGTGAATTGGGTGATGTTATTGTTCCTGCTCCCGAAACCAATGTCCATGTGCCTAAACCCACTGTGGCTGTATTTCCTGCAAGGGTAGCAGTAGTTCCGCAAACGGTTTGATTAGGTCCTGCCGCAGCAACCGTTGGAGTAGCAACCCCTGTAATAGTTACCTGGCTGGAACTTAAAGCACAAGGGGGATTGGTTATGGTCCATTGAAATACATTTGCTCCTGCTCCTAATGCGGTAATTCCGGAAGTAGGTGATGCAGGTGTAGTAATGGTTCCGGAGCCGGAAACTAATGTCCATAAACCGGAACCCGACACCGGTGCATTACCGGCTAATGTGGCTGTGGTTCCGCAAATCGTTTGGTTGGGTCCTGCTGCGGCCACTGTAGGAGTAACGCCAACAACAGTAACAGAGGCGGTAGCAGAACAAGAGTTAGCATCTGTAAGTGTAACGGTATATGTTCCCGGGCCAAGGCCTGTAGCTGTTTGTGTAGCTTGCCCTCCGGGAGCCCAAGCGTAAACATAACCTCCCACAGCACCTATAGGAGTAGCAGTGGCAGTTCCATTTGTTCCAACAGAGCAAGAGGAGGTGGTTCCCATAGTGGGCGGACAGCAAGCCACCAGGGCATTAAATGCTGTTGCCCCATCAGTAGAACAACCGGCACTGGTCCAGCTTCCTGATTCTCCATCGCCAGAGGTATTAACATTGACAGCCAAACTCATCCCGGGATTACAACCTGTGTTAACTGTTATGTCCCAACAAAAATCCCATTCGTTTGGCAAAGGATTAAAAAAACAGTTTGCACAGCTTGCTCCATCACCAAAATTATTCCCCGGATTTCCATCTATTGAAAAACAAAATCCAAAAATATCTTCATCTCCATCAAAATAAAAACCAGCCGGAAAAGCAGTTCCGTTAGCAGAACTAACCGTTCCTGCAGGAAAATACCCCCAGTTTCCACAGTTGGCTAAGGCAGCGGGAGGTGGAAAAGCTACTAAACTTCCAAGATTCCAACCTGTTCCAAAACTCAGCTGCACCCCGTGCAACCAGTTATTGGTGATTTGAGTATATTGATCGATGTGATAACAAAAATGAACCGTTTGGCCTGGCTGATAGGAACCATTGACAGGTAAAGGGGTAATGGTTAATGAAGATGCATTTAAACAATTGGAACAATCCTGATACGCATTAACATGCAAATTGAAAGTACCCGACTGCCCTGTATTTCCGCTAATGAAGATGGTGTATTGATTTCCCGGTATTAACCCACTCAATACATTCAAATTGGCTGCTCCGGCTGCTCCCACTGTACAACTTATACCCGCTAAACTGGCACATACTGAGCCGCTGTAAAGTGCGATATTGGGATTTGTGAATGTAGCACCTGTTATGCTTATTATTACTCCAAAACCATTGGTTGGCTGGGTAAAGGTATACCAAACACTATTGGCGGGTGATGCCATTCCACAGCCTGTTAGGGTGGTATAAGGAACTTCCGGTGTAGCCGCTACTATAGTTCCTGCAACGTTGGTAGTAGCTCCGTTAATTACTCCCGTTCCGCAGGCACCCGGTGCTCCTAGTGTTCCAAGGTTTTGAGCTCCTGAACAATCGTCATTTGCAGGCTGTGCTAAGGCAAGTGTGGAGACAAAAAAGGAAATGAAAAGCAGTAGTTTAAACTTCATAAATAAGTATTTTTTAATTTTTTATCCTTGCTGGTTAATTACTTTATGTTTTTGGAACTGTTTTTTCTTTAAAACTAAACAAAAACGATTACTTTTTGAGTCAAATTTGTTTTCCTGTGTATTTTAATGTTACTAAATTAAATATAGTGTGTAAATATATTATTTTTTTTTCTAAAGGAAAACTCATGTAGATTAACGTACCTCTTTTTGAGTTTAAACCTGTTTTTACTATTGGTTTAAGCCCATTATATTCCTTTTTAAATAAAACAAAGTGGAGTTTTTTCTATGTTTTTTGGCTTGTATTATATTACCTGAGTTCAAATTTAACAACTTTTGTATTTTAATAGAGGCAACCATTTTAATCTATCTTCGTCCTTTATACTATAAGACTACTTATTTATTAAAAAGGTTGCATGAAGAATTTCCAATTCAGTTATTTTTTGTTGACCGATGACATTAGGACCGATGCTGGATGTCGGATGACGGATGACGGATTGTAACAAAAAAAAATCCTGCCCTTATTTAAGAACAGGATTTTTCATCGGTCTTCGGTCATCCGACATCGGTCATAATACTTCTACATAAACTCTACAGTAAAATGCCCTTTATCAGTAGTATTGGGATTATACACCATCAAAAAGTGCATGGTAGTGGCATCTCCCAAATCGCTGGCAGGAACGGTAGCGGAAGTACCGGCTGCAAGAGATTTAAAGGTAGCTCCTATTGCTCCATTTTTTACCGTTGATAAATAAAAACGCAATTCGGTTACTCCGTCATTTTCCAATAACAGCTGTGCTGTGCCGGGAATGGTACGCTCCACAATGGTATGCACATTATTGGTTTTCACGGTACCCTGAAACAGCATTTGGCGGATGTTCCGGATACTTAATAAATCAAAACAATCTCCTGTAAGTAATGGAGTACCTAATCGGTTATAGATAGTCATCAATGCACCCAGGTTGTTATACTGCTCGTTACACATAGCCAGGCGAGATGTTTCCAGGGCATTGCTTTTTATCCCGGTGGTTTCTATGCTATTTTTCTGAGTATCGTAAGCCGTATTAATTTCGGCTATAAAATTATCCACATCCGTTTTTACGGCCGTTAATGCAGCATCTGCCCCTATGTTATTACTTAAAGAAGCAATTGCTTCTATTTTTTCGGACTGGGTTCCTTTCTGAAAAGGACCATGCCCATCGCCCAGCATGGTGTTATACCTTGTGGAACCTTTTGGGTACACCACCGCTATGGAAGCATCCCAGGCATTAATTTTTTCATTACTTAATTTTGCAAATTTTCCTTTAAGCGTTTCTGTATCTGCCAGTTGCTGACGCTCCTGGCTTTTCCATCCCGAATATTTGGCACGGTAATCCAGGTCAAAGGGTTTATACGAGTTTTCCAGCGCAAGTATTGCCGCATTGCTGTTTCGGGCGTGCAGGGCCTCATAGTGTATCCAGCTTACTCTTAATCCTAATCTAAAGGAGTTGGCGGTGGCTAACTCCATCGGGTTGTACAAAAATGACCATTCTTTGTCCATAGTTTTTAGTTTTAAATTGTTAGTTATTATTGATTTATTGGTGTTCTTAATTCCTGTTTATTAATGTTAAGCTACTTTTTTTCTTTTGGCCTTATATCCAACAACCAAGTAAGCAAAATGAATCCTTTTTGCTTACTTCCCAGTTACCAAGTAAGCGAAAAGAGTTCCTTTTGCTTACTTGCCAGTTACCAAGTGAGCAAAAAGAGTTCTTTTTGCTTACTTGCCAGTTACCAAGTAAGCGAAAAGAGTTCCTTTTGCTTACTTGCCAGTTACCAAGTGAGCAAAAAGGATTCTTTTTGCTTACTTGCCTGTTGATAAGGATGCGAAAAGAATCCTTTTTGCTTACTTGGTAACTGCATATTACACATATTCAGCATTTTGCAAAAGGTTTGTTTTTTTGTTGGCTCCCATGCTTCCTAAAGCTTTTTTCTTTTTAATATTCAAAGACCTCTATTAATGGAAGTGCAAAAGAATGGAATGTTTTTAGAAAACAAAAAAAATGGAATGGAGAATATTCTCCAAAATGCATTTGTTCCCCATTACCATTTAAACATGCCCAGTTTTCGGTACACGCCTGTAATGTCATGCACAGGTTTGGGGTCCAAAGCAGTTTTGGCATCCAGCTTTTTCTTCAGCGCTTTCATCTGGTTACGCACCTTTTTTACATCAGCACCGTACCCCAGGTTTTGAGCAATAGCTCCATAGGTTAATTCATTTTTAACAGAAATCACAATTTCAATATGTGTATCCGTTAGTTCGTAATACCTGCACAAGTGGAGAGTGCATAAAAAAGCAAAAAAATCATTTGTTGTCATATATATATGTATTGGTTACATTTATATAGCGACTGACTTTAAAATTTTGGACTTTTTAAGATTATTTTTTCAAATTCTTTAAATTAATTATGTTTACATTCGTATCATTAAATAAAATAAGGATGAAAAGGATAATAGTGGTTTTGATTACGCTCTATTTTGGTAGTGGTTTTGTTGCTGCGCAAATTAATTTGGTTCCTAATCCAAGTTTTGAAAATATTACCTCATGTCCAGGAAATGGCAGCGAAATATATATGGCCCCCCCTTGGTTTCAACCATGTGTATATTCTGGTAATACCACTATCAGTTCAAGTTCTGACCTTTATAATACCTGCTCCCCATATTGGAGTGACGGTGTTCCGATAAATGTAATTGGATATCAATTTGCAAGAACAGGTATAGGATATATTGGCATATATGGATATGTAGATACATTAAATATTAGAGAGTACATAGAAGTACCTCTTCCAATAACACTTGTTGCAAATAATATATATTGCTTAACATACTATGTTTCCTTGGCTAACGCTTGTGGTATTGCTGTCAGTAATATGGGTGCTTATTTTTCTGTAGACAGTTTGTTAGATAATACAAATCTAAAAGCAATTGATTTTGTTTCTCCCCAAATAGAAAACGCCCTTGGGAATATGTTAGGTGATACAGCGAACTGGATGTTGGTATCAGGAAGCTTTATAGCTGCCGGAGGAGAAAAATTTATGACGATTGGAAATTTTCATAAGCCTGCTAATACTAATACTCAAATGCTTAATAACGGTGGTATTAATCGCGCTTATTATTATATAGATGATATAAGCGTTATTGATTGTACTAATGCGGGAATAAATGAACACCAAGATGAAATAACTATTTCTATCTCCCCCAACCCTACCTCCGGAAAATTTACCATCACCTCCTCTACCCTACAAATTCAACATTTAAAAATAATAAATCTGTTAGGAGAAATTATTTTCCAATCCGAAATCTCCAGCCAACATTCTGAAATAGATGTTTCGGCTTTTGCAAAAGGAATTTATTTTGTGAGTGTAGTAGATGAACAAAAGAACACGGTGAATAGAAAGATAATTATTCAGTAATTTTCTCTAAAAAAAGCTGAATAAATCCCATTCCATAAGGTATTGGTAGTGTTGCAATCTTCTCATTTACTAAATTCTCCCTTAATTCGTTAATATTTCGTAATATTGCGCTCCATTTATAAAAACTGAAAAAATGAGTAAAGTAGCATTAATAACAGGGGTAACAGGCCAGGATGGTGCCTATCTTGCAGAATTGCTGTTGGGCAAAGGATACATAGTACACGGCATTAAGCGCAGAAGTTCTATGTTCAACACCGGCCGTATCGACCATTTGTACAAAGACCAGCACGAAAAAAAGGTGAACTTTTTTCTTCATTACGGAGATTTAACAGATTCTACCAGCCTGATACGTATTATACAGGAAACACAGCCTGATGAAATATATAACCTTGCGGCCCAGAGCCATGTTAAGGTATCGTTCGAAACACCTGAATACACTGCCAATGCAGACGCCATAGGTACATTAAGAATACTGGAGGCCATCCGTATATTGAAAATGGAAGGCAAAACCCGTTTTTACCAGGCTTCTACTTCTGAGATGTATGGCTATGTGCAGGAAATTCCTCAAAAAGAAACAACACCGTTTTACCCCCGCTCGCCTTATGGTGTGGCTAAGGTATATGGTTTCTGGATTACCAAAAACTACCGCGAAGCTTATGGAATATATGCCTGCAACGGAATTTTGTTTAACCACGAAAGCCCCATCAGGGGAGAAACTTTTGTAACCCGTAAAATTACCCGTGCTGCTGCCAAAATACATCTTGGACTTCAGGAAAAATTATTTCTAGGAAACCTCAATGCTGAACGCGACTGGGGACATGCTAAAGATTATGTGGAAGGTATGTGGATGATGATGCAGCAAAAAGAAGCCGATGATTATGTATTGGCCACCGGCAAAAAAATAACCGTGCGTAAATTTGTGGAACTGGCTTTTGCAGAAGTGGGCATAACTATGAAATGGGAAGGAAAGGATGAAAACGAAAAAGGAATAAACGTGGCTACCGGCAAAACGGTGGTGGAAGTTGACCCTAATTATTTCCGCCCTACCGAAGTGGAACTGTTAATAGGTGATGCATCGAAAGCAAAAAAACATTTTGGCTGGGAACCAAAGCATACCCTGGAACAACTGGTAAGCGAAATGGTAGCAAGCGATGTTAAATTATTTGAGAAAGATAAATACCTGCTGGAAGGTGGGCACGATGTTATGAATTTTCATGAGTAGGTAAGTTTTTTGAAAAGGAATACCGAATACTGAATTTCGAATCAGCCGAAACGATTAGAAAAAAAGAATAATGAACATTGAATATGGGTTAACCAACACACTTCGAAATTCGAAATTCGATGTTCATCATTCGAAATTATTTAAACAATGAACGAATCAAGTAAAATATACATTGCAGGCCATCGCGGAATGGTGGGTTCTGCCATTCAGCGAAAGCTGATAAAGGAAGGGTTCACCAACCAGTTAACTCATACCAGCAAAGAAGTAGATTTAAGAAATCAGCAAGCAGTTGCTGATTTTTTTGCAAATGAAAAACCCGAATACGTATTTCTGGCAGCAGCCAAAGTAGGCGGTATTGTTGCCAATAATACCTACCGTGCCGATTTTATTTATGAAAACATCATGATTCAATCGAACGTTATACACCAGGCTTATGTGAACGGAGTAAAGAAATTAATGTTTCTTGGTTCGTCCTGCATCTACCCTAAACTGGCACCTCAGCCATTGAAAGAAGATTATCTGCTTACCGGCCTGCTGGAAGAAACCAACGAACCTTATGCCATTGCAAAAATAGCAGGTATAAAAATGTGTGATGCTTATAGAAGTCAGTATGGCTGCAATTTTATATCGGTTATGCCAACTAACTTATATGGGCAGAACGATAATTATGATTTAAAAAATTCGCATGTATTGCCAGCTTTAATAAGTAAATTTCATACCGCTAAAAAAACAAATTCTCCTTCAGTAGAAATATGGGGAACCGGTGCTCCCATGCGTGAATTTTTGCATGCAGATGATTTGGCAGATGCCTGTTTTTACCTGATGCAAAACTACAATGAACCAGGATTGGTAAACATAGGAGTGGGCGAAGACATTACTATTAAAGATCTTGCCTTGCTTGTTAAAAAGATAGTGGGTTATGAAGGCGAATTAAAATTTGATACTACCAAACCTGATGGCACTCCGAGGAAATTAATGGATGTTAGTAAACTTCATTCGTTTGGATGGAAACATAAGATAAACCTGGAAGAAGGAATTGAGAGGGTTTATAATGGAGTGAAAGATACGCTTAAATAGAAGGGATTTTTCAACACAGAGAGCACAGAGAGAAATGAGTTTCACAGAGAAACTGAAAATATTTCGAGACAGAGAAATAGGGAAAAATGAGTTTGGATAGAATAGCGGAAAATTTCCAACACAGAGAGCACAAAGAGAAATGAGTTTCACAGAGAAACTGAAAATATTTCGAGACAGAGAAATAGGGAAAAATGAGTTTGGATAGAATAGCGAAAAATTTTCAACACAGAGAGCACAGAAAGAAATGAGTTTCACAGAGAAAGATTACAATTTGCTCACAGAGAAAATTATTTCTGCTTGTATTGAAGTTCATAGTGAATTAGGACCTGGTTTATTAGAATCTGTTTACGAAATTTGTGTAATTGATGTCTTGGAAAGAATCGGAATTAATGTTGAAAGTCAGGTATTGTTACCCGTTACATTTCAGGGAAGTGTATTGAACAAAGAATTTATTATTGATTTATTAATAGAAGATAAAGTAATATTAGAATTAAAAGCGGTTGAAGTTTTGCTTCCCATACACGAAGCCCAATTGGTTACTTATTTGAAACTGGCAGACAAAAAATTAGGTTTGTTAATCAATTTTAATGTTCCACTTTTGAAACAAGGGATAAAAAGAAAAATAAATGGTAATCTTAATTCTCTGTGAAACTCTGAAAACCCCGTGAACTCTGTGTTGAAAAAACTCTTACTCTTATTTCTACTCTTCCCAACCCTGATTGTTGCTCAGCAGAACCTGCCATTGAACAGAGAAAGGGGTTTGCCTTTCAGAGAAATAAACAAAGCGAAAATTGAAGCGGCTAAAGCAAAAGAAGATAGTATACTAGCAAAATGCCATGCATGTATGCTCGTGGAACCTATTCCGGTTTACTCCTCCCCTTTCAAACCTTATATAGTTGCTCCATCATTTTCAGTAAAAAATAAAACAAGAGGTTTTCTGTATCGGAAATTAAAAAAAGAAAGCCTGATAATAGTGAAGGATACCGCTGAAAAATTTCATCTGAACCTTGACCCCATTCTTAGTGTTGAATTAGGAAGAGATTTTGCTGACAAAACAGGCGAACGGCTTTTTACCAATACAAGAGGTTTTTTGTTGCGGGCTGGAATTGGTAAAAAACTGGTCATCGAATCTTCTTTTTATGAAAACCAGTCTACCTTTCCAAAATACATGGATAGCTATATTGCATCCACTAACACTGTATTTCCGCAAACTGCAAATTATAATTATGCAGTAATTCCCGGACAGGGTCGTTCCAAACCTTTTAGAAGAAACGGGTATGATTATGCCATGGCCTCAGGATATATTTCATACACTCCTTTTAAGATGTTGAACCTACAGGTGGGTAACGGAAAACATTTTGTGGGGGATGGTTATCGTTCTTTATTATTATCTGACAATGCTTTTAATTATCCTTTTGCAAGAATAACCACTACTTATAAAAACATTCAATATACCAATCTCTATACTTCCTTTATGAACCTTACCGATGGAGGAGTAAAAACACCAGCGCATACAGAACGCTTATTCCAGAAAAAAATCGGAAGTTTTCAGATGCTGAGTGTTAACTTGTTTAAGCGTTTGCAGGTTGGTTTTTTTCAGGGAATGATATGGGAAGCTGCTGATTCTAATAACCGACAGCATACCAACTTTAATACCTTTGACCCTGTTATAGGTGTAAACGCATTGAATTACGGAATGCATAATACCAATAATATATTGATGGGATTAACATTGAAATTAAAACTTACAAAGTCTATTTCTCTTTATGGTCAGTATATGTTTGATGATATGTATTCCAATTCTAAAAAGGTGGGGAAAAACAAAAATGGTTACCAGGTAGGTTTAAAATATTTTGATTTGTTTACCATTAAGAATCTTCATTTACAGTTGGAGTATAATAGTGTTAGTCCATATTCTTATGCGTCATCCAATCCCGAACAAAGTTATTCTCATTTTAATCAATCCTTGGCACACCCGTTAGGAGCAAATTTTAATGAAGCAATCGGTTTTATTAATTACCGCCTTAAAGATTTTTTTATTGAAATAAAAGGAATTTATGCAGCAAAAGGTTCTGACAGCTCCACTTTTAATTATGGCGGAAATATTTTTAAATCGGATGACACTTTTCCTGTTACCCAAAGTATGATTAGTAATACTGTCGCGCAGGGAGTAAAAACAAATTTATTAATTGAAGATATTCACATTGGTTATTTGGTAAATCCAAACACAAACTTTAATATTGTACTTGGAATTACAAACAGAACCGAAAAAATCGGAAACGTAACAAATAATACACAGCTTGTATATTTTGGGATACGAACATCATTGGCAAATTTATATTATGATTTTTAAGAAACAGAGATTATGGAATTTTTAATATTAGTTTTTATTACGTCTTTTTTTCTTGTGCTGCTTGCTACGCCTTCATTAATAAAAGTAGCAGTGCTAAAGCGATTATTTGACGCTCCTACCGAATCAAGAAAAATACATGACCGGTTAATTCCTACCATTGGAGGAATAATCATTTTTGCCGGAACTTTGTTTTCCTTTTCATTGTGGTTTCCTGCGAGATTACTTCATGACCCTGTGGCTTCCCTTAAAGCCATTGAAGATTATAAGTACATTGTATGTACCTTATTAGTTATGTTTTTTGTAGGTATCAAAGATGATATTATTGGTACTGCTCCGGTAAAAAAATTAATCGCGCACATGATGGTAAGTATGATATTGGTATTAATGGCCGATATTCGTATTGTAAGCATGCATGGAATTTTCGGAATAGATATTTTGCCATACTGGGCAAGTATCTTTCTTTCATTATTTACATATATTGTGGTGGTCAATGCGTTTAACCTTATAGATGGAGTAGATGGTTTGGCAAGTGGAATCGGGTTTATTACTTCTTCGGCCTTCGGTGTCTGGTTTGCATTTGCCGGAGACAGTGTGATGGCTTGTCTTGCATTTTCGTTGGCAGGTTCGCTTCTGGCATTTTTAATCTTCAATTTTTCTCCTGCAAAAATATTTCTTGGCGATTCGGGCTCTTTAACCATTGGTTTAATAATCTGTGTTCTTGCTATTAAAATGGTTAGTTATGATGTCAGCTTAATTCAAAACCAGTTTATCTTAAAAATTTCAAAGCCTATTTTTGCAATGTCAGTCTTGGTTTATCCTTTGATTGATACATTAAGAATTTTTATTTACCGCTCCGTAAGAGGGCTATCTCCTTTTTCTGCCGACAGGAACCATCTTCATCATCGGTTAATGGATATTGGATTCGGTCATCGAAAAACGGCAATTGTATTATACATTGTAAATATTTTTATCATAGGTTTAAGTCTTTCCTTAACCTATATCAATCCTAATTATACATTTATGATTGTAGGAGGCACTACCCTATTCCTGGCCTTGCTTCCTTATATCATTAATAAACAGAAAAGCCGTCAGCGAAAAAATGCTTAAAAGAAGTATTCTATTATTGTTTCTTTTCATT
The DNA here is from genome assembly GCA_947479085.1 of Bacteroidota bacterium. Lineage (GTDB taxonomy): Bacteria > Bacteroidota > Bacteroidia > 2-12-FULL-35-15 > 2-12-FULL-35-15 > 2-12-FULL-35-15. Next base: position 119,726 of record CANJYB010000005.1, on the reverse strand, counting down.
GGTGGGTTTCATGGTTTATTTTCACAACAATTAAATTATACACTTGGCCGTGATTTTCTTTGGGGATTTGATAATTACTATAATAATAAAGAACAGAATTTTCAGACCTTTGTAAAACCTTATCGCTTTTGTGATATTAATGATATAAAGGATTCAACTGCAAAATTTCCAAGATTACTTGCCGGAACCAAAGCCGAAGAACACGATAAAAAAAATGAAGGCAAAAGTGTTATTGAAATTTATCCTTTATTAACTGCACAAACAGGTTATCAGGCAACCTCCCCATCACGAATGACCAGCGACCTTGCCATTGGTGCCAGCCTGATTGCCAACCTTGGGAAAAAGTTCTCTTTTAACCTTAAGGCTCTTGCAGGTAAAGGAGTTTTTGCCTCAAATACCGACTCTGTTATAAGACAAACACATGTAGTACCCGGTTTGGGTTATGCATACCGTTCAAACACTGATTCGGTAAATACCATGTATGCTTATCAGTATTACACCGGCTATTTATCTTTTTCTCCCAATAAAGTTTTTAATATTCAATTAGGTCAGGATAAACATTTCTGGGGAGACGGATATCGTTCTCTTTTTCTGTCCGATGTTTCAGCTCCTTACCCTTATCTTAAAATAACCACCAACATCTGGCATCTGACTTATGTTAATTTATATACCATCATGAAAGATGTCACCAATCCTTCAGGAATGAAATCGGATTGGTTAAATAAATACGCCACATTTCATTACCTGGGATGGAATGCAACCAAAAGAATTAATATCGGGTTATTTGAATCCATCGTTTGGCAGGGTTCCGACAGCACTCGATACAGAGGGTATGATGTTAACTATCTTAATCCGGTTATGTTTTTCCGACCTACCGAATACTCACTTGGTTCCAGTGACAATGCTTTTGTAGGAGCCAGTTTTAAAATTAAGATGTTCAAAAAACAACAGCTTTACGGTCAGGTTTTGTTAGATGAATTTGTTTTGAAAGAAGTGCTGCGTGATATTAAACATACCTATTCAAGTGATACAACTAAGTCGGGCTGGTGGGCAAATAAACAGGCTTTCCAAGTTGGTTTCAAAAGCTTTGATTTATTCGGAATAAAGAAACTCAATTTTCAATTGGAATATAATTATGTGCGCCCATATACATACGCACATGGAAGTGTTCAGCAAAACTACGGACACTATAACCAACCATTGGCACATCCCATGGGGGCCAATTTTTGGGAAATAGCCACCTTTCTTAATTATCGTATAAAAAGATTATTTATTGAAGCAAAATGTGTTTATACCGTCTATGGTGCAGATAGTTCATCTACAGATTATGGCAGAGATGTTTTTGTCTCTTACACTAATCGCCCGAATGACTATGGAAACTTTACCACCCAGGGATTTCAGACTAAGTTAATTACTGCTTCTATTCGCGCAGCCTATATATTAGATACTCAAATGAATTTAAAAATAGAATTGGGATTTGCAGATAGAATAGTAAAGACCAACTATGCAACTAAACAAACTGCATATATCTTTATTGGTATAAAAACTGATTTATGCAATTTATACAATGACTATTAAAGTTATTGATAAACTATTTTTGAAAAATAATTAATTTTTTTCTTGAATTTTAATTCAGAATAATCTACTTTCGTATTTCAAATTGAAAAATAACCCTTAATAAAACTATTAAACTATGTTTGAATTAAGTAAAAAAATACTTGAAAAAGTGAGTTTCGACAAAACACTTTTTCGCAAAGAGCTTACAAAAGCCGTTAAATGGCTTAAACCCGATGAAAAAATGTTGTTGATGGTATGGTGTCTGGCCACTTTCGGGAATCAATATAAAGACGTAATAAAAGAGGTTTTTAAGAATATTACGAAGTCTTAATAAAATCAAGGTTTCTTTTTAGCCCATTAAATTTAGTTCGCTTTACTGCAGAATCTTTAAACACACGTTTAAAGGTTTCTTCCGTTATTTCTAACAAATCTTTCTTTGTCATTTCAAGGAGTTCTCCATTTGGTTGAAAGTAAGGTTCTGCGTGTGGTTTTGAAAAACTGTTCCAGGGACAAACATCCTGACAAACATCACAACCAAATACCCAGTTATCCAGCTTTCCTTTCATTTCAGAAGGAATATTTTCCTTTAATTCGATAGTGAAGTATGAAATACATTTACTCCCATCTACCACATAAGGTGCAACTATAGCATCCGTGGGACAGGCATCGATACAGCGGGTGCACGTTCCGCAATAATCTTTTATTGCTCCATCGTATTCAAGTGTCAAATCAATAATCAATTCGGCAATAAAATAAAACGAGCCGCTATTCTTATTAATCAGGTTACTGTTTTTCCCTATCCACCCCAAACCACTTTTCTTTGCCCAGGCTTTGTCCAATACCGGGGCTGAATCCACAAATGCGCGACCATCTACCTCTCCGATGTTTTCATTTATATGCTGCAATAGTTCATTCAGCTTTTCCTTTATCACAAAATGATAATCTTTACCATATGCATATTTACTGATTTTGGGAGCAGTATCATCCATTTGTTGTTGGGAAGGATAATAATTGAGTAGAAGGGAAATAACCGATTTGGCTCCGGGCACAAGTAAACGAGGATCTAGCCGTTTATCAAAGTGATTTTGCATATAACTCATTTCGCCCTGCATGTTTTTGTTTAACCAGCTCTCCAACCGGGGAGCTTCCTGTTCAAGGAAATCAGCTTTGGAAATTCCACAATATTGAAACCCCAAACGCTTTGCTTCAGATTTAATTAATTGGGTATATTGATGGGCTTGCATCTTGATGTATTAAGGATTGTAAAGATATGTTATTTTTCATCCGAACCTGGAGCAAAACAATTCCAACTTTAATTTTTGATTCCTTTACCGCATATATCAACGTTTATATTAGAAAATGTTATTACCTTTATTCACCAAATAAAAATATTTTTAATATGAAAATAAAAGTACTTTTCTTCTTACTGCTATTATCCATAGAATCGATAGCCCAAATAAATTTTGAAAGAAATGATCTGTTTTCTGACTACAGGGAGCATTCGTTTCAACAAAAAACCACATTACCCAATAACCCAATGCAGGCTTCTAATTTGCGAAGCGACACAGTAGACATTTTAAAATATACCATCAACTTAGACATAACCAGTTTTGTGGATAGCACAATAAGCGGAAATACTCAGGTAAAATTTACTCCTAAAGTGAACGGAGTAAATAAATTAAATTTAGACTTATTAATGCTCACTATAGATTCTATAAAAAGTTCAAACACTGTTTTGACCTATCTTTATAATGACACATTGATTGAAGTTGATTTACCTGCAACTTATAATGTAGGGGACACGACCAATATCACCGTTTATTATCACGGACACCCTCAGGGTGATGCATCGGGCTGGGGTGGATTTTATTTTTCTCCCACCTATGCCTATAATTTAGGAGTAGGATTTGCGGCATTACCTCATAACTATGGTCGCGTGTGGTTCCCTTGCTTTGATAATTTTGTGGAACGTTCAAAATATGAATTTAATATTATTACTAATAATGGTAAAGTGGCCTATTGCAACGGATACCTTGCCGGAGACACCACTGACACAGGAGGAAACAGAACCCGCAAATGGATGATGGATCAGGAAATTCCAAGTTACCTTGCCTCGGTTACAGTGGCAGCCTATACCCAGGTAAATCAATCTTACAATGGGTTAAACGGAACCATACCAATTGTTCTTACCGCTCTTGCAACTGATACAAACAATGCAAAAGCTTCATTTATTAATTTACCCCTTGTGTTATCCACTTTCGAAAATCATTTTGGTCCTTATCGCTGGAATCGTGTGGGATATTGCATGGTCCCTTTCTCTTCCGGAGCTATGGAACACGCCACCAATATTTCATATCCTAAAGTTTGCGCAAACGGAACTTTAACTTATCAGAATATTTATGCCCATGAATTAGCTCACCATTGGTTTGGTGACCTTGCTACCTGCCGCACTGCTGAGGATATGTGGTTAAATGAAGGATGGGCACATTACTGCGAATTCCTGATTTATGAAGCAATAAGCGGTTATAACAGTTACATCACTGCTGTTAAGAATAACCATGCTACCAATGTTCAGTTTCTCCATGTAAAAGAGGGCGGATACCAAACACTCTCTAACATTCCGCAAACTTATACTTATGGTGACCATGTATATAATAAAGGTGCTGATATTGCCCATACTTTAAGAAGTTATATGGGAGATAGTATATTTTATTCTTCTATAAAAACATACTTAGCCAACCACCAATATACCGATGTTTCCAGTACGGATTTTCGTGATGCCCTTTCTGCTGCCAGCGGAATGAATCTTACTGACTTTTTTGATGACTGGGTGCTTAACCCGGGATGGCCCCATTTTTCTATTGATTCAACAGTTATTACTCCTGCAGGGATTAATTACAATGTGGCAGTTTACCTAAAACAAAAACTAACCGGAGCACCTAATTATTTTACCAATGTTCCGTTGGAAATTACTTTTAAAGCCGCAAACTGGACAGAAAACACGCAGACTGTCATGATTTCGGGGCCTAACCCAGTGGCGAATTTTACCGTTCCTTTTAATCCTGTTTTTGTAACTGTTAATAAAGGATGTAAAATCAGCGATGCGATTGTTTCTGATTACCAGACTATAAAAACAATAGGTAATAAAACAATAGGTAATACCAAAATGGTGTTGAACGTTACATCAATTACCTCAGGTGATTCAGCGTTTGTAAGAGTAGAACACAATTTTGCAACTCCGGATGATTATAAGTCCTGTTGCATTCCTTTTCGTTTAAGTCCAAATCACTATTGGAAAGTGGATGGAATACTTCCTTCGTCATTTAAAAGCAAGGCAACTCTTAATTACGAAGGGAGAACTTCAGCTTTTTCCGGTAATTACTGGCTTGATAATTTATTAATCGGAAATCAACTGGAAGACAGTCTTGTATTGATGTATAGAAAAAATACAGCTGCTGAATGGGGTGTATATCCTTATTATACTAAAAATATCCAAAACCTGAATAATGATAAACATGGAATTATTACCATAGATTCTCTACAGTTAGGTGAATATGCATTTGCAATGAATGATTATTCCTTAGGCATTGCCAATAATTCCCATGCTTCCGAATTATCAGCACTCCATTTATTTCCAAATCCGGCAAATGATTTGTTAACGGTAAATATGGTATCCTCAGCGCCCGATGCAAAGTCAAATTCTACACTAACAATTACGGATATAACAGGTAAGATTATTTTCAAGGAAAAAGTTACTCCACCTCAAAATACAATTACAATTAATACATCTGAATTTAGTAATGGTTTGTATTTTGTAATTTTAAAAAACAATACGGGTGTGATTGCAAAAAACAAATTTATTGTTTCCCATTAATTTATATACTCAATTTAACATGAAAAAACTGCTACTTCTTATTTTTATTATCACTGCTGTAATTGCATCGCAAGCTCAGAGTATCAATAATATTCCGGCTATGGAGCAACGAGCGCACGAAGGGTTGATGAGCAAATCGATGATGTCGAATGCAATAAACAATTATGATATTAAATACCATCGTTGCGAATGGGAGGTAAATCCGGCTGTGCTTTATATTAAAGGAAAAATCACCACTTACTTTAAACCAACCGTTACTAGTTTTAATCAATTGCAATTCGACCTTACCGATTCTTTGACGGTTGATTCAATAAAATATCATAATGTTTCTTTGGCTTTCTTACAATTACCCGGAGATATTTTACAAATTGGTTTTCCTTCTGTTTTACCGGTTAATACCCTTGATTCTGTTTCTGTTTATTACCAGGGAGTTCCGCCCAACAGTGGTTTTGGTTCGTTCGTTCAGACCACTCATGATACCACCTTGCACACTCCTGTTATCTGGACCTTATCTGAACCATTAGGAGCCAAAGACTGGTGGCCATGTAAACAGGAGCTTGTTGACAAAATTGATTCTCTGGATATTATTGTTACCACTCCTCAAATAAACAGGGTGGGTAGCAACGGGCTGTTAGTTTCTGAGATTCAATCTGGATTGAACAAAATTTATCATTGGAAAACTCATTATCCAATTGCCGCTTATTTAGTGGCAATTGGGGTTACCAATTATTCCGTGTATTCCAACTATGTGCCACTTGTTGGTGGTGACTCTATATTGGTACTTAATTATGTTTATCCGGAAGACCTTGCAATTGCGCAATCCATGACTCCTGACATTATCACAACTATTCAGTTTTATGACAGCCTTACTATTCTTTATCCTTTTTCAAATGAAAAATATGGTCACCTTCAGTTTGGCTGGGGAGGAGGAATGGAACATCAAACGATGACTTTTCTAGTTGGATTTGATCATGGTTTGATGGCACACGAATGTGCCCACCAATGGTTTGGTGACCATATCACCTGTGGTAGTTGGGAAGACATCTGGCTGAATGAAGGTTTTGCTTCCTACTTCGAAACACTTACTGAAGAACGATATTTCCATTCCACTTTTGTATGGCAATTACAGCAAAGAATATTAAACATAACTTCTGTTCCGGATGGTTCCGTATTATGTGACGACACCATGAATGTAGCAAGAATATTTAACGGACGTTTGACCTATTGGAAAGGTTCTTATTTATTGCACATGCTCAGATGGAAACTTGGAGATTCATTATTTTTTCTTGCCATAAAAAATTATTTAACCGACCCGAATCTTGCAGGAGGCTATGCTAAAACACCTGATTTAAAAGCTCACCTGGAAAATACCAGCGGACAAAACCTGTCTACCTTTTTTAATGAATGGTATTACAACCAGGGATGGCCATCGTATCAGCTTTTATGGAATCAAACAGGGAATGCGGTAACCTTAACTGTAAATCAAACCACCAGCGACCCATCTGTTTCCTTTTTTGATATGCCTATACCAGTTGAATTTAAGGGCGCGGGGCATGATACTATTATTGTTTTTAATCATACCTATTCCGGGCAGGTATTTTATCCAACTGTAAATTTTAATATCGACAGTGTAAAGTTCGACCCGGATTTACATATTCTATCTGCCAATAATACTGTTACCGGAATTCCTAACCTGGAAGCATTGGTTAACCAGATTTCAATTTATCCTAATCCGGTAAAATATGATGTTACCGTTTCCATTCAGTTGAAAAAAACAGACGAACTAACCTTCGAAATATTTGATGTTATCGGCAAAAGAATTTTCAGCAAACAGGAAATTGTTCCTGCGGGAAGTTCAGTAAAAACAATGCCTACCGAACATTTAGCGAAGGGAGAATATTTTATTAAAATAAAAGGTAGTGAAATTAATTTTTCACAGAAGGTAGTAAAACAGTAGAAATTTCCCCTGTTTTTATTGAGGAAGGTTTTCGAAGGAACTACTTTATTTTACTTGTTTAATAAAATTTGTTTAATCTCTTCTGGCACACCCCTATAAAATAATTGATAAAAAAGTAACCCCTTCTTATTGTTGCCGTATAATAAGGTAAGTAAGCACTTCATGTATATTGAAAATAAACGGAATTAGAGAATAATAATTCATAGTATATAAAATTCAATAACCAATTAAAACAAAAAAACATGAAAAAGTTAGTTATGCTGATTATGGTGCTCGTGGTAATCAGCCAATCGTTAACCGGGCAGCAAATAGACAAAAACAGTGTTACTTACAAAGGTGGGCTTTCGCTGGAAGAACGTTTTAAAAGTTTTTATCACCACCTGAAGATGAAACACAACGGGACCGAATTTTCGCAGAGAAGCAAACATGAACAATCCCGTAAATCGCGAAGAGGACAAAAACAACTCTATGTTTCCAGCGAAAGATTAAAAAGGAAATAGAGGGTTGAAACATTTTTTATACATTAAATAAGTCTTTAGGGGCTTATTTAATGTATTTTTTTGTGGCAGTAACACTCATTAAATAAAGATAGTCAGAAGTTATTATAATCAACAATCTTTTTTGTTGAAAATATATTGTTGATTATAAGTATCACTTATTTAATTGCCTTATATTTGTGTTCTTATTAAAAAAAACTATTGATAAATGCAAGTTAACGAACTTAAAAGCACGAAACAGCTAGCATCTTTCCTTGAGAAGATTGTGTTTGGTCAATGGGGCTATGAGTTAGGTTTAAACAAAACTGATAGAAAAAAGAAAGGAGTTTTTCTTACCAATTCGTTGTCAACAGTTGAGAATGTATTAAGTGTTGTTGAAGTGAATAGGGATATTCTGAATAAGAGAATTCTTGAACCTTCCTGTGGACAAGGGATTTTTATTTTAAAACTGATTTCGGATGTTTATAAGCTATTCCCAGATTCTGTATTAATTTCAAAGTTTATTTCTAACAATATCTTCTTTGTTGATGTGCAGGAGGAAATGACTAAAAAAACTATTTCCAATGTCAATACATTATACCAATATTTATTTGATGAAGATTATCAAGGATCTTTTAATGCAATAACTTGGGATTTTACCGATAAAGTAGCTTTGGGTTCATCCTTATTTGATGAACCTAAAGAAACTCCTTTTACAGCATTGTATAATACTTTTGATTACGTGATTGGTAATCCACCATATGTAACGCTATATGGTCGTAGAGACAAAAAGGAAAATGAGGAACAAAGAATAAATTATTTAAAAAATTATAATCAATTTCCGAATTCAGTAAAAAACGGGAAGCTAAATCTTGTAATGCTGTTTATTGAACATTCATTAGATTTTCTTAAAGACGAAGGTAAGCTAAGTTTCATTATAGACGTTTCTTTTTTTGAAACAGCTTATGAATACACTAGAAAATATTTATTGGAAAAAACAAGAATAGAAGAGCTCCAAGTAAATATTAAAGATTTTGATGTCGCAAGTGGTCAAGTTATTTTGAAAGTTGCAAAGTCTACAGGAATAAAAGATAATGAAGTAAGAATCGAAGACCATAAAACGCAAAACAGCTATTTAATTAAGCAATCAAGCTGGTTAAACAAAAATGATGAGTACAAATTTAGATTTAATGGTTGCAGTGTTTCAAAACAGATTATTGATAAAATAACTTCAAAGGAAGATAAAACCTTGTTGGAGTTATTCCCAAAGAAAAATTTGAGAACTTGTGTCATGCTTCTTGATATGGAGGACAAGTTTACATTTTCGGATTTTAATGGAAAGGATAAAAACCTTATATATCCTTATTATCAAGGATCAAAAGCTCTTTCTGAAAAATATAGCAATTTAGAATTTAAGAAGTATTTTTTTTATAATAAACCTCTACAAGATTCAATCAATGAAGAATTAAAAGTCCAATTAGAAAAAGAGGGCGTGAAAAACAAAAAAAGACTTGGCTTGGGGGAAACTATAATTTATGATAACCCGAAAATTTTTATTCGACAATCATCAAAGGAAATTGTTGCTACTGTTGATTTAGAAAAAAGTTCTGCTAATAATAGTTTGTATGTTTTTTCACTCAGAAATAATTCAAAGGAGACTCTAGATTACTTGTATTTTCTTTGCGGCTTATTAAATTCTGATTTGATTACATATTTTGCGCAACAGATGAATATTGTTAGATATTCACAAGGTAAACAACCACAAATCAAAATAGGGGATTTAGGAACCGTTTATATTCCACGTGATAAGGAATTGCAAAATAAAATTTCAGATTTGTGCAAGGTGATTTATGAAAATTCATCTGTCAAAAAACAAACGATGGACGAAATTAATTCTATTATATATAGTTACTACCAGCTAACGAATTCCGAAATTAAAAATATTGAATTTTCTATTTTATCTTTTTAATTTGTTCTTCTTGTTCGGAATTAATTTTGTTCAGGATACTAAAATCAAATTCTTGTTCTTTGTAAATGGTTTTCGGAACACTATACTTTCCTTGTTTTATTAAGTTCAACTTTTGTTGTGCATCATCAATTCTTCTTTGGTTTGATTCAATTAGTTTGTTTTTGAAAAAGTCAATAAACTCATCTCTTGATCTATACTGTTCTGCTTCAAATACATTGAATTGAATTTGATTTGGTGGCGTGATATGCATATTTTGCTCAACATCTTTCAAAAAAATGGGCTTGACTTTCTTTCTATCCTTTTCAACGAATTTGAGTCCAAGACCTGCACCTAAGCCTTGATAATAAACAACAATATAAAGAAGGTAAAAAGAATTGTGCTTAAACATTAGTTCGAACACTTTGTTAGGTGTTCCGCTATCTGGATTTGAATTATCGTTGTCAATATTTACAGCTTTGAAATCAATCCATATCATTTCCCTGTGTCCTTCCACCTCAAAATAGGTTTGAGCGTCCCATGGATTTTTTGTCTTCCCTGTAGGAGATGCTTGCGATTCTTTGAAGTAGAAATGTTCTTGAGTATATTCTACAAATTTTGATTCTAAAAATTTACTAATTGCATCACCAACTCTTTCTCCCTGTCTTACATCTATAGGGAGTGTAGGAATATCATCAAATATTTTAATGATTACTGCTGAAATTTCTTCTTTAATAAATTCTTCGAACGCTTTTATTTCCATAGCTATTTGAATAATTCTGATTTAAAAAATTCATAAACAGTCATATCTAGAGCATTTGCAATTTTTTCAATATTTGCAACTGAAACATTTCTTTTTCCTTGCTCAATGCTTGCAATATAAGTGCGGTCAAGTTCACAAATAAATGAAAACTTCTCTTGACTAAGACCTTTTTTTGTTCTTAATTCCCTGAGTCTTTTTCCTATTTTGATTCTTATATCCACGTTGCAAAGATTCAATTTTGTAGCTTATCATACAACGGACTATAAGTATAGTTAATAATTCTGTCATTAATTTTAATATCCAATTCTATAATCAATAACATCTTCTCCCACCCCCTTCCCTCCCAAATTCCAATAGTGTACCTTACTAAAAACCTATAAAAATCATAAAAACATGAGGGCAAAAGTAACGTACCTGTACAAAGCATTAAAGCTAATTGCTATGACAGAAACAATAGAAACAACAATAAATAATAGAACGCAGATAAGTGCTGTATTGCCTGCCGGGGTTACTGCACAGGAGGTGATAGAAATACTAATAAAACCGGAAATGAATACCAATAGCAGGATAATGGCCGACAAAGATTTTTTGATAATGAAACATCCGCAGGGGCCTGTTAAAGTACTTTTTGATGACATGCTATACGTTCATTCGGTAGATAATTCTGCTCACTTTTACATGAAAAATGGCTCCAGGAAAGATTTTACCTGTAGCCTGAAAACCTTACTAAAACAGCTACCTGCCATGTTTTGCCAAGCGGCAAAAGCCTACATTGTTAATGCAAAAGAGATAAAGGAAATAGACCCGATTCGCGATGGGAGCCTGACTATGAGCAATGGAAAGCAAATAAAACATGGCAGGGAATATTTCAAAAATATTATTACCACCCTCGATTCCCTCTGATTTGTCCGTTCATCATTTTTCAGTGTCGGTTTGTCATTTAGTTAAAATCCTGAATTAAAGTTTGAATTATTTTTGTTCAAGGTTTAGAACAAGAGAATAAATTTTGGAGTTCGAAACCGGAAGTTGGTGAAGTTCTTTTAAAAGTGAGTAAACAGCATTTTGGGGTAGTCAAGCCCCATATATTGTCTTCGGTACTCAAGATGTAATATTGTGTTCGCAAAATGCAATATTGCGTTCTCAAGATGAGATATTGGAAACTGAAGATGCAATATGGTGTTTCGATATTAAATGTTGAGTGCTGAAGATGGAATGTTGAAAACGCAATATTCAATAATCGGTGCTGAAGATTGAATATAGAGAACGCAATATTCAATATCCGGAACGCAAGATGAGATATTGATAACTCCAGATGGATTGTCGGAACGCAATATTCCATCTTGGGTTCGCAAGATGCAATATTCGGTTCGCAACATTGCATATTGGTTACCGAAGGTGATTTTTGAAAAACAAGAGAGATTATCAGTAAGTTACTATATATAATAAAAGTGTAAACAATAATAAATAACAAGCCGGAGAGCCGGAAATTAAAAACAACCTAAAACTTAAACAACATGAATTTATCAGAAAAACTAATGCGCTTCCATTTCTTTTTTAAGTCATTTGTAGCTTACATAGTAGCTAACGCCTCCGATTTAATGATTTCGACTGACCAGAAAAACGACCTTCAGAATTCCTGGCTCGATTGGTTGGAAAAATTTGACACCTACATTACGCCAGATACACATGGCACAGCTTCTATTTCGGATGTAAACATGGCGTTTGAGGATTATTCGCCAAAGGCGGAAACCGTTCGTACGCAAATACGCGATAACAATGCACTGGCACTTAGCGGTGCGGCTATGCTCAATCTTGACATTAAAGCAGTGGACAAAAATCCTTCCAAGATATTGCCTCCCGATTTTGCACCTTCTATAGGTTTGATATCTACAGCCAACCTTGCAGTAACTATTTTTGCATTCGACCCGCGTCATCCGGGCAAAAAATCGCGACCTAAGGGAGCTAAAATGTATGGGTCGATGGTGGCCTTTACAGGAGCCGATGCTACAGCACCTCCGGCAGATGCCTATACCAACAGGGTGCCCGAAGGAAAAAGTGTTTTTTCGGTTCTTTATTCTTCTGATAAAATTGGTAAAAAGATGTGGATTATTTGCTGGTACATGAGTCCTACCGGTAAACCAAGCCCGGTGAGTATTGCTTTTTCAATAGTACTTAATTAATTATAAAAGATACCTTAAATAATAATCGGTAAGTTAATCCTGTCAGGTTTTAGAAACCTGACAGGATTTTTTTATTAACTCCTTTGGTGTTGTGAGGATTTGAAAATGGTTTAAAAATGCTATTACCCCTGTCAGGGTTTTGAACCCTGACAGGGGTTACGAATATAGTGTCATCCTTTTCTGTATGCCGTCCCTACGGGACTTAAAATTGTTTTCACTTTTTTTTCTACCGATATTTTGCTCCTAACGGAGCATACACATGTTTTAAATGTCCCTTAGGGACAAAATATCGGTAGAAACAATTCTCAGCTCCATTCTCAAAGTCACGTAGGGACGACATATTAATAGTTTTGTATACCTTCGGTTTTAAACCCTTACAGGGTGTTTCCTGATTGTTCTAAAACCTCCAAACCCGCAAAGGAGCGGGTTCGGAGTGTGCCTGGTAAAAAATATTCGTTTTTTTGTTTGGTATAAAAGGTAATAACTACCTACACCCTATCCATCTAAACCCGATTGAAGCTGAAATCCTTTTTCTTTTTTTATTTCAAAAAAAGAAAAAGATTGGAGCGGAAAGCGGGAAGACAATTTATGAATGAGCAGGGAGTATCTTTTCAAATAAAAAAAAGCATACGACCAGAAAGCCATCGTTTAGTTAACAGATTGCTTCACCCTGCGAAGGAGCAGGGCTCGCAATGCCGGATAAGTGGACGGCCTGCGTTTGTTGGTGAAAAATACCAACAAAGGCAAAAAGGCGTAAGTTTGTTGGTGAAAAACACCAACAAAAGCAAAAACTATTTTACAATCCAATATAAAAACAACAATTATTTACAACCAATTAAATCCCTTACTATCTTTGTAATCAAATAGTCTGAGTATTAAAATGAAAAAAGCAATTATTCTTTTTGCATTCGTAAGTGTATTTTATTCCTGCAAAAAAGACGAACCTGTAAATTTGAACCCGACCGGTTCGGTGGTTATTAATTTTAACCACATGGCAGGCTTCAATGCATTGGTAATGGACAATGCTGTGAATTATGTAAATGCCAACAGCGATACGTTTTCCGTACAGGTTTTTAAATACTACATCAGCAATATAAAACTGACAAGCAAGGATGGAACTGTTTTTTCGGAAAAAGAAAGTTATCATTTAATAGATGCGGGAAATCCAAACAGAACCGCGTTTACGGTGGCCAATGTGCCTTACGGAGATTACACCTCGGTATCATTTATTATCGGTGTGGATAGTGCAAGAAATTGTTCGGGCGCACAAACCGGAGACCTGGACCCGGCATTGGGCATGTTCTGGATGTGGGATACCGGATATATCTTTGCAGAGTTAGTGGGGCACTCTCCACAGGATACTGCAGCAGGATTAAATCACATGTTTACTTATGCTATTATTGGTTACCAGGGCCAGTATAAAGCCATGAAAACGGTTACCATTCCTTTTTATAATGATGCAAAAGTGGCTGCTACAGCCACTCCTACAGTTAATTTAAAAACGGACGTACTGGAATGGTTTAAAACACCGCATACTATAAGTATTGCAGCCGTTCCATTTACTGATGTTCCTAACCAGGTAACACTTAATTTTGCAGATAATTATGCAGATATGATTACGCTCCAAAATATTCGTAACCAATAATGAAAAGGAATAAGCACATTCTTTTTATTTCTGCAGCAGTTACTGTAGCATTCATTTTTTTGAATGCCTGTAAAAAAGAAGATGCGGCAACCAAGCAACCTTTAGCTTTTTCGCATTTGGATGTGCCTTCAGGATGGCCTGCTCCTCATTATGATTATTCGACCAACAAACTAACCGAAGCAGGATTTATACTGGGCAGAAAATTATTTTACGAAACCAAACTATCGAAAGACAATTCCATTTCCTGCGGCAGTTGCCATCAGCAGGCTTCCGGCTTTTCCAATCAGGGACATTCGCTTAGTACAGGAGTGGACGGGCAATTGGGTAAACGCAACGCACCGGCCATTTCCAACTTAATATGGCAAACTAATTTTATGTGGACAGGAGGTGTAAACAATATTGAAGTAATGCCACTTTCGCCTATCAGCAATCATTTGGAGATGAATGAAACAATAGCTAATGCGGTTAGTAAATTGCAAAACGATGCGCAATATCCTCCCTTGTTCAATGCTGCTTTTGGCACCTCCACCATAAACAGTCAGCTACTTTTAAAAGCCATGGCCCAGTTTACAGGCATGTTGGTTTCTTCTCATTCCAAATACGATGCTTACACAAACGGGGAAATTGATTTGACAACTAATGAAACGAATGGGCTGAACCTGTTCAATCAAAAATGTGCAAGCTGTCATCCTGCACCGTTATTTACCAATCTTCAGTATATCAACTTTGGTTTGGATAGTATTTTCAACGACCCGGGAAGAAGCGAAATAACAGGAATGGCAGCTGATTCAGGAAAATTTAAAGTTCCCTCGTTAAGAAATGTAGCACTGAGCTATCCGTATATGCACGATGGAAGATTTGCAACCCTAGAACAAGTGCTTGACCACTATAGCCATGGAATAGTGCATTCGGCTACCCTTAGCCCATTACTGAATAATATTACTCCATTATCAGTTACCGAAAAACAGGATATCATTTCGTTTTTAAATACATTAACAGATGAAACATTTATCAATGATGAACGATTTAAAAATCCAAACTGAAACAATAATTTATTACTCACTTTATAAAATCTTATTATGCGCAAAATAAAAACCTACCTCTTTTTATCACTCCTTGCATTGGTAACTGCTTGTTTTTTTTCTACCTGCAAATACGTCAGCGTTTCTCCTGTTTTTGGAAATTACCCATCTGATGTTGGAAAAATATTTGTTACCAAATGTGCAGTATCCGGTTGCCATAATGAAATAACCCGGGCAGCAGGACTTTGTTTTTCCACCTGGGACAAAATGTTTGAAGGCAGTGAAGAAGGAGCTTCGGTAATACCGTATCGCCATGATTTCAGTTCAGTTTGTTATCATATCAATACTTTTGCTGATCTTGGCACTACCTTATCTCCCACTATGCCCAATGGCAAAACACCTTTAACCCGTGATGAAGTAAAACTGATTATGGATTGGGTAGATAAAGGAGCTCCCAATGAATTTGGCACTGTAGCATTTGCGGATAATCCAAACCGGAAAAAATTTTATGTAACGAACCAGGGATGTGATGTGGTTACTGTTTTTGATGCAGAAACACTATTGCAAATGCGGGTGGTTACTGTTGGGAATTCGCAAGCCAACGAAGCTCCTCATAATGTAAAAGTTTCTCCCGATGGCAGATTCTGGTATGTAATTTCAACGGGAGGAAACTCGCTGCAAAAATACAGGACCAGCGATGATAGTTATGTTGGTCAGGCCATATTAGGTTCAAAAAACTGGAATACCATTACCATCAGCAGCACAGGCGATACTGCTTTTGTGGTGGACTGGAGCAGCAGTGGCGATATAGCTGTGGTTAACCTGAATACCTTTTCAGTAGGACACAATATTGGGTTCAGTTATCCCCATGGCAGCTGCATGAGTCCCGATGGGCAGTATTTATATGTAAGCCAGAACAGTGCAGGCAGCGACCAGATTTATAAAATACAAGCTTCTGATTTTACCAATATTCAAATTATCAATCTCTATACTACTGTTCCTTCCACTCACCTTGATTCGCACGAAATATTATTTTCTCCCGCAGGCGATAAATATTTTGTTACCTGCCAGGGGACTGACGAAGTAAGAATAATGGATGCAGCCACTGATGCTTTTATTGCTGCCTTGCCGGTAGGGGCTGTTCCTTCCGAAATGGCTGTTTCTGCCTCGCATAATTTATTGTTTGTTACCTGCGAAGAAGACTCTACTTCCTTTGCCGGCCAGCGCGGAAGCATAGCCATCATTGATATTTCAACCAATGCATTTGCTGCAGGTTCGCCTGTATATAGTGGTCACCAGCCGCATGGTTTAGCATTGGATGATGATAAAAACCTGGTGATGGTTGCCAACAGGAACGTAACTTCAGATGGACCAGCCCCACATCATTCGAATAACTGCGGTGGAAGAAACGGGTACGTTACTTTTATTGATATGAATACGTTAACATTGCTGACAACTGATGAAGGGGAAGAAAAAGAAATTGAAGTATCTGTTGACCCTTATTCCATTGCAACCCGACATTGATGGACGAAAACAAAAGTGATAAAGCCATTGTTCTGTTTGACGGAGTATGCAATTTTTGTAATGCCTCGGTGAACTTTGTAATTAAGCATGATTCGAAAAATCATTTTTTATTTACTCCGCTTCAATCGGAAAAGGGAAAACAATTATTACGTAACTATCAGCTTGATGAAAATGAAATGAAAAGTTTTGTGTTGATTGAAAACAACACAGCCTATTCAAAGTCGACAGCAGCACTGCGTGTAACAAAACACCTCAACCGGTTATTTCCTTTACTGTACGGTTTTATTATTGTGCCTCCGTTTATACGAAATGCCGTTTATGATTTAATTGCAAAAAACAGGTACAAGTGGTTTGGAAAGAAAGATACCTGTATGATACCCACCGAAGAAATGAAGCGGAAATTTATTTTTTAGCTTTAGCAGTTACTTTCTTTTTTTTAGCTGCTGCCTTTTTTATTCTACCAGCACTTTTTTTGACAATAAGTTTCCTTGCTTTTTCAAGTCCCTTAAGTGCTTTATCGTTTAAGGTTAATGTCTTTTTTTCGTAATCAATTACTGCGTTAAACATAACAAAAATATCGGCTCCCAAAACGCCATCCACTTCCGGCAACCCCATAGCAGCATAAGAAATATTTACATGAGACAAATCCAGCATCACTCCGGGGTAATTCACCAAACTAATTTTACCTAAAGAGATTTTATTAATAGTGGTGTGATGGCTGTCAATATTATTTCCGCCCAAACCTGTTGTGGTTTTGGCCATTTTTGTGAACTTATTATCCTTTACAAATTTCGTGATTTTCGATTTATCAAATACAGTATGCGAAGCACCTGTGTCAATGATCATTTTAGCAACCTTGCCATTCACTTTCATTTTCATTAATAAGTGAAATCCCCGGCCGTGCGAAGATAGAACTGTAAATGGGAGAGTCTCTGTCATTGTTTTCAGGTTTTAAAAAAGCGACCGGGAGGGTCGCTTTTTTGTTCATCTATCAGTTTGATTTTATCTTATGCTGTAATGGTACTTAAAACATTATTCATATTTCTAACTGCATCAGCCGATTTGGCAAATGCTGCTTTTTCTTCATCATTCAGGTTGATGTCTACTATTTTCTCCCAACCATTCTTTCCAATAATTACAGGAACTCCAAGACAAATGTCTTTCTGCCCGTATTCACCATCCAGATATACACAGCAAGGGAATAATTTTTTCTGGTCATTCAATATACTGTCAACCAAAGCAGCAACTGCAGCTCCCGGAGCGTACCAGGCCGAAGTGCCAAGCATTCCTGTTAACGTTGCACCACCCACCATAGTGTCTGCTGCTACTTTTTTCAATGCATCAGCAGAAAGGAACTGTGCTACCGGAACACCTTTGTAAGAAGCCATACGGGTCAATGGTATCATGGTAGTATCACCATGTCCACCTATCACCATACCTTCAATATCATTAGCAGAGGCATTTAGCGCCATTGACATATAACATTTAAAACGGGCACTGTCCAGTATTCCACCCATTCCAATAATTCTGTTTTTGGAAATTTTACTTTCTTTTAATGCTAAGTAAGTCATAGTATCCATAGGGTTACTAACCACCACAATGATTGCATTTGGAGAATGTTTAAGTACATTTTCAGTAACTCCTTTTACTATACCTGCATTTATTCCTATCAACTCTTCTCTTGTCATTCCCGGTTTGCGCGGAACACCACTTGTAATTACCACCACATCACTGTTAGCAGTTTTTCCATAATCATTGGTACTTCCACTTACTGCCGTATTAAACCCTGTAAGGGTAGCAGTCTGCATCATATCCAATGCTTTTCCTTCTGCAAAATTTTCTCTGATATCAAGCAAAACCACTTCTGCCGCTATACTGCGAAATGCTATTACATCGGCACATGTTGCACCTACATTACCTGCTCCTACTACTGTTACTTTCATTTTGTATTTTTTAATTGATTTTTAATTTTTCTGGCGCTAAATTATAAAAGAATTGGTTATACAAACCTGAATTGTGGAATAGTTTTTTTAAATGTTAAAACTTTATTTCAAAATTAATTAAACGGAAGATTAATGCCTTTCGTCTAATATTACACTTTTTATGTAACTTCTATGCAACCATTTTAATCAAGTTTGCATCTATATAACTACAGAGAATAATCCAAAATAAAAGTTTATTCAAAACACAATTGTTACTTTTTATGAAAAAAGCATTAAGTAAAAAGAAAAAGCAAACGCAGTTAATTTCATTTCTATCCGGAGCCGTTTGTGTATTAGCAGGCACGGTGGTAGTTTTGCTTGGTACCCTTTTTATTCAAACCTACCTTGAACCAGAGTCCAATAATACTTCTGTTTATACAGCAGGATTATCTATAACGCTTTCCGGTGTCTTTAGTATTCTGTTTGGAACTGTTACCATCATGTTCGGAAAAATTACCTTACCAGCCCGAAACCTTGTCAGGAATATAAGACAAGTAAAGTTTTCAAAGAATAAAATAGTTTCCTCTGAATTAAAAAACATTCCCGTAAACAAAAAAGCTGCCTAATTGTTCTTTTTCTGTTGTTTGTAAACTTTTCTTTCAAGCGTTAAAGATTTGTAGAGGTATTTTATATGCTATGTTTTGCCTTTCAAACCAGAAGATTTATTTATAAAACAATTAAGAAAAAATAACACTGCAAATCGTTGTATCTAAATTTGTTTCCATAGTTTTGCATTCGCATTTTTTAACCCTTTAATTTAAGCCCAAGTAAAGTAATACTTCATTTATGAAATCAGCAATATCCAAAACCGCGTTTCTCATTCTTTTTCTCATCTCTTCCTTTTCAGTAATATTTGCGCAGGAAAAACAAAAATTCACTCTTAGTGGTTATGTATAAGATGCCAGTTCGGGCGAATACAGCATAGGTGCTACCATCTATATTAAAGAACTTCAGAAAGGAGGAAATACCAATGTGTATGGTTTTTATTCCGTTACTGTTGAAAAAGGAACTTACCATATTATTACATCCTATGTGGGATACGAAAACTTTGAAAAAGAAATTGTGCTTGACCGCGATGTTCGATTAAATGTAGATTTAAAACCCACTTCCATAAATGTAAAAGAGGTGGAGGTAACTTCTGAGCGTTCTGATAAAAATGTATCCAGTTCTAATGTAGGTACTGTAAAACTGGACATGGCAGAGATTAAAAAAATCCCTGCTTTTATGGGGGAAGTGGACATTTTAAAGACCATTCAACTATTACCCGGAGTTAAATCTGCAGGAGATGGTAATGCAGGGTTTTATGTTCGTGGTGGTGGTCCTGACCAGAATTTGATATTACTGGATGAAGCGGTGGTTTACAATGCTTCGCACTTACTTGGTTTCTTCTCGGTTTTTAATGGTGATGCCATAAGCAGTGTTAACCTTATTAAAGGAGGAATGCCGGCACAATATGGCGGAAGACTTGCTTCCGTGCTTGATATCAGTATGAAAGAAGGGAATAACAAATCTTTTCATGCTGCCGGTGGGTTAGGACTTATTTCTTCGCGACTTACCTTAGAAGGACCTATAAAAAAAGACAAAGCCTCATTTATTATTTCTGCACGAAGAACTTATCTGGATGCACTTTCTCAGCTTGCTGCCAAGCCCGGAACTACCCAAAAAAACTCAGGAGTGTTCTTTTACGATGTAAATGCCAAAGTAAATTACCGGCTTTCGGATAAAGACCGGATTTTTATAAGTGGTTATTTCGGACGCGATGTGATGTCGTTTAAAGACCCTGATGCCGGATTTAAACTGGGCATTAACTGGGGTAACTCTTCCGGAGTGGTAAGGTGGAACCACTTGTTCAGTCCTAAATTATTTATGAATGTGTCGGGTATTTTCAGCGATTATAAATTTACTTTCGGTGCAGAACAAGGAGGATTTGAGTTTAAATTGTTCTCCGGAATAAGAGACTGGAATGCCAAAGTGGATTTCGGATACTATCCTACCATTCGCCACCAGATTAAATTCGGGGCCAATTATATTTTTCACACCTTTACTCCTACTTCCGTTTCTGCAAAAGCAGGAGAAACAGAATTTGATTTTGGTGCTGTTAAAAAAGACAAAGCCCACGAAATGGCTGCTTACCTTTCGGATGATTTCGATTTAACAGAAAAAATAAAAATACATGCCGGTTTGCGTTATTCTTACTTTATGCAGATTGGTCCTTTCGACCGTTACCAGAAAGACCCGAGAACAGGACAAACTACAGGTATCAGACATTATAACTCCAACGAAACTGTAGCTGATTATGGTGGCCTGGAGCCCCGGTTCAATGTTCGTTTTCAGTTGAATTCAAAATCATCCATTAAGGCTTCTTATACTTACAATCTTCAGTACATCCACCTTGCTTCTCTTTCTTCGTTAACCTTACCTACAGATACATGGGTGCCATGTTCGGAACTGGTGCGGCCACAAAAAGGTTCGCAATATTCCCTTGGGTATTTCCGTAATTTCAAAGACAATATGTTTGAAACTTCGGTGGAAGTATATTACAAGCAACTTGAAAACCAGATTGAATACAAAGATGGTTCCTTGCCGGGAGCTGGTGTTAACGACAATTCGGACAACCAGTTTGTGTTTGGTAAAGGAGAAGCTTACGGAGCCGAATTTTTTATTAAAAAACGTTTAGGGAAATTCAGTGGCTGGGTGGGTTACACGCTATCTTATACCAAACGTACTTTCCCGGATTTAAATCTGGGTAAAACCTATTATGCCAAATACGACAGAAGACATGATGCCTCCATTGTGCTGAACTATGACTTAAGCAAACGCTGGACGTTCTCAGCAGTATGGGTTTACGGAACCGGCAATGCCATCACCATCCCTGTTTCCTATTATTTTATTGACGGAGGTTTGGTAACCGAATACGGAGACAAAAACGATTTCCGTATGCCTGCCTACCATAGATTAGATGTTTCGGCTACCTATACACCAAACAAAGAAAAACACTGGGAACGCAAAAAGGCACGCGTAACCAAACGATACGAGCGCAAAGGAAGGGATGTAGCTAATATTGCTTTCCCGAGAAAATGGGCCAAGGACTATGAATCGAGCTGGAACCTGAGTGTTTATAATCTTTACAACAGGCATAACTATTACATTATTTATTTTGCAAACGAAGGAAGTGCATACGATGGTACTTTAAAAATAAAAGCCAAGGGAGTGTATCTGTTCCCTGTGGTACCATCTATTACATGGAATTTTAAATTTTAGAACCTCACCTCTTTATCCCCTCTCCAATGTAGAGGGGGAGCAGGTGAAACAAATACTATAAAACAAATATTATGAAAAAAATACTCATCCTCCTTCCCTTCCTCGCACTGCTTACCAGCTGTGCGGAAGACATTAACTTATCAGTGGCCAAAGGCCCTGCCAAAATAGTTATTGAAGGCAATATAGAAAACGGCCAGCTGGCCGAAGTAATCATTACCCGCAACAGCGCACTATCTGATACGGTTGACTTTCAGAAAATACTGGTGACTGATGCCAAGGCATGGGTAAGTGCCGGTGGTGTGACTGATACGCTTCACTTTTTTATCAACTCTTCTTCTGCCATACCTTTTGTTTACAGAGGTAGTTTTTTGCAGGGACAAGTGGGCGAAACCTATAACCTTACTGTAATAGCAGACGGAAGAACTTTTACGGCCACCACCACCATTCCTGCATTGGTACCTTTAGATTCCGTTTGGTGGAAAGCACAGGCACCGGAAACTGAGCTGGGCTTTGCATGGGCGCATTTTTCTGACCCTTTGGGCATGGGCAATGCCTATAAATGGTTTGCTAAGAGGCCTAAACAAACCATTATTTTAAACGGGCAACCTACTATCCTCAACAGAAGATACGTTTCGCCTAACGGTGGTTCGTTTGACGATAAATTTATTGATGGCAAAAGTTTCGACTTTGCGTATAACAGAGGATACGACCCTACGGAAGCTACCTATTATAAGAATGAGCCTAAAAAAGAACAAGGCTATTTTAAAATTACCGATACCATTTATATTAAATTTTGTACCATCGATAATGCCGCATCCCAGTTTTTTTCTACTTACGACCAGGCTGTTCAGAGCAACGGAAACCCCTTTGCTGCCCCGGTTCATATTTTGTCGAATATACAGGGCGATGGTGGTTTAGGAGTTTGGGCCGGTTATGGGGCTACCTATGATACCATAATGCCTGCGCCTTAATCTGAACGGAAGCATTAAAAATTTCCTGTTGAGGGGGTTAGCCTTTTTTCTTAACCATTATTTATCGGTTCTTTTTCC
Source organism: Bacteroidota bacterium (assembly GCA_947479085.1). GTDB lineage: Bacteria > Bacteroidota > Bacteroidia > 2-12-FULL-35-15 > 2-12-FULL-35-15 > 2-12-FULL-35-15. Next base: position 96,491 of record CANJYB010000005.1, on the reverse strand, counting down.
CGGGAAAATATCCCGAACTAAAAGAAGACCTTCTTTCTTTTCGTTTTTCACCTCCGGGTTATTTATTCTTTATGAATAAAAAAGGTAAAAAAAGAACGGGTTCCCCACATTAGTAAACTACATTTTGAAAATAATTCCTGGTTCCGAAAACCGAAAGGAGGCAAACTTGATTTCAATTCAGGGTTTACAAAACCGGAAGGATGCCAAATTGACAACAAAACAGGGTTTACCGAAACGGGAGGGCCCCGGATTAGATTCAATCTGCCCCCTTCCAATGTTGGAGAGACCCGGATTACGTTCAATCTGCCCCCCTCCCATGTTGGAGGGACCCGGATTACGTTCAATCTGCCCCCCTCCCATGTTGGAGGGACCCGGATTAGATTCAATCTGCCCCCCTCCCATGTTGGAGGGACCCGGATTAGATTCAATCTGACCCCTTCCCATGTTGGAGGGACCCGGATTAGGTTCAATCTGCCCCCCTTTCATGTACTTTTATGCTGTTTGGCTTTCTGAAACAATTCTATTTATATTGATTTACAATACTTTATAACGAAATTCTCCTTCCGTCTGTTTTCATACCCGGGTATGACAAAAAGTCTTATCCTTCTTTACCAGCTAAACGGAAGGGGAAATCTGTTGAAATGAAATGCTATATGAAAAGGTGGGACCTACTTAAGAAATTTCACAGGTGAAACACGCCTGCGCTTTGGGGGTAATTGTAAAATAATAAGTATTAGGAAGTTCTTTGTACATTTGTACAAGGAACTTACTTTTTGATTTTAATCGGAATGAAAAAAATACTCTCAATTATTTTGTTGATATGTACATTTATAACAAATGCTCAAAACCTAGTTCCGAATGGTAGTTTTGAAAACTATACTAATTGCCCAACCAATCCCGCCCAAATCTATTTAACATTTCCATGGTTTCAACCTCGTTATTATGCTGGAATTGATGGTTCGAGCACTGATCTATTTAATACCTGCAACAATTCTGTAGTTAGTGTCCCTTCAAATGTCGGTGGATATCAAAATGCAAGAACAGGTAATGGGTATGCGGGTTTTTACGGTGGAATTGATACATTAGACTATAGAGAATATATTGAAGTACCCCTTGATGTAGCACTTGATACTAATAAACAATATTGTGTAGAATTTTATGTGTCATTAGCTGATAAAATGCAATTTGCAATAAGCAATATTGGCGCTTATTTTTCAACAGATAGTTTACTCGATACCGCCTATTCCGGTTATCATGCGTTAGATTATATTACTCCACAAATAGAAAACCCAACTATTGCCATACTAAATGATACAACAAATTGGATGCTGATATCTGGTATTTATACAGCCTCAGGTGGAGAAACATTTATGACCATAGGTAATTTTCATAATGCAGCAAATACAAATTCCCAAAACCTTCCTTGGGGTAGTTTTAATGGTGCTTATTATTATTTAGATGATGTAAGTGTTACACAATGTAACATGGGGGTAAATGAAGTAACGGAAGATATAAGCATAAGTGTATACCCAAACCCAAGTAATGGAGAGTTCATTATAAAAAGTACAAGTAAAATAGAAAATATAAAGTTGTTTAATGTATTGGGGGAAACTATTTATCAAACTACAAAAGATAATCTGCAATCAAGCATTAATCTATCATATCAATCAAAGGGGATATATTTTGTGCAGGTAAAAACTGAAAAAGGAATACTTAATAGGAAGGTTGTAATTCAATAATTTCCATCAACCGAAATCTTTCTTTTCAAATGGTCTGAAGTTTATATAAAGATTAATTACCCCCCTCCCCTAATCTACCAAATTGTGAATAAAATCTAATTAACTTATCCTATCAAATAGTACTTTTGTTTCTCAAAAAAAAGAGAGAGGAATTATGGAAGAAAAGACAGAACACGTAAAGTGTTTAATTATAGGGAGCGGACCGGCAGGGTACACAGCAGCTATTTATGCCGCACGTGCAGATATGAAACCGGTGATGTACCAGGGGCTGCAACCGGGAGGACAATTAACAATTACTACTGAAGTGGAAAATTATCCGGGTTACCCAAAAGGAACACAGGGGCCGGAAATGATGGAAGATTTTAAAGCCCAGGCCGAACGGTTTGGTACAGATATCCGCTGGGGCCTGGCCACTTCGGTAGATTTTACAGGCCCTGTGCATAAAGTGGTGGTGGATGAAAAAACAACCATCACTGCCGACAGCATCATTATAGCTACTGGCGCTTCGGCCAAATGGCTGGGACTGGAATCGGAACAAAAGCTGAACGGTTTTGGTGTTTCGGCATGTGCCGTATGCGATGGTTTCTTTTTTAAAGGCCAGGATGTGGCCATAGTGGGTGCCGGAGATACAGCAGCCGAAGAGGCTACCTATCTTGCAAAGCTTTGTAAAAAGGTGTACATGATAGTAAGAAGAGGCGAGATGCGTGCTTCCAAAGCCATGCAGCACCGGGTGCAGAATACACCTAATATCGAAATCATTTACAATACTTCTACCAAGGAAATACTGGGAGATAAAACTGTGGAAGGTGCATTGCTGGTGAATGATAAAGGAGAGGAAAGACAAATAGTGGTGACTGGTTTTTTTGTGGCCATTGGTCACCAACCCAACACCGGTATATTTAAAGGCTGGCTGAACATGGATGAAACCGGTTATTTGATTACCGTTCCGGGAACTACCAAAACCAATATTCCGGGTGTATTTGCCTCTGGCGATGCGCAGGATAAAAATTACCGCCAGGCGGTAACAGCAGCAGGCAGTGGTTGCATGGCAGCACTGGATGCGGAACGTTACCTGGCAAGCATTGGCATACACTAAACTTAAACCCTGCGGGATATGAAAAAAACAATTGCAACATTTATTATAATTCTATTTTCAGTGTATTCTTTTGCTCAGCAGTTCAAAGGGCAGATACCTGAGGTAAAAAGATACAGTGCTGCAAAAGTAATTGACCCTGATTACGGAATAAGGATGTATGAAAAACTGAATTTCCAGACCGGAGGAGACAGTGTACGTAATGATAAAAAAGGCTATGCGGTGCAGGGTTTTGTGGAAGATTATTATGATACTGGTGAATTGCTTCACAAAGGATTTTATGAAGACGGACATTTAACTCTTTACAAAAACTACTTCCCGAATGGTGTGGTAGAAAGGTCGTTTAGTGTTACAGGATATAAAAAAAGCAGCCTATCGGTATTCTATCCAAGCGGGAAGCTAAAATCAGAAATTACTTTTTTTGAAAGCAGCCCGCAGTTCTGGACAGATTATTATGAAAACGGCCAGGTGGAATACACCGAGGAAAATGCAAAAAGTATGGAATACCTTATCTTCCGCAAATCGTATGCACAGGACGGGAAACCACAGGAAATATTTGAGTTGACCAACCCGAAGAAAAAACTGTATTCCAAAAAAGAATATTACGAAAATGGAAACATTAAAGCGGAGGGGCCGATGGCATTTAATATTAATGCATTCGATTATCAGAAAGACGGAACCTGGACCGAATACGATGAAAAAGGAAATGCACGAAAAGAAAAATGGGTGAAGGGTGAAGAGGTGAAATAAAGAGGTTCGATTATTAAATAAAAAATCCCGCTGTTATGGCGGGATTTTTTATTTAAAGATTAAGTATTACAATTATGCTTTTTTTACATTTACTGCATTCAATCCTTTTTTGCCTTCAGCAATATCGAAAGATACTTTGTCTCCATCGCGGATTTGGTCAACCAAACCTGAAACGTGAACGAATAATTCCTGGTTATCACCATCAGAGGTAATAAAACCAAATCCTTTTGCATTGTTGAAAAATTTTACTGTACCGGTTTTCATTTTTTTGAATTTATTTAATTAATACTGCGACAAATATAACAATATTTTGATTTACAGCATAAATATGCGATTAATTGTAAAGTTTTTGAGAAACCGGAACAGAAAAATTATTCCGGTGTCGAGGCAAAGGAATCACTTTGAGCAGAGTCAACAAAATTACTAAAGGTACCAGACTCGGTTGCAATAGAATCCAAGGTCTCAATAAAGATTTGTTTCTCCGTTTTGCTATGATTTCCGCAACCGGTACCTGTGAATATGATTATACCAAAAACAGCTATTAGAACAATCTTCAAAAGCTTTTTCCCCATAGTATTATTTAATTAAAGCACTATTACATGGCAAGTGCTCCTAAATATAAGACGAAATAAGGTAAAAAGGTTGCCTGAAAAAGAAAAAATGTTTAAAACTATGAAATCCTGCTCCAGTTGGTTTGGTTGGGGTTGCTTTGGTTATAATGATTTATGATGGGGAAATTTTCAGGTTTGGAAAGGTTAGGGTCATCAGCTATTACTTCCATGGCCATGTTTCGGGCGGCATATAATATCTGGGAGTCTTTTGCCAGGTCAGCAATGGATAAGTCCAATACACCACTTTGGGTGGTACCTGCCAGATCTCCCGGCCCGCGAAGTTTTAAATCCACTTCAGCTATCTCAAACCCATCATTTGTTCTCACCATAGTGTCCATTCTTAATCTTCCATCAGCTGATAATTTATGAGATGACATTAATATACAATACGATTGTTCAGCACCTCTTCCCACCCTGCCTCTCAACTGGTGCAATTGCGAAAGGCCGAAACGTTCGGCACTTTCTATAATCATTACAGAAGCATTTGGAACATTAACCCCTACTTCTATCACAGTGGTGGCAACCATAATATGCGTTTCGCCTTTTACAAACCGTTGCATTTCATAATCCTTGGCCTCGGGTTTCATTTGCCCATGCACAATGCTTACCTGGTATTGCGGCATAGGGAAAGCCCTGGCAATGCTTTCGTATCCATCCATCAGGTCTTTGTAATCCATCTTTTCCGATTCTTTTATTAGCGGATACACAATATAAATTTGTCGTCCCAAAGCAATCTGTTCGCGCATAAAACCAAATACCCTGTCGCGATGATTATCAAACCGGTGCACGGTTTGAATAGATTTTCTGCCCGGTGGCATTTCATCAATGGTACTCACATCCAAATCTCCATAAAGGGTCATTGCCAAAGTGCGGGGAATTGGGGTTGCACTCATTATTAATACATGAGGGGGCTGCGTATTTTTTGCCCACATCTTTGCCCGTTGTGCCACTCCGAACCTATGCTGCTCATCTATCACTACCAACCCAAGATTTTTAAATATCACCACATCTTCCAGCAGGGCATGGGTTCCAACCAGGATGTGCATTTCACCTGATTGCAATTGCTCATGAATCATTCTCCGGTGTTTTGTTTTTTTCGACCCGGTTAATAATCCTACATTAATATCCTGGCCTTTCACCAATTCTGAAATGGTCTGAAAATGTTGATTGGCCAGTATTTCAGTCGGGGCCATCAGGCAAGTCTGAAAACCATTATCCATAGCTATGAGCATACTAAGCAATGCTACAAGGGTTTTACCGCTGCCTACATCTCCCTGCAGCAGGCGGTTCATTTGTTTCCCACTTCCCATATCAATTCGGATTTCTTTGGTTACCCGCTTTTGTGCATTGGTAAGCTCAAACGGAAGATGATTGGAATAAAAATTATTGAAGTAATCGCCCACTTTAGAAAACGCGTAGCCCCGGGTAGTAGTTTCTCTCAGGCTTTTTTGTTTCAATAGTTTTAATTGAATAAAAAACAGCTCTTCAAACTTAAGCCTGAATTCAGCCTTTTTCAGCAATTCCATATTTTGAGGAAAGTGGATCTGTCGGATAGCTTCTGCCCGGTTCATCAATTGAAACTGTGAAATTATTTCAGGAGAAAGACATTCATCTATTCTATAATAAGGTAGCGCAATGATGCTTTTAATGGTTTTAGAAATCCCTTTGGAGTCGAGCCCTCTTGCACTTAATTTGGCAGTACTGTTATAAACTCCCTGCAGGGCAGGTGCCAAGGTGGTGTTTTCATCCGACACAGGTTCTATTTCAGGATGAGCAATATTGTATTTGCCATTAAATTCGGTGGGTTTCCCAAACACCACATATTCCTTGTTCATATCCGGGTGTATGTTTTCAGAAAACCATTTGGCCCCCTGAAACCAAACCAAATCCAGCTTACCTGTTTCGTCCATAAACTTGGCCACAAAGCGAAGTGTTCTTTTTTCCCCCAGCATTTGTGTACCCACTATTTTTCCTCTTAACTGAACGTAAGCAAGGGTATCGTTAACTTCTTTTACCTTATAAAACTTAGTTCGGTCAACATAACGGAAAGGATAAAAACGAAGTAAGTCATTGAAGGTAAAAATCCGGAGTTCTGTTTTTAACAATCCCGCACGGAGCGCCCAAAGTCCTTTGAGTTGTTCGATGGGAGTATATAAAAAGCCGGCTGACATAGGCGGCAAAATTAATAATATTAGTTCAATAGTTTATTAGTTGTTGAATACCATAAATTAATTACAAATAATTCTGATTTACTAAATCATGAGTTTTTGTAAAATAAAAAACCCTTTGCAAAAAAATGCAAAGGGTTTTCTTTTATTTTTAAATCTATAAGTCTATCTCAATAATTGAACAAAACCGAATTTAGGTTCTGATAACATTGGACCATCTAATACATAATAATATACTCCGTCTGTTTGCTTGCCACCATCCCAACCGTAGGTTTCTTTCTGATAAGAAGCATAGTCGATGTTTTCATATACTTTATTTCCCCAACGATTAAACACCTGTAGTTTTGTTCCTGGGAAATATTCCAGATTTTTAAAGTACAAGTGACTATTTAACTGACCTAAACCTGAATTTGGAGTAAATACGTTTGGAGTTTCGATATCAGATTGAATGGTATATGGAAACTGAACTGTATCACAACATCCATTATTACTGCATACCAATAAAGTTACAGTATAAGTTCCGTTAACAGAATAACTATGTGTTTGTATTGGCCCGTAGTAGTAAACCCCGGTAGTATCGCCAAAATTCCATGACCAACTGGTTATTGTTCCCGATGCAATAGTGGATAAACTGGTAAATGTTATCGGATTAAAAACGGTAGTATTTCCATTGGGACTAGAAGAGAAAAGAGCCACCGGCCCATCAAATAAAGATACAGATATAGTAGTGTCAGCACTGCATCCATTACTATAATTTATTGTAACCGTATAGGTACCTGCTGTGGTAACAACTGTGGACTGGGTAATATCATTATTTGACCATACATAACTAACACCAGATGGAATAGTAGGAACAGCGGTTAAAGTACCCGACTGGCCAGGGCAAAAAGGGATACTGCTTGGAGTAATAGAAACCAACGGAGTGAGGTTAGTAATAGTAATTGAGGCTGATTGACCCACGCAACCGTTTGTATCAGTAACTGTAACGGTAAACGTTCCCCCATTCGTACTTACCGAATCGTTCACAATTGAGTTTGACCATACATAACTTTGGTATACAGATGAATTATTCAGGTAAATAGTGGTAGGATTGCCATTACAAGTAAAAGTAGGCCCGGTGATGATTGGAATAGGCAATGGATTATCTATTACATTCACAGAGGTAGACTTATAACAACCATTTAAACTTGCAGTTACATAATACGTTCCTGTGGTATCCACGGTAATTGTAGTTCCAAAAGCTCCTGTACTCCATACATAAGAATCGTAAGTAATGGGATTTACATTGAGCACAGAACTTCCTCCTTCACAAAATTCCAGATTTCCGGAAATTACAGGATTGAAATTAGATACACCTGTAGTATCAACAAAAATATTTACATTCACAACAGTGGTACCGGCAGGAATGCCATTATCTGTGGCTGTAAATTGTATTGTATTAATTCCTGCATTGGCTGCAGTTGCAATAATCTGCACAATCGCGGTTGCAGAATTCCCAGGAGTGTTGCTAATAACGGTTGCATTTGGAGTGCCCAAAAGATTAACAGAAATGGTAGTGTTTTGTCCTATTTCGGGGGCTAAAAACAAACCATTGAGATAAAGGGTATCCCCGCTTCCGCAAATTTTTATTGTATCACAATTGTTTAATCCAGAAGCTATAGGAGCAATATTGGTGGCACTACATACGTTGAAATAAAGGGATTGGTTATCTAACCAACTAACTCCATCATTATTGCCATATCCACCATCATAAGCAATTCCGGGTTGATCAAAACGACCCATCTGAATATAGTTATTTCCCGGAGCCCCCTGATTAATACCGACTGTTGAAGGGGTTCCTCCAAATCCTGTACCTGACCCACCAGAAGCATCTCCTGTAGTCCATTGCATATCCTGATAACAAAAAGCAATATTATTTCCTGCAGGGAGTATAGGATCAGTACCATCTGTAATGATCAACTGGAAAGAATTTAACTTATCTGTATAATTAGCATAATAACCAACTGCTTCCCAATTAACTATCATATAGGTAGAGGTGATTTTATATTTAACAGTCCCTGCACCTCTTGTATCCACATCTCCCCAAAAAGGAGCAACCATAACATAAGTGGGATCCGGGAAAGGAAAAGAGGAAAAAGTAGAATAGGGAGAACCAAAAGAAATATTTCCATTATTATTAACATATAAACTGGTGTAGCTAGTTCCGTATAAACAAAAATTAAAAGGAATATTAATTAATCCTGTGCTTCCATCATCATTTGGAGCCATAGCCAATGTATAAGAAGCATCTGGAGTAATATAGCAACTGCAACCTAATCCTCCTCCTCCCATTGAAGACTTATTTTGCTTTGAACTTATTTTACGTGCACTAAAATCAGGATGAACATTAGCAACAGGCACATAAGAAACCCCTTCTTTTAGTTTCCCCTTTGCTTTTAAATCCTGATACTGAGCTTCTGGTAATACTAATTTGCTTTGACCAATGGTTTGAAAAACAAAGGCAAGAATAACAACAACAGATAGTAATAATTTTTTCATAATTAGTTAAATAGGTTAATCACTTATTAATTAGACGGTAAAATTCAATATTTTATTTTACTTAAACTAATTATATAGATGAATAATTTATTCCAAAGGTTGCATCTGATTTGGATTTATTTAATTTTTTCTTAAATATTTAATTTCTTTACGCTCATATTGTATAAAATCTATCTTTGCCCCCCCGTCATGAAATCCCTTTTATCACCAAACTATTTATCTAATTACCGCAAGACTTTATTGCTTGCCTACCCTGTGGTTTTAAGCCAGTTGGGCCATATTATGGTGGGAGTGGTTGATACCGCCATGGTGGGTCAGATTGGTACTGTTCCACAGGCGGCAGTTGCTTTGTCAAATAGCTTGTACATGTTGGTGCTTGTTTTTGGCTTAGGGGTTTCGTATGGCATCACTCCTTTGGTGGCTGCCGCGGATAGTAAAAAGGACTTTTCGGAAAATGCCTTGTTGCTGAAACACAGTATAATTATAAACACTGTAATGGGTATTTTACTTTTTATACTCCTGATATTGGCTTCCCCGGTGCTTAACTTGTTCCACCAAAAAAAGGAAGTGGTGGATATGGCTATTCCATTTTTAAATGTGATGATGCTGGGGATGATTCCCCTTTGTATTTTCTCCGGATTTAAACAATTTACCGAAGGCCTTTCATTTACCCGGGTAGCCATGCTGATTACAATTGGTTCTAACCTGTTAAACATTCTGTTAAACTATTTAATGATTTTCGGGCATTGGGGATTTCCGGCAATGGGGTTGATGGGTTCCTGCTGGGCAAGCTTTATTTCCAGGGTGGTGATGGCTTTGACAATGTTCATCTATGTGTATTATAACCGCCATTTTAAGGTGTACTGGAAAGACTTTAACAAGAAAAGCGTTACCAAGGCATTGACCAAAAAAATCCTGGGGCTTGGTATTCCTTCCGGCCTTCAGTGGGTGTTCGAAGTAGGGGCATTTGCTTTTGCGGTAGTAATGATAGGTTGGATAAGCCCTAATGCACAGGCGGCTCACCAGGTAGCACTAAGTATAGCTGCCACCACGTATATGATGGCTTCTGGTCTTTCGGCAGCGGCTTCTGTAAGGGTGGGTAATCAACTCGGGTTAAAAAACAGGGAAGGGGTTAGAACTGCCGGTTTCAGTGCTTTTATTATTGTATTGGCATTTATGGGAATTATGGCCATCTGTTTTATTCTTTTCCGAAATTACCTCCCGCTTCTTTTTAGTAACGAACCCGAAGTACTTAGTATTTCTGCCTCGTTGGTAGTTATTGCTGCCTTTTTCCAACTTAGTGATGGGACCCAGGTGGTAGGACTTGGAGCTTTACGGGGAATGAAAGATGTAAAAATCCCTACCTTTATTACTCTTTTTGCTTACTGGATTATTGGATTACCAATGAGTTATGTTTTTGCTTTTAAACTCAATTTAGGAGTGCAGGGGGTTTGGTACGGACTTTCTCTTGGTTTAGGTTTGGCGGCCATTCTTCTTTTTCTTCGATTTAACTACGTGAGTAAAAGAATTTGATTAAAAACACCTCAAAAAAGGGTAAAAAAGGGGTTAAAAACGCTAAAATGCTGAAAATCGAAACTTCTTAACAGGCTCCCAAGAACCTAGGTGACCAACGTTAACCGGTAGGTAGCCAACGTTAACCGGTAGGTAGCCAGCGTTAACCGGCAGGTAGCCAACGTTAACCGGCAGGTAGCCTGCGTTAACCTTTAGGTAGCCAACGCTAACCGGTAGGTAGCCAACGCTAATCGGCAGGTGGCCAGCGTTAACCGGTAGGTGACCAACGTTAATCGGTAGGTAGCCAACTCTAATTAAATACGCTGCATTTATATTATCCAATCTACTTATATCTTGCTTTTATCTCTATTTAATTTATTTAACAATTGAATCTGCATTCAAAATATTTTTAAACCAATGAAAACTTAATCTAAATTTGCAACAATGCTTCATTTAATGAAATAGATTTCTGGCATTTGTTTTGGATGCCCAACTAAAATATCTTATGAAAAATATTATTTACTCTTTAATAATTATCTTTTTAATTGCCTCCTGCGCTAATTCCACCAAGCTGATGCAAAGTGGAAATTACGATAGTGCCATCCAGGTTTCTCTTCGTAAGTTAAAAGGTAAAAAGAAATCGGAAAAAGAAATGCTGGTGCTGGAAGAAGCTTACAAAAAAGCAAACGACCGTGATAAAGAAAAAGTAAGTTATCTGAACAAAGAAGGAAATCCGGAAAACTGGAATACCATTTTTAATACGTATTCAGGAATGAAAAACCGTCAGGACCAAATTAAACCTATTCTTCCTTTATACATTACTTCGCAAAACAGGAATGCAAATTTTGAAATAAAAAATTACGATGATGAAATTATTCAGGCTAAAAAAAATGCAGCTGAATATAAGTATGCCCATGCTCTTTCTTTATTAGATAAAAAAGATAAAACCAGTGCAAGAGATGCATACAATGAATTACTGGCTGTAAAAAACTTTTATGCCAATTACAAAGATGTGGATGCAAAAATAAACCTTGCAAGAAATATGGGAACTTCTTACGTATTGTTTAAAATGCAGAACAATACAGGAACCCCTTTACCTCCTAACTTTGAAGATGAGTTGACCAAAATAAGTCTTACCGAACTGGATGCAGATTGGATTCGTTATCATACTCATAGAACAAATGGAATCAGTTATGATTACAATATTATAGTAAACATGAAAAACATCAGTGTATCACCCGAAGCGGTTAAAGAAATTCAATATACCGAAAGTAAAACCGTTCCTGATGGTTATCAATATGTGTTGGATGCTCACGGAAATGTAAAAAAGGATTCGCTTGGAAATGATATTAAAATTCCGAAAACAAAAGTTATCTCCTGTAATGTGGAAGAAACGTATCAAAACAAAAAAGCAACCATTGCAGGTACACTTGACTATATGAACAACGGGAACAAACAATTAATAAAAACGGATCCTATAGCTGCGGATAACTTTTTTGAATATCGTTCTGCAGTTGCTTATGGTGATGTAAATGCACTAAAACCGGAAACAAAGGAAAAAATCGGACGAAGACCTGTCCCTTTTCCACCCAGCTTCGATATGATACTACAGGCAGGACAAACCCTTAAAGGAATGGTGAAAACTATCATTCTGAATAATAAAGGAGTATTGTATTAAACTTCAGTTTTTGAATTTTACCGCAAGATAATTTTCTATCAACCTTGGCACAGCATATTTATGAATGTCTTTTTGCTTAATAATTATTGCTGAAGAAGGAATAATTTTTTCTAAAGAAGCAGAGCAATTTATCTCCCAAAATTTTGCGTAGATTTTCTGATGACTTAGGATATGTTTGTAAGTTTCAGAAACAGATTTTACAATGTATTTATTTTTACCAATAAACTTTTTCCATTCTTTTGATTCTAAAAACGCATCATTCGTTAATTCCTTATCGGTTTCTATTAATGGAAAATCGTAAAGGTTGGTCCAGATATCTTTTTCCTTTCTTTTTTTAATTGAAGTTGTACCCTTATTTTTCAGAACAATATAATTAAAGTATCTGTTTCGGACTTTGGTGGTTTTTGACTTTACTGGAAGAGCCGAAACCAGTTCTTTTTCATAAGCAAAACACATTGAATTTAATGGGCATGAATTACAATCGGGAGAAACCGGTTTACATTGTATAGCTCCGAACTCCATAATAGCCTGATTATGTAACGCAGGGTGCTTTTTGTCGAGCAATTCGTTTGCCAATGCATAAAAATTTTTTTTACCCTGAGTGGAATCGATAGGTGTTTCAATTCCAAATACACGCGCCAATACCCTGAACACATTTCCATCTACCACCGCATGTGGTTTATCAAAAGCAAACGATGCAATGGCAGCAGCAGTATACTCCCCGATACCTTTAAGGAGAAGAATATCTTTATACTCCTTTGGAAACTTTCCTTTATGTTTTTCAGTTATCATTTTTGCTGAAGTGTGCAGATTTCTTGCACGGGAATAATAACCTAAACCCTGCCATAACTTCATCACATCTTCATTATCTGCCTTGGCTAAATGTTTAACAGTAGGGAATGTTTTAGAAAATTTATAGTAATAGCTCATCCCTTGCTCTACTCTTGTTTGCTGCAATATAATTTCGGACAACCAAATCAGGTAGGCATCTTTGGTGTTTCTCCAGGGCAAATCGCGTTTATTTATTTTATACCAGGAAATTATTTTCTCTGAAAATGAGTTCATACTTTATATTTTTTATGAAAGAACAAATATCTGTTTTAATTGAACACCCGTGCATGAAATTACACAAAGCATTTCGTACAATAGATTAGCAACATTCAGAATAAAATCGCTTTTTAAGAAAAATAATTCCATTTCTCAGGCAACCTTTTGAGAATTTGGAGTAGTATATATAGGGGTGGTTTATTCCAACTAATAATTCAATATCTTAATTAAAATAGTCTATATTTGTAATATGATGATGGAATTCGTCATTATGTCGTAAGATTAATGTTGCTAAAACTAAATCGATGAAAATAAAAATCACCTGTTTATCGCTACTAATTTTCTTTCTATTTACTTCCTCCTTATACCAATTAAAGCCTCAGGCAGCTAATTTCACCGCACCGCCCACTTCTGGGTGCGCCCCTCTGAGTGTTACTTTTACAAATACTTCAACCGGGCAATGCCAAAGGATTTAGAGTAGAACCAATACTTTTGTTTTATTGTTTTTGAAAATTATTTTTAAAATTTCTCTTGTTTTTTTTAATTTACAAAGCTTTAAAATTCGTTTTTCCATATTCGTGATTCAGAATTTGGCAAAAAGTAAAAATTTTATGACATTTCTAATTTAAGAAAAGGGTAAAAAAAGAATTTCTGTAAAGTTTGAAGTTTGGGATCAGGTAATTTATGTTTTTATGGGGCAACAAAAAAACCAATAAAAAAAATGATTTTAAAAATGAATACTTATTAATAATTACTTTTACATCCCTAAAATATAGAGATGGAAAAAAGGTGGAGCATAAAACCCAAGGCAGACGATAAGATAACTGAAAGACTTGCTGAAGAATTGGGAATAGATAAAGTATTGGCAAATTTACTGGTTCAGCGGGAGGTAAAAACATTTGATGAAGCAAAGAAATTTTTCAGGCCTTCATTGGATGATTTGCACGATCCTTTTTTGATGAAGGATATGGATAAAGCCATTGTAAGAATTGAGACAGCAATAAAAAACAAAGAAAAGATACTGGTTTACGGAGATTATGATGTGGATGGAACCACAGCAGTAGCCTTGGTTTATTCTTTTTTTAAAAAACATCATCCCAACAAGGAAGATGAGAATTCCTCATTCATAGATTTCTACATCCCCGACCGATATGCCGAAGGGTATGGCATTTCGTTTACAGGAATTGATTTTGCAAAGGAAAATAATTTTACTTTAATCATAGCATTAGATTGTGGTATAAAAGCGATTGATAAAATAGCGTATGCCAATGAACGAAACATCGATTTTATAATTTGCGACCATCACCGTCCGGGAGATGAGTTACCGGAGGCGGTGGCAGTATTAGATCCAAAAAGAAGTGATTGCACTTATCCTTTTGATGAACTTTGCGGATGTGGTGTAGGTTTTAAATTGATACAGGCTTTTTCTCAGAAAAATAATATTCCCTTTGAAGAACTTTACGAATACCTTGATTTGACTGCTATTTCTATAGCTTCTGACCTGGTACCCGCAGTAGATGAAAACCGAACTCTTTCTTATTTCGGGTTGAAACAAATAAACGAAAAACCAAGAAAAGGAATAAAAGCCATTTTTGAACTTGCCAATGTTAAACGTGAAATCACCGTTAATGAATTGGTATTTATTGTAGGGCCAAGAATTAATGCAGCAGGTAGAATTAAAACAGGAAGAGATGCGGTGGATTTACTTATTTCCGATTGTGTGGATTCTGCAAAAACATCAGGGCAAAACATTAATATAACCAATGCCGAGCGCAGAGCACTTGATGTGGATATTACTGCACACGCCTTAAGTATGATAGAGGAAGATGCGGAAATGGGTTCCCGAAAATCAACCGTGCTTTATCATCCTGACTGGCATAAAGGTGTTGTCGGAATTGTTGCTTCGCGAATGATTGAAAAACATTATCGCCCAACCATCATACTCACCGAATCGAATGGAAAAGCTACCGGGTCTGCCCGTTCGGTAAAAGATTTTGATGTGTACAATGCCATTGAAGCCTGCGCTGATTTGCTGGAGCAGTTTGGCGGACATAAATATGCAGCAGGATTAACGTTGAAGTTAGAAAACGTGGAAGCCTTTCAGCAAAGATTTGAAGAGGTAGTAAGTGCCACTATAGAAGAATATATGCTGGTGCCGGAAATAGAAATAGATGCTGAACTTGAATTAAAAAATATTACTCCTAAATTTTTTCGCGTGCTGAAACAGTTTGCACCCTTTGGCCCCGGCAATATGTCACCATTATTTATTACAAAAAATATAATAGATAAAGGGTACGTAAGAATTGTGGGAGCCAATCATCTGAAAATGGATTTGCAACCGGCACAAAATGCAAGAGCTTCCTTTCCGGCTATAGCATTCGGGCAAGCCAATCATTTTGATGATGTATTACGAAGGAAAATATTTACTGCAGTATATGCTATTGAAGAAAACGAATATAATGGAACTACTTCGCTTCAATTAAATATTAAGGATATGAAACTGGAGTAATTAATTTACCCATGGATGGTTTCCTGCTTTCCGTAATTGGCAATAATAGAAGCTTCAAAATCTATCCACTCTTTCCATCGTTTATCTAAATCTATTCCTTCACCATACTGGCGGGCAAAACTAATGAAGGTGGTATAATGTCCGGCTTCCGAAATCATCAGGTCGCGATAAAACTTAGCAAGTTCGGGGTCTTTTATGTTTTCGGAAAGCACTCTAAAACGTTCGCAACTGCGGGCTTCTATCATTGCTGAAAAAAGAAGCCGGTCGACCAGTGATGATATTCTGCTTCCTCCCTTCTGCATAAACTTATAAAGTTCATTTACATAATGGTCCTTGCGTTCCATACCCAGTTTCTTTCCCCTTGCCTTAATTAAATTATGTACCTGTTCAAAATGGTCGAGCTCTTCTTTTGCCAATGCAATAAGTGCCGTAACCATTTCGGTATAATTCGGATTATTAATAATCAACGACATTGCATTGGTGGCTGCTTTCTGCTCGCACCAGGCATGGTCGGTAAGAATTTCCTCAATATTAGATTCCACAATATTTACCCAGCGCGGGTCCGTTGCTAATTTTAATCCTAACATATTTAATGATTACAAATTTCAGATTTCAATTACAAATTGTTGTTAGTCTATGAAGCGTTTCATTATCGGGCCACTTGTCAGACTGGTTATAAGTGCCATAATTACAAGTGCTACAAATATAGGTTTGGAAATTAATCCTGCATTTAATGCAAGAGTACCCAAGATTATTTCCATAGCGCCACGGGCATTCATTCCAAAACCAACTGCTAACGAATGGTTCCTTGTCATGCCTCCCAACCTTGCACCAAGTGTGGCACCTAAAACTTTTCCAACAAATGCAAGAACCAAAACTATTGCTACTATTAGCGGATTAAAGTTTTCAATAAAATTTACTTTTAATCCGATGGAAACAAAAAATAAAGGAGCAAAAAAATTGGTTACAAACTGATGAATAATTTCTCTTGCCTGTTCGCGCAAATGAACACTGTCACCAAAAGCAATACCTGCTATAAAAGCCCCAAGAATAGCATGAATATTTATTGCTTCTGTAAAAGCAGCAGAAAGCAAACAAATACCTAATGAAATGGAAAGCACTCCACCGGGCCAGGATAATTTTGTTTGCATCCATGGCAATGTTTTATCTATAATTTTTTTTCCAATGGTAAGCATGAATAACCCAAAACCTAATATGTACGCCACTGTATACCATAAACTCAAATGTTCTGCCTGGGTATTTGTTAAACTAAGTACCAATGAAAAGATAAGCCAGCCAATTAAATCATTAAACATAGCTGAGGCAATAATTACCATCCCAATATTTGTTTTGAAAAGATTCATGTCCATTAAAATCCGAGCAATTACAGGCAATGCCGAAATAGATAAAGCGGTACCAAAAAACAGGGCGAATAAAAGTTTAGGACCCTGCTCATTACTTATCGAAAATATTTCGGGGAAAAACCAGGCAACTGCAAATCCTGTAAAAAAAGGAATTACCATACTAAAAACACTTGTGTAAATAGCCACCTTGCCTTGCTTTAATACCAGTGAAAGCTGAACTTCCATGCCGGCAACAAAAAGCAACATAATAACGGAAAGGCTAAAAATTCCATCGAGCGCAATGGGCACATTACCGGTGCGGGGAAATAAAAAACCAAAAACATCAGGAGAAATCAATCCAAGAATGGTGGGACCCAGAATGATTCCAACAATTAACTCACCCATTACAATGGGAAGTTTTAATCTTTTGCCTAATTCAGCAAAAATCCTGGAAACAATAAGCATGGTGCTTATTGATAAAAGCAAAACAATTAATTCGCTGTGAGCAAGTTTTACCATATATTTTTATACCCTGGAATGAACTATTAAAACGTTGCAAGGCAAATCAGCTAATACATATTCTATATCATGAGCAAAAATCCTGTCGAACAAATTGAGATTGGTGTCAGGAGAATTTACAACCAGCAAATCTGCTTTTTTATCCTTTGCATATTTACTGATGGCATACCCCTGCTTACCTTTTACTATTTTATTATTGACGTTAATATTTGAGAAATCACAATTTTCCATTAATGTTTTAAGCATTTCTTCCGAATCGTCTATCAGGTTCTTTTTTATTTCCTTTGTTTCCGGAGCCGTGCTGTCTGCAGCCATTGTCATTGCCAGGCCGGAAGTATCCAATTCATTTACAATCGTAATTTCTTTTACATTTAATAGTTTTGCAAGGTAAAAGGAAGTGTTTATGGTATGTATGGTTTTGGGATTGGACACCCCGTTTACTACAAATTTTTTAAATTTTAAAGGTGTGCTAGTAGGGTTAGTAAGTAATAATACCGAGCACTTTGCTTTTCGGCTTATGTTTCTGGCAATGGAACCTATATAAAATTTCAGAAGGTTTTCTTTTTCCAAAGCTCCCAGAATCAATAAGTCCACAATATTTAACTTACATAACTTTAATATAGTTTCCACCGGTTCTCCTTCCATCCATATTAAACGGCATTGGCTGGAATTTATTCCTGATTTATCCAATATTTCGTCCAGTGCCTGTTCCTTTTCCTGGGTTTTATCGCCAATATGCAGCAACAATAAAGAAGCTCCGCATGCATCAGAAAATTTTTTTGCCTGAACGATTATAGATTGACACCTGGATGAAAAAGAAACCGCTACTGCAATAGTTTCGAAAGGATAAGAGGGTCGTTTTTTTAATTTGCTTAAATCCATTTTTTGATAAAAAATTGTTTTCAAAGCGCGAAGGTAGTAAATAGGAACTAAGTAGCGAGAGAGTCAATCAAAATATGTTAATTTATCCTAAAAGGGGCCACTTTGGAAATTTAGAAGTAGATTTGTCAAATATCCTTACATTTGCCGACCTAATTTTTTTATTCCGGTGGTTTAATACTTCTAAAAAGTAAATACAAATGAAATGGTTGATGCTTTCTTTAGGAATTGTATTCGAAGTTCTCGGAACAATTAGTATGAAATATGCCGAAGGATTTACAAAGTTAATTCCTTCTATCCTGGTTTTTGTTTTTTACGGAATCAGTCTGGCAGCATTGGTATTTGTTTTGGAAAAAATGGAAGTAAGCATTGCTTACGGAATATGGGCAAGTGCCGGAACTGCATTGATTGCAATAATAGGAATGATTTTTTTTCAGGAAAGTATTTCACCTGCTAAAATAATTTCCATTGCTTTTATTATTATCGGGATACTGGGATTAGAAATTTTTGATTGAATAATACGTTACACTTATATAAATGAATATTTTTTTAACCGGAGCTACCGGATTTCTTGGTGGAGAAATGCTTGTTGACCTCTCTAAAAGAAAAGAAGTAGATAAAATTTACTGTTTTTTAAGAGCTTTTTCAGAAGACGAAGCAATGATAAAACTGGAAAACATCTTCCGGATTCACCACGATTATTTTGATGCAAAAAAAATTATTCCTGTCATCGGAAATCTTTTTGACGAACACCTTACCGACTTTTTAATAAAAAATAAAACCATTGCAGATACCGATGTTGTAATTCATTCTGCAGCCAATACCTCTTTCTCCAAAATATACGATGATATGGTGGAAAGGGCCAACATGGGCGGACTGGAAAAGATATTACTCTGGGCAAAACAGTTACCCCATCTTCAAACATTTCTTTACATAGGTACCGCCACTATATGCGGAAAGGATATTAAAAACCGATTGATATTTGAAGATGAATCGCCTAACCTGTCGGCTTCTCACCTTGTAAAATATACGTACACCAAAATGCATGGAGAATTGATTATTCACAGGCATTTAACAGATGACAAAATATTAATTGCGCGCCCTTCCATTATTATGGGCGATAGCCGTGTGGTGGTTCCCCGTTCTCCTGTTATTTTATGGGCAGCAGCTACCATCAACCAATTGCGGTTTATACCTGCTGAAGAAAATTCAAGCCTGGATATGATACCGGTTAATTATGCATCCAATGCCATTGTTAGCCTGTTGTTTGCTAAGCGCAATCATAAGGTATATCATATCTCTTCCGGGCAGGCAGCAGCTACCACACCAGGTAAAGTTTGCAGCAGTATGGAAGCCTATTTTACCGATTTACCTCCTTTTCGTTTTGTAAAAAAATCGTTGCTGAACCAAATAAAACTATGGGCAAAAGGTAAATTACCTGCTGATAGTGAACTTTACAAGTACCCTCAATACCTTGATTACTGGCACCATGTGTTTGAAGACCCAAGTGCTATTCGTATTCTTCTTGCCGGGCTGGACCCTTATCTTGGTTTTATGGAATTAGGCCAGGTGTTTGATAATACCCGATTACTTACTGATGTACCCTCTGTGAAACAAAGCTTACCTGCAGATATTTATATTAATAACTGCATGAGTTTTATCGAAAAGATAGATTTGCTGGAAGGAGCGCTTAATCCTTAGTTTGGATTGGTTACTTAAGTATTATTAATTTGTCCGTTTTCACCTTAGTTTCTCCAACAGTTACTTTATAATAATAAGCACCAGCATTTAATTCTCCTGCATTAATTATTAAAGAATGGTTATCAGACATAAATGCTTGTTGTTTTACTAATCTGCCAGAGACATCATATATTGCAAACAATCTGCCGGTTAGAGCGTTTTTTGTCATTTTGACTGAAATGGACATCAATTAGTCTGAGATGGATGAATTATTGTCTGAGATGAATCAATTATTGCCTGAGATGGATGAATTATTGTCTGAGATGAGCCAATTATTGTCTGAGATGAATCAATTATTGCCTGAGATGGATGAATTATTGTCTGAGATGAATCAAATATTGCTTGAGATGCATGAATTATTGTCTGAGACGGACAAATTATTGTTTGGGAAAGGAAAACTATTTTTAATAAGAGTACACTCATTGAAGTGTGTCAAAACAATAAATAAATAAAATTGCCTGAGTAAAGCAGGGCGTATGAGAAAAAATGAATGATTTACAAAGAGCTGAAATAGAAGCCGGATAAAGATGTAAGAGTTTAACGGCAAGAACTGTGAAGAAAGGGAAAATGGAAGAGATGACTATACGACTTATGCGAGAATAGGGTGAGAATGAGTCCTTGGACATGCTCAGGATAACAGAATAAAAAAGCTCCGCAGGTATATGCGGGGCTTTTTTATTTTATCACCTCCACTCTTTTATAATCCTTCCCGTTGGCGCTTATATAATATATCCCGGCATCTAAAGCAGAAATATCAATACTTGCAGAAGCGGAAGAAATGGTTTTAGTAATTATTAGTTGCCCTAAGGAATTAAATAATTTTATGGTGTTTTCTTTTTCTTTAGAAGTGATAAGCACATTAATAATAGTATTTGCAGGATTAGGGTAAATACTAAATTGGCCGAGTTCTGTGGAAGCCTCATTAATTCCTAAGCTGCAATTGCTGGAATTATAACTGGGTGCAGGTAACACTCCAAACGTGCCTGTTCCGTTGGGGCATCTGCCCATGGAAATGTCGGCAGTCTGTATGCCAAATGAAATACTATCCAATTCGTTTCCGGCAACATCACTCAACATTAACCGTTCGCCATTTACAGATAATTTAAAATTAGCATGAATGTTGGTTGAAGTGTTTGTGTTTTGGTCAGCCCAAATAATAAGGTAGCCATTAGCCGGTATCACTGCTGTTTCGGGGAAAGCAAACTTGGTGGGGTTGGTATAATTATCAGATAAAAACAAACCAAACAAACTCAAAGGGGAGGAAGTGGTATTGTATAATTCAATCCAGTCTTCTGGATAACCCAGTTCATTTAATTGCCCGGAAGTATTAAATGCCATAAATTCATTAATCACCAATTGCCCTGCTGCAGGAGTGATGGCATTAGCAAACAATTCATAAAATTCATGTTCGGCACGTTCAGGAGAAAATATTCCTGCAGTGGTATTCTCTGCATAAATATAATATTGCATCCTTACGGAACTCATCATCACTGTTCCTCCATAAATACTATCCCCGGCTATTCCATCATTGTGCAATCCGTCATCATACATGGTATCACGAACAAATTTATTGGTGTTCAGAAAACGATAACCCAGCATAACTGTATTGGCATTGCTTACATGAGCAGTAATGGTTACCGCTGTGTTTAAAGAAGGGGCAGTGTTGCTTGGTGTAACATTACTTATCACCGGTGGTACCGCCATAAATTCAGGAGTGGATTGCAAATACGTAACACGCGAACTCATTAAATTGGTTATCCCGGGAACGGTATAACTGCCTACAATATTATTGGTAGTCATTGCATTTTGAAACTGAGCATAGGAGAAAAAATTATTGGAGTCGGACGCTATTGCTGTATCAATAACACTTTGCAACTGTGTGGAAAGGGTCTGGTAATAACTGGATGCAAACATCTCGTTGGTAATGGTTCGTGCATGGGCAATATACATCCGCTTATACATGGGGTTGCTCATCACATCTTTTATCACAGGCCAGTAAACATCTGTGGAATGAAAGGTAGGGCTCAGTTGCTGCATATTGGTAACTGTTAAACTTGCCAAGGAAGCAGCACCGCTTCCTAAAAAAGGAAATCCGCCAAAGGACATGTTCAAATCCCACACTATCGGATTATAGCGTAAGGTATTGTCTTTGTATAAATAATAATTCTGACAGAAAGCTCCGTAATAACTATCCAGGTTAACTAATACATTGTCGAACGAAAGCATCCACATCCATCTGTCCATATCCATGGCAGAACCAATGTTTGCAGGATGATTGGTAACAGTATCGCAAAGAGCAACCAGTTCATTCCAGCCGTAGTTTGATTTTAAATCGTAATAATTAAAATAAGCAGTACTGTCGAAACCGGTTTGATAACGAAGGTTACATTTGGTGGTAACACTTGGGTTAACTGTCGGGTTGCACTTAATAAAAACATTGTTGTTGGAATAAAATTTATCGGAGAGAAAAGTATTATCTATACTTTCATCATTGGTATAAACTCCTATATAGGCTCCATTGATATAGACCTGTGCAAAGTTAGCCCTCGGGCAATCCATATAATTTTTCAGAATATCATAACTCATCACTTCCCTTATAATGGATGGGTCGGAGAATTCGTTACTCAGTTTTATATTGGTGAACCCCTGGTATTGATTGTTTCTGAATTCATCCAACGCTATATGAATCGGATTTTTTAAATACGTGGAATCGTAAGAACTATTTCCTTTATACCTCACCCCCACACTGTCAAATTGAACTCCATTCACCTTTACCCATTGCGCCATTATATAACCGCCTGCACCATACTTTGCAGTATCCATTTGGTAATCCCAATCAGGTTGAGAAAAACTGATTTCTATTTTCTGGATCGTGTCAAGGTTATAGAATGTGGTTTGTGAAAAAGAACAAACTGAAAGCAGAAATAAAAAAAGAATAAGGTTTAGTTTTTTCATTTAGTAAGAGCAATACCCCTGTCAGGGTTCTAAACCCTGACAGGGGTAATCGTATTAGTATTATTTATTCAATTATTAATTTACTTGCCGAGAAATTATTTTCATTATCAATGGTATTGACAGAATAGATTCCGGGAGATAAATTCTCTTTTTCAATTCTTAAAGAAGAAGAACTATTTTTATAAGTACGAACAGTCCTGCCTGTAATGTCTGTAATAGTTACCTGATGCAAACCCTGATTGCTAAATTGAATAATAGAATAATCGGAAGTAGGATTAGGACTAATGGTCACATTATCTTTTAATACACTTTCCTTAATGCCAACTGTTGAACAATCCATACACCAGGAATAACATACCACGTCCAGCATGGTATCGCGTGAAACGAGGATGTTTCTGTTTCCTGAAACATCGGCACATGTACCATTAATAATTTCTTCATCACCGGTTGTTATTCCATTTAAATAGCGATACGAATAATTCAATGTATTGGTATCTACATAGGCAATGTATTCATACACCATTCCATCAAAACTATACAGCTGAGTTTCATTTGGAGCCCATGATTGAAAGTCTCCTTCCACATGTGCCCAGGCCGAACTTAACGTTTGCAATTGCATATCTACCCGAAAGCGAAGCAACCTTTTTCCAACAGGGGCAGTACCTCCATAAGGTATGGATCCGACAAATGTGGTATCATTAGAAAGTGAATCCAGGTACAACCAACGGTTATCATCAAAATTAAAAAGCACCCGCGATGGAATAGGCACAAACTCTGCATCGTAACCCATATTGCCATTAAAGTAGCGAAACTCATACGCTCTGAAAGCAGGAATATCCACCACTACGCTATAAATATTTGTATCCGCAACGTCCTGAATCATTAATGTTGTACCCGAATCCCAATCTAACGGAAAGCCGGCAAGCACCTGAAAATCTCCGGCAACATGAATACCCGTAACGTTCTTAACAATACCTGTCATGTCCACAGAAAATTTTACTTTTTTGGCCACAGCATAATTTGCTATCGCGCAGATAAAAATAATAGATAATAGTTTTTTCATAGTATAAATTTTTTATTCCTCTCTCCCCTCTCCTTCAGAGAGGGGCAGAGGTGAGGTGTTTATTTATTTTAACAAAGATACCTTTTTGGTGATAGTTTCTCCTTTATCCATAGTAAGTGTAATAAAGTAAACTCCATTCATTTGTTCTGATAAGTTTATTTGAGTGGTGTTCTTTTCCTTTACTATCAAACTTCCCACAATATCATGCACCATTACTTCATAATTTTTTCCTGCCAGATTAGTACTGTTCAAATTTATAATTCCGGTGGAAGGATTCGGATAAAAAGTAAAGTCTTCGTTCAATGAATTATCTGAAGTTGCAATTCCTGTTGCAGAAGTTGTAAAAGTTATATCCTGGGAATAATAAAAAGCACATCCGTTTGCATCGGTAACACGCACAAGATAAATACCACTAACTAAAGGAGTATAGGTTTGGTTTGTAGCTCCCGGCAGTTGTGTGCCATTTAAGTACCATTGATAAGTAGTTGCCGAACTGGATGTCAGGTCTGTGGCAGTAGCAGTAATGGTAGGTAATGCAGGTGGTGCATTATTAACATAACAATCATCATAACGATACGCATGAACCAGAGTCCCTCCCGGTGTATTGGTCCATATTGTAGTTCCCGCAGGATTCACTTCATATATAGAACCTAAAAAAGCCATACAAACCAACATATTTCCATTTGGTAATTGTTGAGAATTTCCCTGGTTACTGGTATGTCCGTTGCAGGCATGGCGTAATGTATAGTTGGATGGAGAATAAGCCTGTCCCAAGGTTAAATTATAATTATATCCATTTCTTGGGATAGAAACCTGGTCAACAGAAGACTGACTGGCAGAAATACCATTGTTTACAAAACCCACCAGATAACCGGTATTAGGCACTCCTTCAGGAATAAAATGTGCATCGTGAACTATGTTCAGCACTGCGGCTCCTGTTGCACCATAAGCTGCCGGGTTTCCATAACGATATAAAAAATCTCCACCCTTACCGGAATGACCCCCTGAATGAGATGCTGCTTCAGCAGTGGTAGTGCTATGATCAATTACATACATTTCATCTATAAAATGAGAACTGAAACTAATCTGATTTAAAATCGGGTCAAAATCTAACCCATTCATGTGCATAAAATCTTTAGCGAGATTATAATTAATATTATATAACCCAGGATTATTTACAATGGAGGTCTGGTAGTTAGCTGCTGCTGAATTTACATTCTGAACAAGGTGGTCCCATAAATGCCATTCCCATACTATTGTTCCGGTGGTTGCACCTGTTTGTTGTATTTCCACAATACTTTCCGGCCACATTTCCTGATTATAAGTACATCCTGCTGCCGTAACCTGTGCAGCAGTTTTGCGGTCATAGGCTATTACCATTACATTCCCATTTGGCATAGCACAAATATCGTGATGCGAAACGTAGTTGGTACTTGAATAAGAATAGTCCCAAAGAATATTACCATTCCAATCCACCTTTTGAAACTCGCCAGATATCGGGCCTCCGGAAAAAGAAACTCCGGGTTTTTTAACCGAACGTAATATTATTCCACCCTGGAGCAGATAAGTAGAATAGGCGGTTTGTGTGGCAAATGTCCATGAATGAGTAACTACCCCGTTCGTGTCCATTATAGAAGCACTGGTTCCGTTTTGTGTTGCATACAATGTATGATTTCCCCATTGTTGCGCATTGCCCTTATAAATAGAAATACTACAAAATAAGATGAATGCAATTAAGTGTTTCGTTTTTATCTTCATAACTGTTAATTTTAAGTTAAATAAATATTATGACACAAAAATAGATGGAAAGGTTTAATGATTTTGACAAACACGATGAATGAAAACTATTATGCGAAGTTTGGAGATTTATTACATTGATTAACCAACGAACTAAATTCTTACTTTTGAGAAAAATAATTTAACACATGCAAAATCTGGAACTTAAAATATCATATACAGAATTAGAAAGCGAAAACGAATTGAATGAAGTGGAAAAAACTCTGTTACAAAAGGCAAGGGAAACAAGCAATATGGCCTATGCCCCCTATTCCAATTTCTTTGTGGGGGCTGCCTTACTTCTTGAAAATGGGGTGACAGTTTGTGGAAACAATCAGGAAAACGCTGCCTTTCCTTCCGGTTTATGTGCCGAAAGGGTTGCTATTTTTTCAGCAGGAGCCAATTATCCTAGTGTAAAAATAAAAACAATAGCCATTACCTGTAAAACAAACACATTTAAGGTAGACCAGCCCCTTTCCCCTTGTGGAGCATGCAGGCAGGCAATGAGTGAATACGAGACGCGATATAAATCTAACATCAGAATTATTTTGCAGGGCGAAACAGGTAAAATAAGGATAATGAACAGTATATCCGATTTGTTGCCGTTTATGTTCGTAGCTGAGGAGTTGAAGAAATAAAAGAAACACTGTATAATATTATTTATTGTAAATTTGCTTCGCAAAAAAAGATAAAATGGAAAAAGTGGCAACAAAAGATAAAAAATCTATAGCAACTGAAAAGAAACCTTCCAATGGTTTCAGCAAAGAAACTTACATGAAATGGTATGAATCGATGCTGTTGATGCGTAAGTTTGAAGAGAAAACCGGACAACTATATATTCAGCAAAAGATACGTGGTTTCTGCCATTTGTACATTGGCCAGGAAGCATTAGTAGCAGGCTCGGAATCAGTATTAAAAAAAGACGACCGGGTAATAACCGCTTATCGTTGTCATGCTCACCCAATAGGCAGAGGATTGCATCCTAAATTCATCATGGCAGAAATGTTTGCAAAAGCAACTGGATGTTCGAAAGGGAAAGGTGGTTCTATGCACATGTTTTCAAAAGAATTTAATTTTTTTGGAGGACACGGTATTGTAGGAGGACAAATTCCTTTGGGAGCAGGTATTGCATTTGCAGATAAATACAATGGAAATGACAATGTAACGCTTTGTTATATGGGAGATGGAGCTGTTCGCCAGGGAGCATTGCATGAAGCTTTTAACATGGCCATGCTTTGGAAATTACCGGTGATTTTTATTATTGAAAATAATAATTACGCTATGGGAACTTCTGTAGAGCGCACATCTAATGTTCATGATTTATATAAAATAGGTTCCAGCTACGAAATGCCTTCTAAAGCTGTGGATGGAATGACATGTGAAGCTGTTCATGAAGCAATAGAAGAAGCAGTGTCAAGAGCAAGAAAAGGAGATGGCCCAACTCTATTGGAAATGAAAACTTACCGATACAAAGGCCACTCCATGAGTGATGCACAAACCTACAGAACAAAAGACGAAGTAAAAGAATACCAGGCGCAGGACCCTATTGAAAAAGTTTTAACTACCATCAAAAAGAACAACTGGGCAAATGATGCTGATATAGAAGCAATAGAAAAAAGAGTGGAAGACATAGTAGCTGAATCAGTTAAGTTTGCTGAAGATTCTCCATTTCCTACTATTGATGAACTTTACAAAGACGTTTATAACCAGGAAGATTATCCTTACATTATTGAGTAATTATAAATTATGAATTATTAATTATAAATTAGGAGAGACAGTTATTACCGTGAAAGATAATTTAATAGTTAATAAGACATTTGATTTTTCTTTATTAATAATAAAAGTTTATACATTTTTAATTGAAAATAAAGAATTTGTTCTTTCGAAGCAAGTATTACGTTCGGGTACAAGTATAGGAGCGAATGTGGAAGAAGCGGTAGGTGCAATTTCAAAAAAAGAATTTACTTCTAAAATGGGAATCTCTTTAAAAGAGGCTAGGGAAACAAGATATTGGTTAAGATTACTGGATAAAAGTCAATTGGTAAAATGCAGTTACATAAAACCACTAAAAGAGGTAGAAGACATAATAAGCATATTAACTTCTATAGTTAAAACATCACAGGAAAGCCTTAACAAAAAAAATTAATAATTTACCGAGTAACATAAATTCATAATATATAATTAATAATTAATAATTTCAGTGCATGGCGGAAGTAGTAAGAATGCCCAAATTAAGCGATACCATGACAGATGGTGTGGTAGCGGAATGGCATAAAAAAGTTGGAGACAAAGTTAAATCAGGAGAGTTACTTGCTGATATTGAAACTGACAAAGCCACTATGGAATTTGAATCGTTTCAAAACGGAGTGTTGTTATATATTGGCGTGGAGAAAGGAAAAGCCGTACCTGTAGATTCCATAATTGCAATATTAGGAAAGGAAGGTGAAGACATTTCTTCATTATTAGCCGAAGAAGCTAAAAAAGGAAGTGGTGCAAAAGAAGAAGCAAAAACTGAAATAAAAGAAGAAGTAAAAGCCGATGCAAAAAAAGAAGCTGCACCAGTAGCGGAAGTAAAAATTCCTGAAACTGTTCAGATTGTTCGAATGCCTAAACTAAGCGATACAATGACTGATGGTGTAGTTGCAAAATGGCATAAAAAGGTTGGAGATAAAGTGAAGTCCGGAGAATTGCTGGCAGATATTCAAACTGATAAAGCAACGATGGAGTTCGAATCTTTTCAGGATGGTGTGTTATTGCATATTGGAGTGGAAGAAGGGAAAGGTGCACCGGTTGATGCCATTCTTGCAATTCTTGGGAAAGGAGGAGAAGATGTTTCATCGATATTAGCCGCTGACAAACAAAATCAAACTTCTAAAACTGAAAGTCCAAAGGCTGAAAGTAATACTCAAAAAGCGGAAACAAAAACAACTGTTGCTGCAAGTAGTCAATCCGTAACTACTAAAAAACAGGATGCCCCTTCAAATAACGAACGATTAAAAATTTCTCCTTTGGCAAAAAAGATGGCTGAAGAAAAAGGAATTAACCTTAATTCGTTTAAAGGTTCAGGTGACAATGGAAGGATTATTAAGAGAGATATCGATCAGCATAAATCTCTTGGCGGGCTTTCAGCACCGCTTGTAAGTGTAGAAAGTTACACAGAGGAACCTGTTTCTCAAATGAGAAGAACAATTGCCAAACGCCTTGCGGAAAGCAAATTCTCTGCTCCTCATTTTTATTTAATAATGGAGATAGACATGGACGAAGCCATGAAAGCCCGTGAAGCCATTAATACAGTAGCCGGAATAAAAATCTCTTTTAACGATATTGTTATTAAAGCAGTAGCAGCCAGTTTAAGAAAGCATCCTAAAATCAATTCTTCATGGCTTGGCGATAAAATTCGATACAACAATCATATTCATATTGGAGTAGCTGTAGCAGTGGACGAAGGATTACTTGTGCCGGTAGTTCGTTTTGCTGATGGAAAAACTTTAACTCAAATAGCTACCGAAGTTAGAAACTATGCTGTAAAAGCAAGAGAAAAGAAACTTCAACCAAGCGATTGGGAAGGAAATACTTTTACCATTTCTAATTTGGGAATGTTTGGCATCGAAGAATTTACTGCTATTATTAATCCACCTGATGCTTGTATTCTTGCTGTAGGAGGTATTAAACAAACTCCTGTTGTTAAAAACGGTCAGATTGTTCCGGGAAATGTGATGAAAGTAACTTTATCCTGCGACCATAGAGTGGTGGATGGTGCTACAGGTTCTGCATTTTTACAAACCTTAAAACACAATTTAGAAAATCCTATCTTAATGTTGGGCGCGTATTCTATTTAATATTTCAATTCTTAATTAAAATAAAAGAGTCCCGCACGTTCGGGGCTTTTTTTATTCCCAAAATTCTTCCGAACAACTTTGGTGAAAACACCTAAAAAGCGAGGCAGAAAAGTGTTTCTTTGGACAAAGGGACTTTTTTCGTTTTTATCCCTTTCTTTTTGGAAAAGAAAGGGAATGAAGAGGAAAAGAAAGGAATAATAAAGGTAAAATTCGGGAAGTTTCGGCAAAATTTGGGAAATTTGGGAAAAATTTGGGAAATTTCAGACAAACATAGGGAAGTTTAAGTCATAGTTCCCTTTCTTTTTGATTTCTAAAGCAATATTTTCGGAAAAGAAGGCTTTCTTTTCGAAAATAATAGGAAGTGCCTTTTTTAAGGTTTCCACATTGTTTAAATTGCTAAAAAAGACAGGCACCTGAATGTCTATTTTATTTTGTTTCGTTCAGATGTTTAGCTAAACAATATCCCATACTAAAACTCGCCTGTAACAAATAACCTCCTGTGGGTGCATCCCAATCCAGCATTTCACCAATACAATAATTGTCTGGTATTTTTTTTAATTGAAAATTTTCATCCACTTCGTTTAAGGATATTCCTCCAACCGTGGAAATGGCTTCATCTATTGATGCCAATCCTGAAATGATTAAAGGAATATTTTTTATTTTATCTGCAAGAACTTCCACAGAAGTAAATTGTTCTTTTGACAGAACCGTTTTAAGTAATTCCATTTGAATCTTATCCAGATTCAAAGTATCTTCCAAATGTTTTGTTAATGATTTATTTCCCCGGTTATTAATTTTGTTTTTTATTTCCTCTGCCGAAAGCAAAGGTTTTAAATCAACCAGAAGGATGGCCTCCTTTTGTTCATTCAATTGTTTCCTGATTTGACCGATGAGAGCATAAACAGCTCCTCCTTCTAATCCAAATGTGGTTATTACCAACTCTCCCTTCTTTTCTTTCCCTCCTGATTTTACCAAGATGTTTTTTAAAGACTTCCCTTCTGCTTTTTCTAAGAAACTTTTATCCCAATTTATTTTAACTGCACAATTGGAAGCTTGAAAAGAAATGGTTTTGATTTCTTTTTCTTTAAAATAGTTTAACCAATTGCCGTCACTGCCTGTTACTTTCCAGCTGGCACCGCCCATTGCAAATACCGTGATGTTTGATTTTACATTTAGTACTTGTGAATTATGTTCAATTATTAATTCATTGTCCTTGCCCCAGCCTTTCCATTCATGTTGTGTTTTAATAACAACATTTTTTTGTTTCAGTACATTTAAAATGGCATTCAATACCTCGATTGGTTTTATTCCTTTTACGGGAAACACTCTTTTGCTTGTTCCAACATAAGTTTCAATTCCAATTGATTTTAACCAGTTTCTTAAATCATTATTTGAAAACGAACGAATACTTTTTTCTAAAAAAGAAACAGGGGTATATCTCTCAATAAATTGTTCTATATCTTCCGAGTGGGTTAAATTAAATCCGCCATCACCTGCTACTAATAGTTTTCGGCCAACGGCCGCATTCCGCTCATATAGGGTAACGCTGTATTTTGTTTCATCAAGTTGCGCGGCCAGCATAAGTGCTGATGCACCTCCTCCAATTAT
Organism: Bacteroidota bacterium; assembly: GCA_947479085.1. Classification (GTDB taxonomy): domain Bacteria; phylum Bacteroidota; class Bacteroidia; order 2-12-FULL-35-15; family 2-12-FULL-35-15; genus 2-12-FULL-35-15. The sequence goes on along the minus strand of CANJYB010000005.1, from coordinate 65,124 downwards.
TGCAACGGATTTTTTCATTCTGATTTATTCCCCGATATTATCCTGAAGGTATGAGGCTTCTTCTGTTTTAACGGAATTGGAAACAAGTTTATTTATTGTTTCTATTTCTTCCTCGGTCAGGTATCGCCATTTTCCGCTTGATAAACCATTTAGCGTGACGTTCATTATTCTTACCCGCTTTAGTTTGGTTACTTTATAATCCAGCTCTTCACACATTCTTCTTATCTGCCTGTTGAGCCCTTGGGTTAAAATTATTTTAAAAGTATTCTCTTCTGTTTTTTCCACAAAACATTTTTGAGTAACGGTTTCCAGTATGCGGATTCCATTTCCCATTTTAAAAATAAATTCAGGAGTGATGGGTTTATCCACAGTTACAATGTATTCCTTTTCATGATTATTGCCCGCCCGTAATATTTTATTTACAATATCACCATCATTAGTTAAAAACAATAAACCTTCCGATGGCTTGTCTAATCTACCAATAGGGAAGATTCTTTTCCGATGATTAATAAAATCAATGATATTGTCTTTGTCCTTAAGGTCGGTGGTAGAAGTAATTCCGGGTGGTTTATAAAAAGCAATGTAAATAGGTGCTTCCTTTACTTTTAATGGTTTACCATCTATTTCCACTTTATCGCCATCATTCACTTTGGTTCCCATTTCAGGAAGAAGGCCATTTATCTTTACCCGCCCTTGCTCGATAAGCTTATCTGCTTCCCGCCTGGAGCAAAATCCTGTTTCGCTTATAAATTTATTAATTCGTGTTTGCATCGTTTCAAAACTACTAAAATTAATTTCAACATCTCAGATTATATTTGAGTAATGAAACCAAAAGAATACATTTGCAGAAATATTTTTACAATTGAAAAAATCAATTACTCTTTTTGTCTTCATTGCCACTCTTTTGTGCATCCTTTCTTTTTCCATTGCTGGCAAAAAGAATTTACCTCCCCAGGGAAAGTTAATTATCAACTTTAAAAATTATGTAGGTACTAAACTGTTGCAACTCGATTCATCTATCTATAAAAACGAAGCAGGCCAAACGTTTTCAGTAACCAATTTTAAATATTACGTAGGCAAGTTTCTTTTAAAGGATAAAACCGGCAGGCAATTTATTTCTGATGATTACTTTTTAATAAATGAAGATAACGAGCCATCCAAGCAAATTACTTTATCAGATATACCGGCAGGAGATTACATTTCCTGTCATTTTATTATTGGAGTAGATAGTATTCATAACTGCAGCGGGGCACAATCAGGGGCATTAGACCCTGTTAATGCAATGTTCTGGGCATGGAATACAGGATACATATTTTTGAAACTGGAGGGAAAATCTTCTGTTTCCACTTCACCTGGACATGTTTTCGAATTTCATATTGGGGGGTATAAACAGCCTTCCAATTGCATCAGGAGTGTGGCATTACCCATTGATAATTTAAAAATAGAGACCGGTAAAACATCCACCCTTACCATAAAAGCGGATGCATCTGAAGTAATGAAAACACCAACAACAATTGATTTATCAAAACTTTCTTCCGTTACCGACTTTCATAACGCTACTACTATTGCTGATAATTATAAGGATATGTTCAGCATCATTAAATAATTAAAGAAAGGGATTTTAAAAAGTCTTTCGAGAGTAGGAATAAAAGATAATAAATACCTCCACCCTATCCATATAAACCAGATTGAAGCGAAAATCCTTTTTCTTTTTTTATTTCAAAAAAAGAAAAAGATTGGAGCGGAAAGCGGGAAGACAATTAATAAATTAGCAGAGACTATCTTTTCTGAAAAAAGTTTAATCGTTATGGCCTTTTACTTCTATGTTGGGGTTGCTTTTCAGCTGCTCAAGTGCCTTATCGGCTTGTTTTAAGGAATCGGAAATTTCTTTGTTGTCAAACTTGTCTAAGTTGGGTTTGCCGGCATTTACCCAGGCGGTGTACCACATACTGCCCACGGTAATGATGGCAGCACGCATCCTACGTTCGACCATACCATTCAGCATAGTATTATAAGCATTGGTATATTCCACCGAATATACTTTCATTAGGCTGGCTCCGCGATTTTCGAAGCTGTATTTTTTATCCTGCGGAAAACGGGAATTCAAATCGGCTTCGAACAGGAGCACCGAATCGAGGGCTGCATTGCTTGCTTTTACAGTGTTCCAGGCTTTTTCAATTGGTTTATCAATATACTTTGCCTTACCCACCCAATAATCGTAACCTTCGGATTTAAGCTCAGGAATGCGAGATTCCCAAAAACCATGTATGCCTTTTTGGTTAGTTGCAAGTCCGTTATAATTGGAAGTGGTATGGAGCGGAACATGCGAATCGCCAATGTAATGGCCCAGATCGGCAGAGTAATGTAAAATCAGGTCCATGTTTTCGGCACGGAAAGCCTGGGTGAGGCGGTACATCATTTTATCAATCCACCAGGGAACTATTCCGTTTGAATTTAAAGTGTCCTCGCTGTATTTTTTTACGGCATCGTTCCATTTATGCGGAACAGAATCGAATGCGTATTTGCCATACCTATCCATGTCGATAAAATGTCTTGGCGCTTCATCGGCATTGGCATACCTTCTTTTGTCGGGGTCCACAGCATGTTCGGTAATGTAATCGATATGCTGCTTATAAAAACCAATCATCCCTTCGGGCAAAGTGAATACAGCCATTCGGTTAATTTTTTTATGCGCAAAAAATCCCCAGGAATAAGCCGTATTATTATGAGGAATAATAAACAGGATACCAGCTACGAGCAAAAGTATGAAGAAGAATTTTTTCATTTTCTCAGGTCAGCGGTACTAAATATTTTCCATCCAGCACTGGTATAATATTCGTTTGATCAAACGTTAAACAATACTTGATATCATGCTTTAGCCCCATCTGCGAAAGGCGTTCGGTATGTGAAGAATTACGCAGGTACCGGTAAGGATTTTTTTGGGCAGAAGTGTATAAATAACTTGCAGCCAGGGCACCGTCTCCCGAACGGAACTGTGCATGGTCAGCAAGTAGTATATCCGACACGGCTCCTGCAAATAAGGTATCCTCCAGGTTGAACTTATTTTTCCATCCTGAGCAAAGAAGCAATACATCCCTGTTTTGAGTTTTCAGCCAGTTACATAAAGAAGTAATATTGGTAAATGCACCTATCACTACCTGATAAGCCTGTCGGGCGGCCTCTATGGCCTGCGTTCCGTTGGTAGTAGATATTACTACTGTTTTGCCTTTTATCAGTTCTGTTTGATATGAATAAGGAGAATTACCAAAATCAAATCCTTCAATGGCAATTCCGTTTCGCTCAGCACCTACCAGGAAACCCTGCTTTTTATATTCTGTGGCCTCTTCCAGCGTGGCAACAGGAATCATTTTATCTACACCAAACTCAAAAGCGGTACACATGGCCGAAGTAGCACGAAGAATATCAATTACCACCACTATGCTGTCGGGCCTATGATACATAGGATACAGGAAGGGTGAAAAACAAACATCAACGGTTAACTTCTTTGGCATCTATTATTTTATTATGCTTTTAAAAAAGGAATTTTAACCACTTTTGCTTTAATAGCTTTATCCCTGATGATGATAAATATTTCAGAATCTGCCTTGGAAAAAGCGGTTGGCACATATCCCATCCCGATGGCTTTGTTCATGGTTGGTGATTGAGTTCCGGAAGTTACCTTCCCGATTACTGCTCCTGATGCATCAGCTATAGGGTAATCGTGACGCGGAATACCACGGTCTATCATTTCGAAACCAACTAGTTTTTTTGTAACTCCTTTTTCTTTTTGTTCCAATAAGGCTGCCTTGTTGGTAAAGTCTTTTGTAAACTTAGTTATCCATCCCAACCCGGCTTCAATGGGTGAAGTGGTATCGTCAATATCGTTTCCATAAAGACAAAAACCCATTTCGAGGCGCAATGTATCGCGGGCTCCAAGACCAATAGGTTTAATGCCAAATTCTGCCCCTGCTTCAAATATGGCGTTCCACATTTTATCAGCATATTCATTTTCAAAATAAATTTCAAATCCTCCTGCACCGGTATATCCCGTATTAGAAACAACCACATTATCCACCCCATTAAATTTACCTTTTTTGAAAGTATAATAAGGAATGTCTGAAAGATTAATATCGGTTAATTTCTGAAGCGCCAAAATTGCTTTCGGTCCCTGCACTGCAAGTAAAGATGTCTGGTCTGAAATATTATGCATCTCTATATTTTTAGTATTGTGCTTCTGAATCCAGTTCCAGTCTTTTTCAATGTTGGAAGCATTTACCACCAGCATATATGTTTTTTCGTCAATTCGATACACCAGCAAATCATCCACTATTCCTCCTTTATCATTAGGCAAACAGGAATACTGTACTTTACCATCCATTAAAACAGCTGCATCGTTCGAGGTAACACGCTGAATTAAATCCAATGCGTTTTCTCCTTTTAAAATAAATTCGCCCATGTGGCTTACATCAAATACTCCTACTGCATTTCTTACCGTAGCATGTTCGTCATTCAGTCCGCTATACGATACGGGCATTAAGTATCCTGCAAAAGGTACCATTTTAGCCCCAAGTGAAATGTGTTTTTCTCCAAGTGCTACATTCTTTAATTCTGTTGCTGTTGATTCCATTTTTTATTTTTTTGTTTTTTATTTTTTTGTAAAGATAAATATAGATTTGAGAATTAGATTTTTTTGTTTGGTCAGGCAAATGTGGTTTAATACTTAATAACTATTATTTTTTTGAAGAAAACGCTTTTTCACATCCTTATTGGAAATCAGTTTACCGCCTTTTATTTCTTTTTGCGATTGGGCATTCCTTGCATAAAAAACTTTCAGGCTAAAGGGAGTTAATTCCTGTTTTGTACTAGTCATAATTTATTTGCATTAATTTATACAAAGTTAATAAATTAAAAATTTATCCCTTTCGAAAAATTATATCTGATGAATGAAACAACCTATCTTGCCAATAATTCTTTCAGGTAATTCAGGTAATTCATTTTTTGTGATTCAAGAGAATACGAAACCTCCACTGTTTTCCTTGCATTTTGCCCCAGTTTCTTTCTTAATTCGAACGAATCAATTAAGCGGGAAATTTTATCCACCCATTCTTCGTCAGTATTGGCTATAAAGCCATTTACACCATCGTTAATTATCTCCGTATTTACTCCAACTCCTGACATAATAGTAGGTACTTCCAGTGACATATAAGACAACCCTTTTAATCCGCATTTCCCTTTTACCCACTGGTCGTCCGGCAAGGGCATAATACCAATATCAAACCCCGAAAGAACAGGTACTTCTGTTTCGCTAGTCCAGGGAATACCTTGTATACCTAATTCCTTATTTTCATACTCTGCATCACCCATTACTTTAAAATAAACCTTTTCACCATACTTTTGTTTTATCTTTTTCAGATAAGGCAAAGCTGCTTCAAAATGTTTTATCGTAGTATGGCTGCCACTCCAGCCAATACAAATCCTTTCATTGTCCTGGTATTCCTTTTCTCTTTTAAAAATAGCGGTATCAATAGTAGTAGGTATTACTTTTACATTATTATTAAACTGTCTTGCATAATCGGCCAGGTATTGGTTACCCGCCAATACAAGGTGAGAGAGTGAAATTATTTTACCGGTTTTTTTTGCACTCTTCATCCATTGCCATATTTTATTGGCAGCCGAAGTATCCAGCAGCCAGATGGAATCATCAAAGTCGAAAACAAGTTTTGCTTTTGATTTGCTGAATCTCTTTTCGAAAAAAGAAGAACCGGTCATAAATGCTTCCCTTTGTACAAAAACAATATCATAACTATTGGCAAGTCGCACGTCCTTCAGCCTTATTTTAGCGCTTTTCAGGGTAATGAAAAATTTCTCAGGTATATTGCCCGGGCCATAGAACAGTTTTTCGTCCCTTTCATTTAAAATAAATGAAAGATCGCATTCAAAACCATTTTCTCTTAAAAAGCTAAAATATTGTTCGAAGCGGTAACGCTGACTTGGGGAGCGGTTAGGACGGTGAGCAGCTATGAATAAAATTCTGGGCATATATTTAATTGCGTGCAAAGATAAAAAGTAAGTGCGAGTAGCAATCAATTTTTATATCTTTGAACGCAATGAAACCTATCGACTGTCTTTTTCAACGCAATATGCCGAGATGGATTATCTTTTTCATCGACCTTGGCATTTGTTTGTTTTCCATAGTTCTTGCTTACCTGGTTCGTTTTAATTTCTCTATTCCTCCAAACGAAATAGGTGCTTTTCCGCTCGTTTTCGGGATAATCTTATTTATTCGTGCTTTTAGTTTTTACTTTTCAAAAACCTATCAGGGCATAGTAAAATATACGAGTTCAAAAGATGCTCAACGTATTTTTATTGTCATTTCCATTGGCAGTGTCGTTTTCTGTCTCATCGATTTTATTTCTTATTATTTCATCAACAAAAAATTTCCTATCCCGTTTTCAATCATCATCATTGATTACATGGCCACCACTTTTTTGATGATAAGTTTACGGGTAATGTTCAAAGCGCTCTACCTCGAACTGACCAACCCTAATAAAGATAAACGCAGCGTTATCATTTTCGGAGCAGGAGAATCGGGAATAATAACCAAGCGAACACTGGACAGGGATGCCGGCACTAAATACAAAGTACTTGCCTTTATAGATGACGATACTAAAAAGCAGGAAAAGAAATTAGAGGGAGTAACTATTTATGGAATAGAAAAACTGGATGAATTATTGCAACATCATGATGTTTCCAATCTGATTATTTCCATTCAAAATCTTGCTCCTGCCAAAAAACAAATGATTGTGGACATTTGCCTGAACCATAATACCAAAGTATTAAACGTTCCCCCGGTTACCAACTGGATTAATGGTGAATTAAGTTTCAAGCAGATTAAAAAAGTACAGATTGAAGAATTGCTGGAGCGTGATCCCATACAACTCGATAAAGAGGATATTCAAAAACAATTATCGGGCAAAGTAATATTGGTTACAGGTGCTGCCGGAAGCATTGGCAGCGAAATTGTTCGCCAGTTAATTCGTTTCAACCCTGAAAAAATTGTATTGCTCGACCAGGCCGAATCTCCATTATATGACATGGAAATGGAACTGCATGATAAATACAGTCAGCTGCGGTACGAGGTGGTGATGGGCGATATCAGGAATAAGGAACGGATGGAAAATGTATTCCAAACTTTTCATCCACAGATTGTTTTTCACTCGGCTGCATACAAACACGTGCCAATGATGGAGAACAATCCATCCGAATCTGTTTTAACCAATGTGCTTGGAACAAAAACCATTGCCGATTTATCTGTTGAATATAAGGTAGAGAAATTTGTAATGGTGAGTACTGATAAGGCTGTTAACCCCACCAATGTGATGGGGGCCAGTAAACGCATTGCCGAAATGTACACCCAATCTTTAAATAAAAAATCAAACACCCGATTCATTACTACACGGTTTGGAAATGTGCTTGGTTCAAGTGGTTCGGTCATTCCCCGTTTCCGGCAGCAGATAGAAACAGGTGGTCCCATCACCATTACTCACCCTGATATTACCCGTTATTTTATGACTATTCCTGAGGCATGCCAGTTGGTTCTGGAAGCAGGTGCAATGGGAAAAGGTGGTGAGATTTTTATTTTCGATATGGGAGAATCTGTAAAGATTTACGACCTTGCTGTGAAGATGATTAAGCTTTCCGGTTTAGTCCTCGATAAAGACATTCGTATTATTTATACAGGTTTACGTCCCGGGGAAAAACTATTTGAAGAACTTTTGGCAGACCATGAAAACACATTGCCAACACATCATAAACAAATATTAATTGCCAAAGTAAAAGAGTATGATTTCGCAACTGTTTCCAATTCTATTTCCGAATTAATACTTCTTTTTGAAAAGCAAAATAATAAATCAATTGTAAAGAAAATGAAGGAATTAGTACCTGAATTTAAGAGCAATAATTCCGTGTATGTGGAGTTGGATTAGAAAATTCCAAATTTCAAATTTCAAATTCCAAATTTCAGATTTCGTGTTACGTATACCCCTGTCAGGGTTTGGAACTAAGGGTGTCCGAAACATGGAATATGTTGTCCCTACGGGACTTTGAGAGCTGGTTGGGCAATTATTCCTACCGATATTTAGTCCCTACGGGACAAAACAAGTATGGCTATATGCCCCGTTAGGGGCAAAATATCGGTAGAAAAGAAAATAAAAATAATTTAAAAGTCCCGTAGGGACGATATATAACAAGGGTTTACAAGGTTTCGGACACCCTTGGTTTGGAACCCTGACAGGGGTGGCCTGCGTTATTACTTCTTCGGCACACCAAATGCTTTTAGCAAAAGCAGTTTTGATTTTTCGGTGAGCACGTACATTCGCGGAGGTTGTCTGATGATAAAACCCATGCTTTGCAATTTGGGTAAATGCTTCGAAAAGCCCGACTTGGACAGTCCGGACCATTTGCGCAAATCGCTGCCCGATGCTTTTCCATGGTTATGCAGGTTCGCCAATTCGCCTGCTATAGATTTTGCAATTATTCGAGCTATCCTTGGAGGAAATAATTTTTGCAATTCATGCCTCAATTTTATCATGGCTGTGCCCTCCACAGTTATTTGCCCGGGCAGGTAATGTGTTTCTTCCATATTTAACGTTACCTGCCGGGGGTTTGTTCTTTCATCATGCATATTGATTTCATCCAGGGTTTTGATAAAGTTTTGATAAAAGGAATACAACGAATGTTGCCCGTTGTCGGTTTTCGAAAACCCTTCCATGGCTGTTATCAGCTCCTGTTCAAAAACTTCATACACCAATTGATGTGCTATGGGCTCGTTTCTGACTTTTAATAACGAATAAAAGTCTGCTTTTATGCTGTTACTCCCACTATCAACGGCATTTTTGTTTTGATTTACGCCTTTGTCATTTATAACAATGGCGCCTTTGTTTTTATTTGTGTCGCTGTCAGATATGTCAGAGGCATACCCGGAAGTTATTGAGCCGTTGTCCGATTTATCATCGGCATCTTTATTTTCAATTATGCCACTGTCAGAACTTTCAACGGCATTTTTCTTTTTAAATATGCCGTTGATATTTCTGTCAGCATCTCCATCCAAAGCATTATTCTCATTTATTTTTCCATTTACCAGTTCTTCAAACGAAGTAATATCGGAATAATGACTGACAAATGCCTTTTTGTCCTTCAAAAGCATCAAGTGCTTTAGCATAATGAACGTAATTTTTTCATGATTCAGGATGATTTTTTCAGCCATCGTATTTATATTTTATTTCAAAGATACAATATTTGCATTATTTGTCCTTCCATAGTGGTTTTTATTTTTTAATGAAAGATAAGGTGGGAGAGTAAAATTAAGATTAGATTTGTGGGAGAAATAAATTTATATAATAATGAAAAGAATTTACACATTATTATTATTTACACTATAGGCATTACAAAAGTAAAGAGAAAACATGCTAGGTAAAATAAATAAAATAATCATAAACAAAATCCCGACAAAATGGAGAAAGAGGGTAATTACCACTTTATTTCTTGTATCTGCATATATAAGTTTAAGTGCCCAAGTTCCAACATGGCAATGGGCGGAACAGGCATTTGGTAGTGGGAGTAATCAAATAATTCAAGAGGGAATGAGCATTGCTTTAGATGGGAGTAATAATATATATGTAGCAGGTGTTTTTTCTGATACTGCTCAATTTGGTACAACTTCTCTTGTTTGTCACGATACATTTAATCACCTGAATAATTACTTAGCAAAGTATAATCAGGCAGGTGCTTTACTTTGGGCGAAAGGGTTTTCTGGGTATTATCCATATATAGCCACGGACCAAGCTGGAAATATATACGTTACAGGTCGTTTTGGTTTTGCGACTAATGAAACTATTGATACTTTTCATCTTACAAGTGCTGGTACTGCCGATATTTTTCTTGCCAAATTTAATTCATCCGGAAATACCTTATGGGTTAAAACGTTTGGTGGAAGCTCCTTTGACTCACCGGAAGCAATAGCTACTGACCCAAATGGAAATATTTTTATTACAGGATTTTTTATGTCACCATCGCTGTCCTTTGGATCTATAACAGTAACTAACACTACTTTTGGAGATAAAGTTTTTGTAGTTAAATTAGATTCTTCCGGAAATGGACTATGGGCAAAATCAGCAGGTGGTATTAGTAATGATATTAGTGATGCCATAGCTACAGACAATTTGGGCAATGTTTATTTTATGGGTAATTTTAATTCTCCTTCAATAAATTTCGGTACCACCAATTTAATTAAAATAGGCCATACCGATGATTTTATAGTAAAACTTGATCAAAATGGTGGAGAAATTTGGGCAAGAAGTATTGGTACTGCTACTTATCAGAATCAGGATGGTTATATAAGTGTTAATAACGCGGGAGAAATATTTCTTGCTGACAGGGTAATAACTAATTCAGGTAATTCAAGCTTTCCTACTTTATATAAATACGATACATCTGGAACTTTACTTTGGACAAGACAAGGTCAATGCTCCTGTTCGTTTTTTGGACCCTGGGGATTAGCTGCCGACAATAATGGAAATGTATTCATGGTTTCGGGAGGCAATTCGGGCGTTATTAATTTTGGAACTATTTCTCTTAATATGAATAACCCCGATGAAGATAATTCATATCTTATTGAATACGATTCGAACGGTACAGCTATTTGGGGGCAAGTTAATAATGGAGGAGGAGACGATGATGCCCCTATGATAATTGATAATAATTGTCATCTTTTTTTATCAGGAGATTTTTATACATCTCAATTTATAATTGGTAGTGATACTTTAGTTAATTCTAATGCTGTTGAACTTGCTTATTTAGCAAAATTAAATCTTCCATGCTCATTTACAGGAGTAGCAGAACCATTAAAATCAAAAGCTGAAATAACCATCTCCCCCAACCCCGCTACTACCCAATTAACAATTCAATCCCGCACGTACGGGAACAATTCAACAATCGAAACCATACATATATATAATGTACTTGGAGAGATGGTGCAGTCATCGGACATCGGACATCGGACATCGGACATCGGACGTTACTTTAGATGTAAGCGGGCTGAACAAAGGAATTTATTTTATTGAAGTAGGCCTTATTCGGGGTGACAACAATCAAATAATAAGAAAGAAATTTGTAAAAGAGTAAAAATTAACCGCAGAGGGCGCAGAGAAAAAAACGCAGAGAGCCGCTGAGAGAATATACTCAGCGGCTCTCTGCCTTTCCTCCCTTTTCTCTGCGGTTCTATTTTTTTATTTGTAAATTTGTAAAGATTCGTAATTCGTAAATTCGTATTAATTTGTTATCCGTACTCAATGAACCCATTCAAACAAAAAACACCCATTCAAATTCGCTTCAAAGACATCGACCGTTTAGGCCATGTAAACAATGCCAACCATGTTACTTATTTCGAACTGGCCAGGGTAGATTATTTTAATGCCCTTTCCGGTGACGACATTAAAATAGACTGGGATAACGAAGGTGTTATTCTTGCCAAAATAGAGATAGAATATAAACAGCCCATTTTGCTGGAGGATAAAGTGTTTGTTTACACCTGGGTTTCACGAATAGGTTCCAAGAGTTTTGATATGAATTGTTCAATTGTTAGAATGGTGAACGGTGAAGAAGTAGAAGCTGCCAAAGGTCTTGCAATTATTGTTTGTTTTAATTACCGGACCAATCAAAGTATTCTTATTCCTGAAACATGGAAAGCCAAAATGAAAGGCGAATAATTTCCGGCTTCAAAACAACCAATTATTATCGAAAATATTTACTTAGCTTTGCATATAAATTAAATAAGCAAATGAAAATTTTAAGGATTCTTTTTATAGTTGTAATTTCCTTTTCCTCTTTAGTTGTTTCAGCTCAACCTTATTTTCAAAGAAACGATGATATTCAGGTAAACATAAATGGAAACTTTATCAAATTTCCATGGGCAGGAGGATTAAATTTTATCCAGGCTTCCAATATTGATTTGAATATGGATGGGGTAAAAGACCTTTTTATATTTGACCGTACAGGAAATAAAATACGAACTTTTGTAAATAATGGAATAGCCGGTGCAGCTAATTACAGTTATGCCCCTGAGTGGGAAAACTTTTTTCCCTACCTTCATGATTGGGTGCTTCTGGCTGATTACAACTGTGATGGGAAAGAAGATATTTTTAGTTTTGCCGATTTGGGTGGAGGAATTAAAGTATACAAAAATGTTTCTACTACTCAATTTGGTTTGCAGTTCGAATTAGTAGACACTCTTCTCCGTTCAGTTTTTAATCCTGATGCCAATCCACCTTTTAACAATCCAATTAATTTATTTGTTACTTCTGTTGATATTCCTTCTATTTCTGATATTGATAACGATGGCGATGTAGACATCATCACATTTGCCATTAATGGTTCCTGTCTTGAATACCATCAAAACCAGAGTCAGGAAGACTTTCATACTTGCGACAGTTTAAAGTTTAAAATGAAAAACCGTGGATGGGGATTTGGAAGCGAAAGCCCTATATCCAATGTTTTTATTTTAAATGATACCTGTGCTAACAATGTTTTAAATCCGGGTATTCAGGTAGATAATAATCCGGAAGGAAACAGGTCTACAGACCGCCATGCAGGCAACTGCGAATTATGTATGGATTTGGATGGTGATGCTGATAAAGAAATAATAATCGGAAATATATATTTCAATACCTTATCTATGATTACAAACGGTGGTAGCCCGTTGCTTTGCAACTTTGTTGCAAATGATGTTGATTTTCCTTTAAATAACGGAACCGGCCCTGCTGTTGATTTGGCATTAATGCCTTGCGCTTTTAAGGTAGATGTAAATAATGATGGCATCAACGATATAATGGTAAGCCCTAATGTTCCCAATCAATCTGAAAATTTTAACAGTGTATTGTATTATAAAAATGTAGGGACAAATAGTTTTCCAAGTTTCCAGTTTCAACAAAGTAATTTTTTACAGGACAGTATGATAGATGTAGGAGAAGGTGCTTATCCTGTTTTCTTTGATTATGATAATGATGGGTTGCAGGATTTATTTATTGGCAATGCCAATTATTATGACACTACTCATCATGGAAATCAAATAGCACAGTTTCATAATACAGGTACAACTGCTCAACCCAAATTTGAATTGATAACCCGTGATTATGATAACATGAGCCAGCTAACCCTTGTAAATATGATACCAACATTTGGCGACCTGGACGGAGATGGTGATGCTGATATGATTGTAGGAAGTGACCAGGGTAAGATTCATTATTTTCAAAATATTGCTCCCGCTGGTGGAACAGCACAGTTTGCTTTATCAATGCCAAATTTAAGAAACACGTTGAATCATTATATTGATGTGGGATACACTGCTGCACCTCAGCTTGTGGATATAGATGGGGATGGGAAAAAAGATCTTGTAATTGGAGGAAGTAATGGGAAACTCTTGTACCTTCATCATGCCGGTACAGGAACGGAAACTGTTCCATTATTTGATTCTGTTACTAATTACTTTGGTCACGTTAATGTAAAAGAAGTTTACCACATCTGGGGGTATAGTTATCCTTGTGTTTTTAAAGAAGGTGGAATTACAAAAATGCTGGTAGGAGACGATGGTGGACATGTTCGTCTTTACGACAGTATTGATAGTAATCTTTCCGGATATTTTAACCAGGTGGATTCTACCTTTCTTGGAATTTTTCAGGGAACACGCACTGCACCCAATGTTGCGGATATTGATAATGACGGGTTGCTGGATATGGCATTAGGAAATTATGAAGGTGGAGTTACCTATTACAAAGGAGTGTCCTCTTTAAATGGAATTAATGAGGTTGCAAACAAATTTACCTGGACCTTTAATTTATTTCCTAATCCTGCAAATGATATTATTACTATAAAAATAAATAATGATATTGCAGCAGTCGGTTATACTATAGAACTTTCAAATGTGATGGGGCAAAAAATTATTTCTGAAAAAACAACAACCAATACATTTACTATTAATACGCAGAACTTTGCTGCAGGCATGTACTTTTGCAAAGTATCAGAAATTAAAACCGATGGAAGTATTAAATCAGGTTCGCTTATAAAGAAACTGGTGATACAACATTAATAGATTATCTTTTATCATTAAATGAATTCGCAGGTTAAAAAATATTTTTCTCTCTTCTTTCTGTTCCTGTTTCTTTTCCCAATGGTGGAGAAAGAAATTCACGCCTTAGAACATAAAGCCGATATTCATTGTTCTGCAACTGATAAACATTTCCATTCGCTTGAGCATAATTGTTCTGTTTGCGATTTCACCAACACCAATACAATTACCACTCCTGAAACATCTTCCGGATTTATTATTTCTGCTAATGACTTTTCCTTTCTTCCTTTTATAGAAAGTAGTTTTACTTCTTCTTCATTTCATTTATTACCTGCCCGGGCACCTCCCATTGTTTGTTAGTTATAATTAAATCAGTTATTGATTTAATCGTGTTTTAAGATGGATGCTTGAATAGTATTCATCCGAATTTCATTCATTTCTAACAATCATTATTCATTATGAAAAAATATTACTTAATAGTTGTTGCCTGTATGGGACTACTATTTCAAAACATAAACATTTGCAGAGCAATAAATTTCATTCCCGGCAAAACATCTCTTTCGGGCAAAGTAACTGATAAAACAACTGGTGAAGCACTTATAGGAGTAGCCTTGTATGTTCCTGATTTAAAATCGGGAACTGTTACCGATATAAATGGAACTTATAAAATTGAAAACCTTCCACAAACAAAAATACTGATACAGATAAGTTATATCGGTTATAAATCAATTATTGAAACCATTGATCTTTCAACCATTACCACACGAGATTTTGCAATGGAAGCTTCCGTAAAGGAAATGAATGAAGTGGTTATTACAGGAACATCTAAAGCTACTGAGATAAAGAGAAACCCTGTGCCCATGGTCGCTATCAATCAACAATATCTTGCACAAAATTCTTCCACTAACATTATTGAATCATTAAATAAAGTTCCGGGTGTCAGCACTTTGTCCACCGGTCCTAATGTTTCTAAACCTTTTATCCGGGGATTGGGTTATAACCGTGTACTCACCATGTTTGATGGGGTGAGGCAGGAAGGACAGCAATGGGGAGATGAACACGGAATAGAGATTGATCAGTTCCTTGTTGACCATATTGAAGTAATAAAAGGACCTGCCAGCCTTATGTATGGTTCTGATGCATTGGCAGGTGTGGTTAATTTACTCCCTGCCAATCCAGTTCCGGTCGGTGCTATCAGAGGAAATGTTCAAACAAATTACCAAACCAATAATAAACAGCTGGCCGGTTCTTTTGCTTTGGATGGCAACCAGAAAGGATTTGTTTGGGGGCTAAGGGCTTCTCATAAGAATGCTTCTGATTATGAAAACAAATACGATGGAAGAGTATTTGGAACCAAATACAACGAAAACGATTTGAACCTGCACCTTGGTTTGCACCGTCACTGGGGGTACTCGCATCTTAATTTCAGTGTGTATGATAATATCCAGGAAATACCCGATGGCAGCCGCGATTCAGTTACAAGGAAATTTACAAAACAAATAAACGATGCCGACAGCTCGAGACAAATAGTAACAAATGATGAATTAAATTCATACACCATTGGCTTGGTTCATCAGCATGTTCAGCATTACAGGGTATATTCGGTAAGTAATTTTATTATCGGCAGAAGTAAACTTACCCTTAACCTTGCCGCACAGCAAAGCATCCGGAGAGAATTCAGTCACCCTACCTACCCTGATGTAGCAGGGCTTTATTTAATACTCAACGTTTACTCGTATGATGTAAAATTTTATTTGCCCGAAATAAAAGGAGTGGAATCAACCATAGGAGTGAATGGAATGTATCAGGATAATAATGCATCTAAAGGCACCGAGTTTGTGGTTCCTGATTATCATTCTTTTGATGTAGGTCCGTTTGTTCATTTCAAAAAATCGTTTGGGAAATTGGATGTGGCCTTGGGTGCAAGATACGATGCCCGTTTTTTTAAAAACGATTCTATGTTTTCAAAACCTGACCCTGTAACAGGTTTTGATGTGATAACTGCTTCCAATCCTTCGGATACAACTGTTGCAAAACAATTTGATTATTACAAACATACTTTCACCGGCTTTAGCGGAAGCATAGGTGCCACTTATAATGTAAACGATAACATCAGTATAAAAGCAAATGTGGCGAGAGGTTACAGGGCTCCCAATGTTTTTGAAATAGCTGCCAAAGGAGTTCATCCGGGCACAGGATTGGAACAATTGGGCGATGCTAATTTTAAACCCGAGTTTAGTTTGCAGGAAGATGCAGGAATATTTTTTGAAGAAAAACATATTTCAGGAAGTCTGGAAGTATTTGCAAATACCATCAACAATTATATTTATAACGAAAAACTGGTAAGCACATTTGGTGGCGATTCTTTGTTTCACCAAAACGGGAATACATTTCCGGTTTATAAATTCCGTCAAACTACTGCACAACTGTATGGAGGAGAATTCAGTTTTGATATTCATCCTCACCCGCTCGACTGGCTGCATTTCGAAAACTCAGTTTCCATTATTTATGCTGTAAACAAAGGAGGAAACGGTGCAGTGATAACCGACAGCACAAAGTACCTTCCTTTTATTCCACCACTGCATACAAATTCTGAACTGAGAGCAGATGTAAAGAAAAAAATAGTTTGCTTTGCCAATACTTATATAAAATTAGGGATTCAATATTATGCTGCACAAAATCAGGCTTACCTTGCTTATGGAACAGAAACAAAAACTCCCGGATATACATTAATAGATGCCGGCATTGGGACTGATATCGTGAACAAAAAAGGCAGTACATTATTTACCATCAGTATTCTGGGAACCAACCTGGCGGATATATCTTACCAATCAAACATGAGCCGTTTAAAGTATTTTGATAATTACCCTGTAAATGGCAGCGGAAGAAGTGGTATATATAGGATGGGCAGAAATATTAGTTTTAAACTCGTAATACCTTTAAATATTAAAAAGTCTTAATGAGATTCAATACTACAATTGGTAATCGCATGCATTTTTCTCTTAAAAACTATGAGAATAACCCAAACCGAGAATATAGTTATTTTGTGGATTGGCAGCTACCTTGGTCCGACTGGGTGAAATCTGGTTAAAGTTATTTTCAAACAAATAATAAATTTCCCATTGATTTATGATATTGGGGTTATAATAAAGCCCTGCAAAATAACGGACACGGTTAAAATCATAGGTCCAGTAAACATTGGGTTGATTCATATAATAGTAAACTTCTTCTGATATGTAGGGTTGAAATTTAAAGTACTTTTCATATTTAATCGTAAATTTATTTCTTAAATAATACTCCGGATATTTACCTGCTCGTGATGAATGAACATCCTGGACCTGCCATTGCAACATCTGCCTATCATCAAAAACAAAATTTTTGAACTTCTTCCTTATTGTCATGGAAACATAAGCTTGATGGCGGGTACTCCACGTTTCCGTTTTTTGTTCTTTTTCAGTCAACACATAAGCAAGTGTAAAATGAAAATGTTTATTTAGTTTATAGTTAAACCCTACGTCCGCATAAATAAAACTTGGCTTACTCATGTTTTCGGTAATTCTCCCCTCCTCATTAATTCGGGCAATTAATTTTGGAGTAATATTTTTTTCCAGGTAAATATTTTCCCAAACCTGAGCATCATTAACTGCAGGAGATTGAGCGGTTACGAAACTGCTTATTGACAAAAAAAACAAACAACAAACAAATACTTTTTTCATTCTTTAATTACAATTAAAAAAAACGCCCCGCACCGAAGTGCGAGACGTTACGGAGTTTTAACAATGTTGACATTACAAACTATAAAAATATCAACCCGTTAACTCCAATACATATTAAATTTTTAGTCTTTTTTACTATTTACTCTTACCAGCATTTACTTATTTTATTAAATCTTTAAATTCCATTTATTAGATATAATGTTTTGACCTCGGCAAAAGGTATTTACATTCCGGTTCTTTAAAACCTATTCTTATAGAAAATGAAATTGATTGAAATATAAGCCTTAGCAATCAGGCTTATTAAACAGAAGCGAAGAAATTCTATATTCGAAAAACCTGAAGGTAACTCTGAACTGAGTCGGAAAATGAAAAATTTAAATGATATTTGTAGCTATCATTAAAGCCTAAACAAATTAAATGCAGGTGGCTATTATTTAACTTAGAAAACGAAAAGATATTAAAGTCTGAAAAGCAGGAATTATTTTCATCATTCTCTTCCGTGTCAAATTCTGCAACTTCAGTACTATTTACTTCTAAAGGATTTGTTTCATCATCGCAAAGAGGACTTTGCTTTACATCAAAACCATTGTTAATTGCGCAATTTAAAACAGGATTTGCCTTACAGCCCATGATAGAGAGTAAAAACAAACTGATAAAAAAGCTAATTTTAATTATTTTCATTTTCGAAAATATGATTTTGACATTTATTTAAACACAAAATTATCCATAATCGAGGCTATATCCTAATTTTAGGATAATTTAACAGAGCTTATAGCTTTTATTAAACCTATTTCTTACAGAAAAAAAGATAAAACCTCTTCGTTTTAATAATTTTTCTATATTTGCACCCCAATAAAAGGGGTACCCTAGCTCAGTTGGTAGAGCAAAGGACTGAAAATCCTTGTGTCACTGGTTCGATTCCAGTGGGTACCACACCAAAAACAAAAAAACCCTTTGAAATCAATAGTTTCAGAGGGTTTCTTTTTTAAAGGTGTCCGTTTAGGTGTCGGTTTTTAGGTTTCTGCTATGATAAAAACCCTGTTTTAAAACTTTGTAACATCAATTAAATTAAGGTAGGGGGTTAATAGGTTCGGGGTTTTGAAAGTATCTTTGTTCAGTTCGTTTGTAATAAATTGTAAAAAGTTGTAAAAAGTTGTAAAAGGTTAGCCAATAGTTAGCCAATAGTTGCCAAATATACTTATCATTTACTTAACAAAACTTAATTTATTGTCATTGTATAATATCCATCACAATCGCAATGCATACTATAAACTATTATACCATCTTTTTTTACAGTTAAATCAATATGACCTTGAGTGTATCCAATAACATTACCTTGTCCATCAAGTAATGTAGTATCTTGACCATTGCCTGTAATAATAATAATGTCTCCAGTCACTAAACTATATGTTTGCACCCCCCCTGTAATTATATTTTGATTAACCCCGTTTATTGTCACCTGTACATTTGTAGGAAATTGACTATCTACTTCTACTGTATGAGAAACATTATTTGTGGTTGCAGGAGGTGTGGTTGTATTCTCTTTCTTACAACTAAATAATAGAAAGAAGATAATTATAAAATATAGATTTTTCATTTTTTAAAAATTTTAAAGAATAAACTAATAATAAACAAAGTTAATTAAAATATAAGACCATTTCTTTTTAAATCATTTAAGATTAATCTTGATAAATATCCCTAAACAATATATTTAAATCTTTATCCATATAAAGTTAATAAAAGTAGTACTAAAATCACTCCTACTAAAACTCTGTTTGTTAATTTAAACTTCTTTTCTGTTTGCATTTTTATTCTCTGTTTGCAATTATTTGTTTTAACTCCTCTGTAGTTGCACCTGTCCAATCTAAAATAATTTTAGGTGCTGATAACTCCTCTTTGTTTTCAACCTCAATTTTCTTTGGTATGATATATTGAGCGTACTTAAAGAATAACTCTAAAAACTTTGCCTTGTCATTTTTATAAACTTCTTTAAACGCCTGTTCTATATTGGGGAGCTGTTGTTCCAATGTATGAACAAATATTTCCTTTGCCTTTAAGTCAATTTTGTTTTGCGCTCCTTTCGGTTTGCCCTTTGCGTTTCCGCTGGTTCCTTTTTTAAAACCCATTGTATTTTATTGTATTTATCAATTAATAATTTACCTCCTTAATTCACGTCCATTAATACATATACTTTTATATGGTACTAAATACATATACTTTTATAATCCGTTCTAATCCGTTTTAATCCGTTTCACCTCATCGGATACTAACTTTCTTAATATACTCCCTATGGTTGTCCCTCCTCTCCCCTGTTTAATATTACTATGTTCCTGTAGTATGTTTAAATCGTTTCTTTCGGTTTCAGTCATCATATAATTGAACCTTGTTTTCTTAGTTGGTTTCTTTGCCATTGCTATTATCAATAATTAATTTGAACTCTTAATTCGTTTACGTCAAACAATAAACCAATACCAGCACCGTATAATTTTATCTCTTTTCTTAAATAATTGTTTCGTGGGTTGCTGTTTATATTTCTACATTGTTTTACTTCTTTACCGTACAACTTTTCAGAACAAAAAAAACTCCCTTTCTTTTGGTTTGAAATATCCCTTCCACACGTTAAACAAACCCTTTCAGATTGTACCGATATTAACCCTTTATTTGAACTGTTAATTCGGGTAAATTCTTTGTTGTTGGTTGCACTTCCAAAAGTGGTTAATTCGGGTAATTTTCTATCTGTAAATTGAGAGAGATACTCAAAAATTATTTTGTCGGTTTTATCGTTTGGGTTTGTTAATTCGTTGCACTTGTCTTCTATTAATTTATAAACTGTTTTCTGTAAATCCTGGTCTCCATACTCTATAACCAATTTTCTAAACTCCTTTCTTTTGTACTTAAATTTATTTTTGTCTTTCTCTCTTAATTCAATCCAATATTTTGGGTTACTCCCATCTTTTAAAAGTTGTTTTTCTTTAGCTGGTAAACCTTTTAATTTTATTGTGTTGTCATATATCAATAACTCATTAAACGCCTCTAACAAAAGGTTTTTTAAATCATTGTAAATAGTGTTTTTAAGTAGGTCGGACAAAGTAGAAAGTTCTATATTGTTGCGTTTAAAATATTCCATCTTTTTTACCTTAATCTCAAACCTCAATACATTTGAAGTTAATTCGTATTGAAAACTTTTATTATAAATTTTCAAATGGTAGTTATCAAAAGGAAATCTCAACAAATAACCTTTCCCGTTATATGTTTCTTTTTCATACTCTTTACC
The DNA here is from genome assembly GCA_947479085.1 of Bacteroidota bacterium. Taxonomy (GTDB): domain Bacteria; phylum Bacteroidota; class Bacteroidia; order 2-12-FULL-35-15; family 2-12-FULL-35-15; genus 2-12-FULL-35-15. The sequence continues at coordinate 44,015 of CANJYB010000005.1, read as the reverse complement.
CTTATACGATAAAATTGAGTTTAAAAACATATTTACATCAAAGGGGAGTATTACATTAACCCCAAACTCTAAATTGTGCAAAGTGGATAAAAGGGGGTTAATATCGAATTTAATTGAGAGGTCTGATAACACCTCAACCAAATTAAGAATTGTAAAGTTGTTGTAATTATGTTGTCCATTGTTGTAGTACTTATGTAAACTGCCATTCACATTAACAAACCTTTCTCCAATGATAAATTTGAAGTTTTTATATTCCGCAATCTCTTTTAAAACTACTCCCTCACTATCTGAAGTTCTAACAAATGATAGGAGAGAGTTATTCAGTAACTCACTTTTTATGTTTTGGGTAATATTTGTTTTTACGAAATCGAACATTTATTTTTATACCTTTGTATTCTGTTTATAATGGGTTTGCCTGTTGTTTACGGATATTGAACAATTAAGGAGGGAGCCTACGAAACTCCCTCTTTTACTTTTTTATAGTGTTGTTTTTTGTTGGATAAATGACAATACAAATTTGAATCTCTCCTCTTTGTTTTCCTTATAGAAATGATTGAAGTAATTGAGAGTTAAAAATTCGTTACTCTCGGAAAACTCAAATACTATTAAACTCTTTTTCTTTACCCCTTTTATAAATTCGTAATTGTCGCCCTCAAAGAAGTTGTTTTGAATAGGTATTAAACCCGTAAAAAATAATCTCTCTTTATTTTTGATACGCCCCGTTATTATTTCGTTTGCGCCTTGCTGTTTAAGAAACTCCTTAACAGTTTTCTCTATTTTTAAATCGCTGGGGAGTTTAAGGAATGGTATTTTATCGGGTTCCTTTTGGTAGTATCCTGTTTCAGAATTAAGTTTATACTTAACCTCTTTGTAATGTACGAAATTGAACAACTTTTCCATATTACACCCCCCCTTTAAAGTTACGTTTATTCAGAGAGTTTAACACCTCCTCTTTTTTGTACCTTATGCGTGATGAAATGCGGTAAGAGGGTAACAGTCCCTTTTTACTCCAATCGTTCAACGTGGGCAAAGAAACGCCTAAAATTCGGGCTGTTTCCTTTCGGGTTAAATACGCATTGTCGGGTTGAGGTGTTGAAAGGCTGTTTTGTCTTTCAAATTCGATTTTTACAGTTTCAGAGATTACTGTAGTTAATTCCTGTAAGGAATAAGAACTCATTAATAGATTTGTCATTTGTACCTGTTTTAATTGTTATTAATAAACTTGGCACAAACGTAAATTGGGATAAATTGGGGGGTGTCCCCAAAATGTAAAGTAGGGTTAAGTTCCTTTAATTATAGGCAAACCATATTTTAATAGAATTGAATTTACTTTATTAATTGCAGTTTTATTATTCGGGGATTTATCCTTTTTTTCTTTTGTGTAATCAATATATCTTAAATCAGTTCTTACACTTTCAACCGTATCTGTTTTTTTTGATTTATCAGATTCTATTATTTCGGTTATTAGTTGCGCTAACTTTCGTTCGGGCAAATTGAGTTTTTTTAATATGTCTAATACTCCCAACTCTTTTAATAATAATAGTTTTGTTCTATTCTCTAAAATATCACTATCTATAATAATGTTCTCAGGTTCCTTTTTTTCATTAATTAACAACACTACTCTTTTCTGTAACTCGTTTAAATATTTTGTTAATGGTATCAAATCAGTAGTAGTATAGTTTGTTCCCTGTTGTTCCTTTATTGCTGTAATAAACCTATCAAAATTTAGTGGAGGTGCTATTTTTCTTTTGTGGTTTTGAGGGTAAATATTAAAGTACATTCTATTGATAACCTCAATGTGTTTATTAATAAAATCAATCTCAAAAAGAATTAATGTTTCTAAATTTGTTTCAATACTTCTATTCTTAAACTTTTCTTTTACCCTCTCAAACTCTTCGTTAAATTTTTCTATTAATAATTCTGAACTCTGTATTGGTAGTACATTAATATACTCACAAAATTGTTTATACGCCTCTTTATTTTCACCTATCAAACTGAAATCTTTTTCATTTTTAATAATAGGCAATAAATCTTCTAATACCTCTTTTTTATCTAAATCAAAATAATTCCTATACCAGTCTACTAACTTTTTAATTGCGGTTTTATTTAATGAAGTTGCGACATAGTATTTGTTAAAAATCGCAATATAAAACGTCACTTCTTTTTTATCCAAATCGGTACTAAAAATAAAACCTCCATCTAATTTATTCATATTATACAGCCTTTAAATTATTTCTATACTCTTTTTCTTTCCAATGTAATTCTAATATTTTAGCGTGTTCATCGTTGCTCACTTTGATATATGATAAGAACGCCTTTTCTGTTTTGTGTCCTGTTATTTGCATAATCGTATATGCTGGCACCTTGTCTTTATATAGGTTTGTAGCGAAACTCCTACGAGCTGTATGGGTTGTAATTAGTTTATATCTGTTGAGGTTTTCAGTAACATTTAAACCTGCCTTTGTGTATGTTTTCGAGGTAATGGTTTCTTTTAAACTTGTAACTTCTTTAGCAAATTCCTTAATATACTCATTCATTTTAGCGTTTGAAATTGAGGGAGGGAGAGAATTAACAGAACTCTCTTTGTACTTATTCATTATTGCCTTTACTGTTGGGTGTATAGGTATTGTAACTTTGTTTTTTGTCTTTTGGGTTTCAATCTCTATAAAGTCTCCTTTAATGTTTTCGGGTGCAATGGTTGAGAAATCGGAAAACCTTAACCCTGTCCAACACCCAACTAAAAACAAATCTCTCACTCTATCCAATCGAGGAACATAAGATAAATCTAATTCGTAAATTTCCTGTAGTTCTTTTTCGTTTAAATAAATACTTTCAGTTTTTTCGCCCTGTATTTTAAACCGTTTACTTTTATATGCAAAGGAATTATTTAACCCTCTCTCTGTGGCATCGTTTAAGAAGATTTTAAGGGTTCTAATATGTTTCCCTATGGTATTGGTGGAAAACTTCTTTGTAGTCGTTAAAAAGGCTGTATAATCATAATAGAAATCTAAATCTATATTGCTGAAATCAATTTTCTTTTTTCTTTTCTTATTGAACTCTAATAATAAATCTCTCGACCTTTTATAAATCCTTATAGTTACCTCATTAAGTGGTTTGCCTGTATTGTCGTTGGTTCGGGTTTTAGAATCTGAAATAAACCGTTCTATTGAACCAAATAAATCTAATTTCGTTTCCTTTGGTTCCTGTCCCTTTTCCTTTCCGTTTAAATTAGCATTTATAAACAGTTCCTTTAACTCCTCAATTGTAGGTTGCCTTTTGTTATTACTCTCAAAGTTTAGAATTAACCTTTCAGCATTTGCAGAAATACTGTTTAATCTCGAATTTAATTCGTGGTATGAGGTAAACTTTCGGGTTGCCCTTTGGTAGTTGTCTTTTGTTTTGTCGAATTGCCAAAACTTTGGGTTAATTGTTTCACCTGTATAGTAAACAAGTTTTTTGTTATCCCATCTAACAATAAATAAAATCGGGGTTTCTGTTGGGCTGTCAATGTTTAATTGAGCCTCTTTGAGGTTGAAGTTGAATTTTGCCATTTTGATAAATTTGTATTACGAAATATTGAACGGTACAAAAATAGATAAAAAAATGACAAGGTGTCGGTTTAGGTGTCGGTTTTGTTTAATTTAGTTTAATCTTTCTTTTTCTTACTTACCTACATATTTGAGCAAAGTATTATATTTAGTAGTATGTAGAGGTGTAAAGAGAAAGGTAAGGAAATAAAGGTTCGGGTTCAGTGGGTACCACTAAAAGGGAAGAAACTGAAAAACCAGTTTTCTTCCCTTTTTTGCTTTTATCTCCATCCGCCACCTAATGCTTTGTAAATATTTGTTATAGCATTGAACTGGTGCTTCTTTACTTCAATTAGTTCTAATTTCGAATCCAATGCTTCACGCTGAGTCATCAATACTTCAAAATAGTTAGCCCGACCTGACCTGAAAAGATCATTCGAAATATCAATTGCCTTTGTCAATGCATCTACCGCTTTAGCTTTTTGGTCAAATGCTTGTTGCAGATTACTAATGTTGGACATTTCATTGGATACTTCTACATAACCATTCAGAATTGTTTTTTGATAATTGTATAACGCTTCCAATTGAAAGGCTTTTGCTTTGTTAAATTCTGCTTTAATTGCTGTCCGGTTAATCAATGGTGCGGTTAAATCGCCTAATAAAGAATAAACGATAGATTGTGGGGTCGAAAACAAATAAGATAGTTTAAATGCATCAAAACCAATACCTCCCGTAATACTAAATGAAGGATAAAATTCAGCTCTGGCTGCTGCTACATCACATTTTGTGGCATACAATTCCATTTCTGCCTGTTTAATATCAGGTCTGTTTTTCATCAATTGTGAAGGAATACCTGCCTTTACCGGCATTGGCAGTTGGTCCTGAAAAACAGAAGTGTCCCGAATAATTGGTTGAGGGTATCTGCCTAATAAAAAATTCAACTTATTCTCACTTTCCTTAATTTGTTGTTTTATATCAAATTCCATGCTTTGTGAATTGAACACCTGAGCTTCAAATTGTTTTACTGCTAATTCAGTAACCACTGAAGCTTGTTTCTGAACCCTTGCAATTTCAAGCGCATTTTTCTGCAACTCTATTGTTTGTTTGATGTACTGCAATTCATTGTCTAATGCACGTAATTCATAATAAGTATTAGCCACTTCTCCAACCAGATTAGTAACAACAAAGTTCTTCCCTTCAATTGAACCTAAATACCTTGAAAATGCTGCCTTTTTCGCATTCCTTAATTTTCCCCACACATCCACCTCCCAACTTGTATGCAAACCGAGGTAAAAATCACCAAGATTTTCAGGGACAATTTGTCCGGGGGTAATCTCTGCAGACGCATCACCCGCCCCCTGGCTGGTATATGTTCCCACCTTTTCTATCCCTGCTCCTGCTCCCGCTGTCACAGTTGGAAATAACATCCCCTTCCTGAACCGTACATTTGACTTCGCAATTTCTATATCCTGCAAAGTAATTAACACATCAAGGTTATTTTTCAGAGCAGTATCTATTAGTGCTGTTAAGTTTTTATCAGTAAAAAAATCTTTCCATTTTATCGCGGCAGAATTAATTGAGTCATTTTGGCTATTATATGAATGCGGTAACGACTGTTCAATTGTATTCTTAAGAGGTGGAGTAGTTTTACAACCTGCATACAGAATGCACATAAATAAAAAAACAATGTTTTTATTTTTTCTAAATAAGTTCATATTATTCATCAATTTCTTCGGTTAAAGGATTTTCTTCTTCTTCTTCAATAAGGATATGCTTTTCTGAAATTCTAGCAAACACGTAATACAAGCCCGGAATAATAAGTACTCCGAAAATGGTACCGAATAGCATTCCTCCAACTGCAGCAGTTCCAATAGTTCTGTTCCCTATTGCTCCCGGACCCGTAGCAAATACAAGAGGAATAAGTCCTGCAATAAAGGCAAAAGAAGTCATTAAAATGGGACGTAAACGAACTGAAGCACCCGCAATGGCCGATTGAAATACAGTAGAACCTGCTTTATGTTTTTGAACTGCAAACTCAACAATCAAAACAGCATTTTTAGCAAGCAATCCAATTAACATTACCATTGAAACCTGGGCGTAAATGTTATTTTCCAGACCCAAAAATTTCAAAAAGAAAAATGCTCCAAAAAGTCCTGTTGGCAAGGAAAGGATAATAGGGAAAGGCAGAACAAAGCTTTCATACTGAGCAGCCAACAACAGGTAAACAAAAGCAAGGCAAATAAGAAAAATATAAATCGCTTCATTTCCTCTTCCTACTTCATCTTTTGAAATACCTGCCCAATCAATACCAAAACCTCTTGGCAGCTTGGTTTTTGCAACCTCATTTATTGCTGCAATAGCTGCTCCACTGCTAAACCCCGGTGCTGCATTACCACTTATTTCTGATGAATTATACATATTATGTCTTGTGATTTCGGATAATCCAAACACTTTATCCATTTTCATAAAAGCTGAAAATGGAACCATTTCATCACGATCGTTTTTAACGTAAAGTTTCAAAAGGTCCTGAGGGAGTGCCCTGTACTCGGGCAGTGCCTGAACCATTACTTTATATTGCCGGTCATACTTAATAAAACTTGTTTCATAATTACTCCCGACCAGTGTTGATAAAGTATTCATTGCATTATCAATAGTAACGCCTTTTTGCTGTGCTTTATCATTGTCGATATTCAACATGTATTGAGGATAGCTGGCACTATAAAAACTAAAAACAGAGGTAAGCTCAGGCCTTTTATTTAACTCCTTTACAAAATCATTGTTTACAGTTTCCATTTTTTTGTAATCGCCACTGGCCATTTTATCCAGGAGACGTAATTCAAATCCACCGGCAGCACCATATCCCGGAACCGCAGGGGGAGGGAAAAATTCAATGGTTGCCCCTTTAATGTCCTTACACTTTTCTTCTAACTCCTTCATTACTTCTTCCACAGAGTGTTTTCTTTCATCCCATGTTTTCAGATTAATTAAACAGGTTCCCGCTGTTGAGCCTTCTCCTTCTGATAAAATTTCGTAGCCCGCCAAAGAAGATACAGATTTTACATCTTCCATTTTTTCAGCAATTTTTCCAACCTGGGCACTCACTTCATTTGTTCTTTCTAAAGTTGATCCCGGTGGGGTGTTGATAATAGCATAGAAAACGCCCTGGTCTTCATTTGGAATAAATCCTGAAGGAATCAAACTATTCAGACCCCAGGTTCCTAAACAGAAAATGATTAAAGTTAAAAATGTGATCACTCTTCTGTTGACAATCAGGTGCAGTATTTTAGTATATCTGCCAAGTGTTCGGTTGAACCAATTATTGAATCCCGTTAAAAATCTATTCAATAAGTTCCTTCGTTTCTCCTTTCCATGCGTGTTTTTTAACATGATTGCACATAAAGCTGGAGTTAATGTTAATGCAATAACACCTGACAAAATAATAGATGTAGCCATGGTTACAGAAAACTGGCGATAGAATATACCTACCGGTCCCGACATAAATGCAACAGGTATAAATACAGCTGCCATTACCAAGGTAATTGCAATGATGGCTCCGCTTATTTCTGACATTGCTAATTCTGTAGCTTCCTTTGGCCCCAGATTATATTCTTCCATTTTTGCGTGAACTGCTTCCACCACAACAATGGCATTATCCACTACTATACCAATGGCAAGCACCAATGCAAATAATGTGATCATATTAAGTGTAATTCCAAAAAATTGCATGAAAAAGAAAGTTCCAACTAAGGACACAGGTACTGCAATTGCCGGAATTAATGTAGAACGCCAATCTCCAAGAAATACAAACACTACCAGACTTACCAGCAAAAATGCTTCTATCAAAGTATGAAGCACTTTCTCTATTGATGCATCTAAAAATTTAGAAACGTCATAACTGATTTCATAATCCATTCCTTTTGGAAACGATTCAGCCTTTATTTCCTCCATCCTTTTTTTGATATTGCTTATTGTTGTACTTGCATTACTTCCGTAAGATTGCTTTACAACTATTGCAGCGGCAGGTTTTCCATTTAGCGTTGAGTATATATCATAATAGGCAGTTCCAAATTCAACATCGGCAACATCTTTAATTCTTAGTATTTGTCCATCAGGGCTCGATCTCAAAATGATATTTTCATAACCTTCTTTGGTGGTAAATCTTCCGGGATATTTTATTACATATTCAAAAGCCTGCGATTTCCTTCCCGAACTTTCACCTGTTCTGCCTGGTGAAGCTTCCAAACTTTGCTCGTCAAGAGCTTTCATAACTTCATCAGCGGAAATTTTGTGAGCCAACATTCTGTCTGGTTTCAGCCATATTCTCATGGAATATTCTCTGTCACCAAGAATGTCAGCAAACCCGACCCCATCCACTCTTTTTAATTCAGAAAGTATATTAATGTCAGCGAAATTGTATATAAAATTCACACCTAAACTTGGATCTTTACTATACACATTAATATACATAAGCATGTTCGATTCCTCTCTTGTAATCTTAACACCTTCCCTTACAACTATAGGCGGTAATTTATTAATCACCCCCGCCACTCTGTTCTGAATATTTACGGATGCTATATTAGGGTCAACACCTAAATTAAAAACAACCTGTATAGAAGCTACACCATCATTCCCTGCATCAGAAGCAATATATTTTACCCCGGGCACTCCGTTAATTGCCCGTTCCAAAGGAATAACAACCGCTTTAATCATTAACTCCCCATTGGCTCCCGGGTATTCTGCCGAAATATTTACCTTAGGTGGAGATATAGAAGGGAACTGTGTTATTGGCAGTTGTGTTATTGCCAATGCCCCAAGCAGCGTTATTATAAGCGAGATAACAATAGACAGTACTGGTCTTTGTATAAATTTATTGAACATATTCTTTGTTTTATTAGAAGTGAAATTTCTATTGTTTAATTAATTGCAAACGTTCAACAACCTGCTTTGAGGGAATAAATTCAGTTTGAATTTTATCATCCTCCTTCACACTTTGAACTCCTTCTAAAAGTATTTTATCTGTTGCCTCAAGTCCTGATTCAATAACATATATGTTCGAAAGTCTTTCTTTTATAGAAATACTTTTCGCTTTCAACTCATTGTTCTGATCAAGCACATACACATAAATTTTGTCCTGTATTTCAAAAGTTGCTTTTTGAGGAATCAGTAAAGCATTTTTGATTGGCACTGTTATCTGTATTTTTCCGGTTTCCCCATGTTTCAAAAGCAAATCGGGATTTGGAAATTTTGCCCTGAAAGCAATGGTTCCCGTACTATTATCAAATTCTCCTTCCACTGTTTCTATATCGCCCTTATACAGGTGAGGTTGATTATTGGCCAATAAAAGAGTAGCGCTGTCCTTCTTATTATTTTTATTGCGGGCTCTGTAATCCAGATAGTCTACTTCGGAAACATTATAATAAGCGTATACTTCTCTGTTGTTTGAAATAGTGGTTAATAAAGTGCCTTCATCAATTAAGCTTCCCACTTTAAAATGTATTCTATCAATCACTCCGTCAAAAGGAGCTCTTATTTCAGTAAATGAAACAAACAATTCCGCACGGGCAGCTTCTGCTTTAGCTTCATCGAATTTTGCCTGCGCTATTGCTAATTCTGCATTGGAGACAATGTTTTTATCTGCCAATGTTTTTACATTCTGCAACTCTATTTCACACGTTCTCGCTTCGGCTTTTGCCTTTGCCGATTCAGCCTGGTATTCTTTAGGCATAATGGTTAAAAGAATCTGACCCGCTTTAACCTGTTGACCTTCGTCTACATTTATTGTCTCAATGTACCCTTTCACCAAAGCATGTATTTCTACATTTTGCACAGACTGAATCTGGGCAACGTATTCCTTAGTAAAAGATGTATCCATCAAAAGCGGGCTCGTTACAGCATACTTTCCTTCTTCAGGTTTTTCTTCTTTCTTTGATTTGCAGGAAATAAATCCTGATAAAGCAACAGTAGTAATTAGCAAAATTGTTTTATTCATAACGATAAATTATTTATTGAAATTTTTGTTTTGTCCTCTTGCATTTATTTTTCGAATTAAGATTTACATGCCTGACCACAGGCAGATAAACGCATCAGCTCTTAAACAAATTGCAATTATGGTTATAAAATGGGATTGTTAATGATCATTCGGAACAGCAGATACAGTGCTCCATTGAAACATTAACGTTAAGAAATCAGAGTCTGAGTACCCTGATGGAAGCGAAAGATAATTTTGTAAAATAAAAAAAGCTGTGGGTATTCCTGATTTTTTGAATGAATCCATCAGGAAATTTATGATGCGCAAAAGAAACCTGTAAAAATGAACCTTTATTTGAAGTGATTTTATTTTTATGTGTTGTGTTTACATCATCGTTATCATCATCTTCCAATAAACAACTTTCACAATCCTGATCTTCGTTTAATGAAGTGGGGATGTATTGAAATGTTTCCTGCTGAATAATTTCAATTGAATGTGCAGCCGTCTTTTCTACTGTTTTAGAATAAGTAGAATGAACCAGCGCAACAACAAAACTCAAACAAAAAATTAGCTTTTTCATACGGTGTGCAATGTTACTACAAATTTCAGTCCGCAATAATTTCATTAACAATTTTTAAGCTTTCAGGCAAAAAGAGGGGCCTTATGTCTTTAAATAACTCGCACATTTGGAAGGGTTTCTCTCAAAAGAACTAATTTGGTTTTTATCCTAAAAGGTAAACCGGAACGAAGGTTTTACTATAAAATAATAAACTCCCGGTTTTTCTATGTCGGTCAATCGCCAGATAAAATCTACACGGGCAAATTTGAAAATGTTTTCAATGCCAAACCCTGCTTCATAATAAGGGTCATTTAGTTTACCCAACTTTTCAGGAAATAAATAAGTAGCTGAATTATTTGAGGCCGAAAGGTTACTGAAATAACCTTTGGCAAAAATAAAATTCCTCCATTTAAGTTTATTTATTAATGGAATCCTGTCCAGTAATAACCCTTCTACATGCTGCTCCAGATGAACGGAAACGTATTCATCTGAAGCGTATTCCAGGAAGTTCATCAGGTTAAAGGCATATTCGTCCATAATAACCAACTGGTTTGCAAAAGGGATATCCAGGTAAGGGTAAGGAACGGTATTAAACGTTTTTCCTGCCTCTATATAATATTTAAAATACCCGAGTTTCTGTGTCCTGATTTGTTGTTTAAAGCTAAGTTTAAATTTCTGAAAATTAAATTGAGAGCCAAGTGTTTTATCCGCTACCTTATATTGAAAGGCAATATCCGGAAACTTCCGGAAAGTGTTTTTGAAATCCGATTTGTTATAAAAATTCCCATTCACATTTTTGTTTTGCCAACTGTATTTTAATGTAAGGTCAAATCCAGATGTATAATAATTAACCGGATGTTCCACAACACCCGAATTATTAACTGAATTAAACACCACTCCCGTAACGGGAGTAATAGTATTGTAAAAATAATTAACCTTCGTGGCAAATCCCATTGCCCATTTGTTTTCCACATAGGCATTAACATCCTGAACATAGTTTTTCGATGCACTATTAGTCCCAATCTGGATAAAAGAAGAAAGAATATGGTCCAGTTCTATATTATTAAAACTCCTTCCCAGTTGGTCTATATCGTATCGATACGAAGCTCCTAAAGTAGTTTTAATTGGTTTGGTTTTCCCAAAATGCACTTCCGGGTTTATTTTACATTTCCATTGTTCATCCAGCGTTCCATAAGCCGCATAAGCGGAAAGCGAAACAGGAATTCGTAGATTATCATTCGTTCGGAAACCTAATTTTATTCTCGACTCTTCTATATTATTATAACTGTAAAAGGTATAAAAGTCGCCAATATCAATAAATGAAACAGGATAATACCCACTAGCCAATGCGCCTATTACTTTCTTCCGGAGAATAAAACGAGGGTCTTTTTTTAAACTATCAGCCATTTTAAAAACTCCTTTATCTTCTTTCGATAATTCAAAACTCCTTGATTTATTCCAGTATTCATCGCTTTTGTTTTTAGAACTGTCCGACTCCACCACCCTTGCTCCTCCTTTAAATACTTTAGCTGGTAAAACAGTATCTATCCTGTAATTAGTAAAGCTCGAATTTTTTCTTCCAAAAAAACCCGTTAGGTCCGAAGAGTTTTCGATAACTGTAAAATCTCCCAAAACATCCGATTCCGTTACCATCCAATGCTTATCCTCCAATTTGGAATAAGTTTGTTTTATCCAATAACTCCGAACAAAATTCACATTTGCCATAATATCAAAACGCACCGTTATTTCCTTTAATGCTGCATCCGCAGAGTCAATCAGCATTTCTCCAAGAAAAGCAAGGTCTCTTTTTTGTTTCGGAAGAAAAGTAATTTTATAGGTTTTACTTTTACCTGAGCCCGAACTATCAGTCAGATAAAACTTGTAATTATTTTTATAGTTATCGTTCAATGGGCTTGGAAAACTTTTATCCAGAATCACTACATAATTATCATAAAAATTGGGTGCCTGGTAAAGGTCCTCCACAAACTTCATAATCTTTGGCCCTTCTAGCCCGGTTGTATTTACCGCATTTACATAATCCTTTTTTTCGGGTGGAGATGCCTGGTAATAATGGTCTACCATTTTTTCCACCACCAGTACCGGCAAATAGGTTATTCCGTCAGCAGTGGTATCCACATTTTTCCAGATAAAATCGAACGGCCGAACCAGTATGTTCTTCTTAATTTTTTCTGTAAAATGATTCAAATCAAACCTTATTTTCGAATATTCCTGGCAGTAATAGTTTTCCTTATTATCCGGATTATTTATTTTCTTTTTATCTGTTACCTGCCTTAGTATTCGCCATGCAGGGTTTTCTCCGGGCTTCACAACAAACTCCTGAAGCTGCAGAAACTCAGGAACAATTTCAACATTCATCTGTTGGCGTTGGTTGATTTTAAAACTAATCTTTTGTGCAGTATACCCTAAGGATGAAATAATAATCGAGTCTTCTTTTATATTGGCAGTGTTAATCGTAGTGATAAAATAACCTGCAGTATCTGTAGCCGTGCCTGTTTGTGTTCCTTTAAACAGTATATGTACAAAGGGAACCGGGTTATCGGTTCCTTTTTCTTTTACATACCCTTCCACAGTGGTGGTTTGCGAAAGACCAGTTTGAATAAATAAAAATGAAGCAGATAAAAGTAAAAAACAGAATTTATTTATGCTCATTAATAATTGAATAGGGCCTTTGTTTATTGATGTAAAATTATAAAAAAGGAACATAGAAAGTTTTTATTTTTCAGGAACTCTGCCATTTAACATTCTTACACGTTTGATGTAACACGGAATATTACGTAGCTTATATTACTAATGCCGACTTATTATAAAAGCGATGAGGTATAAATGTGTATTTTTGTTTTGATTGATTTTTCATTTATGAACATAAAATACAGCAAAAAGAACTACTTGAATTTAACCACCCATACCGCCATAGGTATGAGTTTACCTGTTTGGATAAAATTACTTGCAAAAAATAAGTTTGCAATTGACATTCGTTTTTTACCAAAGATAATTTTTATTACCGCCACCATTTTACTAAACACACCTTTCCAGTTATATGAATATTTTCGCTACAACCGCAAAATAAAAAACACCAAAGTAACGCGACCTGTATTTATTATAGGTCACCCCCGTAGCGGAACCACTTACTTACAATATGTATTGAGCAAAGACCCTGCTTTCGCCTTTTGCACTACCAACGAAGCTTTAACACCACTCACCTTTTTAAGCATTGGTGGTTTCACAAAAAAAATAATGACACTATCCATGCCCGAAACCCGGCCACAGGATAATGTAAAAGCAGGGGCAGACAAACCCAAGGAAGAGGAATTTGCAATGGGCAGCATCAGCACCACTTCTATGGTACATGGTTATTATTTTCCAAAAAGTATTTTTAAAGTGTTTGATGATACAGTGGTTTTTGAAAATTCAGATTCCTCCATACTTTCGCAATGGAAAAAACAATTGACTTATTTTGTAAAAAAAATAAATTATAAAAACTCCGGCAAACGGGTATTATTAAAAAGCCCCGCAAATACCGGACGCGTGAAAGAAATACTGGAAATATACCCGGATGCCTGTTTTATTCATATTCACCGCGACCCCTATACGGTTTATCAATCAAACGAAAAACTATACGAAAAAATTCTTCCCCTGCTTGGTTTTCAAAAAGTAAAAAATGAATTCATACAGGACTATATTTTTTATTCCTATCAGAAAATGTATAAAAAATACCAGGCCGATAAATCTTCCATTCCCAAAAATCAATTATTTGAAGTGGCCTATACCGACTTTGTAAAAACCCCGATTGAATACATAGAGCAAGCCTACCGTCACCTGGACTTAGGTGATTTTGAAAAAGCCAAACCCTACCTGAATGAGGAAATACATAGCGAAGAGAATTACAAAAACAATTCCTATTCCGGCATGGATGAAAAAACAAAAAAGAAAATAGAGGAGGAATGGGGATTTTTCTTTGATGCGTATGGGTATAAAAAATGAGGCTTTTTATTTATTTGAAATACACCGCACAAATAAAATTTCAACACAGAGAACACGGAAAAAAAAGAGTTTCACCGAGAACAACTCCGTGAAACTCCTTTAATTCTGCGAACTCAGTGTTGAAAAAAAACTCTTTTAACTCAGAGTTGAAAAAACAAAAAAAGCCCCGCATTTATGCGGAGCTTTTTGTACTATAACTATTCCCCTCTTTGAGAGGGGCAAGGGGTGTGTTACTGTAACACTATCTTCCTGTTTACTACGTTTTTATTTTCATCAATAATCTGAACAAAATATACTCCAGCATTCATTTCCCCTCTTTCTATCACACATTGTTTTCCTGTAAAGTTTATTGTTTTTATTTCCTTACCAAGAATATCTGTTATTTTTATGATGTTATTTTTATGTGGTTCAGTAAAGCTAATGGTGGTTTGGAAAGAGAAAGGATTAGGTGATATGCTTATTTCTTCGTCCCTCTTCATCTCATCCACCCCCGAGGGGTCACAATATAATACACTTACATCATCTATATAATAATATGCTATCGTGCCACTACCCAGATTTTGTATATTAGTATTAGCAGGTAAATGAAAATTACCAATGGTCAAAAATCGTTCTCCCCCAGTTGCAATAAAATTGCCTGAAACTAACATCCAATTTAATGTATCATTAAGCATATTTGCGTTTGGATTCTCAATTTGTGGCGTCACATAATCAATAGTTTTCAAATTAGTTGTATCTAACAAACTATCAGCAGAAAAGTAAGCACCAAAATTACTAACTGCAACATTAGGATTACTTAATGAAACATAAAATTCTACGCAATATTTTTTATTAGCAATTAAAGTATCTAATAATGGTACTTCCAAATATTCTCTATAATTAATAGTGTCTTCGTATACTGCAATTCCTGCATAACCAATACCAGTTCTTGCATATTGGAAACCCACTACATTTGTTGGTATTCCAAACTCTGCTGAGTTTGAACAGGTATCATATAAGTCAGTACTTGAACTATTATAGGTATTACCAAAATGAATACATGGTTGAAACCAAGGCGGAGCAAAGTAAATTTCATTATAGGATGGACACTGAGTTATGTTTTCAAAACTTGGGTTAGGCACCAGGTTTTGTGCTTTTGAAGTAAAACAAAAGGAAACAAAAAACAAAAAAGCTAAAACAGATTTATCCATTGCTCGTTTTTTTAAGTTGAATTTTAAATTCTTGTAAATATAATCTATTTCAATTAACCATAGAATTCAAAAGCAAATAAACAAAAAAAGCCCCGCATTCCTGCGGAGCTTTTTAACTTAAAACTTCAAAACTAAATAATAGGCGAAGCAATAATAGCCGACATGTTTCCACGACCGCTATCGTTAGCAAAACAAACTGCTACATACGCTATTTCTCCAATAAGATTTTCGGTAAACGGAATATCAAAAATCATTGAACCACTTTCCATTTCCTCGTTTAAGTCGGCATGTGTAGGCGCAGGCTTATCGGCTGGCAACACAAGCAAAAACACAATTACTTTTTTAACATCCGTTGGTTTTCCTCCTTTTGTTGGGTTAGCAATGTCTGATGCACGGTATTCGTTATTAAGATGGTTAGCTGCTCTTAATGTTACACTTGCTTCTGCTGTAGGAGCAGGAATGTGGGCCCTCGGTATGACATTTTTATGAATATCAAAAATGATGTATTCCAGTTCCGAAAGGCTTAATGCAGGGTTATTTTTTAGTTGTTGTTTTATCCCATCGCAATAAGCTTTGTACAATTTGTAAAGCGCATTAATCTGGGCAGTGGTTAATCGCCCGTAGGTTAACGGAGAAATGTAATTGGCGTAAGCCGTGTTCCATGCTGCAAGGAATCCGGTAAGGTCAGTTACTTGCTGTGCGGTCAGCCCCAGCCTTGTTGCGTTAGCAGATACAATAGCGTAAGGTAGCATAATACTAAGGTATATATTATAGAATACGAGTGTGCGGGAGTAATTTATCATTTTAGTATTTATTTTTAGATTATTAATTTTTTTTTATTTCAATTCCTGAAGTATGCGGGAAACCGTTCTCTGCCGTTTCCCTTTATCAGCTCCTTATGTATCGGCCTTTCCATAAGCCGGGCGAAATTTTTAATCTCATTATTATTGTTTGCATGGGTCGTGTTTTTTTGCCAAAGGTCTTTCGGCAACGGGGGGGTATGTCAAGTATTTTCGACCAAAGTTATTAACCATTTTTACGGTTTTATTAACAGTGCCTTACCGCCTGTTCAGTTCATTCATCAGTTTATTCAACCTGTCGAACACCTTCACAAACTTATCCACTTCCAGCTCGTTGCGTTGCTTCTCCATCATTTCCAATTCCTTTTCTTCCACTTGGGTAAGGTGCGGATGTTCACTTATATTATCTATCCGTTTATCCAGCTCATCCCTCAGCAGGTGAATAAGCTGACAGCCTCCAACTATTTCCACTTGTTTTTTTACTGATAAATACTGGTGCAACACCTGTTCGGGGTTTGCACCTTCCTCTATCATTTATTTAATTTTCCCTGTTTGTTTTTCTGCACAGGAAACTGTCTTTAGCAGGTCTTTTGTAATTTGATTTGTGTACATTTTTTTGTTTTAAAAGGTTTATATAAAACAAAAATGCTAAAAAAGGAGAAAAAGGAAAGCACCAACAAGTTGGTATTTTTAAAGGCAAAAATGAAATTTTATCCTGCCTTTTCCCCTTTACTTACCCTGCGGGGAGGAACAAGAGCGGTAGTGTTAGTGTATTAACAATGAAGGCGTAATAAATTAATTACCAACCCATTATTGAGCAAATAAAGTATAAAAAAGGAAGGCAAAAAGGGGCAAAAAAAGCCCAAAAACTCGTATAAACACTTTTCAACCTAAAAATATATTTTTTGAACCTAAAAATACTTTTTTTAATCCCAAACCCATACCACATTCCACCAAAAAAAATATTTTTGAACTTACAGGCACCTACTTAAAAACTAAAAACAGTACATTTCATTTCAAATAATATGTTTTTGGGTTTAAATAATATATTTTTAAACCCCAAGAAAGTATCTTGACCACCAAACTGACACAGTTCACACCAAAAAATATATTTTAAGGTCGAAAAAATATATTTTTGGGTTGAAAAACCCTACCTTGGGTTTTAGGGGAATTTTGGGAGGGTTTTGGGGTTGTTTTTTCGGGAAAATGAATTCACCGGCTGGCGCGAGCGTTCCGCTCGTGACGATTATTTTGTGGCGTTTCGCCACATTATAAAAAAAAACATCTTTTATTCTTATTTATATATATTTGTATTACTATTTAAAAATCTATGTCAGATAAATACAAAACAGAATCCGGAAAGTTATATTATGCAACTGTTACCGTGGTAGGTTGGATTGATGTATTTACACGAAAAGAATATGTAAATGAATTAATAAACAATCTTAAGTATTGTCAGGAAAATAAGGGATTAGAACTATATGCCTATGTAATAATGAGTAATCATTTTCATATTATTGCCCGTTGTAATAACCAACCATTGAATTATTTACTTGGCAGTTTGAAAAGTAACACTTCAAAAAAATTAATAAAACAAATAGACGAAAACAGCAAAGAAAGCAGAAAGGAATGGTTATTATATATGTTTAACTATTTTGGCAAAGGCAATTCACAAAACGAAGAATACCAGTTTTGGCAAAAAGGTAATCACCCGATAGAACTATGGAGTGAAGAAGCAATTAAACAGAAAATTAATTATTTGCATAACAACCCTGTAAAACAGGGAATAGTAGCCCGTCCCGAAGATTATTTATACAGCAGTGCAAATGCATTTAGTGAATTAAAGATGCTGGATTTAGGATGAGGAGCTGGGTGGTGAAATGTGGCGGGACGCCACAGAATAATGGTCACGAGCGGAACGCTCGCGCCAGCCAATCGCAATTTCACTCGCGCGGGCGGGGCAGTACCAATGGAGTATCCCCCGATACCAGTGCCGATTTGCAGCAATTTTACGATAGTGCAAAAGTAGCATCGTTAGGGCAGTTGAAACAGGTAACTAAAGAAATAGCCGATAGCAACTATACACAGGCGGACAGCAGAAACAGCGGTGTGTATGCAAACAACATTATAGAAAGTAACCAAAAAGAAATAAACAGGTTGTACTTACTTTCTCTTACTGATACCGCTTATGTGTATTCTTCGGCAGATTCCGAAGCAATTTACAATATTGCTGTTCAATGCCCATCCGAAGGCGGTGGCGGAGTGTGGGACGCACGGGTTCTGTATTATAGTATTATTGATGATTATTGGGAATTTGAGGCAGATTGTGAAGCCCAAGGAAAAAGCCTTATTCATCATGGAAGCAAGTCTTCAATTTTATCAAATGATAATTTCAAAATATTCCCAAATCCTAATAACGGAGACTTCACATTATCATATAATGTTGCGGATAATGAAATAGGAACAATAACAATTTATGATATAGCAGGTAAATTAATACATAGCTTTAATTTCACTAGTTCCAGTACTGTTGTTACAATACACGAAAACGAACTGAATGCAGGTGCTTATTTCTACGAAATTAAAGTAAATGAAAGCAAAGTGAAGATGGATAAATTGATAATTATTAAATAATCACTTGAAAAAGAACCTTTGAACTAAAACTCAAAGGTTCTTTTACTTATAAAAATGAAAAAAGGTACGGTAATAATATTTTTATTAATAAATATAAGCTCTTTAAATTCTCAGAACTTAGTATCAAATGGAGATTTTGAATCTTATATTAATTGCCCTAATAATTCTTATTCTACCACTATTATTCTTGCAACTCCCTGGCAGAACCCAAATAGTGGTACGGCAGATTATTTTAACGGGTGTGCTGCTTATAATTCTGGTTTTAATGTGCCTGGTGGCTTAGGAGGATTTTATCAAATCGCACATTCAGGCATTGGTTATGCAGGATTTTATTCGATTCAACACCCATTTAATGATGCCAGAGAATATATTCAAGGTGCTATTTCTGATTCACTAATAATTGGTAAATGTTATTCAGTTACTTTTTATGCTAATCTAATGAATAAATTAAAAATAGGTGCGAATAATCTTGGAGCGTATATTTCACAAACTGCTGTTACCTCTTCAGGGTATAACGTTTTGAATTATAATCCACAAATAATATTACAAGGTAATCCTCCAATTGTTGATACAATAAACTGGACAAAAATATCTGATTTGTATCAAGCTGTTGGTGGGGAAAAATATATAACTATAGGTAATTTTAATTATGATAGTACAACCGTTGAACAAATTGTAGATTCTACCAGTTCTTATAACGCGGCTTACTATTATATAGACGATGTAAGTATATATGAAATAAAAACAAGCGATGCAGGAAGAGATACAACGGTATGTACTGGTGATAGTGTGCAGTTAGGTACTAATAATTATGAAGGCGTAACTTATAGTTGGCAACCAACAACAGGGCTAAGTAATGCAAACATAGGCAACCCAATGGCAAGCCCTAGTATTGCTACTACTTATTATTTAACACAAACTACGCCTTGTGCAACTACTGTGGATAGTGTGATGGTAACAGTTGGTAATTGTACGGTAGGTATTAATGAGTATAAAAACGAAAACTCAAATTTTAAATTATATCCTAATCCTTCAAATGGAAACTTTACTTTAGAATATCATTTGGAAAGTAACCAATCTGGTTCACTTACTATTTATGATGTAACAGGTAAACAAATAAGTTCAAAAAATTTGAACAGTTCAAATACAAATGTCTTAATAGATGCTACCCATCTTGATGCAGGTGTTTATTATTATGAAATAAAAATAAGCGGCTTTAAAACAAAGGCAGATAAACTGATAATTATGAAATAATCACCCCCTCTTTATCTTCCCGCTCCCGGTTTTTTCTATTTCTTCCACTATGGTAATAAACTGGGGCAGTTTAAAGGAAGATAGTTTTTTGCGGCAGTAGGTAATAAGTGCTTCTTTATCAATGGAAGCGTTGGGCTCCACTTCTATTTCAACAGCCACCACCTCACCCATTAGGGGATGTACTTTACTGAATGCTTTGGAGTTTTTAATTCCCGTATAAGTATTGATAACGTCTTCTATCTCGTTCGGAAATACTTTATTTCCCGAAACATTTATCACGTTTTTTTCTCTTCCTTTAATTATTATCAATCCATCTTTTTTACGTTCGGCATAGTCCCCGGTCATAAACCAGCCGTTCTGAAGTATGTCTTTTCTTAAGGTGGGCGGGCTCAGGTAGCCGTCAAACATACCGGGTCCTTTAATACCCAGCAGCCCGGTTTCTTCATCAGGCAAAGGATTCAAATCTTTATCCAGTATCGCTACATGGCAGGCAGGCAAGGCATACCCTACTGCTTCCGGAAATTCGGTGGAGGGTTTCAGGTTGATTATCGGCAAGCCAATTTCAATAATACCATAGGCCTGGCTTACGGGCAGGTTATATTTCTTTTCAAAAGAGGTACATATTTCAGCACTTATTCCGGTAGTGGTAGAAATTACTTTTTTTAATCCTCCAATATCCACCTGCTCATTATAATTTGCCAATAGTTTTATATGCATAGGTGCAGCATATAAAAATGTACCCTTGTGTTTCCGGATACTCTCTATAATACTATCGGCCAAAAAATGGGTATTGATAATAATCCCCGCTCCATATTTAATATACAGAACAATGGACACCACAAAATGGTAAGCCATGGGCAGCACCCATACCACCCTGTCGTTTTCATTCAGTTGCAATACTTCGTTGGCAGCATCCACCCGCTCCAGTGCCGATTGGTGAGAGATAATCACTCCTTTTGCTTTACCCGTAGTGCCCGAAGTAAAACGCATAAAGGCTATATTGGTAATAAAATCAACCGTTAGGTTTTGTTTATCTCTCCCGGTACGACTGAAAAAAAGCGGATACGGAAATAAAGGACTGAGAATGGGGTCTTCTCCCAGGCATGCATTTTCAAAATCATCCGCAATGATAAAATGTAAGTTGGCTTCCCGGATAGCCTTTATAATTTCATCCTGCTTTTGCTGGTTAGAAATGGGCATGGCAATGGCTTTACAACCAATAACCGCATACAGCGAAATGATAAAATACCTGCTGTTGCCGGTTATTATTCCTACTCCGGTTCCTTCTTTTACTTCTTTCTTTATTAAATAATTTTTATACTTTTCGGTTTGCTCCAGCAACTCAGCATAAGTAAGCGCACCGAACTCGTCCAGTACAGCCACTTTATCCGGCCATTTGGTGGCAGCATTAATTAATGTATCGTAAACATTATTCATTACTATGCAATAATTCTTTTCTTAAAACTGCTATCATTGTTTCTTTTTCTTCTGCAGAAGAACAGGTCGCCAGTTTACCGGCAGCATATCCTGTTTGCAAGCAAGTGCCCATCACCCTTGCACTACCTATTGCTTTTGTAGTAGCCGAAATATTTTTTCCTGCAAAATACAAATTATCCATTTCATCCGAAATCAGGCAGCCTGCCGGAATCATATATGCATCATCCGGTTCAAAATATTCCATTGTTATCTTTCCATCCTCATGCCATTCTTCAATAGGCCATGCTCCCTCAGCCACTCCATCAGCAAATTTGTTACAGGACAATACATCTGTTTCCGATAAAATATATTTACCTCTCGAGCGTTGCTGAATGCGTATTCCCAACTGAGGAAAAATCGTTTTAATATCAGCTGATTTTAAACTTTCCACCATTTTACTTAACGGGGGAAATATTTCCTGCACGTATGCTTTTGCTTTTGCTGCTAATGCATCATTTGCTTCCTTATTGTCCGTCACTTTTTCTGGCAATGTAATTTTAAAATCTGCATGATTATTTTTTAAAGAAGCCGGAACAAGGCTCAGCGATTTGAAACTTTGAGGCCACTTATGTAAATCAACCAGCTGAATCATTGCCTTTTTCACAGCCATGTTCAGCGAAAATTCATTGGCAGACAATACATTCTCTACCCTGAAAATCTGCGAAGCCGACTGGTAACTTCCGGAGCTTATCATTTCCAGGTTCCCTAACTGAGAAACAATTCCATTTCCACTGCAATCAATAATCGTTTGCGGTTTTATTTCAATTGTTTCTTCCTTTGTTTTTATTACAAGACCCTTTATTTGCCTGTTCTCTCTTTCAATCTTTATTATTTCAGAAGCCCTCATTACCTCTATTCCGTTACTCTTTAATTCCTCTTCCAGTATATTCTGAAGAATGGACCATTCGTAAGAATAAATAAACAGGCCTTTATGATAATGAATGGGCGCCTTGGTTTCAGAGCGAGCAATCATTTTTGAAATAAATTCTTTTGAAAATGAATAACCCACCTGTTCAGGAGTTTCAGAAAACGTTCGGTAATACAAACCACAAATAGTTCCCACATTGCTATTGGTTGCATTGCCTCCAATACAGTCCGATTTTTCAATCAATACTACTTTTTTATTTTCTCGTGCAGCAGCAATGGCAGCAGCACATCCTGCAATACCAGCACCCACAACAACTATTTCAACACCGCGTGAACTCATTAATTAAAATGTTTACCGTTTATTAATTCGTACCGAATTTGGATTTCCAGGCTTTCCATTTCCGTTTCTGTTATCACCTCTTCGTAATATAAAACCATTATTTGCAACTGTTCCCTGAACCGCATAAAAGCAAACGTTAATCCCGGAGGAAATGTATTAGGTGGAAAACTTAATGCATCCACTACATTTAACCCTTGGAATTTTAAAAGTTCCTCAGGATGATCTTCTGCAAGTGTAAATAAAAATCCTGAAAGTGAGCCACCTTGGGGTCCTTTTATTAATTGATAATACCAGGAAGATGGAATTCTTTTCAGGTAATTCATTAATCCATCGCATGCTTTTGGAATTCCTTTGCGCACCTGGTTCACCATCTGGTCGTTAATTGATTTCACCGTATTTTCAAGCGAATCGAGCATAGTAGCAGCAAGCCTGTAAAACAAAAAAGATAAATGGTTTCCCAACAGAGGGCCGTTTGTTCCTTTTTTTCGTTGGTTTTGAGGAACGGGTATCCAAAAATTACTTACAGGAGTTGCTCTCTTTTCAAGTATTGCTTTTATTACTCTTGCTGAACAGGCAAGGTAAAAAGGACTTCTGCCAAACCTTGCTCCTAATGTTGGTGCAATCAAATCTATTTGTTCCGTTTCCTGTTTTGTAAATCGTAGTACTTTTATCCTTTGATTGACTTCTGTATATATTTTTTTCGGGTTGATGCCAGATGTTGGATTTGCGGCAGAAGAAGACAAAAAGAATCTGGCTTTTACAGCCTCCTTTAAAGTTGAAAAGTTTAATCTGATTGCTGAATCTGTTGCCAAATAGCCAGCCTCTTTTCCAAAACCATTTAATTGTTTGAGAAATAAAACTGCACCATAACCATCCATTAATAAATGGTTCCAGGAAAAAACCAAAGTGGAGTTTCCGTTACTGCGATAAATAATATCAAATGAAAACAGATTGGATTTTTCAGCTGAAATTTTTTTATTCAAAATAGCATCGGGCAGATAGGCATCGTCTTCATAACACATTACTTTGATGGAAGAAGTCGAAATTGACTTCCATTTTGGAACAGTAAACAGATTTCCTTTGCAAATTGAAAATGAGTAGAGTTGTTGGGCAAGTAAATTACTTTTTAATACACTTTCAAAATCATCTTTGTTTAATCTTCCTTCCAGCTCCACCACATAACGGCATGTATTGCCTGATGTACCTGTATGGTGGTCATGCTTTTCCAATGCCAGGATAAAACAATCCGTTGCCGTAAGAGGTATGTTATCTATGCCGGATGCATGGTTCATGCAATTAAAGGTATTTAAAAGTACAATCGGATAACGACTGAATTGATTTTAAACTATCAGGAGTTAAATCTTTTTCAGAAATAGCAACTCCAAATTTCCGTTCAATAAACAACACGATTTCAATAATGGACATAGAGTCCAGACCCACCTGATTAAATGGTGTTTCAGGAGTTATGGCAATTTTGCTGTCCAAAAGATTGGACTGAACAAACAGCAATAATTCCTTTGAAATTTGTTCCACACTTATTTTTTCCATTGTTAAAAATTAATATTTACGAAGTTTTGATTTATATAATTGATACGAAACAGTTATTGAAAAGATAAAAAACAATGCCAGCTTTAACACCTGGAATTGTATGGCCTGCCAATCTCCTCCTTTAATGAATAATTCATAGTATCCTACCAATGCCCAGTTTAAAGGAGAAACCGAACTGATGGTCTGCATGATGGGAGGCATTAAATTTACCGGAACCCAAATACCTCCCAATGCGGATAATATTAAAATGCTGATACCTCCAAATACTGCGGATTGTTGAGGGGTACTGAATAATGTCCCTATCAGTAATCCATAACTTACAGCGGCAAGCGAAAGCATTATAGTCAATGTTGTTAATGCAAACCAATGCGTTCCTATATCTAAAACAGGTAGCCCCAACATTGGCATTACAAATTTCCCAAGTAGCATAATCATTACAAATTGAATGATCGCAACAAAGAAATAAACAAATAATTTTCCGGATAAAATGGATAAATAATTTCCCGGAAAAGTTCTCATTCGTATAAATAAACCTTCGGAACGTTCATTAATAATACTTCCCGCAAGAGGCAGGACAATAAAAAATATGGAAAAGATGGCCCACGCAGGAATATTGTGTTGCACCGCATTGGGTTCATACGTCTTTCCCGAATTTCTAACGGCATACGATTCATCATAAACAAAAAAATCCTGTTCCGGTAATACCGCTTTTGTATCAGAATCTAAAAGCTGTGCAATTTTTTCTCCCATTATTTGAAACAGCACTTTGGTTTTTACAGAAGCTATAAATTCTTTCAGTCCACTGCTTATTGCCATCACAAATGATTTGCTGGCAGTAGGGTCTACAATAACTTCAATTTTAACCTGTGTAGCAATTTGTTTTGTCGTTTTTTCTTTATCAAAAAAACTATTGGTCATTTCTCCCACATTGTCTCTTAACACATTAGTTGCACCTTTTGGAATAACTAACGCAACAATAAACTCTCCATCAACAATTCGTTTTTTTATGTCTTCGCTGTTTTTATATTTTTCACCATGGTCAACAGTAAGTTTGCAAATGGAGAATTTCTTAAAACCTTTTTCAAGAGATAGCCCAAGGCTGCCATTGTCATTATTTACCAGCAACACCGGAATGCCTGACTGCGTTAGACTTTTATAAGCCTCAAACTGAATTAAGGTCATAATAAAAACCAACATCACCGGCATTACAAACAAAATAGTAATACCTGTTTTGTCAACAATCAATATTTTAAATTCCTTAATAAAAGTGGCAATCAGTCTCCGCATATCAATCCCTTATTTTTCTTCCTGTAAATTTTAAAAACACATCTTCCAGGTCCTTTCCGTTTTCCTTTTTTATCAAGTCCACAGGGCTACCAAGACAAAGAATCTGTCCCTGGTCCATAATTGCAACCCGGTCACAGAACAATTCCGCCTGTTCCAGATAATGAGAAGTATACAAAATGGTCATTTTCTTTTCCTTGTTCAGTTCTTTCAAATGTTCCATCATTGAAGTTCTTGTTTGAACATCCATCCCTACTGTTGGTTCATCAAGCAATAAAATCTCAGGCTCATGAAGAATTCCTCCTATCAGGTTAATCCTTCGTTTCATTCCTCCTGAGTATTTTTTTACCTGCTCGTTACTGTTTTTATCAAAACCAAATTTAGATAAACACTCCTGAACTCTTTCCTTCAATACCTTACCCTTTAACCCATACATGCGGCCAATAAACATCAAATTATCCCTGCCAGATAAAGTAGGGTATAAAGCAATGTCCTGGGGCACCACACCAATTATTTTCTTTATTGATTCGATGTCCTTGTCTGTGGAATAACCTGCTATTTGTGCATTACCACTTGTTGCATTAAGCAAGCCACAAACAATGGAAAAAAAAGTAGTTTTACCTGCTCCGTTAGGACCAAGCAAACCAAATATTTCTCCATTGAAAATTTCAAGGGTTACATCCTTTAATGCAAAAGAATCACTTCCTGAATATTTCTTCGATAAGTTTGAAACCCGAATACAGCTATTCTCCTTCATTATTGTTTTTTCAAAAGGAAGCAAAATTAATCGTTTTAAGCATAAAATAGCCCTTTTTCAATTTTAAATATCGTGCAATCGCTATTTGTTTTTATCTATATTTGGCGGCAATGAAAAATAACACTACCAACTACCTATTTCATATCCAAAGATGAAAAAATCCTGTGCGGTTATAGGTTCCGGAATAGCAGGATTAGCTGCTGCCATTCGTATTGCATCAAAAGGCAATGCTGTTGATGTGTATGAAACCAACAATTACCCGGGAGGAAAAATGAAGGAACTTAACAAGGAGGGCTTTCGGTTTGATATGGGACCATCCATTTTTATGTTACCCAACCTGGTTGATGAATTGTTTGAAATCTGTAATAAAAATCCCCGCGATTATTTTTCTTATTCCTCTCTTGAAATTCCATTTAAGTACTTTTTTGAAGATGGTCTTGTAATTAATGCCTATTCAGATGTAGAACGGTATGGAAGAGAAATTGAGTCAAAAACCAAGGACTCTAAACTCGCTTTTGATAACTACAGAAAAGACATTGAGACAAAATATAAAATCACAAATGAGGTTTTTATTGAAAACTCACTTCACGTTGCAACTAATTTTATTAACCGCAGAACAGTAAATGGATTAAGAAATTTCCATAAAATTGGTGCTTTCAAATCCATGAATGACGGAAATAAATCGTTTTTTAAAGACCCGCATTTAGTTCAACTATTGAATAGTTATGCTGCATATATTGGTTCCAACCCATTTGTAGCACCTGCAACCTTAAATGTTATTCAACATTTAGAAATTAATTTAGGAAGTTATATACCTGAAAAAGGCATCTATTCTATTGTTAAGGCTTTGGTAAAACTGGCGGAAGATATGGGAGTGAAATTTTATTACAACACTACAGTTGAAGAAATTATTATTACTCCCCAAACAGGTTTGAAAAATAAAAAAGTAACTGGAATTAAAACAAATAATTCAGGAGTAAAAAATTATGACCGTGTAATAAGCAATATGGATATTTATTATACGTTTAAAAAACTTTTGCCAAACGAAAA
Source organism: Bacteroidota bacterium (assembly GCA_947479085.1). Classification (GTDB taxonomy): domain Bacteria; phylum Bacteroidota; class Bacteroidia; order 2-12-FULL-35-15; family 2-12-FULL-35-15; genus 2-12-FULL-35-15. The sequence goes on along the minus strand of CANJYB010000005.1, from coordinate 16,759 downwards.
ACAACCGGAGCGTATTTTAAATCAACCGAAATCGAGTTCTGTTATTTCCTTTTTTTGGGGCATCAACAAAAAATTTGAGGATTTAGCCATTCACAATATGCTCTTCTCTGCTGACGATGAAGGTGAGTTCAAATCAATCTTCGAGGAGAAAACCGTTACTGACGACCCAACCATTTACATTTCTATTTCATCAAAGCATATCAAAGAAGACGCACCTGAAGGTTGCGAAAACTGGTTTCTCTTTATTACTGTATCTAACGACCAGGGGCAGAACTGGGATGAACTTACAAAACTGGCGAGAAAAAATATTATTAGTAAGATAAACAGAATTTTAAAAACAGATATTGAAAAGTATATTGTTTTCGAGGATTATATGACACCACCAATGATAGAAAAAAACTATTCCAGTCCTTTTGGCGCAGTATACGGAAACAGTTCCAATGATAAATTCGCATCCTTCTTCAGACATTCCAATTTTTCAAAAAAGATTAAGGGGCTTTATTTTGTTGGAGGAAGTGTGCATCCCGGAGCCGGAATTCCAATGTGTCTGAACTCTGCGAAAATAATGGAAAAGGTTTTCTCTTAAAAACTGAAAGAGTTTTATTCAGTTACTTGCTTCCTTTTTCTGGCTTCAATGAAATACTTCAACGGTACCCAAAGCATTCCGTAACATACATCATTTTCTTTTTTATAATCAGGTTTGGTAGAATGCTGATGATGCGCAATATGACCATATTTTAACGCCAGCAAAGTGGTATTCTTTGTTTTAGCCATAAACTTTACTCTGCCATGAATCAACCCATCATGAATAAGAAAATAACATAACCCATATAAGGTAATGCCAATTCCCATATACAATTTATAATCACAGCCTGCCATCACTCCAAACATCATTAATAACCAACTTGGAATAACGAATATCAATGCGAAAAAATCATTCTTTTCTAATTTATGATTATGGGGAATATGATGGTCTTTATGCAAATACCAAAGAAAACCATGCATAATAAATCGGTGCATCAACCATGCTACTGCTTCCATAAGAACGAAAGAAGCAATAATTATAAAGGCGTTTAAGAAATAAATCATGAACAAAAATAATTTTAAATTTTTTACAACCGTTGACCTTTTTTTAAAGCCAATACATCTAATTCTTTCCTGCCTATATTTGTCAAAAGATTCAGGCTTCAAAGATACTAATCTTTTTTTTTACTCCTGACAAGGATTATTAAAAAAGTTAACATCCTTTTTATTTACTACTTTTGCAGAAACAGCGCAATACCATATATATAATGTTAGAAAACACTGACCGTACCGAATTGAGTTCACTTGGCGAATTCGGATTAATAAAACACCTGACCGAATTTATTGAAATAAAAAATGAAAGTACTATTAAAGGTATTGGGGATGATGCTGCTGTAATTGATTATAAAGGTAAACAAATGGTGGTGTCAACAGATATGTTAGTGGAGGGAGTACATTTTGACCTTTCATATGTTCCACTTAAACATCTCGGGTTCAAAGCCGTATCTGTTAACCTATCCGATATTTATGCCATGAATGCTACCCCAAAGCAAATCACCGTTTCTCTTGCCATTTCCAACCGATTTTCTGTAGAGGCAATGGAGGAATTTTATGCCGGAATGATGCTCGCCTGCGAAAAACATAAAGTAGACATAGTTGGGGGAGACACGACAACCAATAAATCCGGTTTGGTAATCAGCATTACTGCAATTGGTGAAGTAAATAATGAAGACCTTGTTTACCGGGATGGCGCTAAAGAAGGAGACTTATTGTGCGTTACGGGAGATTTGGGAGGGGCCTATGTTGGTTTGCAATTACTGGAAAGAGAAAAAAGAATATTCCTGGAAACGCCAACTGTTCAACCTGATTTGGGCGGGAATGACTACATTCTGGAGCGCCAGCTGAAGCCAGAAGCTAGGAAAGACATCCCGGTATTATTAAAAAAACTGGAAGTAAAACCTACTTCAATGATTGACGTTTCTGATGGATTAGCCTCAGAGATTCTTCACCTTGCATCTCAATCTGAAGTTGGTTGTAATTTATATGAAGATAAAATCCCAATTGACCCGCAAACCTATAATATGGCCAGGGAATTTAACTTGGACCCTACGGTTTGTGCATTAAGCGGAGGGGAAGACTACGAATTGCTATTCACTATTTCTCAGGAAGATTTTCCTAAAGTAAAGGCAAATCCTGACATTACCATAATCGGTCACATGACCAATAAAAAGGAAGGAGTTAACCTGATTACAAAAGGAGGCACATCACACCCACTTACCGCTCAGGGTTGGGATTCTCTCCTAAATAAAAACGAATAGTAAAAAAACAGCAGAAACACAGATATGAGTAAAACAAAAATAGTCTTTTTCATCTTTTGTGTTTTTACACTTGTTTCTCCTGCTCCCAAAGGATTTGCCCAATCCTATTATTTCAGAAATTATTCTGTTGAAGACGGTTTGCCATTCATCCAGGTTTCGGCTATTTTCCAAGACCATAATGGGAACTTATGGTCGGGTGGATATGGTGGATTAAGTAAATTTGATGGAGTAACTTTTACTAATTACACCCCTAATGAAGGTTTATTGAATCACTCTGTCACCACCGTAATTGAGGATAATAACTATAACTTGCTGATAGGAACTATTGCTGGGATTAATAAATTTGACGGCAAAAGCTTTACAAGTTATACCACCAAAGAAGGGCTGATAAGCAATTCAATAACTTGTTCCCTTAAAGATGCTAATGGCGATATCTGGTTTGGAACCAATAAAGGGATAAGTAAGTTATCCGGTTCGCTATTCACCAATTATTCAACTAAAAACGGATTGGTAAACAATGAAATAAAATGTTTTTACCAGGATAAAAAGGGAAATATTTGGATTGGAACAAGCAATGGTATTAGCGTTTTTGATCAAAACCATTTCAAAACAATTACTTCTAAAGATGGACTATCCTCAAATAATATTAACGGAATAAGTGAAGATGATTCTCACACCGTCTGGATAGCAACTGATAATGGCTTATGTAGTTTTATTGAAAACAAAATCACTAGCTATAAAAAAGAGCAGGGACTTATAGATAATAATATCAAAAGTATTATTGTTGACTATAAAAATATTATTTGGCTTGGTACCGAAATGGGACTTATAAAGTATGACCATGAAAAGTTTTTTAATCTTTCCGTTAGAAGAGACCAGAACGGTAATAAACTTAATTGCTTTTTTGAGGATTACGAAAAAAATCTTTGGATAGGTACCAATGCAGGTTTATTTAAGTACAGGGGAAATCCATTTGTAAGTTTTGACATTCATGATGGAATAACAAGTAGCCTCATTTACGGAATTATCCGGGATTCAAAAGACAATTTATGGATTGGCTCGCAAGGGGGAGGTCTTTTCAAATATGATAATAAAAATTTCAACCGGTATGGAAAGGAAGAAGGTTTAACTGCTAATACCGTTTATTCAATTTATGAGTTCTCTCCCAGGGTTCTTTGGTTAGGCACAGATAATGGTCTTACCATTTTTGAGGAAAAAACCTTTTCAAAAAAGAAAGATTCTTCAGGAGTTTTTGATAAGCCAGTTAACTACATTTACAAAGATTCTAAAGACAATATCTGGTTAGCTGGAAATAACGTAGTGTACAAATACGATGGTAAAACATTTACCCGACTAAGATTTAAAGGACTGAATGAAAACTCGCAGGTGTGGACAATACTGGAAGATAACCTTGGAACATTATGGATAGGTACTTATCTTGGGGGACTAATCAAATACGATGGAAAAACGATGACTGAATGTAGTCAGCAATTAGGATTCAAAAATGATTCTTATTTGACTTCCCTAATTGATAAAGAAGGCAATATCTATTTCGGCTGTCTTGATGGAGTTTGGATGTATAACCCATTTAGCCCAGATAAAAAACCTATTAATTTTAATAAAACAGATGGAATGAGTTCTGACCTGGTCTATTCTTTAACTTTTGGCAGAAGACAAGATGAAATTTGGGCAGGAACTAACCAGGGATTAAACCAGATTGACCTTTCAGAATTTAAAAAAACAGGACAAAAAAACATAATTCCTTTTGGAAAGCAGGAAGGATTTACAGGTGTGGAGTGCAATTCGAATGGAACCTGGGTGGATGAAGATGGTGCGATATGGTTTGGAACCGTATATGGGCTTATTAAATATGACCAGAACGAATATATTGAAAATAAAGCCGAAGCAAAAATCAGCATTACCGGATTCAGTTTATTTTATAATGACACTATACTGAATAACAATGTGCACTTGGGCTATAATGATAACAATATTACCTTTAATTTTTCAGGAATTTGCCTTACCAACCCCGGAAAAGTGAAGTATATGTATAAACTAGATGGTTTTGAAAAAATATGGTCTCCTCCATCTAAAGAAAGATTAGCTACTTATTCAAATCTTCCGGCAGGCACCTATACCTTTCAGGTAATTAGTTCCAATAATGAAAATTTATGGAACAAAAGCCCTGCTACCTTCACTTTCACTGTGAACCGACCTTACTGGAAAACATGGCAATTCAATGTTTCGTTAGCTTTATTAATTATTATGGCTTTGATTTTCTCTATCCGTTTCCGTATCCGTCAAATAAAAAACAGGGAGAAAGAGAAAACTGAACTCAACAAAAAGATTGCTAATATAGAATCACAGGCATTACGGGCCCAAATGAATCCTCATTTCATTTTCAATACATTGGCTTCCATACAGGATTATATTCAAAGTAACGACACTGATTCTGCTTTGAGATACCTAACCAAATTTGCACAACTGATGCGTAAAATAATGGAGAATTCGAAACAGCAACTGATAACAATCGCTGAAGAGATGGATGCTCTTAAATTATATCTGGAGCTGGAAGTGATGCGTTTTAAAAAGAAATTTGAATATCATATTGACATTGCTCCTGACATTGATAAAAATTACGAGCAGATTCCATCCATGCTTATTCAACCTTATGTGGAAAACGCAATAAAACATGGACTGTTGCCCAAAGAAGGGGGTGGTAAACTTGAGATAACTTTAAGAAAACAGGATGATACCATTCTATGTATTATTGAAGATAACGGTGTAGGACGTAAAAAATCGCTTGAATTAAAAAGCAACAGGGTTCAACAGCATAAATCTATGGGAATGACCATTACTCAGGAGCGATTATCGGTATTGAATTCGAGTTTAAAGAGCAATATATTTGTGGAGATAATGGATATGTATGAAAACGGGGAACCATCTGGAACCAAAGTGAAGTTAATAATTCCTCTTGAATCTATTGAATAATTAAAATACATTTGTATATTCGTGTGATTTTTAACTACTGACAACATGATAAACGCTATAATAGTTGATGACGAGAAAGGTGCTCGGGAATCATTATCTAAATTGGTCGAAAAGTACTGTCCTCAGATAAGAGTAGTAGAAAAAGCCGACTCCATGAATTCGGCTATTCTGGCCATTGAACTTCATCAACCGGATTTGCTTTTTTTAGATATTGAAATGCCCAACGGAAATGCCTTTGATTTGCTCGAAAAACTTCCTGAAATTAACTTTGAAATAATCTTTACCACCGCTTACGACCATTATGCGATTAAAGCTATAAAGTTCAGCGCCATTGATTATATTTTAAAGCCAATAGATCCGGAAGAACTGGTTAATGCTGTTGGCCGTTTGAAAAACAAAGTACATCAAAAAGATTTACTCAGAAAAAAATTTGACGCCTTACTTTCCAATGTAAAACAAGACACCAAAGTAAAAAAAATTGCCTTACCGGAAGGGGAATCATACATTTTTATTGAAACCGATATTATTATTCGTTGTGAATCTTCAAGCAACCTTACCATTTTTTACCTTACCGATGGAAGACAAATAGTGGTTGCCCGTACCATTGGAGATTATGAACAGATGCTTTCGGATGAAGATTTTATGAGAGTTCATCGTTCTCACCTTATTAATTATAAATACATCAAAAAGTTCGTCCGGGGAGAAAATCCTTACCTAATTATGTCGGATGATTCAAAAGTTGAGGTGTCCCGAAGAGGGAAAACCGATCTTTTTGACAGAATGTCCTCGGTCTGATCTGTCATTTAAACCCAAAAACGACCGTTTAAGTGCCAAAATCTGCCAAACTCTCAAAGTGCCCCCCTTTTTATTTTTTTCTTCCGTAAAATTGTACCAGAAATAGCAACCAGAATTATTTCGATTCGGTACTGTTTTTTTATCAGCTGTTTTCTGATAAGTTCTTTGAAAAAATAAGTGTGAAAGAGGTCGTTCATTAAAATATTGGGGACGCTGTGGGGATGTCACCGAAATTACAAACACTCTTTCACCTTATTTTTTAATAATAGAAAAAGTTTAACAATTAAAAAATAGAAATCATGAGGAAAAAATCTCAATTCAGCGCAGACGCTACTTTACCAAAGAGGAAGTAGGAACTGCAAACATTTTGCTTTCAATAGCAACTGTAGCAATCATTTTTTTATGTGTGTACAATTCATTTTAGTATTTCATTGTTTGTTTTGTTTGCCCGCACACGCGGGGTGATTAGTTAATAGTTTGTTTGTTTTGTTTGGGCGAAGGCGGTATTCTTATTATAAGAATGCCGCTTTTGTTTTTTTAGTATTTTCGCATTCCATTTTTATACAATCATTTATACCTTATAAACCATGTTACGTACACATACCTGCGGAGAATTAAGAATTAGTAATGTTTCACAAACTGTTACCATCAGCGGATGGGTGCAGGGAGTAAGGGATAAAGGTTCTTTGCTTTGGATTGATTTACGTGACAGATATGGCATTACCCAAATAACCATTGAAACCGAGAATGCCGGTAAAGACATTGTTGATATTGCCCGTTCGTTAGGGCGTGAGTTTGTAATAAGTGTTACAGGGAAAGTAACAGAGCGTTATTCCAAATCGGATAAAATAGCCACAGGGGATATAGAAATAACGCCTGATAAAATAGTTGTTTTAAATTCTGCCATCACTCCTCCTTTTACTATTGAGGACGAAACGGATGGAGGCGATGATATCCGGATGAAATACCGTTACCTTGACTTAAGAAGAAATCCTGTGCGTCAGAACCTGGAACTTCGCCACCGAATGGCTATTGAAACCAGGTTATTTCTTGACAAGTTGAATTTCCTGGAAGTGGAAACGCCTGTATTAATTAAATCAACACCTGAAGGGGCAAGAGATTTTGTGGTTCCTTCGCGTATGAACCAGGGGGAGTTTTATGCTTTACCTCAATCCCCGCAAACATTTAAGCAATTATTAATGGTGGGTGGTTTCGACCGTTATTACCAGATTGTAAAATGCTTCAGAGACGAAGATTTACGTGCCGACCGTCAGCCTGAATTTACCCAGATAGATTGTGAAATGGCTTTTGTGGAGCAGGAAGATATATTAAATACGTTTGAAGGGTTAACCCGTCATTTATTTAAAAGTGTAAAAGGTATTGATATTCCCGAGTTAACCAGGATGACTTATGCGGATGCTATGAAGTTTTATGGTAACGATAAACCAGATATTCGTTTTGAAATGAAGTTTGTGGAATTGAATGAGGTAGTTAAAGGTAAGAGTTTCAAAGTATTTGATGATGCAGGTTTGGTGGTAGGTATATGTGCAAAGGGAGCTGCAGAATATTCGCGCAAACAATTGGATGAACTTACTGAGTTTGTTAAGCGCCCGCAAATTGGTGCAACAGGATTAGTATATGCACGTTATAATACAGATGGCACGATTAAGTCGTCTGTAGATAAATTTTATAATGAAGAAGAATTAAAAAAATGGGTTGCTGCTTTTAATGCTCAACCGGGAGATTTGATGCTGATATTGGCAGGAGAAGAAAACAAAACCCGTAAAGCACTTTCGGAATTACGTTTAGAAATGGGCAATCGCCTTGGGTTGCGCGATAAAAACACCTTTGCCTGCCATTGGGTGGTCGATTTTCCTTTACTTGAATATAATGACGAACTTAACCGCTGGCATGCCATGCACCATCCTTTTACTTCTCCCAAACCGGAAGACATTGCCTTGTTATCTACCAATCCGGGTGCTGTACGTGCCAATGCTTATGATATGGTAATAAATGGTGTGGAAGTAGGTGGCGGTTCCATCCGTATTTTTAATAAACAATTACAATCACAAATGTTTGATTTACTTGGATTTTCGAAGGAAGAAGCCCAGGCTCAATTTGGTTTCCTGATGAATGCATTTGAATTCGGGGCACCTCCGCATGGTGGTATTGCTTTTGGTTTCGACCGACTGTGTTCTCTTTTTGGAGGAGCTGAAGTAATCCGTGATTTTATTGCTTTCCCTAAAAATAATTCGGGGCGTGATGTAATGATTGATTCTCCTTCTCCTATTGCCCAGGCTCAATTAACAGAACTGGGAATTGATGTAAAGAAAGCTTAGGTTAGTACTTTAGTTTTATTGTAAATTTTTCAGGTTGTTCTTCTTTAGGAACAGGTAGTTCGTCCTTGGATAATTTCATTTCCTTAAACGATTCTATTATTTTCATCATGTCGGGCTCGTACTTTGTTTTGTTTTCTGCGCGGGTCCATACCAAAATCTGGTAAAACGTAAAGGGGGTTTCTATCACTGCCAGTTTATAAAAAACCTCTGTCTGGTCAACCATACCTGTCACTTCAGCTATCAACGCTTTGTTTCCGTTTATAGTTTCACGGCCGGGGATACTAATTTTTCCATTCTTAATGGTTTCGATAAATCCCTGCTTGGCTATGTTATTGAAATATAAATCCACATTAAAGTTCAAATCATAATTCACCATTGTTTTTTTCTTTTCATCAATTACAATGGCATAAACATCTTTTTCAATGTTCTGATATTGCAAGGAAGCTTCCTTGTGCAAATCGCTGCATGGCTGCAGGTAATCGGGAATGGATACAGTGTAACGGTTGTTTATTTTTACATCCGAAAAAACAGCTTCCCTGCTGCAGGAAACGATGAAGAGAGATAACAAACTCAAAAAAACAAATTTCTTTACCATTTGGTTATTATTTAACAGAACAAAGAACTTAATTTTTTTCGTCAAAAAAAAATATTAAACAAAAGTTGTGAATTATTGTTTTAAGAATTGGTTAAGTGACAATCCTGATTTCGAGACCTCTCCCCCGACCCCTCCCCTTGAAAAAAGGGGATGGGAGCCATGGCCAGACAGTTGAAAGAGGAGACTTGTTTAAAAAAGTCAGATGCAACAAACATTTTGGACTCGTACTGAATATTAATATTTAAAAACTCTATTGTTTAGACCCAAATTAAAAAAGGAATATCTAATTTTACACAACAAAATAAGAACATGAAAAAATTACAATTAACCGGGGCTGCAGCGATGCTATTATTAATAGCCTGCAACAGCAATTCCACTTCAAAAACTATGGAAACGGGAAAAGTATCAATTAAAGAAGAGAGCGTATCCTACTCCGGGGATAGTGTTACTATGAAAGGGTTTGTTGCCTGGAATGAGGCCACTGATGCTAAACGACCGGTAGTGCTTATCGTTCCGGAATGGTGGGGCTTAACAGATTATGCTAAAAACAGGGCCAAACAACTTGCCGAACTTGGTTATCTGGCCATTGCAGTAGACATGTATGGAAATGGCACCATAGTGGACAATCCGGAAGCAGCAGGTAAATTAGCAGGGCCTTTTTATCAGAATCCGCAAATGGCAAAAGCGAGATTTGATGCTGCCGTTGCAAAAATAAAAACATACCCTATGGCCGATACTACCAAAATAGCAGCTATTGGGTATTGTTTTGGAGGAGGCATTGTATTAAATGTTGCCCGATTGGGAGAGAATTTAAAAGGTGCGGTTTGTTTTCATGGCAGTTTGAACGGTGTGCCGCTCGATAAAAAACTATTGAAAGCAGATATATTAGTTTGTAATGGTGAAGCAGATAAATTTGTGAATGCAGAAGAAGTGGATAAGTTTAAGAAAGCAATGGATGAAGCCGGAGCAAGCTATACTTTTAGATCTTATCCGGGAGCTACGCATGCTTTTACTAATCCGGCTGCTACGGAAACCGGAAAGAAATTTAATATGCCGATAGCTTATAATGCTGCTGCCGATACTGCTTCGTTTAACGAAATGAAATTGTTTTTCGAAAAGATATTTAAGTAAGCTTATTTTTTACTTAACCAATTCACAAGGTCGGTAAGCATGTCGTTATTGATGGAATGAACTTCTGTGTATTCTTTATAGGTAGGACTAATACCTAAACTCTCCAGGTACGTTTTTGCATTTCTGGCATTTTGCACTTTTATTACATTGTCATTTATGCCATGCGAAATAAAAACAGATAGCTTTTTAAGCACTTTATTCTTCACCACTTTAGGTTTTACTTCTTCCAATACTCTTCCGCTCATCACTGCAATACCCTTTACAAGTTCCGGATGGGTGAGCCCTACACTGTAAGACATGATGGCTCCCTGGCTGAATCCACAGAGGTAAACTTTTGTTTCGTCAAACGGATGTACTGCTTTTAATTCGTTAATAAACTGAATTACTACTGCCCTGCTTTTCTCTGCTTCTTCTGCATTAATAACAGGTGTATCGGTTGAAAAATCAGCGTGGTACCAGGCATAACCATCATTACCTAATGAATAAGGTGCCCGGGCCGAAACCACCAGGAACTGAGCCGGAAGCAAATCAGCAAATGAAAACAGGTCGCGTTCGTTACTGCGTATTCCATGCATCAGGATGATGACAGGTGGCTTGCCCGATTTTATTTTAGGTTCTCTTATTAAATAATGCAGCACAGGTTCTTTGGGTTTTAAATTCTGGCAGTTCAGATTAACGGATGCAAATAATAATAGTGGTAATATCCATTTCATGTGCCTTATGCCTTTTCTATTTTTAATGATGTCATGGTTAAGGAACCTGCCACTGCTTTGTCGTTAAACAAACTTACTTTTTCGTTTTCTCCTTTTAATGCCAATGTATACAGCAATGGAAGGTAGTGTTCGGGAGTGGGTATGGCCAGGTCGAAGGCTTTTCCCTGCGACTTGAAATTGATGAGTTGCTGATGGTCGTTGGTAAGGATGTACTTTTTCATTTTAGCACTTGCCTCTGCTGCCCAGTCGTAAGCATAATCCACTGTATTTAATTTATCCCACGCCACCATGCCAAGGTTGTGCACCATGTTTCCACTGCCTATTATTAACACTCCTTTTTTACGAAGTGATGCCAGTTCTTTTGCCAGTTCGTAATGATATTGAGGTGTCTGGGTATAATCAATACTCATCTGGATAACCGGCACATCGGCATTGGGGTATAAATGTTTTACCACACTCCAGCAGCCGTGGTCCAACCCCCATTTTTCATCCAGGCCTACCACTGTTTTTTTTATGGTCTCTTTGGTTTCTTTTGCTATTTGCGGACTTCCGGGTGCGGGGTATTGTACATCAAACAATGCCTGTGGAAAACCACCGAAATCATGGATAGTTCTGGGTTTTTCCATGGCTGTTATAAAAGTTCCCCTGGTTTCCCAATGGGCAGATATGCATAGTACGGCATTGGGTTTGGGAATTCCTTTTCCAGCATTTCTAAACCCGGCTACAAATTCGTTTTCCTCGATGGCATTCATGGGGCTGCCGTGGCCCATAAATAATACCGGCATTTGTTCGGTAGCGGCAAATGAAGCCGCCATGGTGTTTAGTTCGTTCAATTTCATTGCTGCTCCTGTTAAAGGTAATAATGCTAACGTTTTCAAAAAGTTTTTTCTGTTCATTATATGCTAAACTAAAAATCTTGCAGGGAGCAAAGGTCAGAAATAAAAAAGGATTTAAAGATAGTTTTTTAGCCATTCTTTGGCTTCGTGCTCATGTTGAAAAAATTTTATGGGGATAATATTTTGTTGTACCGAGACAAATATATTGGCCACTATTTGCCCAAGCGGAGATTTGGAAATAATGGCCATGGCTTTAAATGCTTTTGGTATTTCAGTAGAAAGATAATCTCTTATTGCTTTGTCTTGCGGCAACGAGTTGGTGGTGTCGGTAAGTACACATACTTTTTTGTTTGCTGTTATTTTATTTATAAAGGCATAATTATCTTTTTGCATTTGCAATGTACGGGGTATGTTTTTGGAAATGGCACAAAGTATTCCGTTTTCGTCAAACCAAAAGGTAGCCAGCTCTCCTTCGTAAAGGGTTGCAGTTGCGGGCGGTATCATTTTGGGGTAAGTCATGAGTGTATTCTTATCTTTATATTAATTATACGTTTAAAGCTTTGTGGAGGTTACAGTAAGAAGGATTAAAAAATCTTATTATTTTAATAAACAATAGTAATTCGTTTACATTTTTACATGTGTGGAATTTATTTTCTGTTTTTCCAAACTTCAGGATTTCGCTTGTGATGTATTACCGCTAACACAATAATTTTGTTTTCGGAGATGCGATAAATTATTTTATAAGGAAATTTTGCAGTATCTACTTTGCGATAGTCTTTAAACACTTGCTGAAAAAGAAAGGGATTGGAAATAACCTGCTCTAATGTTTGTTCAAGAATTTCTACAAACTCTCTGCTTAGATCTTTATTTTCCTTTCCATACCATTCTATTATTTCTTCAATGTCTGTTTCGGCAGGCAATGAAATAACAAGACTATATATCATACTTTTTTAAAAGAGAGGCCTTTACTTCTTTCCAGGTCTTAGCGTTTTCGGGGTTTTTCTGATATTCTTCCCAACGTTCTTCTACTAATAAAATTTCAGATTCGCTTAAACCATCTTTGGGTGAATTAACAGAAGGGCTTATAACTACAACCAAATCAACATCTGCTTCTGACAATTGAGTAGGAATTTCCAATTTTAATATTCCGTCTTTATTAATGTGTACTTTTTGATTTATTACCTGCATAGCGTTTGTTTTTTACAAAGATAATTTATTTAAAGACAAGTTCCTCGCAATAGGACTATTTAAAAGGTAGTTCAAGTAAGTATGTAAAGTCATTGGTATATTATTTCTCAACGATTAGTTTTTTTGTTTCGGTAAAATCACCTGTTTTTATTTGTACAAAATACATCCCATCTGCAAAACCTGTTAAATCAATTTCGGATTTCGGATTATGGATTTCGGATTGTAAAACAATTTTCCCTGTTATATCTGTAATGTTAACGATTGCCTTTGTGTTATTATACGCAAAAGAAATGGTTAGGTTACCGGAAGCGGGGTTGGGGAAGAGTATAAAATTACAATTTCCTTCTATCTCATTTATTCCTATTTGTGAGCAATCTATTAAAGTTACATCATCTACATAATAATAAGAACTGGTGTCATTTGCCGGATAAAATGTAACAGTATCATTAACTGCAACATTTGTATTTGCATTCGTATTAAAATTGCCTATTGTAATGTATTTTTCACCTCCAAATGCCGTATAATAACCTGAAACTTTTACCCAATTAACGGTATCATTTATTACAGGATTACCTACAGCCAAAATTTGAGGCGTATAATTTAAAATGTTAGGCTGGGCAGTTGTAACTGCTGTATTGGATATATAACAACCAATATTGTTTGTTCCGTAAGAAGAAGTATTTGCCAGACTTAAATAAAATTCAATATAATAACAAACATTGTATATCAAACTATCTGTTAACTCTACTTGAATATACTCCCTATAATTGGGGAGACCACTATTAATTGAGAAAAAACCGCAGTATGCACTTCCTGTTTTTGCTGGTTGATAACAATTAAAACCAGAATTATTTGGTACTCCTAAATAAGATGGATTCGCACAGGCGTTGAAATAATCAGATGTAGCGCCAGTAGGATCGTACCACGGAAAAGCAAAGTCGGTTTGCCCATCAGATGTTGGACATTGTGTAAAAAACTCAAAACTGGGATTCGGAACTAAGTTTTGAGATTTAACAGATATAAACTGAAATAAGTTCAGCAGAACTGAAAGGAAGATAATTTTTTTCATTCTATTTGAAAACCCCTTTATTTATATACCACGAATATAGGCATATTAATTTTAACATCTTTTTAGAAATAAAATTGTTTTACTGTATTTATTATTTCGAAAACATTTTTTATTTTTGTTCTCGTATTAATCAAATCTCATAAAAGCATGAAGAAACTTTACAGACCTAAACAAGTTACCTTTTTTGTGTTTAACCTTAAAACCTCTAATGATTTGATAAAAACCGCTACTATCTTAAATTAACCTTTTCGCTCTTTAAAATCATTGCTCCGGCTGGTAGCTTCCACCAGCCACATATTCCGTTAGTTTAACTATTGGCGGGGCAGTTATTTTATTTTCCGAAAATTAAAAAATAGTGGTTTGATGTTGTCTGCTTATTCGGATTGTTTAATTGCTTTTTTTACTTCTACCCCGGAGGGTAAAAACTTTTCGTGTGCGGATATGGATTTAATTATAAGTAAATTTAATTGTGTGACGTTTAAAAATAATGAGGAGTTCTGCGGGCAAAATAAAATATGTGGTGAAGTAGGTATTATTTATTCAGGAATATTTAAAGCTGAATCAACGTATGCAAACGGGGAAAAGAAAATAAGGGCAATGTTTTTTGAACCGTATAATAGTGTGGTGGTGGATTGTTATAGTTTTGAAAACGGGGTAGTTTCTAATCAGCGTATTGTTTCGAGAATAGAAAGCACTTTACTTGTTATTTCCAAATATAATTTGAATTACCTGAGCCGTACTTTTCCGGACTTTGGTATCATTATGAGAAACATGCTTACAAAATCGTGTGAAGCGCATAAGTTGATACTCATGGAATATGAGCAGCTTTCTCCTTTGCAAAAGAGACAAAAATTTGATGCTTGTTTTGCTCATGTAATTGATGATTTGACAAGAGAGGAAAAAGCTTTTTTGACCGGTGCGGGGAAAAATATATTTTAGCATTTTCGCCCTGCAGGGCTTTTTTTTAAAAATCCTTTCTTTTTACCCTCTACCTTAGTATTAGATTTAAAGCATTCTTTTCACCTCGTTCTTTGACATAGTTTAGTGAAACCCTTTAAATGGTGCTTTGATGAAGGGAGTGAGCGTATGTTTTTTTATCATTTTGACTGAAATGGATGAAATATTGTCGGGGATGGATGAAATATTGTAGGGGATGGATGATATGTTGTCGGGGATGGATGAAATATTGTAGGGGATGGATGAAATATTGTCGGGAATGGATGATATATTGTCGGGGATGGATGAAATATTGTCGGGAATGGATGATATATTGTCGGGAATGGATGATATGTTGTCGGGAATGGATGAAATATTGTCGGGGATGGATGAAATATTGTAGGGAATGGATGATATGTTGTCGGGGATGGATGATAAATTGAAAAGAATGAAAAAACTAATTTGATAAATAATTAACTAAATAAAAATCGCCTGAGCAAAGTAGGGCGTAAGAGAAAAAATGAAAGATTTACAAAGGGCTGAACTTGAAGCCGGAGAAAGATGTGATGAGTTTAACAGTGATGCTGATCACCTTACGGTTATAGGCGGAATTGAAGGTATGAATACTATAATTACAGGCATTGCTGCCCAGGTGGCGGCTATACAAGCGGCTGAAGATGCGCAGCAGCATGACTACGGTGAAGTGAGCAATGAAAAAGAACTGGCAAAAGAGGAAATGGCGAAACAGGTGATTAAGTATGCATTGAGAGGAAAGGTGAAAGCAGAACAGTTGGGACTGGATGAGATAGCGACTGCTCTGGACCATCCGAAAACTTATATTTTTAAAGCGGATGATGTGCTGGCTGCGACAAGGGCTAATGATATGAAAAATCTGATGAATGCGAATAAAGGTCCGGGTGGAGTTTTGACAAATATTATTGCAGGTAATATTACTACGATGGGGGATGCTATTCAGGCATTTGTGGATTTGAGAAATAGACCTATTAATATTATTAAAGAGAAAAAGGCGGATGGTACGGATTTGATCCAGCCGGAAATTGATTTGCTGAAAGGGTTTATTCAACAGGAGATTGAGTTGCTGCATAGTTACCTGGATGATACGGATGATGCGAATTTGGTGAATCAGTTTGAATTGAAATCGCGCGCGATACTGCTGGGAAGGAGACATAATATTGTGTTGGCGCATTTGGTGAGGGATGAGGATGGTGGTGCGATAACTGATGGAAGATTGGAGTGTGAGAGGAATGGCAAGTTTGTGTTGGGTAATACTTTTAATGATAAGTATGAGATTGAAAGAATTATGTCGGGTCCGGCTTATTTTAATGCGAGTGCTGAAGGGAGGATTTCGGTGAGAAGGGCTATAACTGTGGAGAAAGGGAAAATGGTGGAGGTGACGATACGGATGGTGAGGGGGTAGATTTCAGATTTCAGATTTTAAAAAAGCTCTTCGGAAACGGGGGGCTTTTTTTGTTTTTTCAACTCTGAGTTAAAAAAGTTTTTTTTCAACACAGAGTTCGCAGAGTTAAAGGAGTTTCACGGAGCAGTTTTCTTTGAAGCTCTATTTTTTTCCTCGGTGTTCTCTGTGTTGAAATTTTTGTTTGTGTGGTGGTTAATTGCTCTTCGGAAACGGGGGCTTTTTTTGTTTTTTCAACTCTGAGTTAAAAAAGTTTTCTTTCAACACAGAGTTCGCAGAGTTAAAGGAGTTTCACGGAGCAGTTTTCTTTGAAGCTCTATTTTTTTCCTCGGTGTTCTCTGTGTTGAAATTTTTGTTTGTGTGGTGGTTAATTGCTCTTCGGAAACGGG